>NZ_JAZETR010000004.1:0-327054 GCF_036864375.1 Alteromonas sp. S167
ATTGCAAAACGCTTTAGCGTATTTCTTTATGTATCTGGGAGAATCAAAACTATGGCCATGAAGCAATAAGATAGAGATTTCAGTCTGAAATTGAAAGCAAATAACGCTTTCCTAAAAAGCCTAGAACAATCACTTAATGTTACGGACATCTTGTATAAAATACTTTTAGAAACCTGCTTATTAATTTAGAAATAATAACAACACTTTAGAAGTTTGTGCTCATACAATCTCTCTATGCCTTCGTAGTGGCTTTTCAATTTAATTAAACATCTATAGAGATACGCTTTAAAAGCTTACGTGGTGTTTACGAACTACGTTAACAAACTACAACATTATTAATAAGAGCAGGAGAACGGCGTGTTGTCGTGGTTACTACATCACTTATCCAGTCATTTAACACATCTTATTTAACATAATATACATTATGAGTAATTATGTATAGGTGAGATTAGGGCGCAGATGTCAGGCTTACTGCCTACCTTGTTGACTGTGAATGCTTACGGACTTTTTCGTCTATAGCGCTTTTAGTTGTGTCAGCACTGTGCGTGAACAAACTTGCGCGCAAGTTGACTGCAGCACTAACTTAATGATTGGTGAGCTTTTATATCGCTGCGATATTTCCAAAGCTTGTATTTAAGTGGAGTTTTCAAATGTCGCGCTACGTAAAATCTAACGTACTAGACCTCGCAAAATGATTCAGATTTTACGTAGCGCTCGAACTGCTAAATATAGAGAAATGGTGTTATCAAGATGCTCTTTGGCATTTGAGATTACTTTAAGGAGTTAAATTGAGTTCATGACTTAACTCAGAATTCTTATTACTGAAAATAATTGATTAATATCTCTATCAACTATAAGTATTTGTTAGTTGAAAACTTTTATTAAAGTTTTGTTTTTATATTTACTTTGATTGTTCGAAAACTAAATTAAGCCTTTCTTTATCTTTCTCGAAATTTAAGTTTTCAAAGCACCTATCAAATGTTTCTTTTTGAAACTTAACCGCGGCCCTGTAAAAATCTTTATCAACATGTTCAAAGCATTTAGATAGCGTTATTAAAGACTTTTGAATTCTTATTGCCACTTCAATATTGTTATTGCTGTCTCTTGAAATACTAGTAAATGCGTCATCAAAAATGTCATTAATTAATAATTCAGGTACAGACACACGATTATATTTTGGCTCGTGACTGTTTTTTAACATCTTTTTATTTTTAAAATAACTGGTATTGTTAAACTCATGGCTATTATTTTGGCTATCAGTTTTATTTACACGTTCTGTCGAATGCCAAAGTAACAATAGCCTGGTAATGCTTGTGATAATTTTAATGGCTGTGCCGTGGTCATTTACAGCGGGCGACAAAGCTCTAGACGCTATTTCTGCTAATACGATAAACCCATATCTTGGGTCTGCCTCGAACGAACGCATAGGATCAATGCTTATAGCGCACAATATTTCCTTATCAAAACCGGCTTCCGAAGCGAAGCCAACAGGCTTTTCTGGTGTTACAAACTCACCAGGTAGCATATTCAAGTTAATGAACAAGTCTTCTTTTTCACATAGGTGTTGAAGTCTAGCGATGTCGACAAGTTGTATGTACCCTACTTCGTCGGTATAAATGGCGTGACTGCCCTGCACTGCTGCATCGTGCTGTGGTATTGCGCCTAAGTATGGCGTATTTATGCGATGTTCAATTGCGCGTTTTGTCGCTTGTTCTACTTTCAGCACTGTTGACTCTACACGCCCTAAGCGCGCCACGCTGTCTACCCATCTGATAAACGTTAATATAACGACGACAAAAACCGTGCATGTAAGACAAAACAGAATAAAAACGCCCGCAGTATCAAAAAATGCGAGATGCATTGCTGTAATAGCAACCGCACTGTAGATGAATGCGCCAACAAATACTGATAGCGCATACTGAGACACGTCGTCTGAGATGATCAGACTCAAACTTCTTGGTGTAGTTGAATGGCCTGCAGAGCTATAGGCATTAACCATAGTGCCAGCTGAAAATGTTGCGATAACCATCATGGTTGACGCCATTATCGATAAAAGTGTTTCAACCGATTCAGCGTTAATATTGGGTATGTGTTTCGAATCTATAAAGCTATCAGCAGCCTTGGCTGCAAACACACAGGCAATAGACAGCACACAGAGCAAAAGTGGTTTAATCCATAGCTTTTCTTTAAGTCGATACAGTAAAAAACGAAATTTATCGACAGTAATTGGCGTTTCCATTCTATAACTCTTTCCATTTAAGGTAAGGTTACTACGGTCGATGCTCGTTTTTTGTTTATGTTGCTTTTGTTTATGTAGCCTGTAGCTCGTCTCTAATAATGCGTACACCCGCGGTTAAAGCAGCAAGTTTTTTACGCGCAACATCGGCTGCCATTGGTGCCATTCCGCAGTTAGTGCATGCAATGAGTTTGTCAGGTGGCACATACGCAAGTGCTTGTCTTAATGTTTCTGCTACCTCTTCTGGCGATTCAATACAGTCGTTCGCCACGTCTATTGCACCTACCATTATCTCTTTTCCTTCTAGTAGAGAAATAAGCGACAAGGGCACGTGAGAATTATGGCACTCTAGCGAAACCGCACTGATGTTAGAGGCTTTTATTTTCGGAAAGATTAATTCGTACTGTCTCCATTGAGAACCTAATGACTTTTTCCAATCATTATTTGCCTTAATACCGTAGCCGTAGCAAATATGAACTGCCGTTTTACAGGTTAATCCATCTATGGCGGTTTCCAGCGCGTCAACGCCCCATTCGTTTACCTCATCTGGAAAAACGTTAAATGCAGGCTCGTCAAACTGAATAACATCTACGCCAGCAGCTTCGAGTGCTCTGGCTTCTTTGTTTAATATTTTTGCGAATTCGTTTGCTAGCGTCTTTTTACAACCATAGTATTCGTCACACAGTGTATCGACCATAGTGAGTGGCCCTGGAAGCGCCCACTTTATGGGGGCATCTGTTTGACTACGTAAAAACAATGCATCTTTTTCAAAAACAGAATGTGGAAGGCTAATTGGGCCAACAATCACGGGCACTTGTGCATCATAGCGATTTCGAATTCTCATTGTTTTCTTGTTTTCACAATCAACACCGTTCAATTGTTCAATAAAGGTAGTTACAAAATGTTGCCTTGTTTGTTCACCGTCACAAATGATGTCTAAACCCGCATTTTTTTGATCGTGAAGCGCCAATTTCAAGGCATCTTGCTTGCCTTGTTCTAGGGCTTTGTTAGCTAACTTCCACGGCGACCATAAGGTTTCCGGTTCTGCCAGCCAAATAGGTTTAGGTAAGCTACCCGCTATACAAGTAGGAATCAGCGTATTCATTAAGGGGCCTTATATTTTTCTCGTTAGAAATTAGCGTTAGTAATTTTTTGATGGGTAAGTGTTTGTTCAAGCATTGCCTTATAGGGCTTAATAAACATGGTCTCAATATACTTGCCTTGCTCTACGGCCAATGAAGCGCGCTCTTCTCGGTCGTATTTAACATGTGTAATGGAGTAATCTTTATTAAAAAGGCTTGGTTTAAAGCACGTACCAGCGCTAGAGTTCGCGTTATAAATCTCTGGACGGTAGATTTTCTGGAAGGTCTCCATGGTGCTAATTGTGGCAATCAACTCTATGTTTGAGTAATCGTTTAACAAGTCACCATAAAAGTAGAATGCTAATGGTGCTGCACTATTGTTTGGCATAAAGTACCGAACACGTAACCCCATTTTTGCAAAGTATTGTTCCGTTAGTGAAGCACCACAGGGCGCATATTCAGCCCCTAATATTGGATGAGAATTATTTATTCGGGTGTACGTTTTATTATCTGAAACCGATAAACAAATTACCGGCGTCTTACAAAATTCAGCTTTATATGCCGATGATTCAACAAAGTGTTTAAACAGAGCGCCATGAAAGTCACCAAATTGCGGTGGAACTTGAAAGTTTTTTCTTCCTTCATTAAAGCGTTTTAGGACAACACTAAAATCGTAATCCCTGACGTATGACGAGAAATTATTCCCAACAATACCGTCTATAACATCACCCGTGTCTGCATCTACAATTTTAGTTTGTAGCATTTCAATGTTTGGCAGACCGTCATCGTTTTCGCCTAGGGAGTCAAGGCTGCAATCTAATCCGCTATTAATAAATACACTGACAATCTCTAACGTTACCGAGTAACGGTTTTTATTTGAATTATCCCAGTGCGCAAGTGAATTACAGCGGTTACTTATCATATCAAGGGTATTTCGAATGTTTTCTTCCTTGTATGGACCACGCGCTAAATTAGCAAAATTAGTAGTGATTCGTGTATTTGGAGCAACACAGTAGTGTTCGTTAAACGGAGTCCGTGTAATCTTAAACGAGATGTCTTGGTGCATAACAGTTACTCATTAGTGACAATGGCATCAGTTATACGCAACTTTGGTTATGAATATAAATGGTATAAATTCATCAAACTATGAGTGGGATTCATGGTTTTACTAAGTTCAACGCTAAGTGGCACAACAGGTGTCATGCCGCTGGTTAACACTAACGTAAGCTAGGTTTTATTTTTATTAGATGCACAACGTTTCGAGCAGTACTTAACGTTCTCCCAGTCACGCTCCCACTTTTTACGCCAGGTAAACGGGCGGTCGCAAACCGGACATACTTTTGTCGGCAAATTAGACTTCTTCATTTTTCGACAGCTTAGTTAAAAATGCGGCTGCATCCTGTTTCATCGCATCAATGTTTTCTTCTTTCATGCGGCCGTAGGTTTTGTAGATCATCGCCATACGGTGATTATTACTCAGTTTATCTCGCTGCTTATCAATGAAATGCCAATACAAGTAGTTAAATGGACACGCTTTAGGCCCTGTTTTTTTCGATACTTGATAGCCGCAGTTTTTGCAGTAATTACTCATCTTGTTGATGTAGCTACCGCTAGCAACATAGGGTTTACTGGCCAAGTTACCGCCGTCGCTATAAAGGATCATGCCAGCTACATTTGGTAACTCTACCCACTCATAAGCGTCGGCATACACAAGTAAATACCACGCCTGTACTTCTTCAGGGCTAAGTTCTGTTAACAAGCTAAAGTTACCAATTACCATTAAACGCTGTATGTGGTGTGCATAGGCATTTTGCTGAGTTTCTTTAATACACTGGCGCATACAGTTCATATTGGTTTGCGCATCCCAGAAGAACGAAGGAAGCGAGCGTGTATTATTGAAATAGTTGTCGGTTTTTAAGTTAGGCATAAAGTGCCAGTAAAAGCCTCTAACGTATTCACGCCAGCCCAATATTTGTCGAATAAAACCTTCTGCAGAATTAAGCGGTACTTGTCCGGCATGATACGCCTGCTCTGCTGCCTCTATAGCCTCTTTAGGCGTTAGTAACCCGCAGTTTAAGTAAAAGCCAATGTGCGAGTGATACATCCAAGGCTTCCCTTCAACCATAGCATCTTGATACTGACCAAAGTTTTCGAGTCGCTCATCGATAAAGGTATTAAGAACCTTAAGCGCATTTTCCCGAGTTACCGCAAAGTAGAAACCATCAAGTTCACCAAAGTGACCGCTGAAGTTTTCCTCAACAAGCGCTAACACTTCCTTCGTTATTTCATCGGTTTCAAAACTACTGTGTTTAGGCACTTGATGTGTGGCATCCATAGACTCACGGTTTTGAGCATCGTAATTCCATTTACCACCAATAGGTTTTTTCCCGTCCATCAGCACATTATGCTTGCGGCGCATTTCTCGGTAAAAGAATTCCATTCGAAGCTGTTTTTTACCATTAGCCCACTCGCAAAACTCGTCAGGAGTCGACAAAAAGCGATTGTCTTCTTTTATCGAAACAGGCGTATTCAACACACTTTGCCACTGCTGCATGCTTTTAAGGAGGCGGTGCTCACCTGGCATTGTGCATACAACCTCATCAAAGCGCCCTGTTTCAAGGGCACGTTTTACTTCATCCAATAGGCTACCGGCGTTATCTACATCGTCGTATTTTATATAGTCAACGCGGTAACCATCGTCGCGAAGTGATTTGGCAAAATGGCGCATGGCACTAAATAGAAACGCAATTTTCTTTTTATGGTGCTTTACATAAGTTGCTTCCTCACGCACTTCCGCCATTAATATCGTGTCTGTCGATTTATTAGCGTCAGAAATGGCTGGTAGCGTTGCGGTTAACTGATCGCCAAGAACTAAAATAAGTGCAGCCATACCCTACTCTTTTATCTCTTGAAACGCGTCTAACGCTCGTTGCCTTGATTTTTTAAGGTCGACAATTGGCTTGGGATAGGATTTACCAAGCTCCAATCCAGCATCTTTAGCTATAACACCTGGGGTTTCCCACGGCTTGTGGATGTACTTATCAGGAAGGTTTTTAAGCTCTGGACAATATTTACGTACATAGTTGCCTTTCTTATCGAATTTTTCGCCCTGTAGAATAGGATTGAAAATTCTAAAGTATGGCGCTGCATCTGCCCCCGAACCAGATACCCACTGCCAACTAGCACTATTACTGGCCAAATCTGCATCTAGCAGGGTGTCCCAAAACCAGCGTTCACCTTCATGCCAACTGAGCAACAAATTCTTCACTAAAAATGACCCCACAATCATTCGTACGCGATTGTGCATATATCCCGTTTGCCATAACTCGCGCATGCCTGCATCAACTATGGGAATACCCGTGTTGCCGCGTTGCCATGCTTTAAGTGCCTTCGCGTCGGTGCGCCATGGGAACTTATCAAACTTATCGTTAAAGTTTTTATTCGGTAGCGTTGGAAAATGGTACAGCAGGTAATAGCTGAATTCTCGCCAGCCAAGTTCACTTAAATAGGTATCAATGCTTTTATCTTCAGTATTACCAAACTTGTCTTTGATGGCATACCAAACCTGATTAGGCGACACTTCGCCAAAATGTAAATGTGGCGATAAACGCGATGTTCCCTTAACAGATGGAATATCTCTGTCTTCTTTATAATTCCGCGCAGCATTTTCTATAAAAGTGGCTAAGTTATCAGCGGCGCCCTCTTCTCCGGGGGTCCACATCTCTCTAATGGTGGTATCCCAAGAAATAGTGGGCAATAGTGCCAAGTCGTTAAGCTCAATAGAATCACATTGCGACATATCGTCAGCATAGGTAATGCGTGCTGGCGGCGCCTTAGGGTAACGAGGCTCGTCTACTTGTAAACAGCCTTTGCGGTAATACGGTGTGAATACGCGATACGGCGTTCCGTCTTTCTTTAATACCTTCATGGGTTCCCACAACAGGCTTCCATTGCAACTTGTTGCTTCAAAACCTTCCTCAACCAGTGTCTTTTTAATGTGCTTGTCGCGGTTAATTTGCCATGGCTCGTAGCAGCGATTCCAAAAAATAGACTTTGCACCGGTAGCTTCCATTAAAGCAGGAAGTATTTCTTTTGGATCACCTTTGAGTATTTGTAGATGGCCGTTCAATCGTTCATTCAACGATGCAAGTGAATGATGAAGCCACCACTTACTTGCTCCGCCTAATTTTCGACCGTCGGGTGCTTGATCATCATAAATATAGATTGGGATAATTTTGCCCATATCACACGCTGCATTAAGCGCAGGGTTATCTTTAACGCGCAGATCTTGTCTGAACCACATTATGCTTACGGGTACGGTCACTTTATTACCTTAAAATTGCACTAATTATTACTTCTTTACGTATCGGTGTAGTACGCATTAACGCGTGATCGGGATTACGAAATTATAATAAAAGTTATCTGGCAAACACTATGACAAAACAAACGGTTAAACAGGCAGACAAGATTAGCAATACCCGAGGTCTATTCTGGTTTAGACACGACCTTCGCCTCCATGATCAACGTGCAATAAACGCGCTTTGCGACAGCGTGGATGAAATGACGTTTGTCTTCGTACTTGATGATAAACATGATGTTTCAACGCCATTCGGTTTTAAGCAAACCGGTGAGCACCGTCATCGGTTTATTATCGAGTCTTTGCATGATTTAAAATTGCGCCTATCTAAATCAGGGCAAGACTTACTTGTGCTTAAAGGCAATACCGTTAAGTGTTTAACAACGCTACTGGAAAATAATGACTTTACCCACGTGGCAGTAAACAAGCACGCGGGCTATGACGAAACAGCCGAAGTGAATGCCGTTAGAAGCGCCCACCCTAATATTACATTTATTGAAGAAGATGCCCTTACGTTGTTTAACGAAGAAGACTTTCCATTTTCAATAAACGACATGCCAGATGTGTTCAGTCCGTTTAGGCGCAAAGTAGAAAAGTTTCTTGAACCGCAAAGCCCTGTCGCAACTTACACTGAGCTTAAGCCACACTTTGCTCCGATGATACCGGAAGAATTCATCTACGAATTAAAAAGTACACTGCCTACACCGAAAGAAGACGGTTTTGTGGGTGGTGAAACTGCTGCACTCACGCATCTTGATACGTATCTATTTTCTTGGCGCAGCGCAGCAACGTACAAGGAAACACGAAATGCGTTAGACACATGGCGTCACAGCACCAAGCTTTCTCCTTGGTTAGCACATGGAAATATTTCCCCTCGTGAAGTTATGCAGCAGGTGTATAAGTTTGAGGAAACCGTTGAAAAGAACGATTCCACCTATTGGATTTACTTTGAACTACTTTGGCGTGAGTTCTTTCATTGGCTTCAACGGAAATATGGAGCGAAGTGGTTTAATTTTGGTGGCATTCAACAGCGTTTACCAAACACACGTCACGACCAATCTACGTTTACAAAATGGTGTAATGGTGAAACAGGCTACCCTATTGTAGATGCATGTATGCGACAACTTCGCGAAACTGGCTATATGTCGAACCGCGGTCGTCAGTTGGTAGCAAGTTGTTTCGTACACGAGCTTAAGCAGGATTGGCGCTATGGCGCAGCATGGTTTGAGCACCAATTGATTGACTATGATGTAGGCAGCAATTGGGGAAATTGGTTGTATTTAGCCGGAGTAGGTAGCGATCCGCGAGGGCATCGTCAGTTTAATTTGCAAAAGCAGACTGATACCTACGACCCCAAAGGTAAATTTCGTAATAAATGGTTGTAGCGTCATACATCTATGCAAAAAGAAAGCATTACCGTTATTTGGTTAAAGCGAGACCTTCGGCTTCGTGACCACGAGCCACTTTATACCGCATATAACAACGATGAACGCATTGTATTACTCTTCTGCTGGGAACCTTCGTTAATTGAAGATCCTCACATGGACGAACGCCATTGGCGCTTCGTCGGTGAAAGCTTGAACGATATTAATAACCAACTACCAGATCATATAGAAGTACTGCAGCTTCACTGTGAAGTGCTTGATGCTTTTAACGCTATTGAGCAGCAGTATTCAATAAGCGCAGTGAGAAGTTATGAAGAAATAGGACTGCTAGTTACGTACAAGCGAGATATTACTGTTAAACAATATTTGGCAGACAAAGGTATAGTGTTTGAAGAAGCCCAACAAGGAGCTGTGCTTAGAGGGCTTCCGTCTCGTCGACATTGGCAGAATAATTGGGAAACACACTTTAATGCTCCTACTTTTGATATTCCTATTACTGATGCAAACTGGGTAAATTGGAAGAATACGCCATTAAACGAACACTCGTCTCCGTTTGAAGCTATCGCGGTTAAGTGCGGCTGGAACGCTCAAATTGCATATGGTGATGCAAGCAAGCACTCATCAGAAAAACAACCGATTAACAAACCTGCTATGCAAATTGGCGGTGAGCGCAGAGCTTGGCATACCCTGAAGCACTTTTTTGAAGAACGCGGCAAACATTACCATAAGCACATATCTAAACCACACGCAGCAAGGCAGGCCTGTACTAGAATCAGCCCCTATTTAGCATGGGGTAATATGTCGATAAAACAGGTTTATCATTTTATACAGAATCAGCGAGCGGTTATTAAGCGTGAAAACGGTAAGGATAAAACACAGTGGCTACGTGCTATATCGGCGCTCACGTCGCGTCTTCATTGGCACTGTCACTTCATTCAGAAATTTGAAAGCGAGCACAGTATTGAATGGCGAGCAATGAACGAAGCGTACTCACGGTTTCCTTTTATTGATGGACCTGAGGCTACCAGGCGTTTTTACCATTGGAAAAAAGGTAAAACTGGCTACCCGCTTGTTGATGCATGCATGCGAGCTTTGGCAGAAACGGGTTATATAAACTTCAGAATGCGCGCTATGGTTACCAGCTTTTTATGTCATCATTTAAATGTACACTGGCTTCACGCTGCACATTATTTGGCGTCTCAGTTTTTAGATTTTGAACCCGGCATTCATTATCCGCAAATTCAGATGCAGGCAAGCGTAACTGGCATCCATACGGTTAGGTTGTACAACCCGCAAACGCAGTCAATGAAGCTTGATCCTAATGGTACATTTATTAAGAAGTGGGTACCGGAGCTTGCGCACCTTCCAGACGATGCCGTTCACTCACCGCATACACTGCCGCCCCTTGAAGCCATGATGTTAGACTTTGATCTTGAGCGGGATTATATTGCGCCAATTGTAGATATTGCGGCAAACAGCAAATTAACTGCAAAGCGCTTGTGGGATTACCGAGACCGCGATGACGTGATTGCAGAAGCAAAGCGAATAATTAAGCGCCATACAATGCAAAGCAGCCCAAGTCGTGGGTGGCTTAAGAAAAAAACGGGCTAGTTACAGGCTGGACTATAATTCGTTTTTGTTTAACGTCGATGCCCTTACTACTTACCTAGCGATTGTTTTTTCTTAGCCACTCATTAAGCAGTTTTATCTGGCCGCACTTATATGCCGCATACATAAGACGCATTGCGTTTGACATGGCTTCACTGTCAGTCCATCCGGTTTTGTCTCTTATTTCGTCATAACAGGCTTTCGCCTCTGGCGATACGTAGCCGCGTACCAGCTTTTTACCGGCCTCTTTCTGTCGTTCTCTAAACCGCTTTTGCTTATCAGCATTGGCTTTCGCTTTGTCTGCAACGCTTTTGACTGCGCGCTTTTTTTCCATTTTTTCTGTCATCGTTTTCACACATTTTTGAATTACTTTAGTTTAACACGCGTTTTTCTTCAGAAAAATGACTGTTCAGAGTTGTTTAGCTTACAGTCGTTCGCTAAATTAACGTCGAGTTTTAACATACAACAACGAGTTGGGAATGTCAGAGAAGAAAAATAGTTTTAGTAGAGACGATTTACTTGCATGTAGCCGCGGCGAAATGTTTGGTCCTGGGAACAGTCAGTTACCTGCACCAAATATGTTAATGATGGATCGCATAGTTTCTATTACCGAAGACGGTGGTGAACATGGTAAGGGTGAAATTGTCGCAGAGTTAGATATAACCCCTGATTTGTGGTTTTTTGATTGCCACTTCCCCGGCGACCCAGTAATGCCAGGTTGCTTGGGTCTTGACGCAATGTGGCAGCTGGTAGGCTTCTTTTTGGGCTGGAGCGGAGGTCCGGGCAAAGGTAGGGCTTTGGGTGTAGGTGAAGTGAAATTCACTGGTCAGATTCTTCCAACTGCCAAAAAAGTTACCTACAAAATCACCATGAAGCGCGTAATCAAGCGAAAATTATTTATGGGCATGGCCGATGGCACCGTTGAAGTTGACGGTAGGGAAATATACGCGGCTAAAGATCTTAAAGTAGGCCTGTTCCAAGACACGTCAAACTTTTAATTGAAGACGTAAAGAGCAATGAAAAAAGCCCCTTTTCAGGGGCTTTTCCTTTTGCATAATCAGTTCTAAAAGAGAATGTATTACTTTACACTTAAACCTAAGTGTCTATCTTCTACTGCCTCACGCCACCCACCTAACCACTGTGAACGTGCATCGTTTTGCTGAAATGGACAATTTTCCTTAGCACGACCGCTGATACCAGCTTGATAGCCTTTAGCATGTGCGCGTGTCAGTTTATCTCTTTTTTGTCTTTTCATTGATTAGCCTCTTTCGTTTGTTGAATGTACAACAAATAATTTTCTCGAGCGCTCTACATCTTTTTTGCCGATAGTGCCGGAAAAGTTATTGCGTACCTTTCTTTGATAGTGCAATTACTGAATTGGTTCAAGAGAAATTTTGAATTAAAAAGCTTGACAATCTTTAAATAAATGAAGTTTCGATGAAATTAATGTTACATTTTTTATGCATAAATGTTTCAATTTTTACTAAGTTTAGGCATAAAAAAAGCTGCACGGGCATGCAGCTTTTTATTTGTTGGGTAGCGGGTTTCTACTTTTTAATGCGTCTTCTAAAGAGCATTGCACCAAACATGCCTAGTAGCGCATACCAACCTGTAGAGGCACCCTGTCGCTCGTAGGGCAATTCATCTTCAGGGACTTCACATTCTTCAACTTCACCGTTAGGAATTGGAGAAAGTTTCACAGCTACGATAGTGTTAACTTCTTCAGTTTCTCCCGCATCGTTGATGATGTCGTTACCTGTTACGTACTTACTGGTGGTTCTGATGCGCGCATTAGCGATTATTTCGTTGTTATCGTTAATATCGACAGCTTCTAGCAACTCGAACGTGTTGTCACATGATACAAGTGCATTTAAATCAAGGAACTCTTCAGTATCGATGTTATACATAAACGCTGCGGTTTCGCGCTGAGTATCACTTGTTGCATCAATATCAGCCAAACCAACAACAATATTGTTGTTGTTAATAGCGTTAGCAGTTACGCCTGCACTTCTAAAAAATCCGTCTGGATAGCGTTGCTCTTGCGTGTCTAAGTTGTAAGCAAACAAACGTGAACGTGCTACACCGCTAGTTTCACGTAGCACTGCACCTGTTACCCAGTTATTGTCGTTAATGCTAATAGCTTGGCTTAAGAGGTTCTCGTCACGAGGCAAAAGCTCTACGGTTTCACCGTCCCTAAATACTGTAGCAACACGTTCACTTTCTAAAAGAGCTTGCGCATTGGGTCGTGCAACTCTTACTGCATCGCCCGTAAGCCCTTCACCAACCGCAATGCCTTGGTTATTTATGTCATAGGCATAAGTATAGAAGTGACCAGTTTGTTCTTCTTCAGGCTCGAATAACAGTGGGAATGTTTCAGTACTGACAACATCACCGGTAGCATCTAGTTGCCAAATGGTTGCATTTATTTCTGATAAAAGTACATAGCCAGGAAGAAAAGTAGTACTTGTATTTGCAAACGCTCGCGATATGCGAGGAACTGCGAAGTCGCCATTATAAACGGTAAATAAACAGCGTCCGAATGGTACATCACCACGTTCTTCTTCAACACCACACGACTCTACGGCATTAGGTACGTCATCTCTAAACGACACCGTACTGAAACCAGCAACTTGTAAGTTTGTATTTATGGCACGAGCAGATGCAAATCCAGTTGCTGTGTCGTCCACAGGTGGCAAGATTTTGGTTTCTCCAGACACCTGAACAAACGCCTGCTGACCAGACTCTGGGTAGGTATAATTTACCGTATCGCCGTCTTCATTTTCGTAAGGGTCTAAAACAACAAAACCCGTTGAATCACCAACAACAAAGTTACCGTTTAAACTGTCGCGACCAATTGATTCTACTGAACGAGTGAATTCACCAAACTCTTCTGATACCTGGTCAAGGCCCGGGACTACAGAAGCGTCTTGTGTATCTGCTTTAAACGTGCGGAACTGTGCAATTTTTTGACCCGTAATACGGTTTGGAGAAGAAAGTAAGAAGTTTACAATCGCAGTGTAATCAACGTCACTAAATATACCGTTTCTTACATCATCTTCGTTCTCTAGATTTTCACCGATATCCGCAAAAAACGTTGTGTCGTTTTCAAGCTGCTCTACATTGATAGGCGGGTTGTATTCCAATTGAACAACCGAAAGCATTTGACCTGCATCATCAATTGAACGGCCAAAGTTATTTCTAGCGGTATCCTGTAACGGAAGAGGTGTTACTGAATAGGTTGCGGCAAACGCCGAAACACTACCTGTTGCCAACAGAACGGCGGCGGCAAGCTGAGTTCGTTTCATTAAAAATCCTATTTACTGCTGATTATCTTCCAGCATACTTTCTAGTTCATCCCAGCGCGCATATTTCTGGGAAAGTAATTCTTCTTTGTCGGCCAAGTCACTTAATGCTTTGGCCGTAGTTTCGCTGTCTTGTTTGAAGAAGTCAGGATCATTCACCTGCTCTTGCATGGCCTCTAATTCAGCTTCAAGGCGCTCTAGCTCTTGTGGCAGCAATTCTAGTTCACGTTGATCTTTGTATGATAGCTTTTTCGTCTTACGAGAAGAAGACTTAGCACTAGGACTGTTCGAAGCTAAATTAGTTTCATTCTTTACCTTGGCTTTTTCTTCTTTTTCAATTTGTAGACGCTTTTCAGCTTGCTCTTTATACCAGTTTTCTACGTCTGTGAAACCCCCAATGAACTCTCGCAGTATGCCATTACCTTCGAACACAACAGAACTATTGGCAACGTTATCAACAAATTCCCTATCGTGGCTAACCAATAATACGGTACCTGTGTACTCATTTAGCAGCGTTTCCAACATTTCAAGCGTTTCTACATCAAGGTCGTTTGTTGGTTCATCGAGCACAAGTACGTTACTAGGCTTCAGCATAAGCTTGGCCAGCATTAAACGGTTTTTCTCACCGCCAGATAACGATTTTACAGGCGCGTTTACCCGCTCAGGCGTGAAAAGGTAGTCTTGTAAGTAGCTGATTACGTGTCTGGGATGACCGTTAACCATTAGGTCACGCTTGCCATCACCCACTGCATCAATAACGGTTTTTTCTAGGTCTAAACCGTGACGATGCTGATCAAAATATGCAACTTCAAGATTAGTACCCTGCTTACAGTTACCGCTGTCAGGCGTCAATTCACCCAAAAGAAGTTTAATTAGTGTACTTTTCCCACTACCGTTAGGGCCAATTAATGCCAGTTTATCTCCACGCAGAACGTTTAAATTTAGGCCTTTAACTATAGGTTTCCCTTCAATGCTGTAGCTTAAATCTTTAACTTCGAACACCATTTTGCCAGAGCGTGCAGCTTGATGCTGATTTACTACAGCACTTCCTTGCACGGCACGCCTTGCTTTGCGCTCTTCACGAAGTTTCTTAAGTGCTCGCACGCGCCCTTCATTACGCGTTCGACGTGCCTTTATGCCTTGACGTATCCATACTTCTTCCTGCGCCAGCTTTTTATCAAACTCTGCATTTTGATTTGCTTCTACTTCTAGGTCGTGTTGCTTTTTCTCTAGATAGGTTTCGTAGTTTCCAGGATAGCTAGTAACTGTGCCTCTATCTAGGTCAACAATACGCGTGGCCATCGCACGAATAAATGCACGGTCGTGGCTTACAAACACAATGGCGCCTTTGTAATTACTTAGACTAGATTCAAGCCAACGAATCATTTCAATATCAAGGTGGTTTGTTGGTTCGTCCAATAATAACAAGTCAGGAGATCGCACCAGTGCTCGTGCTAAAGCAGCTTTTCGACGCCAACCACCCGACAACGTAGATAACGAAATATCTGGGTCGAGTTTTAGCATGTTGAGCGTTTGCTCAATTTGCTGTTCAAACTGCCACGCATCACGTGCTTCAAGTGTTTCTTGTAAACGCTGTAGTTTGTTTAAATTCGCCTCGCTTGGGTCTTCACCAACAAGACGGGTTTGGTGAAAGTAAGCCTTCAGCGTTTCACCAACGTCTGACAAGCCTTCCGCTACGTAATCGAATAACGTTACGTCGGTGGTTTGGGGCGGGTCTTGTTCTAAGCGCGCAACAACAGTGTTACTTTCAATAATTCTTTGGCCATCGTCAGCAATAATGTCGCCAGCAATGACTTTCATCAACGTACTTTTACCACTGCCATTGCGCCCTACTAAGCAAACTCGCTCTTTCGGCTGAACAACTAACTCAACGCCGTCTAAAAGCGGCGGATTTCCATAAATTACAGTGATGTTTTTTAACTGCAAAATACTCACTGAAGAAACTCCTCAAGATCGGCAGATGAAAATGGCCAACCTATCTCTTTATTATTATCTTCGCGCTTCAGCACAGGTATGCGAGCACCATATAGATGATAAAGGTCGGTGCTATTCCTAACATTTACTTTCTCTATCTGAAGCGTTGCATAGTGTGTCGTGGCCTTAAGTTCTTCATCGGCTAAGTCACATAAACTGCACTGCGGCCCGGTATAAAAAAATAGCTTCATGCGCGCAATATCCAACATTGATGAATTTTGCCTTTGCGTGCGAAATCTTCTGGAATGGTCTCATTTGTCACATTCTCTGCAGACAGACCTAGTGCAGACACATTGTCTTCATCCAATTTAAAGCCGCGTTTATTATTAGAGAAAATGATAACCCCTCCGTCTTTAAGACAGCGTTTTGCGTCTGTCAGCATTTTTACGTGGTCTCGTTGAACGTCCCACGTATTTTGCATACGCTTTGAATTAGAGAACGATGGTGGGTCTATAAAAATAAGGTCGTACATGCCTTTGTGGGTGTTCATCCACGTAGTACAGTCGGCTTGTATAAAAGCATGTGGACCGCTAAGGTTGTTCAGTGCAACGTTCTTTTTCGCCCATTCTAGATAGGTATTTGACATATCGACCGTTGTCACTGATTTAGCGCCACCTTTAGCGGCGAATACAGATACACTGCCGGTGTACGAAAACAAGTTAAGAACGTCTTTACCTGCCGACATTTCCATAACTTTTTGTCGCGTATTACGGTGGTCTAAAAATAGGCCGGTATCGAGGTAGTCAGTAAGATTAACAAGAAAGCGAACCCCGTTTTCATGCACTTCCATCATTTCGCCAGACTGGTTGATTTTCTCGTACTGCTTAGTGCCCTTTTGTTGGCTGCGTATCTTAAGTGCAATGTGTTTTGGAGACACGCCAGTTACGGCAGGAAGATGCAAAAGCACTTCTTGAAGACGTTTGCGCGCCTTGTCTTCTGATACCGTTTTAGGTGGCGCATATTCTTGTACTACTAGCCAATCACCGTAGCGGTCTACAGCAACATTGTAGTCTGGCAGGTCGGCATCATAAATACGGTAGCAGTTTGTATTGGCTTTCTTGATCCAGCCTTTCATTCGTTTGAGGTTTTTCTTCAAACGATTGGCAAACTCATGATTACCAGCATCTTCGCTAAACTGAATCGTATTTTGTTCGTCTAGCACATAGTTTGCTAAACGACATTCCAGCTTACCGTTATTCATCGCGTAGTCTTTTGTCGCGCGAAGTTTTAATACGCGCAGTAGATCACGGTTACTGCTTAATAACGATACATGCCACCCTTTCCAGGCTTCTTTGAAGCGTTTACCCCAGTCGCTAAATAGTGGGATTAGCGCAGTAAGCTCACCTAGACGTTCACCATAAGGCGGGTTTGATACCACATAACCAGGGGTAGATACTGGCGGTGAAGACTTGATAGCGTCTTGTTGACTAAATGCAATGTCGTTAAACACGCCCGCAAAATCGGCGTTAGCTTTCGCTATTGCCACCATTTTTCTACTAAAGTCGCCAGCATAAATGCCGCCACATTCTGGCTTTTGCACAGAAATAGCGTGTTCAATTAAGTTATCCCAAATACAGCTTTCATGGCCTAGCCATTTGGTAAAGCCCCAATAGCTTCGCTTAATACCGGGTGCTATGTTTCGCGCAATATAGGCCGCTTCAATAGCGATGGTACCCGAGCCACACATAAGGTCGACTAATGGCGCGCTTGTATTTTCCGCCCAACCGCTTCGCATAAGCATGGCACTGGCAATATGTTCTTTTAAAGGCGCATCACCGGTTTGTTGACGATAGGCACGCTGGTGCAAACTTGCGCCAGCCAAATCGATACCTATGATGACGTTATCTCTGTGCAGTCTTGCATAAACAGAAATATCAGGCGCCTTGCGTTCAACCGATGGTCTGGCTAAGCCCTGCTCTACAAATGAATCAACAATGGCGTCTTTTACGCGAACCGCGCCAAATTGCGTGTTTTTAATGGCAAAGTTGGTGCCGATAAACTGCACTGACAACGTGTGTCTTGAATCCATCTGCATTTGCCAGTCTACGCTCATTGCTGTGTTATACAGTGCTTGTGCGTCACCCGCTTTGCCTGTAGCTAACACCCATATGACGCGGTTTGCCAGTCTTGACCAAAGGCAAATTTTATAAGCATCTTCTTTTGTGCCCTCAAATTGAAGTGTTCCCGGACCTTGTTTAATGTCGGCATGGGGGCATAGCGAAAGTACTTCACTTTTAAGCAGTTCATCAAGACCGCGACTGGTAGTTACCAGAATTGTATTCATTTAGTTACCTGTTTGACTTGAGTGCACAGTATTCAATTGCATAAAAACTATGCGGTTAAACCGTGCACTCAACAATGTGCTTCGTTTGTATTATAACGCGTTTACAATGCGTTTAACGAGAGATGGGCCTTGATAGATAAACGCTGAATAAACCTGCACTAATGATGCGCCTGCGTCTAGGCGTGCTTGCGCTGCCTCTGGCGAATCAATGCCGCCTACGCCAATAATCGGCATAGCTCTATCTAGTGCATTTGCCAACTTACGTGTTACATCTAGGCTCATTTGAGTCATAACTGAACCACTTAAGCCGCCCATCTCTTCAGCATGCTGAAGGCCTTGTACCGCGTCTCTCGACAAGGTCGTATTGGTTGCAATAACACCGTCCATTTCAGACTTAATCAAAGATTGAGCAATGCTTTCAATTTCAACATCACTTAGGTCTGGAGCGATTTTTATAAACAACGGCACATATTTACTGTGCGTTTGTGTAAGTGTCTCTTGTGCAGCTTTAAGGCCAGCGAGCAGCTTATCTAATGCTTCACCATATTGAAGATTGCGAAGCCCCGGTGTGTTAGGAGAAGAAATGTTTATTGTAATATAGCTTGCGTACGGATATACCTTGTTTAAACAAATAAGGTAATCTTCCAGCGCCTTACTTTCTTCGGTATCTTTATTTTTGCCAATATTGATACCGATAGGACCTCTAAATTGCGCGCGCTTCACTTGCTCAACAAGGTGGTCTACCCCTTTGTTGTTAAAGCCCATACGATTAATGATAGCTTGCTTTTCTGGAAGTCTGAACAACCTTGGCTTTGGGTTTCCTGCCTGTGGTCTAGGTGTAACAGTACCAATTTCTACGAAGCCAAAGCCCATGCTTGCAAATGCATCTATACAATCACCGTTTTTGTCTAAACCTGCCGCTAGACCTACTGGATTATCAAATGTCATTCCAGCTACGGTTACCGGTTTTTTCAACGTTGGTGTGCTGTACATCCATTTCAGCGGGGTATGTTGGGTCTTATTTAACCAATTAATGGTGAAATCGTGACTTTTTTCGGGCTCACACTGAAGTAAGAGTTTTTGCACTAGTGATTGCATGGCTTTGAATTACGCTCGCTAATATAAAAAAGCCCTGATGAACAGGGCTTAAATCATTAAGGTGCGTGTATTCTAATGGTTAGACTTCACGCTTAAAAGCATCAATTCACGTAAAGCGACAGAAAATTTCGCAAATTCGTGTGTTGTGCTGGTTTTAAACTCTGACATCATATGATACCAGCGCTTAAGTAGTACCTGATTACTCTCTATCCACTCGTCTAAAATCTGATTAGGATCGTTAATATCGCTTCGCGATTGCAGTAAATTAGCGGTAATTGAACGCTGTTGCCAATCTAGTTCTTCACGATATGACGCACGTGCAAGTGCTTGCCAATGGTTGCTTACTGCTTGGTTATTAATTTGATCCAAGAACCAGTGTAACTCAAGCTTAGAGCCTAATTGATAGTAAAGCTTCGCGACTACGTCAGTATCATGCTTGTCGGTTTCAACAATCTGCGCTAGGTCGAAACTAGAGAACATGTTCGAGAAGCTTGCCACTTGATAAGCGATATCCTGCGGTACGCCTTCGTTAATGTATTTTTGCGTAGCAGCTTCAAGCTGCGAATATTCGCTCTCTACTAAATAGTGCTGCAAGTTTTTAGACAGCGTATCAAAGGTACCACGATAGCTCACAATGGCTTCTTCAATAGACTGCGCCTTGTTGCCGTGGCGAATGTACCAACGAGCTGCTCTTCGCATAATTCGGCGAGCCTCGTCTAGCATGCGAAGCTGAAGTTTAGCCGGAATTACGTTATCTAGCTCTTCAATGCGCTCCCACAGTGTTTTCATATTGAAGATGCCGTGAACAATGGCATAAGCATCGGCAATTTCACTCACACTTGCGCCGGTTTCTTCCTGCATTCTGAACACGAAATTAAGGCCCATGTCATTAACCATATTGTTGGTTAACTTTGTGGCAATAATTTCACTGCGCAGAGGATGCTGCTGCATGTGATCTTTGAACTTAGTACGAAGCACTTCAGGGAATGCTTCTACAAGTAGCTTACCGTGGTAAGGGTTATCTGTTATTTCAGGGATATTGAGCGCGTCTTTTAGCACCATTTTACCATAGGCAATAAGTACGCTTAATTCTGGACGGGTTAAGCCCTGATCGCTGGCAACGCGGTCTGAAATTTCATCGTCACTTGGGATGAACTCTAATTCCCTATTTAACTGGCCTTCACGCTCTAAGCCGTGAATAAAACGCAGTTGCTCTTTAAGTTGTTTAACACCAGCAAGCTCAGTAATTGAAATAGACTGCGTTTGGCGATAGCAATCTTTCAATACGATACGTGATACATCGTCAGTCATATCGTATAAAAGCTTATTGCGCTGTTTAAGTGTGAGTTCGCCGTCATTAACAAGACTATTAAGTAGAATCTTGATATTTACTTCATTATCTGAACAATCAACGCCGCCAACGTTATCAATGAAATCTGTGTTGACGCGACCGCCGTTAGAAGCGTACTCAATACGACCTAATTGAGTAAGGCCTAAGTTACCGCCCTCACCCACAATTTTAGCCTGAACATCGCGGCCATTTACGCGTAAGTCGTCGTTGGCACGATCGCCAACTTCAGAGTGAGACTCTTTCTTACTCTTAATGTAGGTTCCAATACCGCCGTTCCACAATAGGTCTACAGGCATCTTAAGAATGTTGTGAATTAGCTCATTTGGCGTCATTGTTAACTGGCGTGTGCCCAACCATTTTTTCATTTCAGGCGTAAGCTTAATTGACTTAGCCGAGCGACTGAAAATACCACCGCCCTTAGAAATTAACTTTGCGTCGTAGTCTTCCCAGCTAAGGCTTGGGTTTTCAAACAAACGCTTACGCTCTTTGTAACTGGCCGCAGCATCTGGGCTAGGGTCGAAGAATATGTGTAAATGGTTGAACGCAGAAATCAATCGCGTGTGCTCAGAAAGCAACATGCCGTTACCGAACACATCACCCGCCATATCGCCCACACCTACAGCGGTAAAGTCTGTAGTTTGACAATTAATACCAATTTCACGGAAATGTCGTTTAACCGATTCCCAGCCACCGCGTGCTGTAATTCCCATTTTCTTATGGTCATAACCAATACTGCCGCCAGACGCAAATGCGTCGCCAAGCCAGAAACCGAATTCTTCTGCAATGCCATTAGCGATATCTGAGAACGTAGCCGTTCCTTTATCTGCTGCTACAACCAAGTAAGGGTCATCATCATCAAGACGAACAACATCTTTTGGCGGTACTATTTCGCCGTTAACGATATTATCGGTGATGTCTAACAAACTGGTAATGAAGGTACGGTAACACGCTTGACCTTCTGCTTGAATTGCCTCGCGCCCTTGGCCTACAGGCAAGTTTTTACAAACAAAACCACCTTTGGCACCAACAGGTACAATAACGGTATTTTTAACTTGCTGTGCTTTTACCAAGCCTAAAACTTCAGTACGGAAATCTTCTTGGCGATCAGACCAACGTAAGCCACCTCGCGCTACTTTACCACCTCGAAGGTGAACACCTTCCACACGCGGGCTGTATACGAAAATTTCAAATTTCGGCAGCGGCAACGGCATCTCTGGAATAAGTTCAGGCATCATTTTAAACGATACATAAGACTTCTCATTACCGACGTCGTCTGGTTGATAGAAGTTAGTGCGCAGCGTAGCCGACATCATGTCTAAGTAACGACGAATAATACGGTCATCATCCAAGTTGCTTACGTTATCAAGCTGCGCTTTGATAGTGTCTAAAATCGTTTCTTCTTTTTTCTCGTTTCGTTTCTTTTTAGGATTGAAACGCTGGTCGAAAAACTCAACCAATAAACGCGCGATATCTGGGTAGTTAGAAAGCGTGTTAGCGATGTAGTCACGGCTAAAAGAGCTACCTGTTTGACGCATATATTTTGCATAAGCACGAAGTACAGTAACTTTACGCCCTGTCATATTAGCGCCAAGAATAAGGCGGTTAAATGCGTCGTCCTCTAACGTTTTGTACCACACTTTAGCAAACGCGTCTTGGAACAGTATTTGGGCATTTTCCATGTCAAAATGCTGGCCACTTTTATGCAGCATAGTGAAATCCATCACCCAGTTACGCTCGCCCTCTGAACACGTTATTTTATAAGGGCTCTCGTCGATTACGCGTAACCCAAAGTTCTCAAGCATTGGCAGCACATCAGACAAGTGAATTGGCTCTGCTCTATGGAAAAGCTTCAGCTTCACTATTTGGCTGTCAGCATCTTCTTCTTGCGGACGATAAAACAGCATATCAAGCGTATGGTTATCGTCTAGCATTTCTAATTTGTCGATATCCACCAATGCCGCTGACGGAAGGTTGTGCTCCATATAACTGCGTGAAAATGCATTGTTGTATTTGCGTTCTAACGCCTTTCCTGATGCTTCACCGTGAGCAGCTGAGATTGACGCAGCTAGTCTGTCATTCCATGTTTTGGTAAGCTCGATAATATTTTGTTCTATTTCCTTCACATCGAATTCCGCGTTGTTATCGTTAACTCGAGCTATGTAGTGCGTGCGTGCATACACAGATTCTGAGAAGAAGGTAGTAAACTCTACTTCTTCTGTTGCGCCTAGTGAGGCTTTCAAAAGTGCTTGGGTTTCTTTACGAAGCTGTGTGTTATAGCGCTCTCTCGGCACAAATACCATACAAGAGAAGAAGCGACCAAACGTATCTTTACGAATGAACAAGCGTGAAATACCACGCTCCTGCATTTGAAAAATACCCATAACAATTTGCGCTAACTCTTCGGCAGGCGTTTGCAGCAGCTCGTCGCGCGGATAGGTTTCAATGATATTAGCGAATGCTTTATGCGCATGTGTGCCCTTCTCAAAGCCTGAAAGCTCACAAATGCGATTTATTTTTTCACGCAAAATAGGAAGCTGAGTCACGCTGTTGTTATAGAACGAGGCAGAGTACAAACCTAAGAAGCGGTGCTCGCCAACTACCTGGCCTTCTTTGTTAAACACTTTAACGCCAACATAGTCCATGTACGCGGGACGGTGCACGCGAGCACGTGTGTTGGTTTTAGTTAGAATAAGTGGGTTTTTGCTTAACGCTTCTGCTCTTGCCGATGCAGGTAGCTTCGACAACAGGCGTTCGCGGTCATTAACTGAGTTTTTCAGCAAACCTAAACTGGTTTCATTTTTCGGGATCCATCTGTGATCACCTTCAACGGCTTTCACTTCATAGTAGCGATACCCCATCATGGTAAAGTTATGATCGCTTAACCACTCTAAGTATGCTTTAGTCTGCTTTTTCATGTCTGCAGATGCAGGCCAATTATACTTACCGCTACTTTTTATGACATCCTGCAGTGTTGTGGTCATGCCCTGCCAGTCTTGAACCGCAAGTGATACTTCATCCACCACAGAGAATAATTCTTTTGTTAAACCGTCTATGTCTTTTTTAGAAGTTTGTCGGTCTACTTCAATAAAGATAACCGTTTCTTTCTTGGCGCCATTAACTGCTTTTCCTTGCTCAGCAAATGCTTGCACTTTATTAGCATCGTCACGCTTAATACCAATGGGGCTGTGAAGGAAAAGATGCGCAGTAATATTTAAACGGTTTAAAAGCATGCGTACTGAATCAACCAAAAACGGCATATCAGTCACAATGATTTCTACAATTGTGTGGCTAGAATGCCAGCCATGCTTTGCGATTTCAGGGTTAAAAACGCGAATGTAAGGTGATGCATTATCGAATTTCGCTAAGCCATTCCAAAGACTTAGTGTTGCACCATAGAGGTCGCTGTCGTTTCGATTTTCTAAATCGTCGCTTGAAATGTTTTTATACAACAGACGTCCGAATTGCTGCACAAGAGACTTCTGCTTGGTATCTACTTTTTTGTCGATAAGTGCAAATACGTTATCTAGCAGTACTGAGTGTCGCTGTGAGGTGACTGTCATTTGTTAACCTTTTATTAAATGTCGTAAGTGCCGAGTACTACATTATTTTCCCTAATAAATGGCACTATTGAAAGCCTAATTTTAACCTTATTTTAACAGGATAGATAAGTATGCAGAAAACGCATAAAAAAAAGGGCCAAAGGGCCCTTTTTTGTGCTTAGCTATGCAAAAATAATTTACGCACTAGGGTCGTTTCTATTCCACCATAGCAGTCTAGCCAACGCAGGCAGTACAATTATTGCACCAAGCATATTCACAACGAACATAAAGGTAAGCAAGATACCCATGTCCATCTGGAACTTGAGCGATGAGAATACCCATGTACTTACGCCAATTGCTAGCGTAATACCGGTAAACAACACTGCGCTTCCACGTTCCTTCAATGCAGCAAAATACGCTTCCTGTACTGTTGCTCCCTGCTTCAACATTGAGCTCTTAGTAGATAGGATATAGATACCATAGTCTACGCCTATACCCACGCCCAGTGCGATAACTGGTAACGTTGATACGGTAAGTCCAATTTGAAGGTAAGTCATTAGCGCTTGCGCAAGTACAGATACCACATAGAGCGGAATAACAACCACTAACGTAGCGCGTACCGAGCGGAAGCTGATTAAGCAAAGCGCAATAACTGCACCGAATACGTAGAGCATCATTGGGTGTTGAGCTGCACTTACAGCTTCATTGGTAGCGGCCATTACGCCAACAGGGCCAGATGCTAAGCTAAACTTCATATCATCAGTTTCGTATTCACTGCGATATTCTTTCACCGCGTCCACAACACGAGAAATAGTTTCTGCTTTGTGATCTTCCATGAATAGGATGATAGGCATCACTGAACAATCACCATTAAGTAAGCCTGATGATGTTGGAATGCGTGAAATAGCTTGAACCAATGTTTGCTGATTGCGAGGTAACACCTGCCATTTAACATTCCCTTCGTTATAGCCCGCATTCACAACTTTAGCTACTGAGGCCAACGAAACCGCTGACTGTACGCCGTCAACATTTTCCATTTTCCATTGGAAATCATCCATAGCTTTCATTACAGGGTGAGACGTACATGCTTCAGACGTGGTCTCAACGAGTATTGAAATATAATCAACGGTAACCTCGTACTTATCTGTAATCAAGAAAGTGTCTTGATTGTATCGAGAAGTTTCGTGCAGTGCCGGCGCACCTGCATGCAAATCACCAATTTTCATGTTCTGCGCTTGGAAGTGACCAAACACAAAGAGCGCTGCCGTGATGATAAGAATTACCGCTGCAGGCTTTTTATGTGAACATGATGCTATAAGTTCCCAGAACTTTGCATTTGCGTTTTCCTTACCCGCAAATTTTTCTACGTACTTTTGGTCAAGCTTAAGAAAGCTCATAAGCACTGGAAGCAGTAACAAGTTTGTTAAGATAATAACTGCAACACCCATACTCGCAGTAATAGCAAGCTCGCGAATAATGCCGATATCGATAACCAATAGCGTCATAAAACCTACGGTATCAGAAAGTAGTGCAATACCGCCCGGTACAAGCAAGTTTCTGAATGCAGCCATGGAAGCTCGCTTGGCACCTATGCCTGTCACCGCTTGTTTTTCGACGGCATTGATCATCTGTACGCCGTGGCTCACACCAATGGCAAATACCAAAAATGGTACCAAGATAGACATAGGGTCCATGCCAAAGCCAATAGACGTAAGCAGGCCTAACTGCCAGATAACCGCAATGATTGAGCACAGAAGCGGTAGCAAGGTAAGCATGATGCTACGCGAGAAGAAGTACACCATTACTGCAGTAATTGCGATAGCAATGGCAAAGAACACCAGTACGTCTTTTGCACCGTCAGCCACATCACCAATCATTTTAGCGAATCCAATAATGTGAATAGACGTTTGGTCGTTTTCGTATTGGCCGCGCAGCTGCTCTTCAAGCTCAGCCGCTAACTTAAGAGTGTTTAATGGCTCGCCCGTTTGCGGGTCGATATCAAGTAATTGTGCTGTAACCATTGCACAGCTGTAGTCACTTGAAACTTGACGACCAACAATATTTGCTTTTTCAACGTTTGCCGCCACAAGCTCTAGTGCCTTTGGGCTAGAAGAATTGAAATCGGCTGGTATTACTGGACCGCCAGCAAAGCCACCTTCTACGATTTCAGTGAAACGTGTAGACGGAGAGAATAAAGAGATAACCAGAGAACGGTTTACACCGTTAATAAAGAAAAGTTGATCGTGCACATTTTTTAATGTGTCGAAGAAATTCTGGTTGTAAATGTCGCCGTTTTTATCACAAACCGAAACAAGTATATTATTCGCACCACCAAAGTCCTGACGATGTTCAATATACGTTTTCATATACTCGTGATTAAGTGGAATGTTTTTTTCAAAACCTGCGTCAAGACGCATTTGAGATGCTTGATAACCTAAAAACACCGTTGCAAGGGCAAAAATAGCCACAACCAATATTCGGTTACCGAAGACAAGTTTTTCTAGAAACTGTGTCATTGTTCTTATACTGCCTTATTTAAGCGTCAACGTTTTAATGCCATTAGCGGTAACGGCAATGCTTGAACCATTAAACATCGTTGCATTGAGCAACGCGGCTTTATCTTCAACCTGAGTTACCTTAATACCATCATCTGCCTCGCAATCTGCGGGGTTGGCATATGGGTCACGCATACTCGTTGGCAATGGACGTGTTGCACTTACCATCATTCCATTATTACCAAGCGCAAAAACCTTTGACTCAGAACCAATCAAAATAGAATTAAGCGTACTTGATGAACACGTATTAACGTATTCCCATTCGCCTTCTTCACGGCTAACAAAAATGTTTCCGCGCAGTCCAACAGCCATAACAGTTGAATCGTCTAACGGCTTAATATCGAAGAAGGAGCCCGTGTAATCAACAGAATATCGCTCCCAAGACTCACCTAAATTATCACTTCGTGCCAGCAAACCAGCTTCACCGGCAAGGTAAAGCGTATCACCTTCTAACGTAATACGATTCAAGTGAGGCAAAATAGATTCAAGCTCTTGCTGATAGAACTCTTCGTTCTCTTCCCTAATATCTTCTAAGTACTCACGGTCGTATGGATCTAACAGGCTAGCATGACGCTCTGCAGTCCAATTTTCGCCGCCATCAACAGTTCTATAGAACAAACCATATGCACCCGTTGCAACACCGTGCATGTCATCAAAGAATAAAACGTCTAGAAATGGGCGTTGAAGATCAGGCTGGAAATTTTGAATAGTCCAGGTTTCGCCCTTGTCTGAAGAATGAAGAATGACGGCATCGTGACCCACCGCCCAAATTTTATCACCAACCACGGTAGTCGCAGTAAGTGTAGATTGTGTTGGTACACGCTTTTGAGTAAAAGCTTTTCCGTCTTGTGAAACTAGTACATGGCCTCGCTCACCAACAATAACAACAAATTCATCAGCGTCTATGTCCAACAGAACAGATTGCTCAACCAAAGGTGCCATAAATGCTTCTTCGGCAGTTGCAGTAATTGAACAATTCACTGCAAAACTAGCGGCAATGCACGCTGCAATGGTTTTTCTCATAAGTAACCATTCCCCCTATTAATATTGGTCTGTATACAAAAACGGTTGGCATTTGCCAACCGTTTGTTGTTTAGGCGATTAGCGCATACCTTCACGTCGCAACGCCTGAGGCGTAAACTCAACGTCTCTTGGACGTACAGTGAAGTCATACATCTCCTCTTCGTTATCAAGGCCAATTGCCAAATAACGACGAGAGTTTAAGTCGTGGTATGTATCAAGCGTAGACCACTGAGTTGGAACTTCATAGTAGTTCACCCCGTAAGCTACACCAACTCGATAAAGTTCGCCACGGTTATCATACATATCAGCAACTTGGATTTGCCAGCTGTCCTCATCAATAAAGAACACGCGTTTTTGATAAATATGACGGAAACCTTCCTTAAGTGTTGCCTCAACTACCCATACACGGTGTTTTTCCCAACGAGTTAGATCTGGGTTAACATGGTTAGGCGTAAGAATGTCAGCATACTTTGCATTATCTGAATGCAGCTTATAGTTATTGTATGCAACATACATTTCTTTCTTGCCTTTCAGCTCCCAATTATAACGGTTTGGAGAACCATTAAACATATCGAAATCATCCGTAGTACGAAGGCCATCAGCCGCTGTACCTGGTGTATCGTATGCAATGTTCGGAGCTAGACGAACACGACGCTGACCGGTGTTATATGTCCACGCTTTACGTGGTTCTTTCACTTGGTCTACTGTTTCATGAACAAGCAGTGCAGTACCTGCTAAACGTGCAGGTTTTGTTACTTTCTGCTTAAACATGAATAACACGTTTTCGTCAGTCAGCTTTTCTGGTGTTGCACCCTCTTCTGCGTATTTGATAAGCAGCTGCTCGTCGAAACCAATAACGTTATAGTCGCCACCGGTAGTAACCGCAGCTTGTCCACCGTTACGCTGTACTGCTTCGCCGCGATAGCGCAAAATGTGGTTCCAAATAGCTTCAAGACCATTCTGTGGAATTGGGAATGGAATACCCAACACCGCACCTTTGATACCGTTACCGTCATCTAACAGTTCAGCATTCATTGCATTTACTTTAGTGGCATCGTAAATAGACTGTGGGTTAGATGCAGAACGACGCGTTGGGTATACAGGCATGCGGAACGTATCAGGATAAGCCTCAAAAAGCTTAATCTGACCTTCTGAAAGGTAATCAGCATACTCTTTATAGTTTTGCGCTGTAATTTCAAACAACACTTTGTCTTCTGGGTAAGGGTCTTGGTGGTGGTCGCCCACAGTGTACCCCGCTGGCGCAGAGGTAATACCCCCTGTCCAAGCCGGAATACTTCCGTCAGCGTTACCTGCTTTTTCTGCACCAAGAGGAGTAAGAGCGCCACCTAACTTATTGGCCTCTGCTTCTGATACTTTTGCTAGCGCACTCGTTCCTGACAATGCAAGAGAAAGTGCTGCGGCAATAATTCCTACTTTTCTAATCATGACTACCACTCTTTAGATTGCGTATTTGATGTTAAATGAAACGAAGTCTCTGTCGGCCAGTGCATTGGTAGTACCAATGCCGCCCCAGAATGCACTATAAGAAGCCGTTGCAGACCACTTGCTTAAGTAGTCAAACGTGAACGACAGTGCTGCAGACTTAACATCTTCAGTGAAAAGGAATAATGGATCTGGTGTTGTACCTTCAACATCATGAGAGAACGTTCCGCGAACACGAAGGTTCATACCTGCAAAGATTGAGTTGTAATCTGCAACTGCGAGTAAACGGTAGCCCCATGCGTCGTCAGTAGCAAATGGATTTGTCTCTGGACCGTCAGACAAACCAATGTGTAAACCTTCACGGTTATTACCACTAGGCGTAGGTTCAAGTGAAGGAGTACGTGCTGTACCTGGCGCATTTAGACGCAGAATTTCAGGGTCTGGCATGTCTACAATGTTTACATAACCCGCTTCACCTAACAACACAAAGTTATCGGCACCAAACTTAGGACCGAACACGTGTGAAGCAGTAAACTGGATTTGATATGTGTCAGAGAAAATAAAACCTTCAGCAGTTTCACCAGGACCTACAGATCTACCAATATTGTTTAGTTGAGAGATACCTGCAAGGTCAGGGCGAAGACCAGCATTAGCAAGCTGCTCAGGCATACCCATGTAAAGCAGCTCAACATCATCAATTTGAAGAGGCTCGTCTACACGGTAAGCAAATTCACCTGCAAGTGCCGTTGTACCAATGTTGGTGTTAAAGCTCATGCCGTAAAGCTTGATATCTTCTGGGAAGAAAAACTCAGACTTAGTAAACGCACGAAGGTCTGTGATGTTATCACGCGTAATTTCATTAGCAGCCATAAACGCAAGATCTGCACCAATACCCGCTTGTGTGAAATCTGACGTAATACCTGAAATAAGTGGACGTTGGCTATGATAGTTAATGTGATAGAAACTAAACTCAGTTTCGTTCAAATCTTCAGCAAACCACGTAAGACGAAGACCATACTGGCCTTGGTCGTCAGCGTCGTTGCGCACCTCATCAGCGAATCCACGAACAGCAACTTTTGTTGGATAAGCAAGGTAAGCTTGAGAGATATCTGCTGCGTTAGCGCCCGCACGAAGTGCGTCGCCGTAGCCATTAAGTGCAGACAGTAAGTGTTCTAGGTCGATATCAGGGTTACCACTAAAACCTAACTGGATGTTCTGGCGTTGACCGCCCTCACCTGCAAAGTCATTACCGGCAAAGTAACTGCCTGATACTGGTAGCCAGCTTTCTTGCCACTCGTATTGGTAGTAGCCAGAAATGCTAACTGTGTCAGTTAAGCCTAAAGACGCGTAAACCATACCTACAGGAAGGAATACTTCACGAAGTTCTGCACCCGGTGCACGGGCACGTGTAACGTCTACAGGGTTAGTAGTGTTAATACCGTGCTGGATAAAAGTACTTTCACCCCAGCTGATCACCTGACGGCCTACACGTAGTGTGAAAGGTTTATCACCAAACCACCAGTCGCCGTAGAAGAATGCATCGTAAAGTCGTACGTCAGTACACAGAAGGTCTTCTGCTTCAGGATCTTGACAAAGGTCATACTGATTGCCTGTGATTGGGTTCGAGTATGGGCGGTCACCATCCATTTGTTCAAAATCGTAGAACCAAAAACCACGTGCAAAGAAACCATAGTCACCAAAATTGATGTCTAGTTCATGCGTACCTGAAACTTGTGTTGCAAATGCTTCACCTGGATCATGAGCTAGGTTACCTAAATCACCGTTGGTCGAATAACCACCGTCGGCCAGCGCCCATACATCAGCGCTCGAATAGATTGGATTGAAAGCAGCGTGATAGCCAGTCCAGTCAAATTGAGGATGGTTACTGTTACCGATAAGACCGTAATCTCTTGCTTCGGTACGAATACTGGTTGCAAGTGTGAACGTTGAATCTAATGTAATGCTTACATCACCAACCTGCCAATTTGCAGCGTGTGCAGGTACTGCGGCAGCACCTGCTAACGAGATAATTCCCGCTGCAACTGGTGACAATTTAAAAGCGCTAGGCCTGTTTTTCATATTTTTATACTCCCAAGTCGACGCGAATGTATACGTGACATCATGACCAACCATAACGATTAACAAAATCATTACATCATTTTGCAAGAACCGCAAGAACTAATCCTACCAGTTAACAATTTTTACAACATTAGTGGTATCAGATAGTTAATGGTTTATCGTCAGTATAAAAACGATTTATATTGCTATGTAAAAAATCGCCCCAAAAAGACCAAAAAACAAGCAATAGTAAAAGTGAAAAAGAACCACTTAATTTGCGTGAAAAATCTACTCAAATGGCGACACTTAGAAGCATGTTCGCTGCACGTTTCAGAAAAGCCTACCGAAGCTTTTCGAACGCTTTAATTTTCTTATTGGCATCAACAATCATACGATAACGGCCTTTCACTCCTAAAGATGTCACAAACTGTCTTAAACGACTGGTAGGCACCTGAATATTTAATCCAGATTCGCTTTGCATTACCACGCTAGGAACTGCGGGAGAATATAGTGCCTCACATTCATTGTAAGGCACGTTGATTGAAAAGTAATAAACAGTGTCAGAACTACTAATGTTTATCATAAGCAAGACTTTTACTTACTTTTTCGAACACGTCTTTACTAAGCCCTTTATGATTTAACAGCCTTGCAAGTTGCTCTTTCATTAACACTTGATGTGCTTCTGAATACCCCTGCCACTGTGTAAGTGGTGTCACTATGCGCGCTGCTACCTGAGGGTTCACGCTATCGAGCTTTAATAAGTAGTCTGTAATAAACTTATAGCCACTACCGTCTAGCGCATGGAACTTCTCTGCATTATAAAATGCGAAACTCCCCATTACCGCCCGAACCCTATTAGGGTTGCTCATAGTAAATTGAGGGTGTTCGCACAACATGGTAATTGTGGCGAAGATATTTTCTGAAGGCTGAGTAGCGTGCAGCGCAAACCATTTATCCAATACTAATGGATTGTGGTTCCATTTTTGTTCAAACGCTGCCATGAGTTTTTCGAATACACCTTTATCACTGTATTGCGAGGCGCTCAATGCCCCTAGCGTATCAGTCATGTTATCTGCGGTTTCAAACTGCGCTGTTAGCTTATCTGCATGTTGCGGCAGTCTAGCCAAATGGCCTAATACAACGTTTTTGCATCTACGACCTTGTATTGCCGCCTGTTCGTATTGGTACGTACCTTGTGGTATCTGTTCTAGAATAACCAGCAACTCAGTCTCTAATACAGTGGCAAACTGACTGCAAAACGCACGTCTAGCTTCAAGTAAGCTGTGAACATCAACATTACTACGGCTTTGACAAAGTGTTTCAAATGAAGGTATTACCAAACACTCACCCAAAAGCTCAAGGTTTTTGCTTTCCAAGGTAAGCGCATGCTTAATACCGTCCCACACTGCAGTGTCTATAACGCTGGTAGGGTCTAACTCTAATTGACCTATGCACTTATCATAAATGCCCTGCATAGCATCCCAGCGATTAAACGCGTCATTCGAATACTTAAATACTGTTAGTAACGAGTCAATATCTAGCGTGTTTTCAACTTTGGCTGGCGCCGAGAAATTACCTAATACAACAGGAGTGATTTTTGATTCTGCAGTTTTTGCCTTCACTTGAAGTGATAAAGTTTCCGAGTCTAGAATAACCATACCATCAGTAATTGTGCCCTGCTCGTCTTCATACTTGTTGCCTTGCTCATCAATTATCTCGATGTTTATAGGCATATAAAGCGGTTGTTTGTCGTTTTGATCTGACGTTTTCGGCGTATGCTGACGAAGAATAATTGTGTGATTACCCTTACCATCATCTAAATGAACAACACTAATTACGGGCGTTCCAGACTGACTATACCATAGAGAAAACTGTGTTAAATCCAAATCTGTTGCAGACTGCATTGCAGATACAAAGTCGTCACAAGTAACCGCTTGGCCATCGTGACGCTTAAAGTATTCATCCATACCAGCTCTAAAGCTTTCAGGCCCAAGCAAAGTATGAAACATTCGTATAACTTCAGCGCCTTTATCGTACACGGTGACCGTGTAGAAGTTATTCATCTCGATAACTTCCTCAGGGCGAATAGGATGGCTCATCGCACTCGCATCTTCAGCGAACTGATGCTCGCGCATAACGCGCACATGCTTAATACGGTTACTCAACGCAGACGTCATATCTGCACTGAACTGCTGGTCCCTGAATACCGTCAACCCCTCTTTCAAGCTTAACTGGAACCAATCACGGCACGTAACCCTGTTTCCTGTCCAGTTATGAAAGTACTCGTGCGCAATAACCGATTCAACATTGAAAAAGTCATCGTCTGTAGCACTATCTTGGTCCGCCAAAACAAATTTGCTATTGAATACGTTTAGGCCTTTGTTCTCCATGGCGCCCATATTGAAAAAGTCGACAGCAACAATCATGTAAATGTCGAGGTCGTATTCTAAACCAAATACATCTTCGTCCCACTTCATTGCGCGCTTTAGTGACTCTAGGGCGAAATACCCCTGGGAAGCCTTACCTTTATCTACGTACAGCTCTAAGGCAACGTCTTTGCCACTTTTTGTTTTATAGGTATCTGTAAGTAGGTCGAAATCGCCGGCTACTAGCGCAAATAAATAACAAGGTTTTGGATGAGGGTCGTGCCATGTAACAAAGTGCTGGCCATTGTCTGTCGCGCCCTTGTCTATAGGGTTCCCGTTAGACAACAACATGGGTATTGAATTTTGAGCGACTACAGTGACCGTGTAAACAGACAGTACATCTGGCCTGTCCATAAAGTAGGTAATTCGTCTAAACCCTTCTGCCTCACATTGTGTGCAATAAGCACCGCCAGAGAGATAAAGGCCTTCTAGCGCTTTGTTGTTTTCTGGCGCGATAGTGGTAACAATTTTTAATTTATAACTATTTAGCGGTGAATTTACGATAAGGCTATTTGCAGTTTGTTCGTAATACTGATCTGAAGCTGGGTTCTTACCTAACTCGTTGTCATCAATACTTACGGCATTTAGAACAAGACTGTCACCATCTAAGACTAGGGGCAATTGATGTTCACCCTCGCGCTTAATGGTAAGTTCACTGACTACTTTTGTTTCTGTAGGGTGAAGTGTAACGTGAAGTGTAACCGTTGAAATTGAAAAAGCAGGCGGCTGGTAATCCGCCCTGCGCTTTGCTTGAAGTGACATAGAATCTCCTAAAAGAAAGCCTACGAGCTAGCAGCCAAAGTACTGCTAGCTTAGAAAGTGTTAGATTTTATCTTCACCTGTTGTAGTAACTTTCGGCGGCGTAAGACGCAATATTTTAATACCTAGATACGCATAGATAATCGCAAGGATCGGATTGATAACGTTGAAGAAAGCATAAAATATGTAATCAAACGGATTAACAAGTAAAACACTGTGCATGTATGCGCCACAGGTATTCCAGGGAATAAGAGGTGATGTTAACGTACCTCCATCTTCCAAACTTCGAGAAAGATTTAGCTGATCAAGGCCTCGTTTTTTAAACTCTTCTTTGTACATGCGCCCCGGCATAACGATAGAAATATATTGATCGGCTGTTACCAAGTTGGTTCCAAAACACGTTAAAATCGTTCTGCTTACCATATCACCGGCAGACTTCGCACCTAGCAGGATTGCAGAAACAGCACGCTTCAACAGCCCTACACGTTCAAGTACTGCGCCGAAAGACATTGCACAGATTATCAGCCAAATGGTATTCAGCATTGACGACATACCGCCACGTGACAGTAGGCTATTTAAGTTCTCATCTGGTGTAGAAAAGCTTACACCGTCAAACAACGCTGTCCACACAACCTTCAGTGCACCGATGTTTTCAGAGTCATCTGTACTTGCCATTGCGACAACCACATCCCACTGAAAAACTACAGCCCAAACACCACCTAACAGCGCACCAATAAACACCGCAGGGAACGCAGGCATTTTCTTAATAGCAAGTGTGAGTAAAACAACAAGTGGAACAAGTAAGTGCCACCCCAAATCAAAAGAGGTATTTAAAAGCGCCTGCATTTCTTCAATGCGCTGTGCTTTGGCATCGCCCACTTCGCTGAAGCCAAGAAAAGTAAAAAAAACAAGTGCTATAACGAAGCTTGGTATTGTAGTCCAAAGCATGTAACGAATGTGTTCGAAAAGGTCAGTACCCGCAACGGCAGGTGCTAAGTTTGTGGTCTCTGATAATGGTGATATTTTATCGCCAAAATAGGCGCCAGAGACTACCGCACCGGCAGTAATTGCAGCTGACATCTCCATACCCGCAGCTACGCCCATTAACGCAACACCAACTGTTGCGGCTGTAGTCCACGAACTACCAATACTCATTGCCACTACTGCACATATTAAGCACGCTGCGGCGTAGAAAAACGACGGATTTAATAGTTCAAGGCCAAAGTAAATTAGCGTTGGTACTGTACCCGCTAGCATCCATGTGCCAATTAGCGAGCCCACTGCAAGAAGGATTAGACATGCCCCTAACGACATTGAAATACCGTCTACAATGCCCTTTTCAATCGTTTTCCAACGGTAGCCGTTTTTCATACCGACAATAGCGGCTATTCCCATTGCGAGTAATAGCGCAATTTGATTGGGGCCATAAGAAGAATTGTCTTCAAACAAATAAACTGCACTGCCCATCATGACCACGAGGGCGACGATAGGTAACATTGCATCAAGTAACGATGGCGTTTTTAATTCTTTATTCGACATTATTATTATTTTAAAACCTTAGCTTTGACTTCGAGTGCTTAGAAAACTGAACGATAAAACATTATTGCGATAACGACGGGGCAAACAAAACGTACGTACCAAGGCCAGATTTTCCAAAAAATACTGTGCTCAGCGTACTCATTACCTTCTTTTAGTTCATCGAGTATCGCGTCTCTACGCCATACCCAGCCGGCGAAAATACATAGCACTAAACCAAGTAACGGTTGGCTGTATTCCGTGGTTAACGCAATGACAAAACCGAACAAGGTTTCAAAATTGAAGATGATGATACAACTGAGCGCAAAAATGATAGAGGCCATTAGCACTACTGCTTTTTTACGCTTTAAGCCTTTGCTTTCTACCATGTAGGCCACAGGTACTTCTAGCATAGAAATAGAAGATGTTACGGCTGCAATTGCCATAAGTGCAAAGAATGTAAAGGCAACGACCAGGCCAACGGTTCCGATAGTATCAAATAGCGCCGGAAGCACTTTAAATATAAGCGTGTCACCTTGGATCAGCGCCCCGTCTGGCGTAAAAATTTCTACGCCATTATTCAATGCCACGTACATTGCAGGAATAATCAACATGCCTGCGATAACCGCAACACCTATATCGACTAACGCAACGGATGCACCGATTGTTGGAAGGTTTTCATTTTTACTAAGGTAAGAGCCATACACCAACATGGTGCCTACACCTAACGACATAGAAAAGAACGCTTGACCCATGGCGTTAATAAGCAATTCTGGATCTAACACTCTTGAGAAATCTGGAACAAGATACGCGCTCCATCCTTCAACCGCACCTGGTTGCAAGCTCACATAAACAATCAGTGCAAGGATAAGGATGACCAGCGTAGGCATTAGTCTAACTGACCACTTTTCGATACCCGACTTCACACCGCCTACAACGATAAATGCGGTTAACCCCATGAATAACAGACAAAATATTACGTTACGCGTAACCGAAGAGGTAAGCAGCCAATCGCTTGCAGATTCCAATCCGACAAGGCTTACCGCCGCGTCAGCAAAATAAACCAGCATCCAGCCACCAACAATGGCGTAGAAAGCTAAAATTAGCGACACAGTAACGCAGCCCCATAGGCCGGTTGCTCTTCCAATAAAGCTACCTGATATTTTACCTAGCGCGTCAACCATATTAGAACGCGTGCTACGGCCTATGATTAACTCAGCCATTAGTACAGGGTAAGCTAGAACGAAAGCGAGGAGTAAATAGACAAGTACAAAAGCAGCGCCGCCATTACTTGCTACCTTAGTTGGAAAGCCCCAAATGTTGCCTAGACCCACTGCTGAACCAGCTGCGGCCAATACAAATCCTATTCGAGAGGAAAATTCGCCTCTGATAGCCATGTTATTTCCCTTTTATTATTCTTTTAGTCGTTTTGTTTTATTTGTAGACACAAAAAAAGGGCTGGCCACAGACCAGCCCTTCTTTAATATCATTTAATTTCTCGTGATAGCGTAGCGGCCCGTTCCAATCATATCGAATGTAATATTGGCTGCTTCATCTAAGAATGGGTCTAATTCTTCCATATCTTCTGGTATGTCGTCCAATGATGCAACTGATTCAAGGCCCATTCGCTGTAAACGTTCGTTAGCACGCATCAACGCTCTCTCTTCAGCCTCTTTCTTGTCTGCTTCTCGCTCGGACTTAACTAACGAGATGTAGTTCTTATCTTTGTTCTCTTTGTACTCTTCAATATCTTCATAGATATAAGAAAACTCAGGATCTTGCATAATGCGCTTGTTATGCTTTGCTGTTAAAACATCTAGCGCAGCAGTACCGTCAGCAAATGTCGTATAGTTCGCACGGTTTATGCTATCCCACGGAAGAGCATTCTCTGCCTGGCTCTCGCCCCACTCTGACGGTTCAACCGCGGACGGGTATAAAATATCAGGGATAACCCCTTTATGCTGAGTACTGCCACCGTTAATACGATAGAATTTAGCAATCGTGAACTGAACACTGCCCAGTGGGTTGTCGTACAAGTCATAGATTTTTCCTAATCCACGATGCTGCTGCACAGTACCCTTACCGAAGGTTTGCTCTCCGATAATTAATGCGCGATTATAGTCCTGCATCGCAGCCGCAAAAATCTCTGAAGCCGAAGCGCTGTATCTGTCGACTAAAACAGTTAGTGGTCCATCATAAGCAACTTCACCGTCGGTATCGCGATTTACACTCACCTTTGTCTGCCCATAGCGTATTTGAACAACTGGGCCCTTTTCAATGAAAAGGCCGGTAAGCAAAGTCGCCTCTGTAAGCGAACCACCACCATTACCGCGCAAATCGACAATTACGCCTTTCACATTTTGCGCTTTAAGACTTTCTATTTCTTTTGCTACATCTGCGCTTAAGTTATTGTAGAAGCTTGGAATGGTAATAACGCCTAGCGGCTCACCGGCATTAGGGCCTGTTTCTGGCGTATAAACTTCAGACTTTGCAGCTCTGTCTTCTAATTTAATTTTATCTCTTGTTAGGCTTACAACCGATGTTGTTTTCGCGTCAGATGCGCCTTTTTGAACTTGAAGACGAACTGTACTTCCTTTAGGGCCTTTAATTAGCTCTACAACTTCGTCTAAACGCCAGCCAATAACGTCTACAAATTCTTCGTCGTCTTGTGCAACACCGATGATCTTATCTTCTGGTTTTATAGCACCAGACTCATCGGCGGGGCCACCCGGCACAACACTTTTGATAATGGTGAAATCATCTTCGCTTTGCAAAACTGCGCCAATGCCTTCAAATGACAAATTCATATCCATTTGAAACCGTTCAGCGTTGCGAGGTGATAAGTAGCTAGTGTGCGCTTCAATAGTACGTGCGAACGCATTCATTGCCGTTTGAAACACATCTTCGCTTTTAGCTTGAGTGGTACGTTTGATAGCGCGAGTATAACGCTTGGTTAGAAGCTCTTTCGCTTCTTCCCAGGTCTTATCCGCCAAAATCAAATTTAGCGCATCGTACTTGACGCGCTGGCGCCAAATCTCGTCAAGCTCAGCCTTCGTAGTAGGCCAATCGGCATCTTCGCGATCGTAGTAGAACTTATCGCCCTCTTTTTCAAAATCAAAAGGGCCTTTTTCTAGCACGTCTAAGGCGAATTCGTAACGCTCAATGCGGCGCTTGGCACTTACGTTGTACATATCGTACGCCACCGACAAATTGCCTTTGCTCAAAGCATCATCAAATAGCGTGCGGTATTTCTCAAAGCTCACGACATCAGATAAAAGTAAAATCTGCTTGTTGTGGTCAAGAGATTCGATAAAACGTTGGTAAACACGTGCAGAGAGTGCGTCATCCAACGATATTTCCTTATAGTGCGCTCGAGTAAAAAGCGCGCTAACACGCTTTGCAGCAACACTGTGCTGCGACTCTTGTTGTAATATAGGTAATTTGTCAACGTCAGGTGAAGAGGTTACTGCCCCTGCGCCAACACCTACAGTAAGAAATGCACTAGCAATGGAAATTCGAAGGATGTCTCTCATATTTACGACCTCTTGGTGCGAGCCAAACGTAAAGCGTCTGCGTTTACTTTAACCACCATGCCTGAATCTAACTGAACATGAATACCGTCTTTCGCAACTTCTGTTATTACTGCTGGCATGGGCGCCTTACCAAGCTTAACGGTAACTTGCGTGCCTTGCTGTAAATCACTCTCTGTTAATTTCGCAGGTGGTATATTGTTTGGTCTGTTATTTTTCGGTTTAGTTCCGCGCTTACTATCAGCTTGGTCCGAATTTCCGACTTTTTCACCTTTTGGGCGATTAAATTGACGTTTTTCTTTTCGCTTTGGCTGTTGAGCTTGCTTTGCCTTTCGCTTTTCAGCTGCTTTAGCTTTACTTTCTTCAAGCTGCTGCTGAGCGTGGTCTGCATGCTCTTTTTCGATAGCGTCGCCTTCAACACCGTCTAAATCGACGCGGTTGGCGCCTTCCTTAACGCTGTATAGATAACGCCAGCTATTCGTGTAATGACGTAGCGTAGAACGTAATAACGTTTTACTTACACGTTCGTCATCAGCTAAGCGCTCTGCAAGATCTTGAAAAATTCCAATCTTGAGTGGACGGGCCTCGCCTTCAACACTAAAACATTGAGGAAAGGTATGTGCAAGGAAAGCAATAACTTCCTTACTATTAGTAAACTTCTCTGGTGATTCCATTAACTTTCTAAATTATTTAGGAGATTTCTTCGTTGCTTTCATCATCCCAAGTTGCCAGCGTGTGGTCAACCCAATCAAGCAATTCGTCGTCATCTATTTCTAATAAATGCTTGTCTTGTTGCCAAGATTCCCAAGCATGGTGCAAAATTTGTTCTAATCGCTGCGTTTCAATATCTTCATCTGCGGTGTCGTATATTGCGTGAAGAATAAAGTTTAAACGTTCAGATGCCTCGTCTGGGTCATCGTGAAAGTCTTCCATATCTTCAAACGTTGATAGGACAACATGAATGTCTACACTCGATTTCATGACTTATTACCGCTGTGATTCAACTAAGGCATGTGCGATTTTAATTAGCCCCTTTTCATCTTCTTCATCAAACCTATCAAATTCAGGACTATCAATATCAAGCACACCGATTAACTGGTCATTAAGAACAAGGGGAATAACAATTTCCGAGTTAGACGCCGCGTCACAAGCGATGTGACCCGCAAACTGGTGTACGTCAGCAATGCGCTGAACTGTGCGTGTTTCGGCACTAGTTCCGCATACGCCTTTACCCATTGGTATTCGGATGCAGGCTGGCTGACCTTGAAATGGTCCAAGAACCAGCTGCTCTTCTTTGAACAAGTAGAAACCCGCCCAATTAACCGATTCAAGATTATTGAATAATAAAGCGCTAATGTTCGCCATATTAGCGATGAGATCTCGCTCGCCAGAAACCAAGCTTTCAGCTTGGCTAATCAACTGGTTGTAGAGTTGTTCTTTCAAACGTTTTTTCCTGCTATTGAACAAGCTTAAAAGTTACGTTAACACGCGCTTCTGTGGTTTTAAGTCCTGGTAACGATACGGATGTATCGCTGGCAAAAGCTTCGGCGCGCATGATTGGAACGGGCATATTGCCACCTGTTTCAGATATTGCAACTACTTCGCCTATTTCCACCGATAATTCTTTTGAAAGTAGCTGTGCACGATGCTTTGCATCCTTCACTGCCAGTATTAATGCTTTCTGATAAGCGTTTTCATCGTTCACTGAAATAAATTCAAATTGTTGAATGCGATCTACACCACGTTTTAACGCGCCGTCTATTACGGCATCATAGTTTTCAATATCAAGGGATGTGATGGCTATTTCTCTCGTTAACACGAACCCCTCCTGTATGCGCCCTTTAGGCGTATTGTTGTATCTAGGGTTTAGCCGAACCTGCATGCTTTGTATGTTTTGCTCTGCAATACCCTGTGATAATAAAAAATTCACAATGCTGTTCAGTTCTGCTGTGACTTGTTGATTAAGCTTAGACACAGTTGCGCCTTGCTCTTCAACGATAAAGGTTACTGAATAAGCGTTTGGGGTTGAGTGTATTTTACCGATACCTTGAACATTGATAACCGCATCATTCGCAAAAGAAGCAAACGATGTAAAAGTCATTATTACTATAGAAATACAGCGTTTAAACTGTCCTAAAACGTGCTGACGAGTGTAAATTGAAGCCATAAATTCATTCCTTTTTTGACGTTTAATTGCCGTTTTATTTTGCACAAGAAATATGAATATTAAGTGAACAATGTAGTTTAAGGTTACCTTACAAAAGAGGTAGCAGCGACGTAATACAGAGCGTTACAACGTAGGAAGAGAGTAATGTTTTTCTAATCAAACGTAAGGTTTTTACGTTGAGTGGTCTTTTTTTAAGGTCAATCAAAAAAGACTAGCCAACTAGACTAGTCTTTTTTAAATAAAATCAACACTCGTTAAGCACAGTTATTCGCGTTAACGAGCTACCGTATCAACGCAAAACCTGTCTAAGAGCGGCAAGACAATGGTCAATGTTTCGAGGCTTACATGCGTAACCCATAAGACCTATCCTCCAAACTTTTCCTGCATGTTCACCTAAGCCAGCGCCAATTTCTAAGTTAAAGTCTTCTAGCAGCTGCTTTCTTACACTCGCGTCATCTACACCATCTGGAATTTTTACAACGTTCAATTGAGGAAGTCGGTAATCGCTATCAACGGTTAATTCCAACCCAAGGTCCTCAAGGCCCGCTGCAAGTTTTGCATGTCCATCTGCGTGCCGTTGCCATGCATTTTCAAGCCCTTCCTCTTTAAGAATAAGTAGCGACTCATACATAGCATACATACTGTTTACCGGCGCAGTGTGGTGATAAGCGCGTTTTGCACCCTTACCCCAATAGCCCACGATAAGGTTCATGTCTAAAAACCAGCTTTGTACTTTAGTTTTTCTGTTTTGTATTACGTTCACTGCTTTGTCGCTAAACGAAACGGGCGAGATGCCGGGAACACAACTCAAACATTTTTGAGAACCCGAATAAATTGCGTCAATTTCCCAACCGTCAACGTCAAGTTCTATACCGCCAAGCGAGGTAACGGCATCAACAATGGTTAAGCAGTTGTATTGCTTCGCAAGTTGGCAAAGCAACTTCGCTTCATTGCGCACACCGGTTGACGTTTCAGCGTGAACGAACGCTAAAACCTTGATATCGGGATGCGCTTTCAATATATCTTCAACGGCATTGAGGTCGGTTTGCGTTCCCCACTCGTTTGAAACAGTAATGGCTTCACCGCCACAACGCTCAACGTTTTCAACCATACGCAAGCCAAATACACCGTTTATACAAACAAGTACTTTGTCGCCTGGCTCTACTAAGTTTACAAAACAAGCTTCCATTCCCGCTGAACCCGGCGCGGAAATAGGCATCGTTAAGGCATTTTCTGTTTTGAAGGCATATTGCAGTAACGACTTTGTTTCATCCATTAATTGAATGAAAAGTGGATCTAAGTGACCAAGTGTTGGTCTTGCCATGGCATTTAAAATGCGAGGATTTACATCGGATGGCCCTGGTCCCATTAAAGTGCGTTCAGGCGGAATAAAAGTTGAAAGCGATTGCATAATCCATCCTCATCAGTTTTACAAAATTCATTGATAGGTATTCGTTATTGACCACATAGTACGTTGTTAAACATGTTGTACAACCGTTTGTAGCGAACATAAACATTATGAATGTAAGAAGGGGAATGTATTTTCTAAACAGCGGTGGATAAATTGTGAACAAGCAGTGCGTATTTTGTGCACTTCAGAAATGGAACAAAAGTAGAGAAAAATAACTGGTAAGACCAGACTATACTATATTGAAAAATAACGTATATTCCAGTCAGTGGGCCAACAAACAAACAAATGTTTTAAAATAAAGCGTCAATTTGTTTATAAAACGTACAAATGTATCCTATAATCATTGTCCGTTTGAAATATTTTATTTAAACTCTCCCTGTAAAAGTTAGCGCACGGCTCAGCAATGAGCCATTCCCCTAGGCCCGGAACGTTTGTTCTGGGCATTTTTTATTTAGCGCCGAGTGTTTTCATGCCGTTTTATAAAGCGCTCAATGACGTTTTATAACGCTTTGCATTCTCAACGTAATGCGCTGCCGATCCTTTTAGTTTCGGTTCAACGCTCTCGTCTAACGTCTTTACCACTTTTCCTGGCGAACCCATCACTACGCTGTAATCTGGTACTTCCATGTTTTCGGTTATCAATGCGTTAGCACCGATAATGCAAAACCTTCCAATTTTTGCACCGTTAAGTACAACAGCGTTTATTCCTATTAAAGAATAATCGCCTATTGAACATCCGTGTAACATAACTTTGTGACCCACGGTAACGCCGTTACCAATAGTAAGAGGAATTCCAGCGTCAGTGTGAAGCACACTTCCATCTTGAATATTGGTGCTTTCGCCAATAGTAAGTTTATCCATATCGCCACGAAGAACGCTGTTAAACCAAACACTTGAACCTTGCTTTAACTCTACATTTCCAATTATGTGAGCGCCAGGAGCAATGAACACATCATCGGCTATAGTTGGTTTTACCTCATCCAATTGATAAATCATGGGGGTTCCTTTTAGTTTGTTTTTATATCTTTTTGCTCAACGGATTTAATACTTATCGGTGCTCTGACAACAGCATACACTTAGTCAACTTTTCGCATTAAACCTTCTTGCGTAGTTGAGGCAACAAGCTCACCGTTTTGATTAAAGATCTGCCCTCTTACCAACCCTCTCGAACCACCGCTGAATGGGCTTTCCATTGCATACAGAAGCCACTCGTTCATATTTACCGGGCGATGAAACCACATAGCATGGTCAATAGTAGCAATACGAAGAGATTTATCGGTTACTGCCACACCGTGCGGCTGTAAAGAGGTACTCAAAAAATGATAATCTGATGCATACGCTAGCGCTGCTTGGTGCACTGATAGACCACCTTCAAGCGTGTCTCTCGCTTTCATCCAGATATACCGTGTTGGCTCTCTTTTTACTGGTTGGTAGGAGTTAGCCGCGTCTACGGTACGTATGTCTACAGGTTCATGATAACTAAGCGCTTCGCGCATAGGGCGCGCGATTTTGTCAAAGTGCGCTTGATAAAACTCAATATCAGACTGCACTTCCTCAGGCGGTGGCACATCTGGCATTGTCGGTGACTGATGTTCCATTCCAGCATCTGGAACTTGAAATGACGCCGTCATATAGAAAATATTACGACCGTTCTGTATAGCTTTGACGCGTCGTGCGGAAAAGCTTCGTCCATCACGAACAATTTCAACGTCATAAACAACAGGCTTTTTGGCATCGCCTGGTAGAAGAAAATACGTGTGAAATGAATGTGCGACGCGGTCTTTTTCTACGGTTTCATAAGCGGCTGCAAGGGCTTGTCCCAGTACCTGTCCGCCAAATAAGGCTCTAAAGCCTAAATCCCAACTTTGGCCGCGATAAATACCAGCCTCAACGGTTTCTAGTTCAAATAGTGATGATAGTTTTATCTCAGACATTAATTTAGTTCTCTTCAGTAACCGCTTTAGGGTTTCTAGGATAGTATTTCTCAGGCAGTTTTGCCTTGTGCTCGAAAAAGCGAGTGTCTTTGTAAGGCAGTTTCATAAAACCTGAAATTCCCAGCCCTTCAATAAGGGGAATTTGTTCTACTAGTTTCGCCAGCAAGTTTGTAAAACGTTGCTCTTGGCTATGGTCTAGCAAAGTATAATAGTTATGTATTTTTAGGTGCTTTGGTAACGCTTCAAAAATAATACAACCGGTGTGATGAATTGCATTGAGTTGCTTAATGGTCTCAATAATCTCATCCGGTAGTTTTAGCAATTCGTCGGGATCATCCCCATCTTCAAAATAAGAGTGTGTTCTGCTGTCATCTTTTTGGGCAGATACCTTTGAAAGCTCGTAACGAATTGATAGCGATTGATCGGGTGTAAAGGTGTGCTCTTCACTCTCTCTTTCTATATGCAGCGTATTTTTAGCATTGAACATACAGCATTTAAAAACGGCAGGCTTGTGAATTGCCCTCGCTAAATTAATCACATTATTAACCGCAAGTTCGAATGCTGTTTTTACACTTTCATCATACAGGTTTAGTGATGAATCAACATAGATACCTTCCGGCTCCCATCGAACAGCCATTCCGCCCACAACAGGGTATCGTCCCAAACGACTTATTGCAGACACAAATGCTTTTTCAGTATCTCCCATGCCTTGGAGATAGTTCTTGTAGTATCTGTCAAATTGAGCATCATCGATATAACGAAGATCGTCAGCATCTTGCTGGCCCAAAATAGCCTGCTGGCGCAAATACGATTTACGAGAACTATAAACTACGGTTTCAATTTGCTCGTCACTTTTTGAAAGCCACGTAGGAATCAGTGGCGTGTAAGTGGGAGGCATATCTTGGGTAAACACCATATTCTTAAGCACGTGCAGGTGGTTGAAAAAGTAATCTCCACCTTGACGCCTTTGTTTAGGATCTTCACTCAACATATACTCTAAAATATTCGCCAACATTTTAGGTAATCCCAGAGAAGATGGTGTAATAACACGACTTCCATAACGACAAGACTGTCCAGAGGCCAGTGCATATAAGGTGCTCGCCAAACCTTGCTCATCAAACCGAGGGCTTGATAACGCACCATTTAGCTGTTCCTCACCAATAAAGTAGACATCGCCAAGACGTGCATTAGTTTGATGAAGTTCGCCAGACATCAAGTCCATCACATTGTTGCCGACGTACTGACCATCGATATCGGTTTGCGCGAAAACCGATGAACCCCAATCGATGAGACTAATGGTTTCGCTGCTCTCATCCCACACAAGATTAGATGGCTTAATGTCGCCGTGTACTATTGGCTTAATTTCACCGTGGTCCGTATAACACCTGAATGTAGATAAAAGCTCACCAACCTGCACGGCTATTTTAACAATGATGCGCGGCGGAAGTGGCCCTTGCTTTAAGCTTACTTTCTCAAGGTCATCACCAGGCGCTCGTGCCATTACTAAAATAGACTGCTTTCGTATTTGCTGATACTCAATAAACATTGGAACATGCTCGTGCTCAACATGAGAGAGCATGAAAGCTTCTTCCTCTAAGCGGTCTTGGACGTGTTGTGGCAGCGTTATTCTGGAAAACTTAAATACCCGCTCATGGCCGTCAGGTGCTGTGCCAGCGAACGCGAAGCCAAAAGCGCCCTTGCCTAACAATGAAATAGCGGTATAGCCCAGACCCTCTAGCTGTGATTTACACAAATTTACCCAGTCTTTAAGCTTTTTAGCATCAGCATGTGATAGCAGATAAATTGATTGCTCATCTGGAATGTAGAAGTGCTTTAGGCCTTTTAGCTGTGACATAAGTTACGCGTCTTTATTAAGCCATGTAAGGTTTGTTGAAGCCAATGGTCCCATATGCTCAACAGCTTCTAGTAGCGCACAAGATAATTGCTGGTCTAATTGCCATGGCGGATTTATCACCAACACTCCAGAACCATACATACCCGCATCATGTTCATTTTCAGCAATGCAAATTTCCGCTTTGAAGCAAGGACGCCCTAGTTCAGTTAGTTGCTCAAGCATTTTTTCACTGGCACCGTGTTTTGCGCCGGCTCGTGCAGATAAAAGTGGATACCACACCACTATTTGCGCCTGTTGCCATCGCTTAAACACATCTTTAACGCCTTTTAGCACATCATTATATTCCGAAGCACGTTCATAGGGTGGGTCTATTAAGATAGCCCCCCTATTGGGCTTTGGTGGCGTCAATGCACGAAGCCCCTCATACCCGTCCCGTTTATGTAAGCGAACATTTTTTACGCGCAACGCTTTGATATTTTGCTCAAGCTTACTGTGCTCGGCTGGATGTAATTCCATCAAGTGAAGCACATCATCAGAACGCTTTTCAGCTACACTAATTGCCGGAGACCCCGGGTAACAGCTTTCTGACATAAAGGTGTTGCAAAGCGCTAGATATTCACGCAATAAATCAGCGGAAGGAGTAACATTGGCTAACGCTGAGATACCGGTTAAAAACTCTTGGTTTTTTGCCGACATGTCGTCTTTTAAGTTATACGTCCCTGCACCTGCATGAGAGTCGTAGAGTGTGAAGGGTTTATCTTTCTTTTTTAGAGAATTTAATACGCCCATCCAGCACAAATGTTTTACCACATCTGCATGGTTTCCAGCGTGAAATGCATGTTGATAGCTAAGCACGAAGCCTCTATATTTGTCGAATATCACCGTAATACGCTAATGATAACCTTATCTTTAACGTAGGTACATTAAACAAAAAAAGGTTGATGCTTTTAACATCAACCTTTTTCTTGCTGTTAGCTATTAAGCATTACTTTAAGTGCATAAGCATTTTTTCAGGCTGGGTTAAATAGCTCATCCATAGATTGTTAAACTTAACCATTGTAGCACCGTCGATAATACGGTGATCACCAGACCAATTTACCGCCATAATATGCTGTGCAAACACATTGCCCTGCTCGTCAAAACGAGGAAGTTTCTGCGTCTTACCTAGCGCCACTATTGCAGCTTCTGGTTTATTGATGACAGGCGTGGCTGTAATGCCGCCAATTGCACCAATATTAGAAATACTTATAGTACCTCCTTTAAGGTGCTCGCCTGCAATGCGACCTTCTCGCGCTTGATTAATGATTTCCTGCATCTGCGTTGCAATATCAAGTAATGACAGGTTTTGTACACCTTTAATATTAGGTACCAACAAGCCAATTTTAGAATCAACGGCAAACCCGATATTGTGATCATCAAAATAGGTCAATTCGCTTGCATCATCGTTTAGCTGACTATTAATAACAGGGAATTCTGTTAAGGCTAATGAAAGTGCTTTTACGAAAAATGGCATAAAGCTGAGTTTGATATCTTTTGCTTCAAACTCTGGCTTAAGCATTTTTCTAAGCGCCATCAAGTTATCCATAACCACTTCATCGCTTACTGTGAAGTGAGGGATAGTGTAAACAGAAGCCGACATTTGTTTTGCCATAGCAGCCTGAATACCACGTACTTTTTCAACGCGTACACCACCAGATGTGCTAGTTGGCGTTACCGTACTGCCCTGTGCAGTTGCGGTAGAAGTTTCGTTAAGTTCTTTAGCCTTGGCGTTACTATTATTAGCATTAAGCGCGATAACATCGGCTTTAAGAATGCGCCCTTTTTTACCGGAACCAGTAACGCCTGACAAATCAATATTATGCTCTCGCGCAACACGTCGTACCGCAGGGCTAGCTAACACTTTGCCTTCAATAACAACGGGGGGCTCGTATTCCCCCTCTTTGAACTTAGACGGGGCGATATCTGCCGTTGGCTTATCTTTAGATGACGTTTTTTGTTGGCCTGTTGAATCACCGCTTTGAGCAGGTGCAGTGCTAGACCCAACGACTGCTGCCTGTTGGTTTGAATCTGCTGCAGCGCCTTCACCCGCAACTAAAAGTGCAAATAACGGAGTATGTACTTTAGCAATGTCTCCTTGTGCGTGGTAAAGCTTGTGTACAACACCAGCATTTTTAGCAGGGATCTCAACTACCGCTTTATCGGTCATTACTTCAACAACCGCCTGATCTTCTTCTATTTGGTCGCCTTCGCTAACATTCCATTTAACGATTTCGCATTCAACAATGCCTTCACCGATATCAGGTAAAATAAAGTCTTCAACAATCCCTTGCGCAGATTCATTTTGCGGCATATTAACGTGTGTGTCCGCAGCCGTATTAGAAGACTCTTCGCTTGGCTCGTTAACATTCTCTTGGTTGTCTGATGCAGTCTCTTCATCATCAGGTTGCATTGCAAAAAGTGGCTCGTGAACTTTAGCAATTTCTCCAACAGCATAGTGAAGCTTTTTTACAGTACCGGCGTGCATAGCTGGTATCTGGACTGTAGCCTTATCGGTCATTACTTCCGCTACAGGCTGGTCTTCTTCAATATGTTCGCCTTCTGAAACCAACCACTCTAATAATTCGCACTCAACAATCCCTTCACCGATGTCGGGCAAAATAAATTCAATTGTCATTATTCTTCCTCCCAACTTTAGTAGTGCAGTGTACGTTTAATGGCTTCGTACGTTTTTGTTTCATCAGGCATGTATTCTTTCTCATGCGCTAATGGGTAAGGCGTATCAAGGCCACAAACACGGGCAATTGGCGCTTCTAAGTACAAGAAACAACGTTCCTGTATTGATGCTGCAATTTCACTCGCGAAGCCACCTGTTAATGGCGCTTCGTGGTTAATAAGCAAACGGCCTGTTTTCATAACAGATGCCATTACGGCCTCAACGTCCCAAGGAAGTATGCTGCGAAGATCGATGATTTCACACGATACGCCATCTTCCAGTGCCATAGCCGCTGCCTTTTGAAGGATTTCTATCTGTGCGCCCCAACCTAACAAGGTTATATCGCTCCCTTCTTGTACAACGTCTGCTTTTCCAAGAGGAAGTTCATAATCTTCTTCTGGTACATCAGCAACAGAAGCTCGATACAAGCGTTTGGGCTCCATAAACAATACGGGGTTTTTGTCACGAATAGACGCTAGTAAAAGGCCTTTCGCTTGGTAAGGGTCGCGCGGCATAACAATTTTAAGCCCAGGGCAATGAGCGAAAAACGCTTCTGGCGACTGACTGTGATAATGTCCGCCTGCTATTCCACCACCGTATGGCGTTCTTATAGTTAGCGTGCCTACATCGAATTGCCCACCCGAACGGTAGCGCCATTTTGCAGTTTCATTCACAATTTGGTCGAACGCGGGGAAGATATAGTCACCGAACTGAATTTCAGCTACCGGCACTGAGCCTTGCGACGCTAAACCATTTGCAAAGCCTATAATGCCTTGCTCCGTTAGCGGCGTGTTAAAGCAACGTGCTTTACCAAACTTTTCTTGTAAATGGCTAGTCGCGCGGAATACACCGCCAAAATGCCCCACGTCTTCACCAAACACCATTACCTTTTCGTCTTCGGTCATAGCGGTGATTAGCGCATTATTTATCGCCTGCAATAAATTCATTTTAGCCATTACTTCACTCTCCCTGCTGTTTTAGGGTACATCTGAGGGTACTTTTTAATATGCGCTTTTAATTCATTAAGCTGCTCTTTTAAATGCCAAGGCGGCGTGTCGTAAACATCTTCAACAATGTCATCAACATCACAAACGTCGGTTTTCTCGCAGCTTTTCATTGCGGCTAAAACGTCTTGACGCGCCTTTTCAACACGAGTTTGGTTTTCTTTTTCATCAAACCAGCCTTTGCTTTCAAGCCATTTTGCCATTCTCGCAATAGGGTCTTTTGCGCGCCATTTATCTTCCTCTTCTCTTGAACGATAGCCTGTAGGGTCGTCAGATGTAGAATGAGCCGCTAATCGATAGGTCATAGCCTCTATTAACACTGGGCATTTTTCTTCAATAGCAATACGGCGAGCTTCTTTAGTGGCTGCATAAATCGCTAACGCGTCGTTGCCGTCAACGCGAATTGTTTTAATACCATAGCCAAGACCACGAGATGCAATGCCGTCGCCAGCAAACTGTTCCTCTGCAGGTGTCGAAATTGCATAACCGTTGTTTCTACAGAAAAATATTACTGGACACTTCAGCACAGCTGCCATATTCAGACCAGCATGAAAATCGCCTTCAGATGCGGCACCTTCACCAAAATAGCAAATAGTAACGACGTCTTTGCCAGACATCTTTTGTCCGTAGGCATAACCTGACGCCTGTGGAATCTGTGTGCCCAGTGGCGACGAGATTGTCATAAAGTTTAATGGTTTATCGCCATAGTGAATGGGCATTTGGCGCCCTTTGTTTGGGTCGGCTTTATTACTGAACATTTGGTTCATGAACTGTTCAGTTGTGTATCCGCGGTATGCCAATGCACCTTGCTCGCGATACTGCGACATAATCATATCGTCTTTAGTCAATGCCGCCGCGCTAGCAACAGACGCTGCCTCCTCGCCTGTGCTTGCAAGATAAAAACTGATTCTTCCTTGGCGCTGCGCACCCACCATACGCTCGTCGAGTACACGGATGTACTCCATAGTATTATAAATTTTTAATGCTTCTTCTTGCGTCAGTTCTGGTTCTACCGCGTTTTCGGCAACACCACCTTCAGCAGTAAGCACTTGTAGCATTGGTATATCAACCACGCCATTAGAAATGATCTCGACCTTGTTTGTTGTTTTTACTGAGGCCAAATGGTTTCTGTTTTCCACACGCATCCCCTTAAAAATGAGGGTTAAAATTCGACAGTTACAATATTTACTATGCTAGTAGACTCTGTGAAGGAGCGTCTTTTTTATTGGTGTAATTTTTTGATTGGCAAAGAGAGTAAAAATGTCAACAAAAGACAATAAAGAGGACAACCATCCTAATAAAGTAAAACTTATGTAAATTTTATGATAACGGAGTAGGATGAGCGTTTTCGTTAACAACTTTAAATGTTGGTAAATTAGTGTAGATAATTTTGTGATAATTGACCGCTTTTCACACCGAAAGCCTACATTTTAAACAAAATACGCTCTGCTTTTTTCTGCTCTTTCAAATTAAACAGAATGTATAAATGTAACAAAATGTGTAAATTGTTTATTTCAGAAATACCCGTTACAAATCGAAAGAAAGTGTGCTAGATATAGAGATACCGACGGTAGTGTGCACGAGAGAAAAGGCGAATGACCTTTGTGTATACGAATCGAAATCGTTGGGTTCCAGGGAACTATTCACACGAGAATAATTATGAAAAAAACAATTCTTAGCGCCTCTATAATGATGGCACTATCAGCAACTTCGGTTGCTGCATCAGACAGAGTAAATCTAAATACCCTTCTACAAACACAAGTTAAAAATGCGACGGTTGAAAGCTCAGCGCTTGAGACTCAAGGCACAACTTGGTTAGTAAAGGCGAAAGGTGACACGGCACTTTCTCGCGCAGAAGTTGCCTTGATGAAAGAGCAAGGCCTTTCATCTGTTGGTTCAAACTCTGACGTTACGCTAGACACAGACGCAGGTCTTGACCTTCTTCAACAGCAAATTGAATCGTTAGGACTTGACGTAACAGTTACATCAAGAACTAAAAACCTTGTTGCTGGTTTAGTAATTGACGGTTCTTCAACTGCAGTTGCTGAAATTCAAAAATTAAGCGGTGTTGAAAGCGTTCTTCCAGTGTTCAACTCTAAACTTCACATCGATGACAGCGCGGACTACATCAAAGCAAGCGGCCTTGTTACAGCAAACGTTGCTAGCGGTATGGGTACGCGCGTAGCTATCCTAGATTCAGGTCTAGACTACACGCACGCTGCGGTAGGCGGCCCAGGTACTGCTGAAGCCTATGCAGAAGCGACTGCTGATTTAGCGGATACGCCAGCATGGCCAATCGGTCAGGTTATTGGTGGTTTCGACTTCTTTAACGGCGACCCTGATCCAATGGACAACAACATCCACGGTACGCACGTTGCGCACTCTGTTCTTGGTGTTGCTCCAGACGCAGAAGTTTATGCATACACAGTATGTGACCAGTCTTGTCCAGGTGCTGCACAGCTTGCAGGTCTTGAAGCTTCAATGGACCCTAATGGCGACGGCGACATTTCTGACCGTGTAGACGTAATTAACATGTCACTAGGTGGCGATTTCGGTACAAACCGTGGTGGCGCTGTAGCAGAACTTATCGACAAAGCTGTTGAGCTAGGCGTTGTTGTAGCAATCTCTGCAGGTAACGATGGCCCTACTCCATTCATCGTTGGTGGTCCAAGTACAACAACTAACGCACTGTCTGTTGGCGCTATGACTCACCCTACGGCTGAAACTGCAGAAGTATCTGCAAGCATTGGTGACCAGAGCGTAACTGCATTTGCTGCAGCGTTTAACCCTGAGCCTGAGTTCTCAGTTGATAGCACTACGCCAATTATTTACGCAGAAGCAGATACTAATGCTACTGGTTGTGCGGCGTATACTACTGACCTTTCTGATTCAATTGCATTAATCGACCGTGGCGGTTGTGCATTCACAACTAAAGTACTTAATGCGCAAGCGGCGGGTGCTGACTTTGTAGTTGTAGCAAACAACGTTGCTGGCGACGGTGCGTTCACAATGGGCGGTACTCCGGCTTCTGAAGTTACTATCAACTCAGTAATGATTTCACAAGAAGACGGCGCGGTATTAAAAACTGCTATCGAAGCTGACACTGCAACGTATGCATTCGCTTCTGAGCTAGTAGTGAAAGATGGTGCAATTGCAACCTTTACTTCACGTGGTCCTTCAGTTGACGGTTTACTTAAGCCTGAAATTACTGCACCAGGTACGGCAATTGACACTGCTGTTGCTGGCACAGGTGACGGTACTTCTCCAATCAGCGGTACTTCATTCTCTAGCCCAATCACGGCTGGTGCAATGTCTATGCTTGCTGAAGTATTCCCAGGTCGTAACGCGTTCGAACTGAAAGCAACGCTTATGAACAACGCTAACCTTGACGTAACAATGGAAGCGCGTTCAGTTAACCCTGAAGCAGAACTTGCCCCAATCAGCTACATCGGTGCCGGTCTTGTTGACGTAGAAAAAGCGTCACAATCGACAACGGCAGCTTGGGATAGCGCAACTAAACAAGCAGCACTTGCGTTTGGTCTTCTAGGTCTAAGCGAAGAAGCGTCTATCACCAAAACAGTAACGGTTAAGAACTTCTCTACCGAAGCAAAAACTTACACGCTTTCAGACGTAGCGCGGTTTGCTGACGATGCAGCAACGGAAGCACTGACTATGGACTATCCTTCGTCAGTAACGGTTCCAGCTGGTCAAACAGTAACATTCGACGTAACAGCAACTATCGACCCAGCGAAACTTCCTGAGTGGAATCTAGCGGGTGACGAGTCAGCTGCTGACGGCACTGCCGCACTTACAAATGTTGAGTTTGACGGTGCACTAATGCTTACTGATAGCAACGATGTTTCAATGCACCTTGTTTATCACGTTCTACCTAAAGCGTACGGCTCAGTAACTATCGGAAGCGAAATTACAGAAGACGGCGTTGTTCGTACTGTTACAAACACAGGTGTAACTGACTTTGGTACTGCTATGGTATCTCTAATGATTGATAGCGGCGTTGACGAAGATAAAACCTTCGACATCGTGAATACATCACTAGAATACTTGGGTGTTTCTGCAGATACCTGTCCTTCTGAAGCTGTAGTCTTCACAAACATTACAATGCGGGACCCAATTTCGTCTTTACATCAGGCGGGTTGGTTCATGGACGTGGATGTTGATAGTGACGGAGTGTACGACTTTACGGCTCAGACAATGATTGCTCCTATATTCGGTATTGATACAAGTGAAGTTCTTACTTGGACGCGTCCGTTTAATAATACAGGCGTCATCGGATCTCTTTTCGGTACAATCCATGAACCGGGTAGCAACGTTCTTTCATTGATAAGCTGTGTCGATGCTATCGGCCTAACTATAAACGATTTAGGTTCTGCTAATGCTACTGTTGCATTCCGTGCAGAGGATAGCGATTTTGATGTATTCCCAGCAGTTGCATATGACGAAGACCTAGTAGTTACTAACTACTCGTTCCCACTACTTTCTACACCTACTGTAACTGATGCTGCTGGTGAGCCTGTTGCATCTCTTGCCCCTGGTGAAGTTGGTATTCTGAACGGTGTAGGTAGCGGTGGCTTTGCTTTCCTAGGTGAAAGCGGCGCAGTAGTATCTAGCATTGCTCGTGACGGCGGAAACGCTCCAACAATTGAAGCGCAAGCATTCGATGTAGACGAGAACGCAGCAGACGGTACTGTAGTTGGTACAATCACTGCTACAGACGTTGATGGCGTAACTAGTCCAGTATCTGAAATCTTTGTTCAGTCTTCTACCTCAAACGCGTTCTCAGTATCGCGTGCTGGTGAAATCACTGTTGCAAACTCTGCACTTCTAGATTTCGACGCTGGTTTCGAATCAGTAACAATGGAAGTTGTTGCTATCGATACTACTGGTAACGTATCTGAAGCCGCTGAAGTAACAGTATCTGTAAACAACCTAGCTGATGAAGCAAGCGAACAGCCTGCACCAGCTGAGCCGGTTGAGCCACGTCGTAGCTCTGGTGGTTCTATGGGTTGGATTGCACTACTTCTTGCTCCAGTAGCATTCCTACGTAGACGTGTTAAACGTTAATAACGTGGTTAGTAGAGTAATTTAGAATATTTAAAAAGGCCGCGAAAGCGGCCTTTTTTATTACTAATTTCTGTTATTTATTGGTGTTATTAGAGGGAACTGCCTATTCATCACTTAAATTTGCGTTAACGCTGTCAGGAAGCTTCTTGTTTGGCTGTACACCTAACTCTCTAAATCGCTCAATCTGCCGTACTATATTGCCTCGACCTGCAGATAGTTTACCCATTGCACTATCGAAACTAACTTGTGCATTATCTAATGACTTACCGACTCTCTCCATATCGTTAACAAAGCCGACGAATTTGTCGTAAAGCTTTGCGGCATGTTCTGCAATATGTTGCGCATTCTGATTTTGATATTCGTACTGCCAGATGTTGTTAATAGTGCGAAGAGCCACTAACAAATTAGTAGGGCTAACAAGCATGATATTGTGGTTTAACGCTAGTGAAACCAGGTTAGGCTCTTCTTCAATGGCCAACATAAATGCAGGCTCAATAGGAATAAATAAAAGCACATAGTCTAGCGTCTTTAGACCTTTCAGCGATTGATAGTCTTTTGCGCCTAACCCCTTTATATGGCCTTTAATCGAAGCCACGTGTTGTGCTAGATGCTGGCTGCGCTCAACTTCATCTTCACAGTTATAAAATCGCTCGTAAGCCGCTAGGCTAACTTTAGAGTCTATGATTACGTCTTTCTCATTGGGCAAATGAACAACAACATCAGGTTGTAGCCGTTTACCGTGTTCGGCGGTAACCGAAACTTGGGTTTCATATTCATGGCCCTCTCGAAGGCCAGATTCTTGTAAGATACGCTCTAAAACTACCTCGCCCCAGTTGCCTTGCTTTTTATTGTCACCTTTTAGTGCACTAGTGAGGGCTGCAGCCTCTTCTGTAATCTTCTGATTGAGTGCTTTTAAACCCAATATTTCTGTTTTAAGTGAAGCGCGCTCTTGCCCTTCCCTTATATGTTGCTCGGATATTTGCTTTTTGAATCCTTCTAATTCGTTTTTGAATGGTGCCAATACCGCTTCAATATTGTTTTTCGTTTGTTGGGTGTAGCGCTGCTGCTTTTCTTCAAAAATTTTATTCGCTAAGTTTTCAAACTGTGTTTGTAAACGCTGCTCTGACGCCGCCATTGTAGCCAACTTGTCTTCATGCGCTTCATGAAGCGCTTCAATGCGCTTTTGCTGCGCATCATTTTGCGCTTGCGTACGTGCAACAATGATTCGCTGCTCATTTAGCTGTTGTTGTAATGATTGATTCTCGTCTTTCACTGAATGCAGTGTGTCATGGCTTACTTGTAATACTGCGTTTTCTTGCATTAATTCAGAGTGTGATGCTTGCAGATTAGTGTATTGCAGATGAAGGTTTGACACTTCCTTTTGTAAGTTTCGCATTCGCCAGCACACTGCTGCCGTTATTGTGAGTGAGGCTGCACCGCCAAGTGCAATTAAAGAGGAATAGCTGGAGATATCGTCAAAATTCATAGCGCAGAATCTTACTGTTATTTTATACAGCACTATAAACAAAATTCACAAATAAAAACAGGTACTCTTGGTACCTGTTTTTGTTATTTAGCGAAATAGCAGTTAGCGATTAACTAAACGCCTCTACCCTTAAAAAGCAATATGGCTTTTATTTAGAAAGTGACTTGTCTAAATCTTCAATCTTCGCCTTCCAAATAGCTGGGCCAGTTTTATGTGCGTTTGCACCAGTACTGTCTACTGCAACCGTAACCGGCATATCTTCCACTTCAAATTCATAAATGGCTTCCATACCCAAATCTTCGAATGCAACGACGCGCGACTTTTTGATGGCTTTCGATACAAGGTAAGCGGCGCCACCAACAGCCATTAGGTATACTGCCTTGTGTTTAGCAATGGAATCTACCGTTGCTGGTCCACGCTCAGCTTTACCAATCATGCCAATTAAGCCTGTCTTCTCAAGCATCAAGTCGGTGAACTTATCCATACGTGTAGCTGTTGTTGGACCTGCTGGGCCTACAACTTCATCGCCAACAGCATCAACTGGGCCTACGTAGTAGATAAAGCGGTTTGTTAAGTCTACACCCCCTGGAAGACCTTCACCGTTATCCATCATAGTTTGAATGCGTTTGTGTGCAGCATCACGACCAGTAAGCATCTTACCAGATAGCAGTACAGTCTCGCCTACTTTCCACTCTTGAATATCTTCTTTGGTTACTTCATCAAGGTTCACACGGCGCGTGTTTTCACTCACTTCCCATGTAACTTCTGGCCAATCTTCCAATTTTGGTGGCGTTAACTCTGCTGGGCCAGAACCATCAAGATAGAAGTGTGCGTGGCGCGTTGCAGCACAGTTGGGGATCATCGCAACGGGTTTAGAAGCTGCGTGTGTAGGTAACGACATTATTTTTACGTCAACAACGGTTGTTAAACCACCAAGGCCTTGTGCGCCAATACCTAGTTTATTTACACGCTCAAAAATTTCTAAACGCAGTTTTTCATCGGTAGTTTGCGGTCCACGCTCAATAAGTTCTTGTATATCTACAGGGTCCATTAGGCTTTCTTTTGCCAATACTGCTGCTTTTTCCGCAGTACCGCCAATACCTATACCCAACATACCCGGTGGACACCAACCTGCGCCCATTGTAGGGAGTGTTTTTACTACCCAATCGGCAATGTCATCGCTAGGGTTTAGCATTACCATCTTAGATTTGTTTTCTGAACCGCCGCCTTTTGCTGCGATCATAACTTCAATTTTCTCGCCCGCTACCATATCAATATGTACAACAGACGGTGTGTTGTCTTTTGTATTGGTGCGCGCGCCTGCTGGATCAGCAACTATAGATGCACGCAACGGGTTATCAGGATTGGTATAGGCTCTACGAGTACCTTCATCTACCATCTCCTGTACAGTCATATCTGTTTTGTCCCATGTCACGCCCATGCCTACTTTAACAAAGCAGGTAACAATACCTGTATCTTGGCAAAGTGGACGTTTGCCCTCAGCTGACATACGAGAGTTGATAAGGATTTGAGCCATTGCATCTTTTGCGGCTTGGCTTTCTTCTTTGTTGTACGCCTCTTCAACTGCTTTAACGTAGTCTAGTGGGTGATAGTAGGATATAAATTGCAGGGCATCTTCAATGCTGTCAATGAAGTCTTGTTGACGGATAACGGTCATGACATCCTCTTTTTTATTTGGCTTTCGTGGTCTTAGCTCGCTAAAAAAGCGTATACTAGCGCATCTATTATCGTCGCACCATGTAAAAACTTACAAGTAATACACAACCGTAACTTATAGTCGTTATGGCGCGGCGGAGATGTAGACACTTATTCAACGCTATTTACGACAAGAATTTACGTAATATACAGTAAAAGTATAGTAAAACAGACCTATGACAACAGCTGCTTCTTTACAAGTTTGTGTGACCCAATTATCCGATGCCACACTGAGTAAACTTGTACATTCAGAATCCTTCGAGCGCTCTCAAGTATTTAACACAATTTTTAAGCGTATCGCTCATCATCCTTGGTCACTGTTGCTAGATACATCTGGATCTCAACAAAGTGATGGCCGGTATAATATTATGGCTTTTGCGCCCTCACTTACCGTTACCGCAACAAAAGGTAATGTGTATTTAAGCGACGAAAACGGCACTCAATGTGTACCAGAAACGCCTTTTGAAGCAACAAGAAAATACCTTCACAGCAAAGTAGTTAATACAAACGTTATTAGTGAACAAAACATAGATGATTTGCCGTTTATAATCGGCGTTGCAGGCATGGCAGGTTATGACGCTGGGCGATTTTATGAAGCGTTGCCAAGCGTGGCGAAGGACGATTATGAAACTCCCGATTTTGCTGTGGGGCTTTATCTCTATTCAATTATTGAAGATACCCAAACGGGCACTTTCTACTATTGTTCTTGTGATGGAAGTAACTATCCTCACTTTATTGAAAAGAGTTCTGACCGCAACTCAAATGGTAACCAAGATTCCGGTCTATTTAAGTTAACATCGCCTTTTTCTTCAAACCTGTCTAAGCCACAATACACTGAATGTATCGACAAAATTCACCATTATTTAAAGGCAGGTGATTGCTATCAAGTGAACATGGCACAACGCTTTTCTGCGCGTTTTGAAGGTGACGTATGGGAAGCATACTGCGAATTACGTAACCAGAACTCAGCGCCATTTTCGGCGTTTCTCCGCACCCCGCTAGGCTGTGTTGCATCCATTTCACCGGAGCGCTTTATGCGCGTAAAAAACGGCAAGGTAGAAACCAAACCTATTAAGGGCACACGACCTCGTTATAAAGATAGCGTTAAAGACGCTCAAAGCGCTTCAAGTCTGTTAAATGCTGAAAAAGATCGCGCTGAAAATCTTATGATTGTTGACTTACTAAGAAACGATATTTCAAAGCACTGTAAAGCACACAGCGTTGAAGTTCCTGCATTGTTTGCACTTGAAAGCTATAAAGCGGTTCATCATCTTGTTAGCACAGTTGTAGGCGAACTAGAGGAAGATACATCTCCGCTTACGTTGTTGGCATCGGCCTTTCCTGGTGGCTCTATAACAGGTGCACCTAAAATTCGCGCAATGGAAGTGATTGACGAGTTAGAGCCGCACCGACGTAATATCTATTGTGGCAGTATCTTCTACATGGGCTTCAGAGAAGATATGGACTCAAGCATTTGTATAAGAACCGTACTAGCAGAAAACAACACACTACACTGCTGGGCCGGTGGAGGTATTGTGTTAGACTCAAACGCTGATGACGAATACCAAGAAACCTTAGATAAGGTCTCTAAGATAGTGCCTGTGTTAACTGCATTAAATAAGTAGATTTCGTGACAAGATTTGAATTTATCTCTCAATTTCAACATATACGCCAGCCTAAAATAGAGCCAGATTTTCCCCTGCGTAAAACTGGCCGGCCTGCTGCGGTCTTAATTCCGCTGGTTGATTACGGAGATAAGCTTAACGTACTTCTTACCGAGCGTGCACACCATCTCAAACACCATCCTGGGCAAATAAGCTTTCCTGGCGGCGCCGTTGATAAGACTGATAAAGGCTATTTTGATGCAGCGCTACGCGAGGCTGATGAAGAAATAGGGTTACCGCCTCAAAACGTAGATATCGTTGGTATGTTACCCCGCTATCGTACAATAAGCGGTTACGAGATTGCGCCTGTTGTAGGTTTTGTTAACCCTAATTTTACGCCAGTGATTGATAAAAATGAGGTGGAAAGCGCGTTTGAAGTGCCGCTTAATCATCTTTTGAATAGAAAAAATCATTTAATTCACACTACCCATCGCGGAAATCAGTCATTTCCAATATATTTCATCCCCTATAAAGAGCGTATGATATGGGGGGCTACTGCAGCCATGCTGCGCAACTTATCTCATCACATTCATCCATAAGCGATCCCTTGCACTAGTCTTCCTTTACTTTTCCTTCTGCCTTTCGTGATTTCTGGTACTGGACTGTTTATAGCGAGAAAACTATAAAGCATCAGGTTGACTATAAATATTTGTTTACAGGCTATTAGCAAAACTAATCACGCTATTAGCTTTTCTTTATTGTAGTTATTACCTTGTGGATGCATGATCATCCCATTAACTTTGTTTAACAATGAAGAGTTTATGATCAGCGTATTTGATATGTTCAGCGTGGGCATTGGCCCCTCAAGCTCACATACTGTGGGCCCTATGAAAGCCGGTGCGGAGTTTGTCGGTGAATTGGCACAACAAGACGCGTTGTTCGAAAAAATTGATAGTGTGAAAGTAGAGCTATTTGGCTCGCTTGGTCAAACTGGTATCGGTCATGGTACAGGAAAAGCCGTTATTCTAGGTTTATTAGGTGAAATGCCAGATACGGTTGATGTGGATAGTATCGACAGTGTTTTAGAAGATATTAGAACTTCTGAGACGCTTGCACTTAACGGTATGAAGGAAGTCAGCTTCCCAAATAAAAATGCCATTGTGTTTCATCGTCGTAAAACCTTGCCTAAGCATGCTAATGCCCTCACCTTTTTTGCCTATGGTAATGGCGAGCTATTAGCAGAGCAAACCTACTATAGCATTGGTGGTGGCTTTATTATTAAAGACCAAGATTTCGATGCTACTAAGGCGCACGCTGCTACACTTCAAGCTGCAGTGCCTTACCCTTTTAAAACCGCTGGTGACCTTCTTAACTTATGTAAAACTAACGGTTTAAGTGTTAGCTCACTTATGCTGCGCAATGAATCTACATTTCGCCCAAAACATGAAGTAAAGCAAGAGCTTCACAATATTTGGCTGGTTATGAAGGCCTGTATTCAGCGTGGTATTGAAAGCGAAGGAATATTGCCCGGCGGATTAAAAGTTGTTAGAAGAGCACCTGGATTATATCGCCGTCTGCAAACCGAACACACCACAGACCCCATGCAAACCATGGACTGGGTTAACCTTTTTGCATTGGCAGTAAATGAAGAAAATGCAGCTGGCGGTCGCGTTGTTACCGCACCTACCAACGGTGCTGCAGGAATCATCCCTGCGGTATTACAATACGTTGACAAATTCATTCGTCCAGTAGATGAAGAAGTCGCTAGCCGCTTTTTGTTAACGGCTGGAGCAATTGGCATTCTCTATAAAGAGAACGCGTCTATTTCTGGTGCAGAAGTGGGCTGTCAAGGTGAAGTGGGAGTTGCCTGCTCTATGGCCGCTGGCGCTTTGGCAGAAATTATGGGCGGAACCGCAGCCTCTGTTGAAAATGCAGCTGAAATTGGTATGGAACACAACCTAGGTTTAACCTGCGATCCAGTAGGTGGTTTAGTGCAGGTGCCTTGTATTGAGCGAAACGCCATGGGCGCAATTAAAGCTATTAACGCATCTCGTTTAGCGCTACGTGGCACGGGTGAACAAAAAGTATCGTTAGACAAGGTTATTAAAACCATGCGCGACACAGGTAACGATATGAAAACAAAATACAAAGAAACCGCACGAGGCGGTCTTGCAGTTAACATCATAGAATGTTGATGCTATTAGGTAAATGAGGCAACAAAAAAGGGGCAAACGCCCCTTTTTTTCATTTTACACACTCAAATAAAACGCTATTTAACTGGTAATGTAACGCCCTTAAACATCTTTTCAACTTCATCGTTGTTTTTCAACATCATGGCTTTTTCAACTTTATCTTTGGTTAAATGAGGCGCGAATCGCTCGATAAAGTCATACATATAGCTACGTAAAAACGAGCCTTTTCTGAATCCTATTTTTGTAGTGCTGTAATCGAACAAGTGGCTGGCGTCTATTTTAACTAAATCGTCGTCCAGTTCTTCACTTACCGCCATTGAAGCGATAACGCCAATGCCCACGCCTAAGCGAACATAGGTTTTGATCACATCTGCGTCGGTTGCTGTGAACACAATTTTAGGTGTTAAACCCGCTCTCTCAAATGCTTGGTCTAATTCAGAGCGACCCGTGAAGCCGAATACATAGGTAACCAATGGATATTTTGCGATATCGCTTATGTCTATTGTTCCCTTTTTGGAAAGCGGATGGTCTTTATTAACAATCACGCTTCTATTCCAGTGATAGCACGGCAACATTACAAGGTCGTTGTACAGATGTAGCGCTTCTGTGGCAATGGCAAAATCTGCCTCGCCTTTAGCGGCTAAGTCACTGATTTGAGAAGGTGTACCTTGATGCATGTGCAAAGACACTTTGGGGTATTTATTCATAAAACCCTGTATAACATCAGGTAACGCGTAACGCGCCTGCGTATGTGTAGTTGCAATATTCAGCTTGCCTTGGTCTGGCAAGGTATGCTCGCGAGCAACGGCTTTAATGCTCTCTACTTTCGCCAGTATTTCGCGAGCAATATTTATAACGTCGTTCCCCGCGTCTGTCACATGCGTTAGATGTTTTCCACTACGACCAAAAATTTGAACGCCAAGCTCATCTTCAAGCATTCTTACCTGTTTGCTAATTCCTGGCTGAGATGTATAAAGACTTTCTGCGGTTGCAGAGACATTCAAATTATTATTTAGAACTTCTACGATATAACGAAGTTGCTGTAGTTTCATTGTAAATACCAATTCTTGCACTGTGGTTATACTGTAATCGTTTCTTATAACCAAAACTACACTTTTTTGCGTTCGTATATTACGAAAAAACAAACTTTGTGGAAAAAACAGTAATTTATTGTTATTTTTTGCTCGTTTACATCGCCTTTTCTACAATTATTGTTCATTATGATATGGCAACATTTATTCGATTAGTAAGAGCAAATGGACGATAATACTCACGCAACTTCTACCATCGATTTCTCCACAGTACTTGCGGCTGCCGTGCACGATATGAAGAATTCTTTATTTCTGCTTATCCAGTCGATTGAGAATTTAAGCCAAACACTCGACCCTGAGAACGAACAAGCACGGAATCAGGTAGCCAGTGTGCATTATGAAGCCACGCGCTTAAACACCAACTTAGTACAAATACTATCGCTTTACCGCGCTGAATTAGAACGGTTGCCCATTACTGTTGACGAGTGTTTTATTAAAGACTTAATTGAAGACATTATTGGTTCAAATGCGTTGTACATGGAACAAAAAGGTATTCACATAGAAGTTGAAATTAACGACGATTTAAGCTGGTATTTAGACAGTGAACTCGTCTTTATATTGGTGAACGATGTCATTATTAACGCAATGCGTTACGGCACCTCTATAATAAAAATTAGTGCTGAATCGGTTGATGACTATTTAGCACTTAGCATTGAAGACGACGGTCCTGGTTACCCAGACAGCATGCTCAATAAAAGCCATGATGAATTAGCGGATTTTGAACTAAGTCAGGGACGCACCGGACTTGGGCTGTTCTTTGCCAAGCTGATTGCCAGCGCTCATTCACAGCATGAAAGATACGGTAGTATAGAATTGTCTAACGGTGGCGCACTTGGTGGGAGTGTATTTCAAGTAAAAATACCGTAATATTGACCGATAACTATAAGAACTCTATAAATAAAGCAGTACCTTCGCGCTTACTGCAACACAAAAGCTACAAAGAACTGACGGAAACACACGAATGTCTTACGCCATTATAATAATATTAATCGTCGCTTTGCTGATTGCAGCCATTTTCATTAATGCTGTTCAGCAACATAGACAGAAGCAGGAAGCTGAACGTCGAACCGAACTTGCAAAGCAGCGTAGTTTGGTTGATGAAACTGAAAGCGTTATAGCCGCTACCGTTAACATGCCTGTATCTTCCCGTTTAATTGGGGTCCTTCATAATAGAGCGCTTAACGCGCTTAAGGTAATGAACGAATACGCAGGTACATCAGAACTTAAAAATCGTATCAATAATACTGAACAAGCTGCTGCAGCTGCACTTTCAGATAACTCTAGCGCGCCTTCTGAATTCACATTACCTGACAACGACAAAATGATTATTCAATACATTCAGGCAGTGAAAAAGCTTCGTATCATACTTCGCTCTGAGCACAGCAAAGGTCAAATTGATTCAAAAGTATTTCTAGATGAAGATAAACAGTTAGAACGCTTACAGGTTAAAGTTAACGTGGAAACGCTTATCAAACGCGGTCGTGCTGCGCTTCAAACAAACATGCTGGGCTCTGCCAGACAGTATTTTGAAAAAGCTAAAATTGCGTTGGAAAACCAAAACACTCAAGACGATTACTCATCTACCAAACTTGCTCAACTAAACGAGTGGCTAAATGAAATTCAGAGTAATTTGAAAAACGTTAACGCTCAAGACCGAGCTAAGAAGCAAGAAGAAGAAAGAGACGAGTTGGACGAATTATTTGCGCCTAAGAAAAAGTGGTAGCATAGGTCTGAACAAGGCTAACAGCAAGGTCTGTTATTTATGAAACCCTACATCGGTGTAATAATCTTTATCAGACCTTCATCTTTAGCGTTTTATTGTTCATCAACCCCCGCTACTATTGAAAGCGGGTCTGAAAAGCAAATATCCCGTTAGTTCATTCTGTATATCTTTTTACTATCAAGTCCCACAATGTCTGTGCCGGTACTGAAAGGCCCTTACGGGCATTTCTTATTAGGCCAATCTGCTTAATTAAAGGGTCGCTATTTACTTCAATTGGAATTAACCCCAATGTTTTCATGTGATCTCCACATATCGAGGGCATTATTGAAATTCCCATTCCGTGCTTTATAAGTTTTCCCAGCGTCGCTAACTGTCCAGTTTCAGCCACAATATTCAGCGCGCCATATGAAGCCAATTTAGTCTCTGTCCATTGCCGCACGGCAGAACCTCTGTTCATCATCACCAATGGATAAGCAAGACAGTCTTGCCAATGACATATTTCATTTTCAGCCAATTCGTGTTCGCCATTAACCACTAAAACAAACTGATCATCAAATAAACTTTCAAATATGAGTCCATCAGTGCGCTCGGGCTCAAACGAAATGCCAAGCTCACAGCGCCCGGTCGCCACTTCGTTTATCACCTGCTCCATCACAATATCAATAACCCTTAGATTGATATTGGGCGCTTGATTATGGAACGTGCTTAATAGCGCGGGAAGGTGAGACTCGGCAAACGATGGCATGGCACAAATGGTTAAATGCCCTTTTTTAAGGGCAAATAAGTTCTGAATGTCATTAAACGTATTATCCCAATCTCGCACTAACCGCAGCGCATTTGGAAACAACACTTCCCCTTCTGGGGTTAAACCAACATTTCGTGTATCTCTATTAAATAGTCGGCCGCCCACTTGCTGTTCAAGTTTTTTTATTGCAGAAGACAATGCAGGCTGTGTAACGTGAAGATTGTTCGCCGCCTCTGCAAAAGTGGATGACGTAGCGACTTCTATGAACGCCTTTAATTGTTTGTAGGATACTTCCATAAGATTGATAAAAAATATTTATTAATAATTAGATTAATTCGATTTTACATAACACGCAACAATGTTGATACTTGTTATTAACATTCATGTATGGAGCGTTTTAATGGCGGGTTTTAACAAAGTAGTGCAAAGCTACGACGAAGCGATGGCTGGCTTAACAGACGGCATGACGATAATTGCTGGTGGTTTTGGGCTATGTGGTATTCCAGAAGGACTTATTAGCCAAGTGAAAGCAATGGCAGTAAAAGAACTTACTGTTGTGTCTAATAACTGTGGTGTTGACGGCTTCGGTTTAGGTTTATTGCTTGAAGATAAGCAAATCAAGAAAATGGTGTCTTCTTATGTAGGCGAAAACGCCTTGTTTGAGAAGCAACTGCTTGATGGCGAACTAGAAGTTGAACTTACTCCACAAGGTACACTTGCTGAGAAAATGCGTGCTGGTGGAGCTGGAATACCAGCTTTCTATACTGCAACAGGGTACGGAACACCTGTTGGTGAAGGCAAAGAAGTAAAAGAGTTCGACGGACGCCCCTACATTTTAGAGCATGCTATTACCGGCGACTTTGCGATAGTTAAAGCATGGAAGGCAGATACTTACGGTAACTGCATCTATCGACACACCGCGCAGAACTTCAATCCAATGGCGGCAACTGCAGGTAAGATAACCGTCGTTGAAGCAGAAGAGATTGTTGAAGCAGGCTCATTGAATCCAAGTGAAATTCATACGCCGGGAATTTATGTTAATCGCGTTATAAAAGGTAGCTTTGAAAAGCGTATTGAAAGACGTGTAGTTAGTAAGGAGACCGTATAATGTTAACTCGTGATCAAATTGCTATGCGCGTTGCACAAGAATTCAAAGACGGTGATTATGTAAACCTAGGTATTGGTATCCCTACCTTGGCAGCGAACTATGTGCCTGACGACATAAGCGTAATGCTGCAGTCTGAAAATGGCCTTTTAGGTATGGGGCGATACCCTACCGAAGAAGAAGTTGATGCTGATATGATTAATGCTGGCAAGGAAACGGTAACTGCCATTACAGGAGCATCAATTTTTAGTAGTGCCGAAAGTTTTGCAATGATCCGCGGTGGTCATGTTGACTTCACGGTATTGGGCGCATTTGAAGTAGATGCTTGTGGAAATATCGCATCTTGGATGATCCCCGGTAAACTTGTAAAAGGCATGGGCGGCGCAATGGATTTAGTAGCAGGCGCGAAAAATATAATCGTGACCATGACACACACCGACAAACACGGTAATTCCAAGCTTTTACCCGAATGCACATTACCACTGACAGGCGTTAACTGTATCACGCGAATTATTACCGACTTGGCAGTATTAAGTGTAGAGAATGGTGCTTTCGTACTTCAAGAACGTGCGCCAGGCGTTAGCATTGAAGAAATTAAAGAAAAAACGGCGGGCAAACTTATTGTATCTGGTGACGTGCCAGAAATGCAGTTCTAAAAAGGCATTTTAAACAATAAAAAGAGGGCGATATCATGCCCTCTCCTTTCATTATGACTATCATTAAGGGATAATGCGCCGACTTTAGATTCCCGTGAGGCACCCCTTTGCTAGTTACCGATTTACCTGTTCATCATAAGATTATTTCGAAGCTTGAAACCAAGAACATTTCAACGCTAACAGAAATTCAAGAGCGCACTATGCTGCCCGCTATTCAGGGTAAAGACATTATTGCGTCTTCTAAAACAGGCTCAGGTAAGACATTTGCTTTTCTAGTGCCGGCCATACACCGCTTAATGTCGCAAAAAGCGCTAAGCCGTCAAGATCCTCGCGCACTTATCTTGGCTCCAACCCGTGAACTTGCAAAGCAGGTATTTTTAGAAACAAAATCGCTCTGTTCTGGCCTTAACTTAACGTGTTCGTTGGTTGTTGGTGGTGAAAACTATAACGATCAGGTGAAAGCCCTGAGAAGAAACCCACATATTATCGTAGGCACTGCTGGCCGAGTGGCCGACCATCTTCTGGACAAAAGTGTCTACCTAAATGGCCTAGAGCTTCTTATTTTTGATGAAGCCGACCGTATGCTTGATTTAGGCTTCGCTGCTCAGCTTAAGATGATTAACGATTACGCCGATCATCGTAAGCGTCAAACAATGCTGTTTTCAGCGACTTTGGATAATATAGAGCTTAAGCACATGACTACTCAGCTTACAAAAAGCGCTGTACGCGTTTCTGTAGGCGATGCCACTGCCGAGCATGGTGATATTGAACAGCGTTGTTATTTTGCTGACAACGTAGACAGTAAAGACAACATTCTGCGTGCCGAACTGAAAAAACGTGACTTTAATCAAGCGATTGTTTTCACGGCAACCCGTGAAGACACAAACCGTATTGCAGATATGTTGAACGAAGAACACCTAGAGGCCATTGCGCTTCGTGGAGACCTACCTCAAAACCAACGTGCGGCAATTATGAGCAGTTTCGCCCGTGGGCAGCAAAGTATTCTAGTTACCACCGACCTTGCATCACGCGGTTTAGATTTATCAAAAGTGGGTTTAGTAGTTAACTTCGACTTACCCAAGAACGCGGATGAATATATACACCGCATTGGGCGTACTGGACGCGCGGGACAGAAAGGCGAAGCATTTTCGTTAATAGGCCCGCGAGACTGGAAAAGTTTTGAGGGTTTAAAGAACCACCTGCAATACGCTTTAGAGTGCACTGCACACCCAGACATTCCGGCTGAATTCAAAGGTTTTGCACCTAAAAAGAAAAAAGCGACACAATCTGGCAAAGCGTCTGGTAAAAAGCGTGTTGCTAAGCCCGTGAAAGCCCCCGTTAAAAAACGTGTAAATACTATGACGGGTGAGGATATAGGAATGGTGCCAGTTAAACGTAAACCAAGAAAAGATAACAGTGCGCTTGATGATGAAGAATAGCGCTTTAAGCGAATGCTAATTTGAATTGGTATAAGCAACAGATACAAAAAAGCGAGCTAATGCTCGCTTTTTCTTTGTGTGTCTATCAACTTTTGCCAGTGTTTAATATTCCCACCAGCACTCTTGCCACCAAGCAAGAAACTCTTCGAAGTCGATAAAACCATCGTCATTACTGTCGATAAGTTTAAAGCCTTCCTGCACATGGCTTGCTTTCGTCTTCGGAGAGATAACGGTTAATAGCTCAATAAACTCAGGCAGATCGATTTGACCATTTCCATCTTTGTCAAAGAAGCTAAAGTCTTTTTTAATCTCTTCGATTTTTGATTCTGAAAGTTGAGTGCTCACTCTCATTCCTTAAATTCAACTGCAATGAACAAGAGTGTAACGCCCTTCAATCAGCCTGTCTATGCCTGATTTTCTTTTGCCTTAAGTGCGCGTAAACGTTGAGCTTCCGCTTTTTCTTGGCGTTTTTGTTCCATGGTTAAGCGCGCTTCAGTTCCAACGTGTTCTTGCTGTCGTGCTTTAGCAAGATTTACTTGCTTTTCACGCTCTCTGAATCGCTCTAACTGCGCTTCTGTATGTGTTCCAAAACAATGCGGGCAGCTTACACCAGGCTCGTACTTGTCGCTTTGCTTGTCTTCTTCAGTAATAGGTAAGCGACAGGCATAACACTGTTCGTAGTGGCTTTTTTCCAAATCGTGATTTACCGCAACGCGATTATCGAAAACGAAGCAATCACCTTCCCACATCGACTCTTCTTTTGGTACATCTTCTAGATATTGAAGGATACCGCCTTCTAAATGATAAACCTCTTCAAATCCCTGCTCTTTCAAGTAAGCAGTAGATTTTTCACAGCGAATACCACCGGTACAAAACATGGCCACTTTTTTGTTTTTCTCAGGATTTAGCTCTTTCGCCGCGTATTCTGGAAATTCGCGGAACGTGTCGGTCTTAGGATCAATGGCGTTTTTAAATGTACCAATTTCAATCTCGTAACCATTTCGAGTGTCGATAACCGTAACGTCTGGGTCGCTAATTAATGCATTCCAGTCTTTTGGTTTAACGTAAGTACCAACGGTCTTTCGAGGGTCTATTCCCTCTACACCCATAGTTACAATCTCTTTCTTAAGCTTTACCTTGGTGCGATAGAACGGCTGTTCGTCATGAAGTGATTCTTTGTAAGAAATAGGATTGATGCGAACATCGTCGTTAAGGTAGGTTAGCAGCGCATCAATACCTTCGCGACTACCAGAAACGGTTCCGTTAATACCTTCGTGGGCAAGTAATAGCGTGCCTTTAATGCCATTAGATTCCATTGCCTCTAATAGCGGCTGACGCATTTCTTTGTAATTTTCAAGCGCAACAAATTTGTACATTGCGCAAACAATATATTTAGACATAATTTTTTAACCTTTGCTGATTGGAGCGTAAGACCAGTGCAAAATGCGGCGCGAATATATCAGATGATGTAAAAAAGGTCTAATGGGAACTTAACTTTTAGGGGAAATCGGGTTCGAACGAGATGATTTATTGATCTTACGCAAACTGCTGTTCAATTTCTTTAAACAGATCTGTGTGTTCTTCAACAGAATTAATAACGTCATAAATCATCGTGTTGTCTTCATCCATGGTACTACGATATTTCGCCTGTAAACGCTTTTGTGCCGCAAGCGTAGTATTGTTTACCACATCGTCATCAAGGCGAAGCGCATCATTGGTCTGAGCCAATGGTTGTGGGTACATGGCTTGAAACAATAATGCATTTTCCATGTCGGTTGCCATTAGGTTCCCGAGCGTTGACATGGCAGTCCAATCGGCCTCCTGAGCGGCTATACCCGGCCGGCGATAATGGTTTAAGGATTGCAGCGCACGCGTTGTAACATCTTCCTCTTTTGAAGCGCTTGTGTTTATTCGAATTGGTTCAGCTACCGAGGTAGCGTGCATCGCAAGATACAATGAAAATACTGCCCCTTGATGGGCTGCTCTCGCAAGAACACCGTTCGACTCCCAATTAATACTGGGGTCTATAGGTTTATTGTTCATATTGTGAGTAGCTTCAGTACTCATGCCTAACTTCACACCGACTTACTATAATTTCTTATCGGCAAGATAATGTTTTTCTTAACTTTCTCGTTGCTCTTCTTGAACTAATCTATAATCATAGTCACAGATGTTCAGCTTGCTCACGGAATGGAAATGCAATTAAGTAACAAACAAGTGTTGATTGTGGAAGACCAACGCCCTTTCCTTTTGTTACTCAAAGGTCTCATGCAGTCAATGGGAGCAACCGATGTCGTCACAAAATCTTCTGCCGAACAGGCAATCTCTTTGTGTAAGCGGCACAAGTTTGACGTCGTTATTTCTGACCTGCATTTAGGTGCTGATAATAAAAATGGCTATGAGCTTGTTGAAGAATTGCGTGTCAGTAAATTAATCTCTCCTGCCACCGTGTTTATTCTAATAAGCGCCGATAGCGCTAGACCAATTGTGCTTGGCTCCATTGATAAACGGCCTGACGACTTTTTAATAAAACCCTTCTCACAAATACAGCTTAAGACCCGTATTTCGAGAGCATGGAAAAAACGCCAGTTCTTGCTTTATGCCTACCAACTTATAGATAAGCAAGAAACAGCCGAGGCAATTGAACACCTGAAAAATCATTTAAGCGCCCCTTCTCATTATAAAGGTCACTGTGAACAATTATTGGTAGAGCTATATTGGCAGACGAATAACCCTAAAGCGGCGCTAGATATCTTAAAAGGATACACAGACGGTAAACCTGTGCTGTGGGCTTATGTTGCCTTAGGTAAAACCTATTTAAAGTTAAAACAGTTCGATAATGCAATAAGCGTGGCAAAGCACATTTTAAAGCAAAACCGATTCAGTGCAGATGCACATGACATTCTTGCTCACGCTCACCTTGCGCAACATCAGGAACAAACTGCCATAGAAGATATCAAAGAAGCGATAAGGCTTTCTCCTTTTTCGTTGCAGCGACATATAGACGCTTGCAATATTGCGCGTGAAACCGCTGATTATCATTTAGCCGCAGAGTCTAGCCAGGCTATATGGAATCTTTCCAAACGATCTGTTTACAAAAACAGTTTGTATTGGTGCGGCATGATAAGAAGCCTTTTAGACGTTGCTGAGCATACAGATGATAAGAAACAGAGGAACAAATTCCAACAAGAAGCACTGCTTACATTGCAACGAGGAAAATTTGATGACCACCTTCAAAGAATGGACAGAGAGTTTGATGTCGACATTTTCGGTAAAATCATCAATGCCAGGGTAAGCGCGATTGACGGTAAGCTAATTGATGCAAAACGCCACCTTGATGCGTCACAGCGTGATCTAGACGAAAAATATGCTGAACTACCAACCGCGTATATACCTGACAGCCTTAATGTAATGTATACCCTTGGTGAGTTTGATGATGCAGTAGAACTTGCCAAACTCTTAAAGTCTAGAGGCGAAAAGCTAGATCAAAACAGTGAATCAATGCTGGCAAAACACGAAGCGCTAACAAAGAAAAACCTTGCCAGTTATCAGCAGTTTAACCGAGAAGGTATTGAACATTATCAAAATGAAGATTACGAGCGCGCAAAAGCGTCTTTCGCACTTGCGCAAGGTTTTGCACCTGTAAATACTGGCGTGGCGCTTAACTTACTTCAATGTTTATTACAGCTGGCTAAAAAGGCAAATGCCGCCGATGCAGAAGTGGTAACCGAGTGTAAGCGCCTATTCAAACTTATCGATGATATGACGCTTAAACCACCTTACAAAGAGAAGTACGATAGCCTGCGAGACGAGCTATCAAAATTTATTGGTTTCTAGTTAATTTCTAATCCCAGCGTAAGCCCTACGAAGTAAGGCTTTTATCTAGGTACCGCTATTTAAGCCCATATTGACGGTCTCGCTGTTAAAACTGCGCTTTGGAAGCCACGCTTTGGAAGCCACGCTTTGAAGCATGACATAGCGCTTAAGACCTTTCATGCTCAATTTATTGTTGGAAGTTCTCTATAGTCTCAATAAACTCATCAATATTTTCAATCAACGTTTCCTTTTGTTTAGTCGATAACGTTGAAGCGACTTCTGCAATCATGGTCGCCATGGTTTTGGTGTTATGCTCACTTGCTTCATTAAATGCTTTACTTCGATAGGTCTCTGGCTTATTCATCAACTCGAGTAGCTTATTTTCAAAATCGGGATCTACATGCCTTGCCACAAAAAGCCGTCTGGCAGCATTTTGAATATTTCTCCTGTAGGCAATCCACTCTTCCATGGTAGGTACGAATTGGTCAGCGTAAGTCGCAATAATTTGTTTTTGTTCATTAGACAACTTTCCAATACGCGCACTAACGTTCTCTTCCATTCTTTCAATTCGTTTTTCATTGCGCACTTCTGCGGAATCTTCTTTAATAGAAGCAAGCTCTTCCTCTTCTTCCTTATTCTCTTTTTCTAACGCGGCGAACAGCGTGACAACTTGCTCATCGCTTAGATTTTTAGCCATTTTTATTAATTCGGGACTAACTTCATTCCTTACTCTTGCCCAATGTGCTTTAGCTTGTTCGAAATGCGTTGTTACTTGTGTGTAGTTCAGTTCGCCATTTGTCACTTGCTGTTTCATCTGTTCAAGTTGCGCTATATATCGCACCAATTCCGAGGTTTTGTGCCATTGAAGCCAGCTATCTAAATAGTCATCAAATTGTGCCTCTTGCTCGCTATTAAGTTCTATGTAGTCGTCTAAATACCAATATACCCACCAGTCAATATTGTCATAGGCAAATTTAGAGCTGCACGAAGACAGAAACAACAAAGCAGCAAAAGCAAAAATCACTCGCATAGAACGTATTCCCAAAGTAAACGACCATTGTAATTGGATATAAAATAACGGTGGCTTGCACCATCAAACAATAAAAACGTAGCGGTACTTTCTTATAGACATCATAGTAGTGAAAAGTGCAAAAAAAGTTTTAACAATAGCACTTTACCAAGTTTTACCAATCATCTACTTTAAACAGATGGGCGTGTTTTAGGCTTTCATAAAAGGATTCATTGTGTCGAAGCGTATTGCTATTTTAACATCTGGTGGTGATGCACCGGGTATGAACGCTTGTATAAGGGCTGTCATCATCGCATGCCAAAAAGCGGGCCATGAACTGTATGGCTATCTTCACGGATACAACGGGCTAGTAAATCAGGAATATATATCACTTTCGTTTGATACAACACACAACCTGATTCAACAGGGAGGCACTATTTTACACAGTGCACGGTGCAAAACGTTTGAAACAGACGATGGCGCACAAAAAAGCGCAGAAAACTTATCTAAACTCGCTATAGACACACTCATAGTAATAGGTGGGGACGGCTCTTTTCGAGGGCTAAAGCATTTGAGTACTTTTTGGTCCGGACAAACCATTGGTATTCCGGGCACAATTGACAACGATATCAACGGTACCGATGCCACCATTGGCTATTACACCGCAATAGATACCGCTATGAGCTCTATCGACAAGGTGCGCGATACCGCAGACGCATTTGAGCGCGTTTTCTTAGTTGAAGTAATGGGACGTCATGCAGGCTTTCTTGCTCTAAATGCAGCGCTCTCTTCTGCCGCAGACTACGTATTGCTTCCCGAGCTATTCGAAGGTTGTGAACAAGAGCTAGACAATATTATTTGTCAGATTAAGGCCCAGCGAGCGCTGAAAGGCACTGTCAGCTTTATTGTGGTTGTAGCAGAAAACGTATGGCCAGGCGGGCTGAGCGCGTTATCGACAGCCCTTAATGCAAAAGGCATTGACGATGTCAGGCCTGTTACCTTAGGACATGTTCAGCGTGGAGGTTCGCCCGTAAGCGAAGACAGGTTGCTTGCAACGCATCTAGGTGCTTATGCGGTATCGTTAGTTGGCAGCGAGAATACGAATATTATGGTTGGTGAAGTGAATAAGCTTCCCGTTGTAGTGCCTTTAGATACCTGTTGGCAGAACAAGCCGCTAAATTCAGCGCAAGTAGACATAATTCGCTCATTAATGAATGCTCGTTATGATTAGCGGGTTCACACTCATAGTATTTACGACTAGCTTTATTGCTTACCACTGCGCATAAAAAAGGCGCCTCAGGCGCCCTTTCTACATTTTCATCGCCGCTTTTACTTTATCTCGGTGGCTACGGCTTACCTTTAGCTCGGTATCATTTTGTAATATAAGATGATACTCACCGCTAATATGGCTCACTAATTTTTTTACAAAACGAATATTCGCTATAGCAGAACGGTGTACCCTTACAAAAAACTGAGGGTTAAGCTCTTGCTCTAGCTCTTTCATGGTTTTGCGCATTATGTGCATGCCATCTAGTGCATGAACACACATGTAATCGCCTGCAGCGTCAATCCACTGAATATCTTGTACATTTACGCGAGTAACCTCAGAGCCGTCTTTTATTGCAAGCACATCAGGGTATGGGTTTGTCTCAACAGGCTCACCATTGGCTAACTTTCGCAGTATTTCTTCACAGTCATCGCCCGTGAGTTCAGCAACTAAACTTACTAATTTTTGCGATTGCTCATCTTGATGCTGAGTGGCGAAGTATTCACGTACCTTATCTAACGCCGCTTTGAGTCTTTCGTCGTCTGCTGGCTTTAATAAGTAGTCTAGTGCATGAACGTCGAATGCCTTTATCGCATAGCTATCGTACGCGGTAACAAACACTATCATTGGAATAGGCTGCTTCAACTCGCGTAGCTTGTGAATTACTTGAAAGCCATTTAAACCCGGCATTTGAATATCAAGGAAAACAAGATCTGGGCGGTGTTGGGATATGGCACTCACTGCCTCAAGCCCATTCTGACACTCAGTAACAACCTGTACATCCTCATGACGCTCAAGTCGTGCTCTTAATCCTCTTCTTGCTAAAGGCTCATCGTCGACAACGATGGTTTTAATCACTTGCTTACTCATTTATGCGTCCTTAACGTCATAAGGAATACGAATTCTTACTCGCACACCTGAAGGCTCATTATGCTCTATCGAAAATGCAAAGTTACGATGATAGAGCGACTGCAAACGTTCCTTGATGTTTGCCAGGCCAACGCCGTTTTCGCGGCTAAGCTGCCCATCTTTTATATCAGCACCTGGACCATTATCAGCCACATCCATCAATAAATCGTTACCGAACGTACGCGCAGTAATATTTATCTTACCGCCGTTCTCCATTTTTGAAATGGCGTGTTTTATTGCGTTTTCAATGATAGGTTGCAAAATCATGCTTGGCACTAGCGCACTTTCACATTGCTCGTCGATATCCCAAGACACTTCAAGCCTGTCGTCAAACCTTACCTTTTCAATTTCTAAGTAAAGCCTGAGCGCTTTAATTTCTTGACCAAGTGGCACTCTTTTAATTGGGTCGTTATCTAAAGAGTAGCGTAAAAAGTCACTTAACCTCGACACCATTGCTTCAGCAGTATCGTTTTCTTTAAGCAAAATCAGCGTTGAAATAGCGTTTAGCGTATTAAACAGAAAGTGAGGGTTAAGCTGGTAACGCAGCATCTTGATATGCGCTTGGTGCGCCATGGTGCTTGCTTTGAGCGCATTTTGCTTCTCTTTCTGAAGCATTTGGAAGTTTTTAATACCAAAATAAACACCGCTCCAACAACCCACCATAATGAGTGAGTTAATGGTATTTGTGAAATACATGTACCACTCGTCTGGACGGTAGCCGTGCTTATATATTTCCCAATAATTAATGTTTTTAACCACTGCCCATAAAAGCGCAATAAGGTAGCAAGACACGATAACAATAATAAGCATATTGAGCGGTGATTGCTTTCGTGCCCACCGGTAAATATACCTGAGAGGAATGGTTAAGAGCCAACCTGCGTACGCATTGAGAAGAATGATAAACACCCAAATAGGACGCACGTCATGTAGAAAAGAACCGATATAATAAATAATTGCGAAACCGGCCCAACCTGCGCTGTGCAGAGTCCAGAATAAACGCTCATTACTTTCTATTACGCGCTGAAAGCGACTCACATGAATACCAATTTAAAAAACTTATTAATTGATTATACGCCAGCGATGTGCGAACCCAAGCACCTTGGTCGTGCCTCTTATGCGTCTGGTCGCAGTAAATTTATATCTTAAACTGCGTGTTTTGTGTGTGGTTAATCAGTTAATTAGTAACTAATTTTCATTCGTTTAAGCCAGTGGGCCCACCACCACACAGGACCAATTAATAAAAACCTCAAATCGTCAAAAAAAGATGGTTTCTTACCTTCGATTTTATGACCAATGAACTGCAATACCCACATAACAACAAAAAGTGATAAGCAAAATACCCATACCGTTATGCCAGCATTTACAAGCAGATTAATAACGCCAAAACATGCAATGGTTAGCAGGGTCATAGCCGCACCCACTGGGCCAGACAAGAGGAAATAATAGTACAACACGGGAATAGCAAGTACGTGAGCCCACGTTACATCGAACTGAGACAGAAATGAAGGCACCGGCAAACACCATATCAACCCTAGCGTAACAAGATAAATGCTCGGCACTGCGATAGCATGAATAACAACGTTCGTTTTATTTTGATGACTCTCGCCATATTGAATAAGCAGTTTGTCGATTGTTCTCATCTTACTTTTCTCCTGCCGATATTTTTTATTGTTATCTTTTATTATTGTTTTGCAAATGTATCTACGTTAAAAGTGTGTGCCTTGAAAGCAATGTTTTTATAAGCTTTTCATCACAATTAAACGCTAAACCATAATAAGCAACGTCTTTTTCTACACGGTAATTTTTCACAACGGCTGCTAATTTTACTTCTTTTCCATCTAGAGAGTACGCTATATCTACCGCAGTATCGTCTTCCAACACGGGTAGCTCTGCTTTGCTTTGTAGCGCAACTTTACATCCCTTAGCAGACAAGTCCACAATGATGCCTGCTACTCCCTCTTCGTCGGGAAGCGCTTCACAAGTAATATCAATAGACACGCCTAACTGACTTCTTTTAACTGAACGAAGACCAATGCTTTCTATTTTTTTAGGGAAGCTAGTGATAAGAATGCCTGTAGGGTTGGAAATAAGCTTTAGCACTTTGACTCGAAAGGCAATGACCTGCCCTGTATCACCTTCAAGTACCGAGCGCACAACCACATCGTTACCAACCGTTAGCGCGTCTCTAACTGTTATCCACTTTGCACTAGTTGGTATATGAAACATAAGACACTCATCTATCAACATGCCCACATATTCTGTTTTGACGCGTTTTGGCGCTGCTGGCATTGAAATTTGTAAATCGACAATATTGCCAGGGATAAGCGTTCGTAATGCGGCGATTCCCTGTGCGTTTAACACATTACTTTCTATATTTTCAGTCATTATTATTTTTTATCAGCAGCTATTTGTTATCAGCAGCATGGTTTGCTGCGTATTATTTTTATTCTGAATACTTATAGTGCCAATGTAACCTGTTTTTTATTTCCTGACAAAACCTTCAAAATAACAGTCCCGATATAACGTAAAAAAAGCACCAATAAGCAAGCACTAACGTCCACGGTGTTGTAGTATTAACTGCATCTATTTAACCGTTTTTTCCTTGGGTGCTTATGTCTTTATCACTTCATTATGCGCTTTGTTTATCTAATTGGCGCGCCCATGAATTTTCAGTTTCACTTTCTATTCCAGCTCATCAAAGTGATACGTTACGCCTATCTTTACCAAGCTGGATCCCTGGCAGTTATATGGTTCGTGATTTTGCTAAAAGCATCGTTTCAATCTCTGCCTGTACAGACGACAATCATCAACCGCTGACTATCGAACAGAAAGACAAGCAAACATGGCTATTACATACAAGCGGTGAAGCCTGCGTTGTTACCTATACCGTTTATGCGAATGACCTATCAATACGCAGTGCATTCATAAATCATGAATATGCGTTTATCAATGGAACTAGCGCGTTTTTACAAGTGTCGTCATTTGAACAGTTACCTCACTCACTAGCCGTTTCTGTTCCTCAGGATGATGCGCATTTATCTGAATGGCAAAGCTACACGTCAATGCCTATTGCGCGAGAGGACTCACAAAACAAGCCTATCCAGAAAAAGGAAGCGTCAGAGAATCGAACATGGCATTACCGTTGCGATAACTACGACGACTTTATCGACCACCCTCTATTTATTGGCATTGCTGATACCCACGCCTTTGAAGTAAATGGCGTGTCTTTCACACTATTGTTCTCTGGTAATAATAATATTGACTACGCAAGAATTACTGACGATTTAACCCCCATTTGTAAGCATCATCTGGACCTATTTGGCGCACCGCACCCTATTGATAGTTATTTATTTATGACATTGCTTGCGGATAACGGATTTGGCGGCTTAGAGCACAAGCACTCAACCGCATTGTTATACCCTAGGTATGATTTACCACTTATTGGTGAAAGCGATATAAAGACCGACAGCTACATAACGTTCTTGAGCCTTTGCAGCCATGAATTTTTTCATACATGGCACGTCAAGCGAATTAAACCCGAAGTGATGGTTTACCCTGACTTGTCGAAGGAAACCTATACCAATCAGCTATGGATATACGAAGGTTTCACCAGCTTTTATGACGATGTTACGCTGGCGAGAAGCGGCGTAATTGCGCCGCAAAAGTATTTAGACATAGTTGCGCAAAACGTGTCTAGGCTGCTTCAAAACGCAGGTCGAATGAAACAAAGTGCGGCTGAAAGTAGTTTTAATGCGTGGACAAAGTTTTATAAACAGGATGCGAGTGCGACAAACAACATTGTGAGTTACTACACAAAAGGCGGCATTGTTGCGCTTGGTTTAGATATTTTACTTCGCCAAAAAAGCGCGGGCGAAGTAAGCCTAGATAACGTTATGCAGCTGCTGTGGCAACATTATGGTATCGCGGAAAGCGGGACGCCTGATGACGTTATTCAAACGCTATGCAAAGCGCACTTTAATATTGATGTGTCTGAATACCTTAACGCCGTTGTTTACGGCACAGAAGATGTGGCACTTGAAGCGCTGATGCCGCTAATTGGCGCTAAGTATGAAACCCGTGCGCGAACGTCAATGGAAGATAAAGGTGGGCTTTCGACAAAGCCTCAAGTTGTAAACCAACTGGGCGCGACGGTGAAACCCGCTTCTTTGGGCGTAACAGTAGCTCAGGTTTTTGAAGGTCTGGCAGCAATGCAGTCAGGTTTACTGCTGAATGATGTCATTATTGCCATGGATGGCAACGTAGTAAATCAGGCAAAACTACAGCGACTACTTGATAGTGCAATAAGTGACGAAGTGACGCTGTCTGTTATTAGAGATGGGAAATTACTTTCGCTTGCGCTGCCGGTAATTAAAGCACGCAAAGAGATGGCATTTTTCACCATCACTGACGAGGCAAAAATGAAAGAATGGCTTGATGTAAACTAGGTTATATACCATGAAGGCAGGCATTTCAGTCTCATGTCTGCCTTTTTAATCCATGCGATCTTTGCCTTAGCGGTTTTTCCTATCTTAACAAATGTTTACCTATCCAAGTATCCGTTTTATATAATACGCACAGACGCCATGTTTATTCGGCTATCTCTGTATGCCGAACCCTATTTGCACTGCTTAAATCAACCTTCGTCTGGTGTACCTGACACCACGGTCTGCGGATCTAGCCTTACCTTGCCTAAGTTTATTCGCCAGTCTAAATGCGGCCCAGTGGAACGCCCTGTTGACCCAATAGTGCCAATTTGATCACCTTGGTTTACTGCGTCTCCCACGTTTACGGTAATCGTATCTAGGTGCAGGAAGGTAGAAAATACGCGCATTCCATGATCGAGTATCAGCGTATTGCCCGAATAGTATAAATCGTCGGCAAGTGTCACCACGCCATCCACTGGGGCATAAACAGGTGTACCCGTTGGGGCGCCAACATCAACGCCATAATGTGGCCATTTAGGCACGCCATTTAAAATACGCTGGCTTCCATACACACCAGTAATAGGGCCTTTTGCGGGCCACTCAAAGCGTGTAAACAGCGCATCTAAATTGCTATTGCCGCCACGCGCTTTAGCAACGTTGATGTTGTCTTGTTTAATTCGGGCAGTTACTTCAGCAGGTGGAGTAACCATTTTTTGCTCAAGACCGTCTATGCGTTGTATGTCATAGTCACGCTTTTTAAGGGTAATTTCGCGTACAAACACTTCACCAGAAGATAACGTAACTGACAACTTATGGTTAAGTGGCGCTTCGCGTTCGAAACCTATAACAAATTTGCCTGCTGCATTCACAGGAACAGGCTTTTCGTTAAGTGTAACGTTTGCATCAACGGGTACCTGCCCTCTAACCAGTGCACCTTGTGTAAGCACACCATTAAGCGTAAGCGGGCTTTCTGCTTGTTGCTGGGTGGTAGCAAAGGCATTGTCTTTGGCAACGGCAGTAGGCATACAGAACAAGCATGAAACAATAATACCTAATGTTATGTAAGCACGTTTGTTCGTTTTGCCAGTATCTAATGTATTTTTAACCTGCATATCAACATCCATTTTTGACCACACCTAAACTATTACCTGAAAAGCCGTACTTACCTTGATAACCGTCAACTGTATACCGCTTACTGTTACCATTTAAGCTAGTATTTGCACTGTCGAGCCTAGCGAGAAACCATCGCCCCTTTGCCTACACCTTCATAGGCAATAACCTGGCAAATGCCATCTGGCGTACGTTTCTTTTGCTCATCAAGAAGATACTGAGCTAAACATTCCACAGTAGAGTCTGTTTCAATTACTTCACAGTCAGATTTTGGCATTAATAGCTCAAAATACCCCTGAGACGACTCATACGCAAAGCAGAAATATTCTTCTGGGTTAGTCACTGCACCTTTAATCAGCCTATCGCTATAAGCAATTTCGTCTTCTTTTGTCGCAATATAGATATCTTCCCAGCGCTTTGCCCAATAGGCCTGTTCTTCAAGATTGGGCTTACCATCGATAATAATATCAATTTTTGAGCGATGCCCGTGCGCTATGCGTTGGCAATTGCCATCGTGCTTTTTGAGCGCGTGCGTGTAATGGTAAAACGGCGTATTAATCACTTCTTCGCGAAGTGACAACGTAAGGTTATCAACATTTTCAGGCAGGTGAGTTGCTAGTACTTCTTTTAAGTAAACGCCTACAGAGTTCATGTCTATTCCATCTGAATAGACAAATGCGTAAGCCTCTGCTGGACAGTGCAGCATAATGCTTCTGCCATCTGTACAGTTGAAACGCACTTCAACTTGTTCACTTTGTTCATCATGTAAAACTTCTGCGCCTGCATAATCTGCAGGTACCAGAAGCTTGTGGTCTACGTATTCGTCAATTAACCGTTTCAGGTTTTTCTTCACGTGACCGAAGTCTTGAACCATGCTCTCTTCGTTAAGCTCACCGTCCAAAATTACATCGACAATCCAGCTTTCACCTACCATGCCGCGTCTCGGGCACAGGTAAGAGAAGTCCATCACTGTCAAATCATTTACAAATAATTGCATAACACCCTTGAATCGAGTTTCTATTCTGTTTGCTAGTATACGTTTTTTATTGAGGTCGCGCAGTCATTAGTCCATCGAAGATTGACGATTTAACTGATCTTTCAAGTTGGGTGGAATTCCTCTTATCGTCAACGTGTCTGTTGCTGGGTCGTAAAACACACGTTCGCCCATAAGTTTTCGCTCAAAACTTATAGACACACCACCACCTTGTCCCGTGAATTTAGCCAACTGTTTTAGCGCAGCTGGGTCTGGCTGAATCTCTTTTTCTAATGGAACCTCAAGCGTTTGGGTAAACGCCGTAAAGTTTGAACTGGTTTCCTCGTTGCTTGGTAAACGATTAGCTAATTCGTCAACCGACAAACTTTCACCCGCATCAATTTGTTCTTTGAAATAGCTTTTTACTTGTTCCCGGTGCTGGTGCTGCTCTTGCGGGTCGAGTGACTCACTTGCAAGATACGCATCAACAGTAGATATAAGTTGTTTATTTTGTTGCTTTACGTCTACTAATTCTTCGCAGCCAACAAACTGCATAAAGAAGTCAGACACTTTGCGCCCCATTCTACCCTTAATAAAGCTAACGTAGCGCTGCTGTTCTGGCTGCACTTCCCACTGTGTTAAGTCGAAACGCACTGCCAACTGCATTTTAGCTAAATCAAGGTGCTCTCTTGCAGACAAGTCTAGTGAGTTAGTTACTTCTACATGCGAGCGCGTGTTTAATAACGTAATCATAAGATACTGCGTAGCGAGGTATTCATACTGAGTAAAAATAAGAAAACCGGTCTCTACCGTACCCGTGTCTGCAAGCGTTTTTACCAGTCGATTTGCTGCCGAAACAGAAAATGCATGAAACGCATCTTCTACATTATCACCAGCGGCTTTTTGCACATCCATATACTGTTTAAGGCCAACGGCAAATTCAGATACATCTTGAACACTTTCTTGTTTTGACGTTTCACCATCTTCATTTTCAACTTCAGTTGTGCGTGCAACTTCATTAACAAAATGCCCTACACCCTTGCCTGGCTTTGCATTGAAACTGTGATTAATTTGATGGGCAAGAAGTTCTATCTCTGGTGTAACCGCAAGGCAGTTTTCACGAGGAATGGCTTCTATTTTTTCGTCTTTGTTTACGATTAAACGGTGTACAACAAAGTGATGAATCAGTGCACTCATAGATGATCGGGTGTCCTGTTGCTTAAAAAATGTCAGAAATATTCAAAGAATCGCGGGATTTTAGAATGAATGATTGTACTCAATCAAACAACGATTATAATCATTTTACGAGTAAAACCATTCTTTTTATCAAAGAAATCATAAAAAAGAGGCGTGGCAATGCCCCAACAAAGCCGTTACACCAACGACGAATTCGAAGCGCTAATGAATAAAGTTATCCTAACCCTTGAAGAAGGCGGCGCAAATCGTGACCTTTCTCTTATGGTATTAGGTAACGTTATCACCCATATTCTTAATACCCAAGTAAGTCCGGAAAACCGCGAAGCAATGGCAACTCAGTTTGCCGATGTGCTAAAGAAAAGCGTAAAAAGTAGCTAGGTTGTCATTATGATACTAGCCGAATCTCCACGACGTCAGCGCGTTACTAAACTCGTTAACTGGGGCCACTGGTTTGCACTGGCAAACATTATTATCGCGGTTGTTATCGCGTCAATTTTTGTTTTCTCGTCCCCATTGCCGGGAACAGGTGTTGGTACACTGTATTTGCTAGCAAACTGGTTTGGTCATATCAGCTTTATGACGTTTTTCGGCTTTGTTATTTTTATTCTCCCCCTGTGTTATTTGGTAAATAATCCAAGCGTAATCAAGGCCAGCGCTTCAGTGATTGCCGCCGTCGGGTTGGCACTGCTGGCATTCGATGCGCTGCTTTTCAACCGAACCGGGTTCCACTTTAGTTTTCACGCCGCTGATTTATTGCGAGACGAAGCACAGTCGCAAATGGCTATTGAAGGCTGGCAGCAATGGGCGTTCTTACTTTTGCTGTTCATTGTTTGGCTTGGCTTCCAATTAGTACTGGCCAATGCAATCTGGAAACGGGTTGACCGCTTCACAAAACACAAAATTGGCGTACCCGTAGCAACGTTTTTCGTAAGTTGTTTTGTAACTAGCCACGCTATTCACGTGTGGGCTGATGCAAGGTTATATCAACCTATTATCAAGCAAGACAACATGTTTCCTCTGTCATATCCGGCTACAGCAAAAACCACCATGTCGCGCTACGGTTTGCTTGACCTAGCCGCTTATGAGGAACGTAAACAGCTTCAGTTCAACCCTGATATTCATAGTATTACTTATCCGGCTGAGCCTGTTTATTGCTCAATTGAAACAAGCAAAAACGTTACGGTGATTATTCAAACAAGTTCAGACACTTCTGGCCTTATGAAAGACGCCCTTGAGAATGAAGCGCTTTTTGATAAGAAGAACCTAAATCGTGTTAGCAACTACTTCTCAACTGCAAGTAGCTTACGCGGTCTAATGACAACAACCCTTTTTGGGGTACCTGAAATTTATGAAGAAGCGCTGGTCAATAAACGCCCCGTAATGCTTGCACTTCCGCTCGGTTCAGGTATGCCGGTATCTATTCATAGTGAAGATGCCCTGCCACTTGCGCAGCTTTCAGGATATCAACAGCCTCTTTCTAACAATCATCAAGGGTTACACATCGCGTTTTTGCCGCATGACAAAGTAAACAACTACTTGGATAGTGCATTAGAACGCAACCACGATGTTATTGTTGCCACGGGATTTGGCGAACCAAACGGAAAAGGCGCGCTATTTAGCACCTTGCCATTGAAAGGCAATCTAGCCAGCAGTGAAGATCTTGCACCTACCATATTGAACGCATTGGGTTGTACAGCTCCAAGTACGTTTTATTCAACGGGCCAGAATTTGCTTGACCCCACCCGCCCTTGGCTAGTGAGCACTTCAGGTGAGCGCATTGTCGTATTTCACGACAACAAACGCACAGATGTATTAAGTAACGGCAGTTACGAGATAAGCGAAATTGCATCTGGCAAACGCAGCAAAGATGCGCTTAACGTAGAGTTATTAAGTCAAGCTATTAAACATCTCTCTCGTTTTTCAAAACAGAATTAAGCAAACAATTTAAATTAGCGTGGTGAACGGTTAGATAAGACACCGCTCACTATCCTTAAAGCGAGTGTAAAGTCAGAACTAATACAGAGCTAAGTAGAAGCTAATGTAAACACCTTAAGCAAGCTTTTGCCAATGCCTCATATACATTAGCGCCTCACATACGATAGCCTAGCCTCCATCTTCTTTCGTTTAATCAATGCAGGATGCAATTGAATGTAATGAAACAACGTCCACTTGTTATATTTATCACTATAACACTATGCCTTATGGTGCCGCTGCTAGAGAGTTTAAACGTTTCAATATTGTGGAGCCTGAATCTGCATTCACCTGCGTTTATGGATCAACTCACCCCCTATATTCGTGGCATCAAGCTTGTACTTGTCATAGTGGCTTTGTATTTGTTAAACGGCAAACAACGTGAATTGCGTGCACTTATTCCCAACGTGGTTTTGAATTCCATATTCAAGTTTTTCTCATATGGTCTGGCTAGTTGTTACGGGCTTGTACTTGTTTTCGGCATTCTTTTTCCGATATATGTTCAACCAAATTACGACTATATTCACCGAGAAAAGCAGTTCAATAATATAACCATATATGTTTACACGTTCGACCCAGGTGCTCTAGGTAAGGCCTATCATTATTTTTCAGTTAAATGCCCTCTTGCTTTCAACCGATACAAATTAAATTACATAGCGCACACAAATTGGATGAAAGATTTTGAGTTTAACGTGAAAGAAAACACGCTGATAATTACTGATGGTCGAGAGCCATACAATGTCACGACGTTTGATATCACCGAGCAACAGTGCGATTAGCGAATTTCTCTAAACGAGTCTGATAAGAGAGAGTAATTGTTGATTATCAACAAGAAAAAGGCCATGAAAATGGTTACGCATAACCACTCAACACCCTTTTAAATCAATAAGTTAATTTATAAAGCACAAAAAACCGATAAAGGCACCACACTTCAACATAATTTCAGCTGAAGGTGGCAAAGTGCTACACCTAGCTATCTAGATATATCGTCAAAGGATGATTATTCACCACACTTTTTCCATAACTGCAGGTGAAAATCTGCTGTCACGCTCTTTAGCGCTTTGACCATATCATCTATTCGTCCAGGCGGTAGCTTCCAATAAAAAGGCGTCATTTTGATCAGTGCCAGTGCATGCTCTTCGCTTTTAAAGGGAATAGGAAAGGTTAATGTTTCGCTTTGAACAAGCTCGAAACCATCACGAGGTGACTCATCAAGAGTGTGTTTTCGCGGAGCGTCATACACCTTTGCTTTCACTTCAAAAAGATGTTCTTGTGCTGGATTTACGGTAAGTAACAACCCATTTGTTTTAAGCACTCTGTTGTACTCGTCGTTACTACCGGGTGCAAATACCTGCAGCATTACATCCAACGCGTTATTGGCAACGGGTAACTCAAAACTACTGGCTACAACAAATTCGTGTGACTTAAATGCTTTTGCTGCCAATTCCACTGCTATTTTGGAAATATCGCTGCCTGCACCTTTAACGTTTACCTTTTCATTCTCAAGGCCCTCGCACAACGCACTTAAATAGCTACCTTCCCCGCAACCTGCATCGTAAACATGCAATGGGCTATCACTTATCCTATTTTTAACGGCATCACTTATAAGACGAAGCATTTTGTCTTTAAGTGGCTTGTAGGCGTTTAGGTTATGGAACTCCCGCCTTGCTCTTACCATCGCTTTGTCGTCACCGGGTGACTTCGACTTTTTGAATTGAACGGGTAAAAGATTTACATAACCCGCTTTAGCCTTGTCAAAACTATGACCGTTATGGCATTTGATGGGCGTGGTTGTATGAGAAATAGGAGCGTTACAAAGTGGGCATTGCCACATAGCAGAATAACTTTCGAAGCTTTAAATTGTGGTAATTGTAACAAAGCGAACTTTAAAGGTCATGTGGAACGAATAAGCCCGCTATTGAATGCGGGCTTATATACTCACTCTAAACCTAAATGGAACAGAGTTTTATTATGAGCTAAACAACAAGCATGGAAGCAAGCCTACTAGCTGGTTAAGTACTAGCTTTTACTTTTCCAAACTATTTTACAAACTTACTTGCCCAAGCTTGCAAGCGGATGGGATTGTTCAGGCCATGGTGACGTGAAGAAATGCTCAATGGTGTTAGCAGGCACATCTTCTACAGTGGCAAACTTCCATTTAGGAGTCATATCTTTATCAATTAATAAAGCGCGTACGCCTTCCTGAAACTCTCCACTTTCACCGCATCGGCAAGACATCGTTGCTTCCATTCTGAAACAGTCTTCAAGCGACATTGATGCACCGCGTTTACATTGCTCAAATACAAGGTGCATGGTAATTGGTGATCCTTTGGCAAGCGTTGCCTGCGCTCGGTTTAACCATTTATTGTCACCCATGTCGGCTGCAAGAATATTGTTAACAATATCGGTGGCTGAATTGCCTTCACACAACTCATTGATTAATGACAAGTTGGCCTGAACATTTGAAACAGGTGGTGTATCAGGTTTACTTAACTCAGCTAAAATAGAGGTAACTTGTTCATCAAGATTTGTGGTGGTGCTCCATTGATGCTGAGCTAGCTTTTGCAGCATGTCACTTTTTGCATTGCTGCTTACTAAGTGATCGCCTAAGCCTACAAAGCACGCATCAGCACCGTTCATTTGGCCACCAGTGAGCCCTAAAAACAGCCCCGATTTGCCAGGTAACCGCGGAAGGAAATAGCTTCCGCCAACATCTGGATACAAGCCAATAGTGATCTCTGGCATTGCCAAGCGAGAGGTTTCAGTTACAACACGATGACTCGCACCACATAGCAACCCCATGCCCCCTCCCATTACAATCCCGCTTCCCCAAACGATAATTGGCTTGCTGTAGTTGTGAATGGTGAAATCTAGGGTGTATTCTGTTTTGAAAAAGTCTTCAAGAAACGAAGGAATAGTACCGTTAGCCTCTACCATGGCGTTGTACATAGAAACAATATCGCCACCAGCACAAAAGGCCTTGTCGCCCACCGCATCAACAACAACAGCGACAATATCGTTTCTGTCTTGCCACTGTGTAAGTGCGTTTAACATCATAGACGCCATGTCTAAATCAAGAGCGTTCAACGCTTTAGGCTTGTTTAACGTTAGTTGGCCAATAGTAAACGAACCACATTGGGTTTTTAACTCATTGACCAACACTACTGCGTCAGACTGACTCATGTTTACTTCCTGTTATTCACTTAATAATTTTGTATTCGTGTTTTGATGTACTTAGCTTAAAAACAATACGTTTAACACACAAATGTTTGAACGCAGTGTTTATAACACACTGCGCTCGTCTGCTAGAAGCCTGCGGCCAATAATGACACGCATGATCTCATTGGTACCTTCCAGTATTTGATGAACACGCACATCGCGGAAATGGCGTTCTAACGGATACTCTTTTATGTAACCATAGCCACCGTGCAGTTGCAGCGCTTCGTTACAAACGTTAAAGCCAACATCTGTTGCAAATCGCTTTGCCATTGCACAATACGTGGTCTTGTCAGCATCGTTATTGTCTAGCTTACACGCTGCCATTCTTACCATTTGACGGGCAGCTACTAATTCTGTCGCCATATCAGCTAATTTAAACTGTAGTGCTTGAAAGCCAGCAATAGGCTTGCCGAATTGTTCGCGTTCAGTCATGTACGCGCGGGCCGTTTCTAGCGCCTGTTGTGCTGTACCTACTGAACAGGTAGCAATATTTATACGACCACCATCTAAACCCTGCATAGCCATTTTAAAGCCTTGACCTTCATCGCCCAAAAGCCAACTTTCATCTAGGTGCACATTATCAAAGGTGATCATTCGAGTTGGTTGCGCATTCCAGCCCATCTTTTCTTCTGCTTTACCATACTCAATGCCCGCAGTATCTGCTGGAACGGCAAATGCGGAAACCCCACTTGGGCCATCGCCACCTGTTCTTGCCATTACCACTAAAACATCAGTGCTGCCTGCGCCCGAAATAAATACCTTTGAGCCACTCAGTGAATAGCCGCCATCTACCTTAACCGCTTTTGTTTTGAGCGATGCAGCGTCAGATCCAGCGCCCGGCTCTGTTAAGCAATAAGAAGCTAGCTTATCGCCAGTAACTAACTGTTCACACCACTGCGCTTTAACAGCGTCGCTTCCCCATGTTGCTATCATCCACGTTGCCATATTGTGAATGGTAAGCATGGCCGTTGTTGTTGTGCAGCCCATAGAAAGCTGTTCGAAAATAATTGATGAATCTAAACGCGACAGCCCCAGACCGCCCTCACTTTCCGGCGCGTACAAGCCACAAAAACCTAGTTCTCCCGCTTTTTTAATAGCTTCAACAGGAAAATGATGCTCTCTATCCCACATTGCTGCATTCGGCGCCAATTCTTGTTGCGCAAACTGTCTAGCGGTTTCTTCAAAAGCGAGTTGATCGTCGGTTAAATCAAAATTCATAGCGATTACCTTCAATTGGTTTAACTAATTTGGTTCAATCTTTATGCTCACACCTTAACGAATAGTTACCCCTTACGTAAACGTAAAGGTAAATATTTAATTAAAACAAATTTGCACTAACGTAAATATTATGTGACGAGATTCCCTCCTCTCGTTTCGGTTTCTTCGTGACAGTTATTATTTGTAATACGCTTATTACTTTGAAAAGTGGTATTTTTTCAATGCACTGATAAGCTTATTTATAGCTAGTCATCACTAATGAGAAATCGTGGAATTTAGAATAGCCATTGTTGAAGACAACGCCACCGCGCGCACTGCACTGCGCGGCCACCTTTTGTCTATCGATAACTTAAATGTAAGTAGCTTTACCTCAGGCAGTGAACTGAAGTCGGCGCTGAAAAAACAGCATTTTGAGATGTTGTTGGTAGATTACCATTTAGGTTCAGGAAAAAATGGCGTTGAGTGGATCCAAAGCTTAAGAGAAACTGGCTATATCAGACCCAGCACAGGCATAGTATTTTTAACGTCAGATCGAGCGCCACAAACTATCGGTAGGATCATGGATTTGCAGCCCGACATTCTACTTATTAAACCTTACACAATTGCTTCGCTTACCCGTCAAATAACGCATTATCTTGGTTACCGTGACTACATAAGAAATGTTCTTCAGGCTTTAGATAGTAAAGAATTAGACCGCGCAATAGAAATTTTACGCAGCAAAATTAAGGAAGGTATCCCCTCAAGACTTATTGCCGATGTGCGAAAGCTTTACGCACGCTTATTGTTTGATCAGGGTGAAATTCATCGGGCACAGAGTATTTATGACGATATTTTAATGCGTTCAGACAAAGTGCTTTGGGCACAGTGGGGAAAAATTAAGTGCCAATATGCGTCTGGACAATGGCCTAACTGTAAAGATCACCTCAATGAACTATTAAATTCTAGTTTAGCCCGAGACAAAGCGTTTGAATGGCTTGCCTCTATTTCCTTCGAGCAGAACAACTTCGAAGATGTAGAAGAACATCTATCTCAAATTAAATTCAGTGAACTGTCTTTACCAGCAGCAAAACTGAAAAGTTTAGCGTTTCAAAAACAAGACAAAGTACTTGAAGCCATCGATTTACTTCAGAAAAAGCGTGCTATGCACAGAAGTGCAAAAGACCGCTTTAACGATTTTACCTTTGAGTTAGCCGAGTTCTACTTGTTGCTCGCTGAAGAGTCGCCGGAAACTAATAGATCTGAAAGTTTGTCGCAAGCAAGAAAGTTGGTGGGTATTGCAGGTCGCAGTCAAGGTGACCCACAAACGCTTCAAAAAAGAGACTATTTGCTGGCTTTTTCAGCAGTGCTAGATGACGACCCAGATAAAGCAGCGCACTTTCTAGAGTCAGATTACATGGCAAACTTCTTCCAAACAGAACCGTCGATGCTTGTAATTGCTGCGAAGGTGCACCATCGATTGGGTGATGAGAAAAAAGCCGCTGAACTACTACTAATGGCAAAAGAGAAAAATGCAAATTTGCATGCGATCTCAGAGCAAGTTATGAATGACGAGCTAATTTATACTGGCGGTAAGCGCCTAGACCTAAATCACGAGCAAGCACTTATTATTAACGATGCGGGTACAAGATATTTCGTTGATAAGTCGTACAACAAAGCGCTTAAACATTTCTACGACGCGTTCCACCTTTCTCCAAACACAGGTGCATTTGGACTGAATCTGCTGCAATGCATGATTGATTCAGACACGGGAGTGTATCGAAAGTTCGACGTTAGGCAGCTACTAGAAAAGCTCAGTAGTATGACTTTAAACGAAGCAAACCAATCACGCTTAGCGCAGCTTATCCTCTCGCTGAAAGAACACACTTCCAATTAACTCTCGTGTATTACTCTAGTGTGTAAATGTCATTTCAATCTTGTCAGTAGACTCGAAGTATCCCAGCGACCACCGCCAAGCTTTTGAACATCTGCATAATATTGATCAACTAGCGCAGTAAGCGCCAATGTAGAGCCATTTTTGCGCGCTTCATCTAATGCAATTCCTAAGTCTTTTCGCATCCAATCCACAGCAAAACCAAAATCAAAGCTATTATCTAACATAGTGGTAGCACGGTTTTCCATCTGCCATGATTGGGCGGCGCCTTTACTGATAACATCTATAACGGCATTGCAGTCTAACCCTGCGCGCTGACCAAAATGCAGTGCCTCAGACAGCCCCTGCACAATACCTGCTATACAAATCTGGTTCATCATTTTAGCAAGCTGCCCACTGCCTACTTTTCCAAGCAACTGGCTATGGCGCGCGTAAGTCTCCATTATTGGCTTGACCGTATCGTAAACCGCGTCATCACCACCTACCATGATGGTTAGCTGGCCATTTTCTGCACCTGCTTGTCCACCTGAAACGGGTGCATCTAGAAAACCGACTTGTTTCGCCTGACAAGCATCATAAAGCTCTCGAGCAACGTCTGCAGACGCTGTAGTGTGGTCTACCAACGTGCTACCCGCTCGCATTACGCTTAGTGCTTTGTTACCTATTTGCCTTACGTCATTGTCGTCGCCCACACACATAAACACAATATCCGCGTCTTCAGCAGCTTGCTCTGGTGTTTGTGCTACATCTCCGTTATATGCATTAGCCCATTTTTGTGCTTTCTCGGCGGTGCGATTGTAAACAGTGACGTTATACCCAGCGTTTGCTAAATGACCCGCCATAGGAAACCCCATCACGCCTAAACCAAGAAAACTTACTTTTAAATCTGTCATACAAAATATACTCTTGTGTTTTACGCCCTATTTCGAGCAGTTAGCAATTTGATCTACATAGTGAAAATGTAACACATCTATATGTGTTCGCTGAACTGCCTTTGGCAATAACAATAAAATAAATAAGGTAAAATCAGTGGGTATTTATCAACACAACGTCACGCTAAATAACGGACAAGCGACAACCCTTGAAGCTTACAAAGGTAAAGTTTTACTTATTGTAAACACAGCGAGTAAATGCGGCTTTACGCCACAATACGAAGGGCTTGAAGCACTGTATAAAAAGCACAAAGAATCTGGCTTGGAAATTTTGGGGTTTCCATGCGATCAATTTGGTCACCAAGAGCCTGGCTCAGATGACGACATAGCGCAATTCTGCACAATGAATTTTGGTGTTACCTTTCCACTTTTTAAGAAAACGGAAGTGAATGGCCCTAATGCTAACCCGCTATTTGTTGAACTGAAGAACAAAGCCCCCGGTTTGCTTGGTTCAAAACGCATAAAGTGGAACTTCACTAAATTTCTTGTTAACGCAGAGGGCAAAGTTCTTAAACGTTATGCGCCAACAGCAAAGCCTTCAGACATTGAAAAAGATATAGTAAAGCTACTTGGGTAGTTTCCTACTAAAATTGGCGAATATACGAAAGATATTAATCGTGTGAAGTTGTGACGGTTAAGTTTTGCGAAGAGGTCTGATCTTGCAGATTTGCTCTTGAAGGTCAGCCCTTGAGAACGAAGCAGCTAAGGAGAAACGTATGCAGCGCACTGACGCTAAAGATAACGTTGAAAGTAGCATTGAATCCAAAAACATTGCGTTTTTCAGTACACAGCCATACGACAAAGCCCCCTTTCTGCAGCAGGTAGCTGTCGCGGGGCTTGATAACGAGTGGGATATTCAATTCCACTCTTATTCTTTAACCCCATCAACAGCACATCTTTGTAAGAACACAGAAGCGGTAGTTGTTTTCGTAAATGACCAAGTAGACGCGGAGTGCATCGCCATTTTACATAAGCATGGTGTAAAACATATTGCGCTTCGATGCGCCGGCTTTAACAATGTAGATGTCAAAGCGGCGTTGTCGAAGGGAATCTCTGTTAGCCGTGTACCTGCCTATAGCCCACAGTCGGTAGCTGAACACACTTTAGCACTTATATTGACGTTAAATCGCAAAACCCACAAAGCGTATAACCGCGTGCGCGAGGGCAATTTTTCCCTAAATGGATTAATGGGTTTTACACTGCATGGTAAAACTATAGGTATCATTGGTACTGGAAGTATTGGAAAGGCAGTAATAAGCATTCTAACCGGCTTCGGCTGTAACATTCTTTGTTACGATATTATAGAAGACAAGACGATAGTAAACGCAGGGGCACACTACGTTTCACTCGACACCTTGCTTACTGAAAGCCACATTATATCGCTTCACTGCCCGTTAAATGAGCGCACTTTTCATATAATCGATAGTAATGCAATAAATCGTATGCCAGATGACGTAATGATAATTAATACATCTCGAGGAGCGTTAGTAGACAGCAAAGCAATTATAAAGGGCTTAAAATCTAAAAAGATTGGTTTTCTTGGGTTAGACGTCTACGAACAGGAATCGGAATTGTTTTTTAGCGACCATTCAGGAGATGTAATTCAAGACGATGATTTCCAGCGACTGACCACCTTTCCAAATGTTGTGATAACCGGCCACCAGGGCTTTTTTACTGAAGAAGCACTTCGTGAAATAGCGTCTACCACTGTAAGTAACATACAACACTACCGAAGCACAAAAACCGGTCAAAACAACAATATTGTTTTACCCGACAGCTAGTGAATACACTTATGTAGGTATGCAAAACCGGTTGCATGCGACTACACATTAATATCACTCTGAAAGTTCATAAGCGTATCGCAATCATACGAATACGACTACTTACGTAATATTAGTTGAAAATACTTACCCAGCCATAGATATGGCGGTTGTTTGTGATGTTTGCGCTCTAACGCAAGCAGTTCGTTATATTTGCTTTCTTGATGACTAATATCTCTCATGTAGTCATGGAAACAGCGAATACCCGCTTTATCAACCACCTGAAACCCAATGGATTCACAGAATTCAATAACTGCCAGCGCGCCCAGAGGTTGCTTGGGATTCAGTCGTACTTGCTTCTTCGCCTTCATGCCTTTCTCGATGTAGTCGAAATTACCATAAATAGCATTGGCAAATAGGTTGGCATCTTGGTTAAAGAAACTCACGCTAAGTGTGGATCCTGCTGCCATATTGTTATAGAAATAGCGCAGCGCTTCGTACGGTTCATCTAGCCATTCAAGTACAGCATGACAAATTAAAACATCGTATTCAGAAAGGTCTGAAATTTCTTGAAGATACTGATGACGAACTTCAACATTTGGAAAGTTTTTAAGATTTTCCCTTGCTTCATTCAGCACATCCTCAGACGCATCGGTAAGCACTACATCATGACCTAACTCAGTTAAGAATGCCGCCATTACGCCAGTGCCACCACCTATTTCAATTATGCTGCTTTTGGCAGTTAGATGTGACGTAAGTACGTCACACAAAAGCGTGTGGCGAAGTTGCCCTTTTGTAGTGCCATATATGTTTTTGCTAAATTTATGTGCTATTCCATCGAAAATATGATCGTTTTTCATTTGGTATTTTCGTTACGCCGGATTGTCTATATCGATAAACTCAACGTCGATATCAAAATGGCTGTGCAAATGCTCTCCCAATGCTTTAACGCCATACCTTTCAGTTGCATGATGCCCGGCTGCAAAAAAGACAATGCCCATTTCTCTTGCCGTATGGATGGTTTGCTCAGACACTTCCCCTGTTACAAACGCATCAACACCTAGTTCTGCCGCTTGTTCTATAAAGTTTTGACCACCGCCCGTACACCAAGCCACTGTTGATATCGGAGCAGAGCTATCTCCTTCTGCTAAAACGCTTCGCTTTAACACCTCGGATAATTTTTGTTGTAGTGATGCTGTGGTGTGTTCAGATTCAAGCTTTCCATGCATTACTACACCGCTTGGTTTTGCGTTTGTAGCAGCTGTTATGTCTGATGCACCTATTAACTCACCAAGTTGACGATTGTTACCTAATTCGGCGTGCACATCTAAAGGAAGATGGTATGCAAAAAGGTTTATGTCATTAGCTAGCAATGACGCAATACGACGCTTTTTCATACCTACAATAGGTTGGCTCTCTCCTTTCCAGAAGTACCCATGGTGAACCAATAGCGTGTCGGCCCCCTTGGCAATGGCTGCATCAATTAACGCCTGAGATGCCGTTACGCCTGTTACGATTTTCTGTACACGGCTGCTACCTTCCACTTGAAGTCCGTTGGGGCAATAGTCTGCTATTTCATTAGTTCGTAGCAAGCTATCAAGGTATGTTTTTAATTCAAAAGACGTTATAGACACAAAACCTCCGGTTGAAAGTTAGACAAATTGTTCAAAAAGCGTTATAAAAACACGCGAACGTTTACCATTATACCCTGTAATGCAACAAACGTGTGTATACGTAACAGCGAATAGAGTGTCCCATTAAAAACGGTAAAGTGCAGTTAATATGAATTTGCACTATGGTGATTTGGCACTCACCACGCATTGTTTTTATTGCAGCATATATTGAAACGCCAAGCGTTCGTCATCTAAACAAAATAAAGAGCATAAAAAGCATGGCAAACCTAGACAAAGACAAAGTGATTGCAGACTTCACGAAAGCGTATACCAATGCCAACGGTAAGGCGCCAAGTATAGAAGCTAAAAGCGGCTGGTACAGCGTTGATGGTGGTAAGAATGTGCGTTTAGCGCAAATTCAAGAAATGACTGAAGCGCTGTCAGGTGGCGTTGCTGAAAAAGTTGAAGCGCCAGCGGCCAAAGCACCAGCAAAGAAAGCTGCTAAGCCTGCTGCAAAGCAAGCAGCTAAACCCAATAAAGCGGCGAAAAAGAAAGCGAAAAACAGTGGGTTTTCTGTAAAAGATTTTTGGGCAGAAAAACTTAAAGCTGAAGCACCTGGCGCCATACTTCCGCGCTAGTGTACCAAGCGTTCCCTTGATTATATTTTGGGGAACGCTTAACACGCTCTTAATAACATGCGCTAGCTATACAACGTCCTCAAGCGCTACACTCCCAGCAAGTCCTTGTGCGACAAACGGCACTAACTGGCGCATAACCTCTCCTATTTCCACGTGTTTATGAAAATCTGACTCAGCTATTTCCGTAAGCGCCTGACTAGATGTCATAGAGAATACAAAGCTGCCGATAGCGAAGTGCATTCGCCAAAAAAGCGTCTCTTCAGGCAAGGTTGGCAAACAGCACTGAATGCCACTAACCAACGCTCTTATACATTTACCATAATCGTTCATTATAAAACGACGTAAATGCCCCTGTGTTTCGTTGTATCCTCTTCCCAGTAGCTTTACAAACGTTGCTGTGCCATTTTCAGACACAGTATTTAAATTAAGCATGGGAGGAATAAGAGAGAACAGCAACAACTCCACGCCACGGGTGCCTTCCTCAACACCCAACGAAGCAAGACTTTTTTCAACATCTGGCATGAGTTGATCGAAATAGCGTTTAAAAACCGATTGGATCCGGTTTTTCTTGCTTCCAAAATGGTAATTAACAGAAGCCAGATTTACCTGCGCACGGTTTGTTATTTCACGCATAGATGTTTGGGCAAACCCTTGTTCTGCAAACAAATATTCAGCCGCATCTAGGATGTCGTTTTTTGTGTGGCGTGCCATATTTTTATTATCTTGTCGTTATTGTTATGTATATCAACACAGGGCAATGCCCTTATCTATTTCCTAAAACCAGTGGCGAGCTTTGTTCATTCCTTTCATAAAGACACGCTCAACTACGCTTGCGGCAGACATGCCTAGTTTTTCAGCAACATTCTTTTTAATGGCGTACTTAACGCTGAAAATTTCTCGTTTGGGATAGTGCGAAAGAATGTAGTCGTCAGACGTCGCTATTTCATCTACTAAACCAAGCTCTTTTGCTTTAACACCAGGCCAATATTCCCCAGTTGCAACCTTATCGATGTCCATATTAGGTCTTTGGCTATGAACAAAATCTTTAAACAGAACATGAATCTCTTCAATTTCTTCTTTAAATTTCGCTCTACCCTCGTCGTTATTCTCTCCAAACACAGTCAGCGTGCGTTTGAATTCACCCGCGGTGTGTTGTTCAAATTCAATGTCGTTTTTCTTCAATAGTTTGTTGAAGTTTGGAAGCTGAGCCAACACGCCGATACTTCCAATATAAGCAAATTGAGAGGCAATTAATTTGTCACTTACACAAGCCATCATATATCCGCCGCTAGCGGCTACTTTATCTACAGCAATAGTAAGCTGAATTCCTTTGTTCTTTATGCGCTGAAGTTGTGATGCCGCAAGGCCATAACCATGCACCACACCACCACCGCTCTCAAGGCGCACCAATACTTCGTCTTTAGGCTCTGCCACACACAATATGGCGGTAATTTCTTCACGTAAGTGATCTACTTCACCTGCATCCATTGAACCATTAAAATCAATGACAAATAAACGCGACTTGTCTTCACTGTCTTGCTGTTTGTTTTTCGCTTTTGCTTCTTTCTTTTGCTCTTTTGCAAGCTTTTTCATTGCCGTTTTGTCTAGCAAAACTTGCTTTGCATATTGCGTAACGTCTTTCAATTGGTCAGAGATTGACGTGATCTCAAGATGCCCTTTTCCTTGTTTTTGTTTACTTGCTGCACCAACAATTGTGGCGACACCCACAACAAATGCCACTACCAAGGTGACTGCTTTAGCCACAAACAAACCGTATTCGTACAAAAACTCCAAACTACACTCCTAGTAAAACAAAAGGGGAAAGCCTCCCCCTGAACGTAAAACGCGCTTTCAATATAGATACAACAAACATCGAAAGCGCGATACTTATAGATTTGCAGTTATAATAACAGCCTCAATTTATTCTGACGATAGTGTTACCGTTTCAATTACGTTTGCAGCAATATCTTCTTCAGTAAAGTAAATATCGCGCAATGTAGGCTGCTGCGAATAAAGGCGAGTTTGATCTAGGTAATGCTCGCTATCAGCTAGGCGCGATTGTGAGTATGTCAAAATACCTCTTCCTTCTGGTCCCTCGTCGGTAAAACTAATAACCATTGCCCAGCTGGTACCATAATTAATGTGATAGCCCTGTGCTTCAGCACTCATAATGGTACTGTTATTTACCCTAGCGTACTGATGACGAGGAAGTAAGGTCTCGTCTCTACCTGTAATGGTATCAAACACATTGAAGCCACCTTCAACGTTGTGTGCACCGCCCCACGGTAACTTTTCACCTGATGGTGCGCCATTTGGCAGACTGCGCTCTACAAACTGCACGTCACCAAACTCTGCATCAAAAGCAACACCAGCAGCTTCAATGACTTGTACAGCCCTTGCGAACTGTTCAAGGGTAGTATCATTCTGCAATAGCCCAGTTGGTGTTGTCACAGGTGCTTCAAGTGAGAACGGCACTTCCCACTGCGGAGCACGTCTAAATTGGAATGCAAACTCTCTGAACACATGAGCGCCTGTACTTGCAGTGTTCATTGCTCCATCCCATACAGCCAACGCATTACACGCTTGTGAAATATCCACATCCGTTCCATCTACGTTAACTGGCGTATCCCCTTGAGTTGTGCAGGCTTCAAGCAAACTAGGCAACACATCTTCAGCTAAATAGCTTCTGTTGTTCAATAACAACGCTTCTACTTCTTCTGCAGTAAAAGTACCGTCGCTGCCCGCTTCATTTTCAATAAACTTCTGACCCATTCTAGACCGTAGCGATTGTTGATTATCTACATTGCCATACATGGGGTTTGCTACTCTTATCGGCGACGAAAGATTTGTTAACCAATAGCTATCGTTAGAATTTTGAACCGAGTCGGTACCTTCATATTTTGGTGCCTCTTCATACGGTACAGGGCCGTCAAAATCAAACTGTGAGATATTACCGGGTAATACCGTAAAACCTGCCGCCGCTTTAGTTTGAATAAGTAACGGATTGGAAGTGAGCTGCTCTATGGCTACATCCGTTAAGTTAGGTACAGTAGAGTCATCTATGTAGAAAACTTGGCCGTCACTTGACGCCGCCATCGTGTTATTGAAAATAACGCCATCATAGTCTTTGAATGCTTGTTTAAACTCATCCATTGACGTTGCCATGTTCATCGCTAACCAGTGATCAACAATGTCAAAATTCGGCAGGTTAGCGTCTTTAATTGCAAAAGCATTCGTGTCGTTCCAATCGAAGTTCCCTGGTACTTCAATCATTGGGCCGTAATTAGTGAAATAGGCCGTTTTATTTAGCTTAATGGTTTGCCCAGGCGCAACGGCAACGTCTATCTGCATTTCTTTTTCATAAATGGTGCGACGATTGCCATCTACAATATGGGTTAACCCAGCTTCATCATCACCATCAAGGGTTAGCTGATAAACAACAAAATGCTCTGCCGTTGAAAACGTGTGTGTCCACGCAACATTTTCATTAAAACCAATATTTACTGCACCAGGTAGCCCCATAAGTGAACTACCGGTCACATTTAAATGCCCTGGAACTTGTGTATGAAAATTCCAAAAGCGAAGGTTCCCCGTGTGAGGAAAATGCGGGTTACCTAGAACAAGCCCTCGACCATTAGTGGTTTTATCACTGCCTAATCCCCAACCATTTGAGCCCATGTCCTGCGGATTTCTATCAGGGACATCAACGTCTATAGACGGTGTCATACTAAGCGCAGATGCTACAGCTGCTGGTGTTGCTGCAGCCGGTGTAGGTAAATAGCTCACACCGTCTGGCGCTGCCAAAAACATTGGACCTAGGAAATTAGACGCACCAGGCAATAATGCAACACCCAATGAGTAAGTTAGCAGGTCAACACTATCAATGTCTGTTACCCATGGCTGCCCTGCACATTGTGGGTCTTGATCTTCAACGGGTGTCTCATTTAGGTATCTATTGTATCCAGCCGTATAACCTTGGAACATTGCGCGAGAATTAGCAGACATACGCGGTAAGTTTTCTTCTGCGAGCTCTCTTACACCCAACGTTAAATAGCCAAAGTCATTTATGAGATGTTCTGAATCACCGCTACCTGGTACGCGATCTGGACCAAAAAATCTGGCACGCTGCGAGTTATATTTAACGATTTGATCAGCAAGTACGCACATGTTGTCGCGCGCAAACGCATATCCAACACCGTAAGCCATGCTTTCTAGACTATCAGCTTTAACATGAGGGACACCATAGGTTGTCCAACGTATCTCAGCCTCTAACTCGCCATTCGCAGCAAATGATGGGATGGGTGTGGGAGTAGGCTCTCCAACAGGTGGTATAGGTTCAACCTGCTGAACATTATCAAAATCGTTATCATTACCACCACAGGCTGTAAGTAATGCAGTAACTGAAAGCGCCACTAATGATTTAGCAGGATTGAGCTGGATAAATTTCATCTTCTTTATTCCCTGAATTGATGTTAACTCTCGAGATATTCCATTTTTAACCTTGTATCCCCTCGCCCATGCAAGCAAAAAAGAAACAAAATGAAGTAGTACTAATATATGGTAAAACACCTCAACAGATCCGACCAATTAACACTACATTAACATAAAATAACATTCAATTAGGATTGCAGTTTAGGCATAAAAAAAGCCGGCAAATGCCGGCTTTTTAAAACATTGAGTGTAATTAACTATTAGTTAGAAATTACGCTTGTATCTGTAATAGGTAGCGCTGCTGCATCAGAAGCGATGTAGCCAGCCACTTCACGCTGCATTTCAGCTGTAACTGCAGCATTTGCAGTAGGACTTAAGCTTGATGCATGTGCACCACTATTGAACAACACAAGACCGCTCACAGGGTCAGCGCTTGGACCTTGTGTTTCAACAACTTGGTCTAGACCGATAATTTGCGCTAGTGGTAGCTGACCAGACATTGGTAACGCAGTAGACACTGGGATTACTTGGTCTGGGAGGTTTTCTTCGCTTCCATCGCCCACAACAGTCATCATATGAACAGGCGTTGTCTCACCTAATACAGTAGCGTAGTTAGTTGGGTCGCCAGCGTCCATCACCGTTTGAGCTGCAAACGCAAATTCAGCAAACACGGCATTTACCGCTGCAAGCTGTTCTTCAGTCGCATTGGCTTCAAACGCATTAACTGCTGCAACAAGCTCTGCTTCAGAAACATCGGCAGTACCATAAAGCTCTACGAGTAAACCTACGAATTCTTCAGAAGCCTGTGACATTAGCAGACCGCGAATTAGAGGGCCAAATGCAGGAGACTCAAGAAGGAACTGCGGTAGACCGCCTCCAGGAGATTCTAGTGATGCCTGTTTAATTGCATACATACCGTCAAGTGCAGCTAGGTCGCCGCCCATTGATGTGTTTGCTACAGATGCAGTGTTACCACCAGTAATCGCACCTAGCGAAACACCCATAATAGAAACACGACTGGTATCAAACTTAACGCCTTGCGTCGCTGTTGTATCAACAACTGCGTTCAAACCTAGACGTAAACCTAAAAGATCTGAAACACTTTGACGAAGGTTATCACGCGCTGTAGGTAAGCTAGCCAAGTTCATATAGTGCGTTGCACTAACTGTGGTTGCGTTAAGGTCGTCATTACCGTCGCCATCTAGGTCAAAACCGCGGCTGCCGTGTAAAGGTTGATCGATAGCAACCGATGCAATACCAGCAAGTGACAGCGTACCAGTAATAGCAAGCATGTCTTCCTTCTGACTAGTAATACCGTGCGCCAGAATAACCACCGGCCAACCCGCTTCAGGCATTGCAATTGGGAAACCAAGTGCACCTGCAATAGCTGGGTTAGGTACAGTTACCTGAACGTCAAGTTGCTCGGTACCCATGTTTCCACCTGTTGGCTGTGGATATGGGTTAAATTTAGTGATGTTACGTGCATTGTCTAGCTTTTCACCATTTACGCGCAAATCTGCCAAACCAAGTGCACTACACGTTTGTGCGTTCGGCCCAGGCGCCGCTGCACCAAGTACTTCTTGTGGCGCACCCGCTAGCACGATGCCGCTGTCACACGCTGCTTGCCAGAACGTATTCACTGGCGCAAGTGGGTTTTCAGCACTTGGAATACCAGAGAAATATGGTAGTGAGATGTTACCTTCGTAACGCGTTGCCGCACAGAATGGACCTGCTTGTGCAAGGATGCCGGTAGAAACAGCAATAGCAAAGTCGTTTACTGGGCCCCACTGTGCCGCTAGTTGACCACTTACTGTGCCAACAAGGCCTGCGCAGGTTTGAAGTGCGCTAAAGTCTGTTGCATCAATTGCAGGAATAAGCGGTGCCGCTTCAGGTGGTAGACCTTGCTTACCAAGTGCCACTGCACCCGCTACAGTTTCTGCGGTAACTAGATTTAATGCTTCCATCGCCGTTGGTGCTGAATCTACATCACCTACAACAATGGCAGGTAATGCTTGTCCAGCAGTTGGGTCGCCAGCTGCCGCACGTGCCGCGAATTCACTAACCATTACTTTCTTAATGGTATCAAGTGAATTCGCGATTGATTGGGTAGTGAAAGCAGAAACATAAATAAGCTCTTCACGCTCAAAACCTGCACCTAGAAGTGGATTAACTAGTGAGTTAACTAAGCCTTGTAGCTGAAGCTGGCTATCACTTGAAAGTGGATTCGTGTTGATGTCTTGACGTGTTAGCTCCCATGAAGAAGAGCCCTGAACAGACTTGCCCGAAGAATCCTTCAAGTCAGTCGTCATAACAAGCATGTAGCCTTGAGCCGGCTTAAGCGGTTTCAACGGAACAAACTGTACTGTGTTGTTATCTGCTAATGTTAAAACATAATCAACGCCAAACGTAAGCTGGTCGCCTAACTTACAGCCAGCTGAAGGTGTCGTAATTTGTGCACAGTCAGGGTCAGACTGGTCAAGGCCAAGTGTTGCTTCATACAGCAAAATACCTGCAGAAAGCGTAGAGGCGTCAAGTGATGCACCAGCAGGCGTGTCAACATTGATCACAAACGGATGTTGTGTAGACCAGCCATCCAAAATATTAAGTGCATTCTGTGGGTCGCTAAAGTCTGTTGGGTCAGCTACAGGAATATTTAGCGTATAATCGAAGAACCCATCGTCACCTGGGAGCATCAAAAGGTCATTAGGAATGTTTAAGTTCCCAGCTGCTGGATCGAATACGACTCTAGAAAATGGCGTTTGGATTTCTGTATCGGCTTGAATGTCGTCAAGGGTTTCATCGGAGCCACCACAGCCTGCTAGACCCAGCGCAAGGGCCACACTGGAACTTAATACGAGTTTTCTCATCTCTACTCCCTACAAGCATTGTTGTTATTTTTTGTTAAAATCGAATGTTTATAAAAATGTGTGCCTTTGTATCCTGATAACACACAAAAATCGACTTCAAACATGTTAGACCAGTTGTATCTAGCTCAATCTTATTGACTTTGTTGCAACTTTGCAAAGTTTTGTTAACCAGTTTTGTTAACTTTTTTTACGTTCACCACGTTTTTTGAATCATTGTTTTACTTGTGCGCCAGTGTGAGTATGATCGGGCATCATTAATATTGCTAAAATTTATTGCATTTATCTTACGGATTCTAAGGAAAAAAATGAACGACTATGTTGCCCCACAGCAGTTACTCAATAACAAAGTCATCCTTATTACTGGCGCTGGTGACGGTATTGGCGCAGAAGCAGCAAAGACCTACGCTAAATACGGTGCAACCTGCATCTTACTGGGTCGCACTGTTTCGAAACTGGAATCTGTTTACGACGACATTGTGAATGCCGGAGGCGCAGAGCCTGCTATTGTGCCGCTTGATTTGAAGGGTGCTACACCTAGCCACTACCAACAAATGGCACAAACTATCATTGAACAGTTTGGTCGCCTTGATGGTGTATTACACAACGCATCGGTTTTAGGTCATTTAAGCGCATTTAAAGATATCGATGCACAGGAGTGGCAAGACGTTATGCATACAAATGTTAACGGCATGGTTTTCATGACCCAAGCACTTATTCCAGCCCTTGAAAAAGCTGAGAAAGCCTCGGTAATATTTACTACGTCTAGCGTTGGCCGCAAAGGTCGTGCTTTTTGGGGTACTTATGCGGTTTCAAAATTTGCAACAGAAGGTGTTATGCAAACCCTTGCTGATGAATATCAAAACAAATCGCTGCGCTTTAACTGTATAAATCCTGGTGGCACTCGAACAAATATGAGAGCCCAGGCGTTTCCTGCTGAAAACCCTAATACGTTAAAAACACCCGCTGACATCATGCCTATGTATTTATATCTTATGGGTGATGATAGTTCAGATGTTAATGGCCAGTCACTAGACTGTCAGCCCAAGCGTTAAACGCCAAAATGTAAATGCTCACAAAAAAGCCGCGTAACACACGCGGCTTTTTTATATTAGTTGCAACTAGGTGCTACTCGCCAATCTTCGCCCATGTATCGCGAAGACCTACTGTGCGATTGAATACAGGCTTTTCGTCAGTGCTGTCTTTATCAATACAGAAGTAACCGGTTCTTTCGAACTGCCAAGCACCTACATCTGGTATATTATTCGCTAAACTTGCTTCCACCCACCCTGTTTTCACTTCAAGTGACTCAGGGTTAATTGCGTCAGTGAAATTTTCTTCAGCCGCTGGGTTAGGTACGTTGAACAGTCTATCGTAAAGTCGGAACTCAGCGGGTTGACCTGAAGCTGCATCTACCCAATGAATTACGCCTTTCACTTTACGTCCGTCAGCTGGGTCTTTGCCGAGCGTATCTGGGTCGTACGTGCAGTAAACCGTTGTCACGTTTCCGTCTGCATCTTTTTCAACACGGTTTGCTTTTACTACATACGCATTACGAAGGCGTACTTCTTTATCAAGTACCAAACGTTTGAACTTCTTATTAGCCGATTCGCGGAAGTCTTCTGCTTCTATATACACTTCTCGACTGAAACCAATATTGCGTGTACCCATTGTTTCATCGTTAGGATGATTAGGTGCAACCAGTGTTTCAGATGTTCCTTCCTCGTAGTTTTCAATAACCAGCTTGATAGGATCTAACACGGCCATCGCGCGCGGCGCGTTGGCATTAAGGTCATCACGAATACATGCTTCCAACATAGACATTTCAACCATGTTGTCCATTTTCGTGACACCAATTCGCTTACAGAATTCAACTATTGAACCAGGCGTATAGCCGCGTCTACGTAAGCCAGCGATGGTTGGCATACGCGGGTCATCCCATCCATTAACGTGGTTTTCTTCAACTAATTGAATAAGACGACGCTTGCTAAGAACAGTGTACTCAAGGTTCAAACGAGAGAATTCGTACTGACGTGGCGTACAGTCTATTGAAATATTTTCAATTACCCAGTCGTAAAGTCGACGGTTATCTTGGAATTCAAGTGTACATAAAGAGTGCGTAATGCCCTCAATGGCATCAGAAATACAATGCGTGAAGTCATACATTGGGTAAACACACCACTTATCACCTGTTTGGTGATGGTGAGCATGTTTTACACGATAAATAACCGGGTCGCGCATGCACATGAACGGCGATGTCATATCAATCTTAGCACGTAAGCTACACTCACCCTCTGTGTAGTCACCCGCAGTCATTTTTGCGAATTCGCGTTTATTTGTTTCTACATCAGTGTCGCGATAAGGGCTGTTTTGACCAGGCGCTTTCAACGTACCGCGCATCTCACGCATTTCATCTTGAGATGAAAAGTCGACATACGCTAGACCTTTGTCAATTAACTCGTTGGCATAAGCATGAAGCTGGTCAAAATAATTTGACGAGTAACGCGCTTCGCCATCCCAGCTAAAACCTAACCACTCAACGTCTTCTTTAATCGAGTTAACGTAAGTAATATCTTCTTTTGCCGGGTTAGTGTCATCAAAACGTAAATTACACGTACCTGTGTAATCTTGAGCAATACCAAAGTTTAGACAAATTGATTTCGCGTGACCGATATGGAGAAAGCCATTTGGCTCTGGCGGGAATCGTGTCTTAATAACGTCGTGAAGACCACTTGCTAAGTCTTTATCGATAATTTGACGGATAAAATTGGTCGGACGATGTTCAGTCTCGGCCATTCGCATGTTCCCCTTGTGCACTGAATACTTAAAATTTTCGCTGAGTATAACACTGTCGCAATTAGAACAACCATGTTTTATTGCGTAAAGGGCTTACAAGTGACGGAATAAAAAGCACGGATCACACTAGGCATATTAAATTGCTCTATTAAAGCACTTACAAGCTACCAAAAAACATGTAACTACTGAAAATTGTGGTAACCTAATCACGATGACAACAGTGTCGTTGCAGCAAAACATGGTGTCTATGAAAGAAAAAGCAACCTCTTTTGATATTGCCCACTTAGCCGGCGTTTCTCAATCTACAGTCTCAAGAGCATTAAACAACAGCCCTCTGGTAAATCAAGAAACCCGCGATCGCGTCCAACGCATCGCACGTGAACTTAATTACAAAGTAGATAAAAACGCCAGTAACTTGAGAAAACAAAAGAGTAGCACCATTGCCCTACTTCTTTTCGAAGATCCTACCTCTGACGATTCAATGATTAATCCGTTCTTCTTGGCAATGCTAGGCAGTATTACTCGTGCTTGTGCGCATGCGAACTATGACCTGCTTGTATCGTTTCAAAATTTGGAAGACGATTGGCACGCAGAATACGAAGACTCTAACAAAGCTGATGGCATAATATTACTGGGATATGGTGACTATACCGATTATCAAACCAAAGTGGCGCAATTAGAATCACAAGGCACACACTTCGTGCGTTGGGGTGCCCCTGATGCCGCACACCCAGGCGTAAGTATTGGTTGTGATAACTACCAAGGCGGTCACAGTATTACCGAACACTTAGTTGCACTTGGAAAATCGTCGTTTGCATTTATTGGCGATAATGGTGTGCATGCGCCAGAATTTAAAGCGCGCTTTGATGGCTACTACGACGCATTGAAAAAACATAGCCTTCATGAAACTAGCGTTCAACACAATGCCATTTCTACTGAAGACGCTGGCTCGCAAGCAGTACGAGCACTACTGGAAAAAAACCAGTTACCGCAGGCGATTGTTTGTGCATCAGATCTAATCGCAATGGGTGTCCTACGAGCCCTGCGTCAAGCCCAAATTAGTGTTCCTGACGATGTAGCAGTGGTTGGCTATGACAATATTGCAGTATCGGCCTACACCACACCATCGCTGACCACAGTTCAACAAAACACCAAACTAGCAGGTGAACTGTTAGTTTCAACACTGCTTAAAGCAATTAATAATGAAGAGGTAGAAGATTACCTTATGCCTGCAGATATTATTGTTAGGCAGTCTTGTGGCTCTGAATAAACAAAAAAGAATAAACTCGCGCTTTTGAACAACGCGCTATAGAAACAAAAAAGCACAGCCTAATGTCTCAAGCCGTGCTTTTTTTTTAAGATTAAGCAAACTACTGACGCGACATTTGATCTTCTATCGTTTCAAGAAAACGTGCATCTTTTACTGTGTCATTTACAACCCAAACTTGAACACCATTTGGCTGCACGCTAGCTTCTAGCCCATCACCTTGGTCAACGCGTTGCGTTTGACCACTAAGCTGCTCTTCCCATATACCTGCCTGCATGTAATCAGCAATATCGAACGTTTCAGTTTTATCGCTCTTGTTCAATAATACCAACGCAATTTGCTGTGTATCTGCAGTTTGAACTACACGATAAAACGCTGCGCGATGACCGTTTAATTCCACATTTACTTGAAGGCCACGCTGTAAAGCAGGTGTTTGCTTTCTAACGTTAGCAATGGTTGAAAGTGCAGCATGTATAGCGTGTCCCTTCGCTTTTTCTATATTTTCTTGACCAACGTAGTTTCGGTTACCAGCATGCTCAGCCGTACCACGCATATAACCAATCTCAGACCCCATATAAACAACAGGGATCCCACGTACGGTAAACAACCAGTTGTGCGCATTTATAAAACCGTTATCCGTAGCGTTTATGCGCGCCATATCGTGGTTATCGTAAAATGTCGTTAGGTCATATGGGTTGTGATACGGGCCATGCGTTAGATAAAGCACGTCTTTCAAGTCGGCAAAATCAGTTTCCAATGGCTTTTCAAATACCGACACCATGGCTTTTTGCATTGGGAAGTCCAATACACTTACGCCACCATTTTTGGGTAGTGTATGTTGTGCAATAGCTTTGGCATCGTAATTAAAACTCTCACCGAACATAAAGAAATTCGGGTTGTTTTCACGAATTCTATCTGCCGCTTCACGCCAAAACGCATGAGGAACGTGTCTGATTGTATCGATTCTAAAAGCGTCAGCGCCCTGTGATATCCAGTACAAATAACTGTTAATGAGGTAATCGCGAAGCACGGGGTTTTCATCATCTAGATTTGAAAGTTTTACAAGATCGGGATAGTTGTGAAAGAACGCATGTAACGGATTGTTCTTCGGATCCAACTCTTCAGGCGCCAAGTTTTGGTGGTCCGCCACTAAATTGCCGTTTTTATCGTATAGTTCGCCGTAACCAGGCAAATCACTTTCCATAGTAAAACTAGGGCTCCCATGGTTGGCAACAATATCAAAAACTGATTTCAAACCAAACTGCTCGCGCATTGCAGTGGTGTATTGTTTTACACTTAGGTCTTCGCTTATTAAATGCTCGTCTGGTTGGTAGAAGTTTGTAGCCCAATAGCCGTGATAGCCCGTTTTGCCACCATCTTTAAACGCACCACCATAGGTAATAGGCTCATCGCCATTAAACGCATAGTCTGGGTTATCTACCACAGGCGTCATCCACACAGCGGTGAAACCCATGTCTTTAATATATTGTGCGTTGTTAAGAATTCCCTTTAGATCGCCCCCCATATAACCCACATAGGCTTTCTTACCATCAGGCCCCTCTAGAGGGAGCTGCCATGTAGGGTAATCGCCCCCCTGATTTTCATGGTTATTAGTATTATCGCCATCGACAAAACGGTCGGTAACAACGAAATAAACCGCTTCACTGGCGAAAGGCGTAGAAGTGCCCACAATATTTTGCGATTGCGTTACTGTAGATGTTTTTTTATCAACGGCCGTGTTTGCACAACCTGCAACTAACAAACCAGAAAGAGCTACGGCAATTATCGAGCGCTTTGCTTTCATTTATTCAACTCCTTGTGTAGCGTTTGCGGTATGCATATCAGTTTCCTTAACAAAGAATACTGCGATTGCACCAATAAGCATTGAGATACCTGCAACAACAATAATGTACTTGGCATCGTTATTAAAGACACTGCTTAGGATCCAACCTGCTGTTAAGCCAGACACAATTTGTGGCGCTGCAACAGTAAAGTTAAAAATTCCCATATAGACACCGGTTTTATTAGCAGGTAACGAGCCCGCCAGCATGGCATAAGGCATTGCAAGAATTGCAGCCCATGCGATACCAACGCCAATCATAGGTATTAGTAGCTTCACTGCGCCAACTGGCACTGTTACTTCTGTAATAAGCAGGTTCACGTTTACCATGGTTAAATCTTGGAACGCTAAGAAACTGACATAGCTTAAGCCACCCAGTATAAGCGCCCCAGCGTAAACCGTTTTTCTGCTCAGCGTATCAGCTAGTTTGGCTAAGAAAATTGAAAAAATAGCTGCGAATACAGAATAAGCAGCGAATAGAATACCTACCCAATCACCAGCGGCCCCCATTGCAATACTAATCGATTCTGGAACAGTGCCAACAGACGCAAGGTATTCTGGGTCGTACCATTTCTTATCGATATTCCAAATATGTTGTGTAATTGCAGGCGTGGTGTAGACCCACATAATGAAAAGTGCAAACCACGAGAAAAACTGCACCACAGCAAGCTGTTTCATGGTTTTTGGCATATCTCGAACCAACTTAAAGAACTCACCAATTCGCTGAGATAATGGTGCTTTAGCTTCTTGTGGCTCAGCCGTATCTGCATCAAGGCCCTTATAGCGATTGTACTCTTCAGGTTCATATTCCTTAGTACGAATAACCGTCCAAATAACAGTACCTAATAGTACGGTTGCACCAATGTAAAACGCCCACACTACCGAAGGTGCTACTTCACCCATTTGCGCCGTATTTTCTAAACCAATCACGTTGGTTAGCACAAAAGGAAGAATTGAACCGATTACCGCGCCAATATTAATAAGAAGCGACTGCACAGAATAGCCAACGTTACGCTGTGATGCCGGGACCATGTCAGAGACCAGTGAGCGGAACGGTTGGAAACACACGTTAAACGAAGCATCCATTAACGCCACCATAAGTGCGCCCATTATCATTGGCGCAAGAAAGGCAACAAAAATTGGCGCATTAGGTAGCAAAATCATGCCAATAAATGCAGCAATAGCACCACCAAAAATGAACGGACGTCGTCTTCCCAGACGGTTCCACGTTCTATCAGATGCTGAACCAACAATAGGCTGTACGATTAGGCCCATAATGGGAGCCACTAACCAGAAAAGCGAGAGTGAATGAAGGTCTGCGCCAAGGCCGGTCAAAATTCTACTTACGTTTGCGTTTTGTAAAGCAAATCCGAATTGAACACCCAAAAAGCCGAAGCTTACGTTCCATATTTGCCAAAAAGAAAGGCGTGGTTGAGAAGTCTGCATATAATGCTCTGTTATTAGTTTTTATTAAGTTAATTACGTTAGCGCACAATAAATACTTGTGCTGACATCGCTTCTATAGAAACCTTATCGTCTGTGGAGAAAACTTCGCCAGTACTCACTTTTGTGAGCGTTTTAAAACCCGATAGCATTTCAGCGTATTCGCTTAATGCAACAGACTGCTCTTTTTTAGACAAAACTGTCATCAACAATCCATCTGACGGAGATGCTGGTACGCGGAAATAGGTGTAAACGCCGTCTTTCGGCGCGTAGTGCTTTAACTCGCCTTCAAAAAAGCTTACGTGGTTACGACGAAAGTTAAGTAGCGTGCGGACTCTTTGCTTCGCCCATTTTTCGTCTTCGCTTAAGCCGACATCGTTAAAGCCATTTTTTTGATTATCTTGGGCCCACCCTCCAGGAAAGTCGGTTCGAATAATACCGTGATCATCTGTACCTGGGTTACTCATCAAAATTTCAGTACCGTAGAACACTTGCGGTATTCCACGCGTCGTTAAGAACAAGGTCATTGCCATGTTCCACTTTCTAACATCGTGATCAACCTGTGTAAAAATACGGCTCATATCGTGATTGTCAGGAAACACAACAAGGTTGTTAGAATCACCATATAAGAAGTCGGTGGCAAGTGTTTCATAAATGCTAATAAAGCCACTGTTCCAACTTTCATCCGACGTTAATGCTTCAACAACCGCAGTTTGTAGTGGGAAATCCATTACAGACGGAAGCGCGCTTTCATAATCGTCATGTCTATGGCTACCCGCTTGCCAGTAAGCAGTAATCGCGGGGTTTACAGACCACTCTTCACCCACAATGTTAAAGTTTGGATACTCTGCCATTAGCGCCTGTGTCCATTGCGCTAAAAAGTCTTTATCGGAATATGAATAGGTGTCTACGCGAATGCCACTTAAATTGGCATACTCAACCCACCAGATAGCGTTTTGAATAAGGTAATTAGCTAAGTGAGGATTACGTTGATTCAAATCAGGCATGGTAGGTACAAACCAACCGTCACTAAACCCTTTTACATCGCTCGCAACAGCATGTGGGTCGTGAAGTGACTCTCGTTTATGAGTTGTTCCCTTAAATGTGCCTTTGTTGTTTATCCAGTCTGCAGAGGGTTTATCTTTCATCCAAAGGTGATTGCTTCCAATATGGTTTAGCACCATATCCATGATAATACCCACACCTTTCTCTGTTGCGTGATTGCTCAAACTGACGTAATCTTCATTAGAGCCAAAACGCGGGTCGATTTTGTAATAATCTGTGGTCGAATAACCGTGATAACTATACGCATCCATAGCGTTTTCTAGTAACGGCATTGTCCATATTTGGGTAAAGCCCATATCGCTTATGTAATCGAGATGATCGATGATCCCTTCAATGTCTCCGCCGTGACGCCCGCCTTTGTTTTCCCTATCAACAGAGTCTGCATAGCCATCAACGTTATCGTTCTCAATATTGCCATTTGCAAATCTATCAGGAGCTATTAAATAAATCGCATCCTTTTCAGTGAAGCCTTGACGCTGAGAAGACTTTTCACTGCGAGATTGCAGTGTGTAGTGTAAGGTCCTTTTAGTGCCGTCTTTATCTTCCAACAAAAGCACTATTTCACCAGAACGTGCATCTTCAGTATTTAGCGTAACAAAAAGGTAGTTGTTACTATCAAGCGATTGAACCTTTTCAATTTTCACGCCCGGGTTTACGCCCGATTCTAGGCCGCTCTTAGTGACCAAGCGAATGGTGTCATCTGCTACGCCCTCGCCGTGTATCATTAACTCCAACGTAGGCGAAGCCATACCAGCCCACCAATTGGGTGGTGAAACATTAAGCCCATTACCATTTGCAGTAAACGAAAGCGTTGTAGCCATCACACTACTAAGTAGCAAGGCGACAGAGTTTTTACTTTTTGGGAACGTGAACACTAACAAATACCTTTTTGTTAAAAATACGTTAAACGAAACGCTAACGTCGAATACTACAATGGAGAGGAGTTAACACCAATGCACTGCATACGTATTCACGCCCGTGCATTGGTGAAAAAGGTAAGTAACCTTCGACGGCTAGAAAGCGAAAACCTTTGTTTCTAGTGGTTGAAGGTCAACAGTAATGTTGTAGCCATTTTCCTTGTCCTGCAAAGTCACACCCGTATGGTCAAGCAGCGGTAGCAATTCTTGATTTGCTGAAAACGTGTTTGAGAAATCACTAGAAAGCGTCAACACAGCGTTATTTACCGGCGCAGTATCAAAGTTTGCTACTACAATGAATCCGTGTTTATCTTTTACTCTTGCAAAAGCAAACTGACGTTCAGAGTAATTAGAGTTGTTGCTTAAGCTGTCTTTATGAAGGCTTATTAACTCGCCGGTTACCGCTGAATTAGTGGCGGCAATGGCCATAACCTGTTCGTAGAATTGACGAAGTGATTTCTCTTCTTCAGTAGACTGGCCACCATCGAATGCACCTTCATTCATGAAACGTTGATGGGCAGGAACACCTACATAATCAAAAATTGATGTGCGTGTTGGGTCGCCAAACCCTGTTTCTTCACTTCCGTCTTCACCAACATCTTGCCCGAAATACAACAGTGTTGGAGAGCTGCTAATTAGTGCGCTTACCGCCAATGCTGGCTTGCCTTTCTCGGCACTTCCGGCAAAGTCAGGGCTGGCAATTCGCTGTTCATCATGATTCTCTAGAAAATGAAGCATGCTTGGTGCAATATCACTCACCTCGTTATGAATGGCAACCAAGTCACTTACTTCACCCGTTCCTTGCATAATGCTTTTCAGAGTATCGTAAAAGCCTACTTTGTCGTAAAGATAATCCATCTTCCCTTTATGTAAGTAGGCGCGATATTTGTCTGGCTGGTAAACCTCTGCAAGCAGAAACGCATTTGCGTTCTTTTGTTTAATACTGCTGTTTAAGAACGACCAAAATTCTACAGGTACCATCTCAGCCATATCATAGCGGAAGCCATCAACACCTTTGTCTAACCAATAGTGCGCGATGTCTCTGAATTTAAACCATGAATCTGGTAATGCTTTACCTTCCCAAAATGCGGCGTGAGCCGCGTAATCTTTGTCTGAATAGTTATCGGGAAGTACAGGGAAATCGTATGTACCATCAGGCTTTACCCCGTAGTTGACCTTCACGGTCTCATACCAATCGTTAATTTCTGGTTGTGCAGCACGTGCACCGTTTCCGGTCCATTTAGCAGGCATTTCATCAAATTTACCGTCTGATAAAGGATGAGGATTTCCGCCTAGTACTTGGTAGTTGTCTGCTTGTGGCACTTTAAATGCTTCGCCAACAACATAGTAAAAGTTGTTGTTTTTCGCATATTCTACTGACGTATCATCATTTTCACCAAAATCTGACACACCTTCAGGTGCCGACAATGACGTGTAATCACGTGCAACATGGTTTGGCACTATATCAATAATAACTTTCATGCCGGCCGCGTGTGTGCGCGCAATCAATGCCTCAAACTCTTCTAAACGCTTTGCTGGGTCTGTAGCAAGATCTGGATTTACATTGTAATAGTCTTTAACAGCATAGGGTGAGCCCGCACGACCTTTAATTACATCAGGATCATCGTTTGAAATACCGTATTCGCTGTAATCGTTAACTAATGCATGATGCGGGACGCCAGTGAACCATATATGACTGGTACCTAAGGCCTTGATAGATTCAAGCGCTTCTGGAGTAAAGTCTTTAAACTTTCCTACACCGTTATCTTTAATAGTTCCCCAAGGTTTATTTGTGCTGTTTGTGTTACCAAATAAACGGGTAAACACTTGATAAACAACAGGCTTCCCTTCTCTCTTTTCACTTGTCATTGCATCATTGTTGCTATCTTTAACATCTTGCACAGTGACCTCTTGAGCGGCTGTATTGTTCGATGTTTGAGGGGATTCGCTACACGCCATTAAACCCGCACAAAGCATAGCAGTAGTTAATGATTTTAGTCGAAAAGAAGAGTTTGTTTGCATGACAGTTAGGTCGTTAAATTAACATGCAGTAAGGATACGCGTTAACCGTATGTTAAAAAACATGCATACGTATTCAAAAACAAAAAAGCTACCAATTACGAGTAGCTTTGTTGTTATTAGACTAAAGAACAAACATTTGAGTGGTCTTTTGGGGTAAACCTAACATTTACTAAGCCGCTTTTATAATCCCTAAAGATGCATTAGCCGAATTGTTCTTTGTAGAATTTTGCGCCATGTATTCATTATGCTGAATATCATCGACTTCCAATTGATTAGGCTGTATTTGATCGAAAGCAGCTTGCGTCTCATTTTCAAGCGCCTTATCAATTGATTGATAAAACCCTCGCAGCGGCTTTGCCAACTCACTGACTAATACCTTCGGGTCTATACGGTAAGGCACGCGCTTTCCATTAAATTCTACGCTACTGCCTATGTCTTTAAAATCAATGCCAAACGCCTTCATTCGTCTGGCAAGCTTTGGTTCCATAAGTACATAGGCAAAACGTAAATCGTGCTTTATGCAAATGCTTGTTGCCATAAGGTATAGCGCAATAGACAGATACGGTAGTTGGTCGATATTGACTTTACTTTTGACAGTCGCGCTCCCCAAGCCAGACGACAAAATTTTTGATCTAAACTGCCTTACTCTGAAGTCTTTAGGAATAGCAAGACGTGATATTTCACAAACGCCTTGGTCAGCTTCTCTCGACGGCAAAAGCGAAGGGTCTTCAAAAATATCTGAAAACTTATCTTCAACCGGTAAACCTTCGCCGTTTAGCTTTGGCAGCACCAACCGAATAGTGCCAGCACATTTTCCCGTTGGAAGATGCTGAATATGACAGCTTATTGCACGTTTGTCATAGGCGTCTTGCTCAAGTGCACGTTCGTTCTCGGCTTCGTAACGCATTTCTTCACAATACACTTGATGGCGGGTTTCATAACCTACCTTCTTTTCTTTACTGTTTGACGCAACGACAAGCTTATAGCGGCTAAAGAAAAAAGAGGCTATTAGCTTATCTAGGCTCTGGTGTTTCTTCCCATCCGTGTTCGGCGTGTTTTTAGCATCATTTGTGAGCACTTTATTCTCGTGCCTCGCCTGCAACTGGATATTCTCTGATAAACAATTCAACATTAAGCTCCCAAAAGATTTTTACAGGTGTGTGGGGAACTTCCTAGTTGCAACTACACCATTCACTGTTGTTTTAATTTTGTTTTATTATTTTTATCACGGCTGTTTCTTATTAATTCATTACCGCGTTCAAATTCCGATTTTGCCATTCTGTCGTAGAGTAAGACGTTTGCAGTTGCAGCCACATTCATACACGAATACGTGGGTACATAAACCACATGGTCACACCATGACAAAACGTCTTCGCTGATGCTTCCGTCCTCTGGCCCTAAAATGTAAAACGCATTATCAGGGTGCTCAAAATTAGGTAGCGGACTCGCTCCTTCTACCAACTCAATAGCTACGACACTCGCTCCCTCAGGAACCACCTCTCGCAGGTCATCTACACCTATCGTTGGTATTGTTTTATGAAACGCTTTTGTATCGGCATTGAAATCTTTTGCAAAGCGAAAGCGTTGACCCGTGTAAAATACGCTGGCAACCCCATAACATCCTGCCGCTCGCAGTATTGAGGCCACATTCACAGGATTTTTGGGGTTTATTAATCCCAACGACACTTTCTGATTTGCTAATTGCACTTTTATTCGCTCTTTATCTGCTGCTTTTATTGCACGCTTTAATTAAGTCGCGAATAGTGCCATGTAATGCGTTTCGCTGCCATTGCTTATCGTGTGTGATGCTCAGCTAATTGGCAATCTTATTCTCAATGCATTACAACGTGTAACGTCAGGTACGTCAACAGCAACATGTGCACCAGTTTGAATATTTCCTTACTTTTATTTATCTATCACTTTTAAAAATTTATTTAATAATTAAAATACAACAACTTACGAAAATTTATATTTATAAAGAACAAACTTCAAAAGGTTACACATAACCACTTAAATTTTCTAATACTCAGAATACGATAAAAACGCTTTCGAACTGTCGCTAAACACATACATCGCAAGCTTCTGATATTAAGATCATTTTTATACAGCAGATTATTTCGCAGACGAATATTGAGTTAAAAACAACAATGTGTTCCGAATAAGTAACATTCAGTGATGCTAAGTCGTAATAGTTCGACCATTAAAGGTACTCGCTCAAACTCCACCAATGCTTAAAAAGCTGTCATAGAAATAAAAAAGCCGCGCTGAAAAAGCACGGCTTTAAACAACATAATACTCTGTATTGAGCGCGTTATATCTTAGTAACAACTAGCCATGGGGCATTGCCATCAGGACCATTAACACTAAATAAATAGGTGCCTGTTTCAGGTACATCCATCACTAGGTTATTGTTACTACCACCTAGTGTTTTTGGCGTTCCCTCTTCAACCACATTTGACGCAGCATCGTTGGGGTTACCTAAGTTAACTGTTGCCCAATCTTCTGAAGCAACTTTAAACTCTACCGTGCCAGCACTTAACTCTACTTCTGCTGTATAAACACCAGCGCCTTGGTAACTAAAGATATCAACTGCCCCCCAACCGTTCATGCCACCACGAACAAACACTTCTGTGTCGCCCCAGTAGGCTTCTTTGAACACGCCAACCGTTGGAGCGTCCAGTGAGGTAACATCGAAAACAAACACATAGCGGTCGGTTTCTTCTATCGTCAGTACCAAATTATCGTTGGTTCTAGCCAGTCCCACTGTTTGTCCTGGCGACACATTTCGGTCTGCATCATCAGACGACACCGCACCAAAGTTCACCGTATTCCAGTCTTCCGATGCAACTTTGAACTCGTAAGTACCTGGCTCTAGGTCTCTCGCAAAGGTGTAAACTCGCCCACCTTGATATACAAACTCTTCGACAGTACCCCAACCATTCATGGCACCACGAAGGAAAACAGGTGTACCCACGTAAGGCTCTTCGTTTTCTACCGTGATTACTGGCGCTTCACTGTCTGTTGCATCAATGGTAAACAAATAAGTGGCATCTGCAGATGGCGTAAACGAAAGGTTAGTATTTGTGCGAGCTAGAAGTTTTTCTTCGCCTGCTGTGACTGCACCATCATCACCATCTGGTGCACCAAAGTTCACTGTACTCCAGTCTTCAGAAGCAAACTTAAAGCCATAGGTAGTACCGCCTTCAAGAGCTACTGCAACCGTATAAATACCATCTCCTTGATAACTAAATGCGTCGTTTGTTGACCAGCCATTCATGTCACCGCGAAGGTAAGCAACAGTGTCGCCATAAGGTACTACATCAGGGGCCCCTGCCGTAGCAAAAGCAGACAATCCAACACCTTGTGCACCTGATTGCGGTTTAACAAATACCGCAATAGACATCGCTGGAACCGTAAACGTACCGTTGCCATCATCTCCTTCCGTAAAATAAGCGCCACGCACCACTTCATCAACAGAGTTCATCAACGTAGGGTGAAGTGAAAAGCCCGTTGCCGTATTCACAGTAATCGACTTTTCTTCGTAGCCTGTGTTTACCAGAACCATCAATGCATCATTCATTGGGTCTAGATCGCTTCTAGGCATCTCACTATCTGATGATACGCCATCGTCCAGGCTCATCGCTATCAGGCCACGCTGTTGGCGTGAACCAATATTATGGAAACCAATGCGGTCAATGATGTCTTGTGATGTCGTTAACCTAAATAACGGGCTTGTCATTCTTATCGACAGCAGTTCAGTAAAAACATCCGAAGCAAAAAGAATATCTGCCGACGAGGCTGCGCGCTCTGGGTCGTAGATAAACTCGCCCATCTCTTCCCAACGCCCCTCATTGTCTTGCGCTATTGGCAAACCTACATTCCAGTTATTTGTTTGATAAGTGAAATCTATGTAGTTAAACCAATCACCTGAATCATAGGTATTTCTGTCCATTGATTTAGAGCGCAACATGTCGCCGCCCATTTGTAGAAATGGAATGCCCTGAGAAACAAGGTTGATACCCATTGCGACATTTTGCGCGCGAACACGCTCTTGCAGACTAATATCGTGAGGAAGTACGTAATTAAGCTGATCCCACAGGGTTTCGTTATCGTGTTTAGATACGTAGTTTATAATGTCAGCTGGGTCTTCAGCATAACCACCTAAATTGCTCGTTGCCCCTGCACTGCCCGCCGAGGTTTCCAAGATGTAGTCTTTAAGCGTACCAATCATTCCCATTTTTACGCGGTCTTGATCGCTCAGTAGCGCGTCAGAATCTGGTCGGAATATATTTCCCTGACGAATGGCTTCACGAATACGATCGTTAAACGTACCAATCTCCGTACCCGCCATGTTTAGCTGGCTGGCCTGTTCATAACCACGGTCAATCTTCGTCCAGCCTTCACCGTAGAAGTAATTGTCTTCGTCAACGGTTTGAACCACCTCACGCAAACGTACCATAGTGTCTTTAGTTGCTTGGCTCATGATGTCAAAACGGAATGAATCGTACTTGTAGTGCTCTGCCCACATCAATAACGAGTCTTCCATGAACTTTTCCATCATGATATTGCGAGGCTCTGTGTCGTCGCAGCAGGTTTCACGCACAATGGCACCAGAATCAACTTCATAGCGATGGTAGTAGCCCGGCACCACTTTATCGAGTACAGACTTGGTAAAAACACCAGACGCGTTTGTATGGTTATACACCACGTCTAAAGCCACTCTTAAACCCATCTCATGAAGCGCTTGTATCATTGCGCGCATTTCTACAATTCGCTCAACCCCTTCAGCGCTTGATGCATAACTGCCCTCTGGTGCATTGAAATGGTGTGGGTCGTAACCCCAGTTGAACGTATCAACATTACGCAAATCGTTAGTTAATTGCTGTGCCTTGGCCGCTTCAGCTAATGGGTCATAAGCGTTATATACATCGATAAGAAGCGTGTTACTGTCTTCTTCATTACAAACAGCAGCCTCTTCATTTAATCGACATAGCGCTCCTACAGTATCGTAGAGGTCAATAGTTTTAGACGGGTCTTCATCAATAGTAGCGATGTCGTTAGCAGGCAAAACGTGGAAATAATTAAGACCTGCATCAACGAGCTTTTTAAGATGTTCAACAGGTGCACTATTCGTTTCGGTAAACGCTAAGTATTTACCACGGTTAGCTTCAGATGTAGACATATCACGTACGCTAAAATCGCGAATATGCCCTTCGTAAATTACCGCATCTTCAGGGTTTTCAACGGTAGGTATAGTATGAGTATCCCAACCTTCTGGCTTAAGGTCATCATCCGTTAAGTTAACAAAACGAGAAAAACGTCCGTTAGTTGAAAGTGACACCGAGTACGGATCAGTCACAAGTAATGTTTCAATATTACCTGTATTCGGGTGGTAAACTGTTATCTCATAACGATAAAGCGCCCTATCAAGCGACATATCACCTTCATAACGCCATACGCCTGACGTGTCATCACGTGTCATTGCGATACGCTGATTCAGTGTTTTGTTATCGTTGTATAGCATCAAGTCAACGTTACTAGCCGTTGGTGCCCATACCGCTGCTGTTATTCCCGAGTCAGTGTAAATACCGCCGAGCATAGCTTCATTAGCATCATCTTCACCAGATGTGTAGAGTGCATCAATGGCATTCGCTAGCTGAATGCCAGTTGCTACAAGCAATGTACCTTCTGCATCGTAACCACCTAAAACGGCTTGCGTTCTCAATACAGCTTTAGCATCGTCTTCATTCCAATCTCCTTCCCACGCTTGCATTGAAGAAAGATGTGGCGCTCGCGCTTGCTGATCTTCAGTCAATGTCGTAGGCATTAGCGAAACCGATGTGCCGTTTATCCCTTCTTCTAGCGTGCTCTCAAGGTCGGCATCTGCTGAATAGTGCAGTTTTACCTCAGAGACCGCCTCTGGCACATTCCACAAGATGGTATTGGCATCTAGCCAATGTGCGCCAAAGCCTTCGATATCTGCTGCTTGCGGCCCAAGTGATAAAATAGGATATTCGAAAATTGTAGGCTCGCCTGACAAAGTGAAATTCATACGGACAAAGGTTTCGTCGTCTTGGATTAGCGAACCTTGGAAGTCGCCTCCACCCATTTCTTTGCCTGCATCGTCAGTACCTTTGTGAATAATAAAGTTATGACAATCACCATAGCCTTCTTTTAACTCAAATACCCAATATGCTCCGTAGTTAGGGTCGATACCGTTGTGTACTCGGCCGTTTGCCCAGTCTGTGTCCGCATCAGCATAGGCGTCGCATGTATCGTTATTCCACGTGTGAAGACGCCAGCCTTCATACATAGGGTCGTTTGCAGAATTGTCTGCATCAACTGACGCTCTGTTGTAGTACAGCACAGCCTGATTAGACGATGGCGTGAATACTGGCGCAGGTAGAGTTGGATCGGCACCGACAACACACGCATCGTTGGTTTCATTTGGCACAGTGGGCGCATCACACTGAATAGGCGGTGGTGGCACACATTCAGTGCCAGTTGAATTAGGCACATTGGGTACGTCACAAGTAAGTAAATCATTGGTGCCCGACTCTATATCAGAGCCACCGCAACCCACTAATGTAACTGCCCCTACAAGCAATAGCGCTGCGCGCCATGCTGTGGTTTTAGTAAACATAGAATTCTCCCAAAAACGGTTTTGTGAAGGTTTCACCGCGTTTTCTTTAATTGACCTGAGGATTAGCTTTTTCATAGTTGGTATGTCATCCCTAGGAAGTATTGCGTTCCGAAATACTGAATGGTTCCTGTTTGTTCCTGCGAGGAGAAATAGCTCTTAGTAGGCTCATCAGTAAGGTTGTTAATTTGGAATAGAACGCTCCAATTTTCATCGACCTCATAAGAGGCTTGATAATCGATAACCAGTTCTGAATCGAAGTTAACCACCTGATCGTTTACCGCAACCTGCTGAGAAACAAATGCGTCTCTGTAACGGCTAGAGACACGAGTTTCAAAACCCTCGTATTCCCAAAAGACAGTGAGCGTTGCTACATTCTCAGATAGTCCGGGAAGATTTGCTGCGTAGACACCGTTACCCAAAGTTCGCTGAATTTCACTTTCGGTGTACGAGTAACTTGCACTTACCCCTAACCCAGACCACATGCCCGGTAACATGCTGTAAATTTGCGTGTAAGCAATTTCGAGACCGCGAATGTAGCCACCTTCAGCGTTGTTCACAGCAGTGCTGTAGCTACCGTTTTCGGTTGGAACTGTGATGAAAATTGGGTCACCATTTTCATCGCGAGCAAGCTCTGTTTCTTGCCCTGTAAATTCAGGCGTTAAAAATACAGGTACTTGTACTGAGTCTGGCACTACAATGCCATTGGCTGAAAAGTCATAAGGGTCTATTTCTATATCTTCCACAAAAGATTCAATGTCTTTATAGAAACCTGCCACTATAAGTGCACCCTCGGTTTCACTGAAATAATACTCCCATGAAACGTCGTACTGGGTGGCGTAGAAAGGTTCAAGATAAGGACTGTTGCGCGCATTACCATTTACACGTGCCGTGGGTGTTGAAAGGGTTATCTCACCTGAGTCTCTATCTTGAAACGCTGTTACTGTTTCAATGGTGGTAGAAGCATTGGCAGCAAAACGATTAATAGGCGCTCGGCCCATAACTTTAGCCGCGGCAACACGTAACTGGGTGTCGTCGGTTAGCTGGAAGTTTAGGTTGATTGAGGGCAGCACATCACTGTACTCATGGGTAATTAACGCAGGGCGATAAAAATTATTAATTAAGCCCACTTCATCAACAATATTTTGTGCGCCAGCAGTTGGATCGCTCACCTCTACCGTTGCACCAGATTCAGGATCTGAGATTAACTGTGTTGCACGCTGCAACGTTGTGGAACTTTGCTTACTTTTAACATAGCGCACACCTATGTTTCCTGTTACTGGCAGGCTACCAATTTCAGTATCGATGTTAGCCATAAAGTAGGCGGAATTTACCGTTTCAAATACATCGCCACTTTCTTGAAGTGTCCATGCCGTGGCAGGCCCAGTACCTGGACCATTTATTACACCGGCGGCACCGGGTCCCCACGTTTGCACAGGTTGAGGGCGACCGTTTGGAAACCACGCATTCAATGCAGTGTCTAAATCAATTGACAGATAGCTAGGAAAATAGCCGAAATCGCCACTCCAATTAACCACCTCAGTCATGTCTGATGTGAGTCGCAGCGGTGGTTCGCTTACAGAGAAAGCGCTGTCGTTGCCATATTCAAATACCGAACGGTCGTTGTTGTATTCTCTATCGGAATAGCGATATCCAAATTCGAAACCAGACACGATTGGCGTGTCTACGTAATATTGAAAATCGACGCGGTAAGCATCTAACTCGTCTTTGTTCTTAAATGGATAGATACCATATTTACTTACCATAACGCGATCTAAATCGGTAAAAGCATCGGTTTGGTTAAATCCAAGATCCGGTAAATTACTGCCATTAAGCAAATAACTTATTTGAACATTTTCATCGAACACTGGGTTAGCAGCATTTGCGTCTTCACCAACCAGTGACCACAGTAAACCATTTCTGAAATCACTTTCGGCGCTTGAACGCGATACGTCTAACTGAACAGCAAAATTAGGTGTTATTTCCCAATCTGCATTAATGCCTAAATTCGTTACACTGTCGAAGTCTTGGTTGTCATCGTTTACAAGCTCTACCCGCGTAAAACTGTTATCGGTGCGCGAGAACGTGCCCCCAATTACGTTGTTGTTTACAATAACAGGGTTGGTGATACCAGCGTTAATACCGCCCAATTTGACGCGGAACCCTCGTGCGAAGGCCTCGGAGTCAAATTCAGATATAAACGCATCCGCTTTTAGCGTAAACGTATCTATTGGCGCCCATTCAAACGCAGCTACATAGCCGTCACGCGTTTCTTCACCGCCCTTATGCTGCATCTCAAAACCTTCTGAGATGTACTCACACTCAGGGCAAGATTCAGGCCCTTGTGTGTCTCCTTCAAGCCCATCGACATCAACAAGCCCGTTGTATGCTAAGCCAATAAACTGTGTTGAAACACTGGGTTGGAATAATCTTGCATAGCCGAGTGAAACCCCTAATGTGTCGTCTAAAAACTTACCTTGATAAGAGAAGCTTAATCGGTGACCGTATTCGGACGCGTCACTGATTTCTGAAGCTCTATCGTTGTACATGCCTCGCATATTGGCACTGAACTTATGTTGTTCGTCCATCGCAAGAGGCGATGCTGTTTTTAATTCAACAGTACCAGCAATACCCCCTTCAATTAACGACGCTTTGGGTGATTTATAAACCGCGGCTTCGCTGATAAGCTCAGATGGATATTGGTCAAACTCTATTGCACGGCTGCCGCTTGTTGATACCTGCTCTCTTCCGTTCAAGGTTGAGAAAACAAAGTCTCCCGATAAGCCACGAATGTTAATCTGCGCCGCTTGCCCACCGGTTCTTACAGCTGATATACCAGGTAAACGCGTGAGCGCGTCTGCCATAGAAACATCTGGTAAGCCGCCTAGATCATCGGCTGAAATTTGCTCAGATACTGTATCAGAGAAACGCTTTTGATTGAGTGATTGAATAAGGCTACTGCTAAAACCGCGAACTTCTATGCGTTCTACTGCTTCAACATCTTCTCGTTCAACCTCGTTAATAGACGTATCCGGTGACTCTTGGGCAAACAAAGGTGTAGCGCAAAACGCCATACCACTGCTTATCAGAGCCGCCGTGATAGTGCTGGGTTTGAATGTTTTCATTGGTGTCCCATTCCTTGTTTTATTATCAGCACTTTTAGGACTACCACACCCAAAAATGCCTCTTATGGTTCAACAAAGAATATTACTGGGTTGTACAAAAAGGGAGCAACGCTATGCATACGTATTCATTAACAATAATTAAACATTTGTGAAACATGGTTTCACAAATTAATTTTCAATGAGTTACAGAGACAATGCGCCGCAATGAAAAAACGGCGCGGAAATGCTATGAATAAAAGTGCTTATTTATGCCATATTTGGGGTAATTGGAAGGGTGTGGTTTATGCGCTACAACAAAAAGTCATCACAAGCTAGATTGCTTTTGTAATACCTCTTGGTGCATTTCAAAATTTAGTGCACAGCCACCAATAAACTGTTCAATTGCCTGCTCCTTGTATAAATCTCCTCTACCAGGTTGATTTTGAGCCAGCGCTGGAAATGCGCCATATCCAGCAAATAAGCAATGCCATGAAACCGAGTCCCAATGCATTCCAATATTCTGACGCTTTATCTCATTAGCGAGATCTTCACGTTGAAACCATGTGTTAATAATCGACTTCAATGAGTCTGACAGCACCATGTTATTTCTGTTATCTCGCCAATAATCGCTGTCATCACGGGTATTCAGTTTATAATGTCCAACAATGTAGTCCCGTACCCTGTCGAATCGTTCTTTGGCAAATGCGTTATAGGTGTTTTTCTCACTGTTTGAAAAACCACCTTTTTCAAACATATCTGAGAAATATTCAATGCAAATTTGAACAAGATGAAGTGCCGTTGCTTCGAGAGGCTCTATAAATCCCTGAGACAACCCTAGTGCCAAACAATTTCTCTGCCAGTGCTGCTCAACTTGCCCTACCTTCATCTTGAGGTGTCTGGCTTCCACATCACTGTTTTCAAGATTGAGGTGTCTTCTTAATTCAGCTTCAGCTTTATCACTGGATAAGTGAGAGGCACTATAAACATAACCGTTACCGGTGCGGTTTTGTAAAGGTATTGACCAGCACCACCCGTTTGATAGCGCAGTTGACTGGGTTTCCACCTGAATGTTTTCTTGCACCTGTGTGGGCAAAACAACCGCTGAATCATTAAATAGGTTATCGGAATAAGCGTTGAACTTAACACCCAGAGCTTGCTGTAACAACGCAGAAGAAAACCCTGTACAATCTACAAAGAAATCGCCCTCTATGTTGCCTGTATCGGTAACAAGATACGCAATATCACCACTAGCATGTAAAGCGACATCGCTAATAACAGCACTAACATGAGTTACGCCTCTTCCCACTGCGACATCTCGTAAATAGTTACCCAACAGTGCACTGTCAAAATGGTAACCATACTCCATTCTAAACGGAAAGTTTTCAGGCGTTAGCGGCGCTTTATTTTGTTTTGCCAACACACCGTTGATAAGGAAATCTTCCGGTGCAACGTGGGTATCAAGCCCTAGCCTTCTAGTGCGGCAGTTAACCTCAAATGCTCGCTGAGTGAAGGTATCGGTTTGAGAGATAAACGGGTGACGATACTGCTTGACCCCTGAGGCAGGGCTCCAATCATTGAACTGAATGCTTACTTTGTAAGTGGCGTTGCATTTGGGCATCCAGTCACTTTCTTTAATACCCAGCTCTTCAAAGAAACGCTTAAGCGTAGGTGTAGAGCCCTCGCCCACACCTATAATGCCAATGTCAGGAGATTCAATCAGCGTAACTTTAACCTTGTCTGATGGCCACTTATGCGCAAAATAATTAGCGGCCATCCAACCCGCAGTACCACCGCCAGCAATAACAATATGTTTTGGTTTATTCATGATCTGTTTTTAACCACAGAACTGTTTCAAGAAATCATCGTGGCTTGCAATTTTACCGATTGGCTCATTTTTGATGCGCTTGATGTTTTGCATCAATTCTTGAAGTTTTTGTTCCGACAGTGCATTCGCCAGCGGATGGTAGTCTTTCTGATGAACGCCCTGTCCCATCAATACTTGCAGCCAAGAGCTTTCTAAGAACAAATCATTTTGCTCTCTGAACAGGTTTCCAGATTCTCTAAAAAGCTCGATTTTATGCGTCAAGCTATCTGGTACGTCCATCTCACGAAGATCTTTCCAGAAGTGGGAGTCTGTTCTTTCATTTACGTGATAATGCAAAATAATGAAATCACGTATTTGTTCATATTCAAGCTGAGACTGTTTGTTGTACTCATCTATCTGATATTGCTTAAACCCTTCGTGCGGGAATAAGTGAATGAGTCTAACCACCGCAGACTGAATCAAATGTATACTGGTCGACTCTAAGGGCTCCAAAAACCCACTAGAAAGCCCAACAGCCACTACATTTTTATTCCACTGCTTGCGTCTTCGTCCTGTTTTAAAGCGAATAAAGTTAGGGTCGGCAAGCGGTTTGGTATCAAGGTTATTAGACAGAATATCGAGTGCTTGTTCATCAGAATAATAATTACTGCTATACACTAAACCATTACCATTGCGGTGCTGAAGCGGAATACGCCACTGCCAACCAGCAGAATGTGCTATTGAACGTGTGTAAGGGCGCGTATGTTCGTGACGCTCTGAAGGCATAGCCACTGCGCGGTCGCAAGGTAACCAATGCGACCAATCTTCATAACCCGTATTCAATGTTTGTTGGGTAAGTAGCCCTTTAAACCCTGAACAGTCAATAAACAAATCGCCTTCAATATGAGCACCGTCTTTAAGCGTTACCCCGGTAATAAAGCCGCTGTCTGCGTCTTGTTTAACATCGGTAATAATGCCTTCTTTACGAGTAACGCCCATTGCTTCACATTTTTTACGAAGAAATCGAGCATACAGCGACGCATCGAAATGATAGGCATACGGCATTTCTATAATTGGGTCGGGAGATTTGATATGGGCAAACTTACCCGCTTTACAGGCAAGGTAGTTTAAATCGTATTCCCATATCGAGTCAGATAGTCCTAACTCTTGAGCGCGTTTAAAATAATGATGAAAATGACAAAAAGCGTAGCTTTTACCCGGGGCGCCAAAAGTATGGAAATAGCTTTCTCCTTCTACACGCCAGTTTTCAAACTTGATCGCCAACTTCATGGTAGCGTTTGTTTCGCGTAAGAACTCTTTTTCGTCTATCCCCATTACGTTGTTAAGGGTGATGATAGGCGGAATAGTGGCTTCCCCTACACCAACGGTACCGATTTCTTCAGATTCAATAAGCGTTACATTTACGCCCGCACCGATAAGACGTTTGATAACAGCGGCTGAAATCCAACCGGCTGTACCACCACCTACAATAACTACATTTTTTACCGCTTTATTCATCATATTTTTTGCCGTCACCATTTTTTATGTGGCTACACTACTATCATCATTAAATATCATGACATGTACTGCTATACAACAAAAAGCCCCAACACATTACGTAAATTGGGGCTTTTTTAATGTTACTTGTTTAAGCGCTTGCATGTAACAAGCGCTTTTTCAACAACCACTTAGAACGTGTAGTTGAAACCAAGAAGGAAGTTACGGCCGTATGTTTCATACTTAGTAATTTGACGGCTGTCACCAGGGTTAGCCTGAACTGTTGGCTCGTCAGTAAGGTTTTGACCTTGAAGCGTTACACGTAAGCCCTTAAGCGCTTCAATGCCAGACTCGTCAAAGTCATAGCCAATTTGCGCATCAACTTGTTTAACACCTTGGTCTTGAATTTGCGCAAGCGATAGGCTGATAGCACGCTCTTCTGTGGCAAATGCGTCACGTTTAGTTGCTGATACACGGAACTCGAAACCATTGCTTTCGTAGAAAGCGGTTAGTGAGTATGTTTCTTCTGATAAACCAGGTACTGCATCACCGTTATCTAGCTGACCGTCTAGGAATGTTGCACTTGCAAACATACCGAAGCCTTCTAGTGACTCGTGGATTAAGTCAAACGGAAGACTACCTTGAACCTCCCAGCCGCGAACAAAACCTTCAAGACCGTCTTCACGGAAGCTTACGAAACCTTGAAACGTTTGTGGCGGTATAACATCTCTTTCATCAATTAATAAGTCTCCAGTAACATCTGATAGACCCGACGTTTCGTGATAACCTTCAATGAAAGAAGAACTGAAATCACCTATTGTCTGACCTGCAACGTGCCAGTTAGTTAAGTCTTTGTAGAAAAAGCTAACCGCAACATAGCCGGTATCGGCAAAGTAGTTTTCATAAGCAATATCAAACTGATTGGCTTCAAGTGGTCTTAAACGTGAGTTACCAGCGCTTGCAGACCAAGGGCTATTACCAAGCTGATCAGAAGCGATTTGCTGATCGTTGAAAGTAAAGTTAACCTGATTATTTGGACGCATGTCATCCATACGTGGGCGGCTGATTACTTTACCAAGTGCGGTACGAATAAACTGGTTTTCCGCAATTTCAAAGCTAAGGTTAAGGGTTGGAAGCACATCAGTGTATGAATCACCATCAGAAACCGGCACCGATGATGTGAAACCTGAAGGACCCGATGTTGTATTGAAACCAGTTCCTGTTTGGTCAACATTGATAACTTGAAGACCTAGGTTACCAACGACTAATACGTCACCGATTTCAGTTTCGATGTCAAGTTTCGCGTAAGCGGTAAGAATGTCTTCTTCGATGGTATAAGTATCACCACGACGACCGTTCTCAAAAAGCTCTGCATCAGTTAGCGTGTAGTAGCCGCTTCTGTATAGACCAAGACCGTCATAGGCAATTACACCATCAATACCTAAGAAACCTAAATCAGCTGTTCCAATAGGGTTAGGTACTAGCTCTTGATTAGGCCAAGAAGGTGCAGTCAAGAAGAAGCCGTTATTATCTTTGCTCTTCTCACGCATTTGGTAGTTAACACCAGTAGTTAGGCGAGAGAAAATACCCCATTCAACAAAACCTTCTACGTCTAAACGAACTGCATCTAGCGTTTCATTAAATACCGGATCGTTTACGAAACCATCCTGAGCTGTTTCTGGACCAAAGCCATCAACACCTTGGAATGCTTCAACTGGTGCTAATGCACCACCCCACGCTTGAGGACCTGCAAGGAATATCGCATTAGGATCCCCAAGGTCTACGCTATCTAACGTTGGGTGATCGCTATAAACAGCGCCAGTAGACGTCATTGACCAAGCACGTGGCGTTAGTGGGCGACCGTCAATACCTGCACGGCCTACACCAGAGTAGCTTTCTACATCAGTGATGCGCTTGTCTACTTCACCAGTTGATACGTCGAACGTTGCCGTCCAGTTATCGTTAATGATGTATTCAGCGTTTAGACCGAAAGTCGTAAGTTCTGCTTTTTGTTGTCTTGAATCGTTACGGATTACTGATAGGAAACCGTCGTAGTAACCAGAGGTTACAAGGCCATTTTCAACACCTGTAATTGTGTAAGCGCCCGTACCCCATTCTGCGCCACCTTCTTCAACACCACGACGCGCATCATTTTCTTCGAAGTCGATATATAGTGCGTCGAATTGAATAGTTAGGTCTTCAGTAGGTGCATACTCGATAACACCTGCAATTGACGTACGCTCAAGCATTGCAGAACGTGTAAATGAGTCGTGACCACCAAGAATAACTGTACCTTCTGGTACTTCAACACCTTCGGCAGCATTGTCTGGGTTTGCATTCGCATAACCCCAACCACGGAAATGTTGTGCCTGACGTGGAGATTCCATGTCAGCAATTACTAGTGCTACACCTAGCTTGTCATCTGCAAATTGATCAACAAAGTTAACCGACAAACGGTGACCTTTGTTGTCGAAATCTGGGTTACCAGCGTCTTTTTGGTTCGCCTCATACGTGCCGTTAATAGCAAACGTTTCTTTTGCATGTAGCGGGCTTACAGTTTGAATATCAACTGTACCACCAATACCTTGTGTCATAAGGCCTGCTTCTGGAGTCTTATAAACAAGGATATTTGAAACAATCTCAGTTGGGTAAAGGTCAAACTCTACGCCACGGTTGTCGCCCATACCTAGAAGCTCACGACCGTTAAGCGTTGTACCTACGTAGTTTTCGTTGAAACCACGAACAGATAGACCACTTGTACGACCGTTGCGGCGTTCACCCGCTAAGCCAGGAAGACGTGCAATTGATTCTGCAATACTGGTGTCTGGAAGTTTACCGATATCTTCAGCAGATAGGGCTTCAACAATTGACGTGTTGTCCATCTTGATGGCTTGTGCACGCTGTAGACTACCGCGAATACCGCTAACTTGAATTACTTCAAGGTTTGCTTCATCAACAGCATCAGTGTTTGCTTCTTGTGCAAATGCAGGAGAACTTGCAAATGCTACACCGCCTGAAATAAGCGCAGCTTTTATTAGGTTGGGTTTAAATTGTTTCATAAAACGGGTGTCCCATACGGTTATAGTTTTTGTCTTTTGTTGTTCTTATGACAATTAAATGACAATACATCTCGTCGGCATAATGCTATAGAGGACCTAGGGAATGCACAATTGCCTGCATACGTATTCAATAAAAATATGCAACACTGCGTTAACAAAGCATTTTTATGGAATCATGTAATTTAACAACATAAAAAGCGTATAAATGGGGCTTAAGAGAGAAAAAGTTGTAATATTGTTACATTGAAATAATTTCAATTGTTAACAAAAATCAATAAAAAAGCCCGCTTAAAGCGGGCTTTTAACATCTTGCTTGCTAACGCTAATTACCAACCAGTAGTTTCGCGTAGTGCTTTACCGATGTCAGCTAGTGAACGTACAGTTTTAACACCTGCGTCTTCTAGTGCTTTAAATTTCTCATCAGCAGTACCTTTACCGCCTGCGATGATTGCACCAGCGTGACCCATACGCTTACCTGGAGGAGCAGTAACACCTGCAATGTAAGAAACAACAGGCTTAGTTACGTTCGCTTTAATGAACGCCGCTGCTTCTTCTTCTGCAGTACCGCCGATCTCACCGATCATTACGATAGCTTCAGTTTGAGGGTCGTCTTGGAACATCTGAAGGATGTCGATGAAGTTTGAACCAGGAATTGGATCACCACCGATACCAACACAAGTAGACTGGCCGAAACCCTCGTCAGTAGTTTGCTTAACTGCTTCGTACGTAAGCGTACCAGAGCGAGAAACAATACCTACTTTACCAGGCTTGTGAATATGACCAGGCATGATACCAATTTTACACTCTCCAGGAGTGATAACACCTGGGCAGTTTGGACCAATCATGCGAACGCCTTTCGCTTCTACGTATTCTTTAACGTAAAGCATGTCTAGCGTTGGAATACCTTCAGTAATACATACGATTAGCTCGATACCCGCATCTGCAGCTTCAACAATTGAATCTTTACAGAAAGGTGCTGGTACGTAGATAACTGTTGCAGTTGCGCCAGTTGCTTCTACCGCTTCACGTACAGTATTGAATACTGGAAGACCTAGGTGCTCAGTACCGCCTTTGCCTGGTGTAACACCACCAACCATTTGCGTACCGTAAGCAATTGCTTGTTCAGAGTGGAATGTACCCTGACCGCCAGTGAAACCCTGACAAATTACTTTAGTATCTTTATTAATTAATACAGACATTATTTGCCCTCCGCTGCAGCAACAACTTTCTGTGCTGCATCAGTTAGCGATTCAGCAGCGATGATATCTAGACCAGAGTTCGCTAGAACGTCACGGCCAAGCTCTGCATTAGTACCTTCTAGACGTACAACTACTGGTACTTCTACGCCTACTTCTTTAACCGCACCGATAATACCTTCTGCAATCATGTCACAGCGAACGATACCACCGAAGATGTTAACCAATACCGCTTTAACATTGTCATCAGAAAGGATGATTTTGAATGCTTCAGCTACACGCTCTTTAGTCGCGCCGCCACCAACATCAAGGAAGTTAGCTGGCTTGCCACCATGTAGGTTTACGATGTCCATCGTACCCATTGCAAGGCCTGCACCGTTAACCATACAACCTACGTTACCGTCTAGCGCAACATAGTTAAGCTCCCACTGAGCCGCGTGTGCTTCACGCGCGTCTTCTTGTGAAGGGTCTTGCATATCTTTCAGCTTAGGCTGACGATATAGTGCGTTACCGTCGATACCTACTTTTGCGTCAAGGCAATGTAGGTTTCCGTCAGTTTTGATTACTAGCGGGTTAATTTCGATAAGCGCTACGTCAAGCTCTTCAAACATCTTAGCTAGGCCAAGGAAAATTTGAGTGAATTGCTTAATTTGAACACCAGAAAGACCTAGAGCAAACGCCATTTCGCGTGCTTGGTAAGGCTGAGGACCTACAATTGGGTCGATTTCAGCTTTAAGAATTTTTTCTGGAGTTTCTTCTGCAACAGTTTCAATCTCAACGCCACCTTCAGTAGATGCCATGAATACAACGCGACGGGTTGTACGGTCAACTACTGCACCAAGGTAAAGCTCGTTAGCGATATCTGTGCAAGATTCAACAAGGATTTTGCTCACAGGCTGACCATTTTCGTCAGTCTGGAAAGTCACCAAATTTTTGCCAAGCCAGTTTTCAGCGAAAGCGCGAATGTCGTCTTTGTTTTTAACTAGCTTTACACCGCCAGCTTTACCGCGACCGCCCGCGTGTACCTGACACTTAACTACCCACTCTTCTCCGCCAATTCGGTCAGCGGCTTCTACAGCACCTTGAGCAGTGTCTGCTGCGTATCCTTCAGAAACAGGCAAACCGTATTCTTTGAATAGCTGCTTACCTTGGTATTCATGCAAATTCATGGTGTTTCTATCCGATTTTTAGTAAGACAAAAGCCGCAAATGCGACTTGATTATTTAGACTGATATTATAGGGTAAATATCAGCGTTGCGTTAGGCGCTTGGCAAGATAACACGAGCAAAGCGCCCAACCACAATTAAGTGAGACGAAAGTCTTATACGTCTAGTAGTAGACGTGTTGGATCTTCAAGCATCTCTTTAACTGTTACCAAGAACCCTACTGATTCTTTACCATCGATAATACGATGGTCATAAGAAAGCGCTAGGTACATCATTGGTAGAATTTCTACTTTTCCATTAACAGCCATTGGGCGATCTTGGATTTTGTGCATACCCAAGATAGCGCTTTGTGGCGGGTTAATGATTGGTGTAGACATTAGTGAACCAAACACACCACCGTTGGTGATAGTGAAGTTACCACCTTGTAGTTCAGCCAATGACAGCTTACCGTCACGACCTTTAAGTGCTAGTTCCTTAATTCCTTTTTCTACGCCTGCCATACCTAGTGTGTCAGTATCTTTAAGTACTGGCGTTACTAGGCCTCGAGGTGTAGAAACGGCAATCGATACGTCGAAATAGTTGTGATAAACAATGTCATCACCGTCGATTGACGCGTTAACTTCTGGGAAGCGTTTCAGCGCTTCGGTAACCGCTTTAACATAGAACGACATAAAGCCTAAACGAATGCCGTGACGTTTTTCGAAGCTCTCTTGATACTGCTTACGAAGGTCCATGATTGGCTTCATGTTTACTTCGTTGAACGTAGTTAGCATTGCTGTAGAGTTTTTAGCTTCAAGAAGACGGTTCGCAATTGTCTTACGAAGACGCGTCATAGGAACGCGTTTTTCTGTGCGATTACCTGTAGGTAAATCGGCAACTGGTGCTTCAGCTGCAGCAGGCGCCGCTTTTGATGAACTGTCGCCGCCTTTAAGATACTTCTCTACATCTTCTTTAGTGATGCGGCCATTTTTACCTGTGCCTTTCACTTTTGCTGCATCTACGCCTTTCTCAGCAAGTAGACGACGAACAGACGGGCTTAGTGCATCGCTGCTGTCTTCACTATCGTCTGATTCTGCAGATGCTGCTGGTGCAGAAGCACCGCTCGCTGCACCTTCAACAAACTTAGCAATAACTTCTTCAGCAGTAACCGTAGCGCCTTCTTCCGCAATGATTTCACTTAGTGAACCATCTGCAGGTGCAACCACTTCAAGAACGACTTTGTCAGTTTCAATGTCTACTAGGTTCTGGTCACGAGATACTGCTTCACCAACAGCAACGTGCCACGTAGCGATAGTAGCGTCAGCTACCGACTCTGGAAGTACAGGTACTTTCACGTCTGACGCTTTGCCAGATGCTGCCGGTGCAGAAGCTTTTGATTCCTCTTTTGGCTCGTCTGATTTAGACGCAGCAGGAGCAGCCGCGCCGCCCTCTTCTAACTTAGCAATGACTTGCTCGCCTAAAACCGTTGCACCCTCTTCATTTAGGATTTCACCCATTGTACCGTCCGCTGGCGCCACAACTTCTAAAACCACTTTATCAGTTTCGATATCAACCAGGTTCTGGTCTCGTTTAACTGCGTCACCGGCTTTAACGTGCCAGGTTGCAATGGTGGCATCGGCAACTGACTCAGGTAGAACCGGAACTTTTATCTCAATTGTCATTACTGTTCCTTATTTAATTGTGAGTGCGTCTTCAACCAGGGCTTTCTGTTGCTGGTTGTGAACGGAAACATAACCTACTGCAGGCGACGAGGATGCATCACGGCCCGCATATGTTAATTTTGCACCATCTGGAATTGCTTGCCAGAAATGGTGTTGGCTACAGTACCACGCGCCTTGGTTTTGAGGCTCTTCCTGGCACCAAACCCAATCTTTTACGTGGCTATATTGTGCCACAACTTTAGCGCATTCTTCTTGTGGGAATGGATAAAGTTGCTCTAAACGAATAATCGCAACGTCTGTTTGCTCATTTTTACGGCGCTGGTCTAACAAATCGTAGTAAACCTTACCTGAACACATCACCACACGTTTAACGTTCTTCGGATCGATATCGTCAATCTCGCCGATTACGTTGTGGAATTTACCCTCAGCCAGTTCTTCCATTGAAGATACAGCCAGTGGATGACGTAATAATGACTTGGGTGACATCACGATAAGCGGTTTACGCATTGGACGCACAACTTGGCGACGAAGCATGTTGTAAACCTGTGCAGGTGTAGAAGGTACACACACTTGCCAATTGTGGTCGGCACATGACTGTAAGAAACGTTCAAGGCGTGCAGAACTATGCTCTGGACCCTGACCTTCGTAACCGTGCGGAAGTAAAACAGTTAGACCACATAGACGGCCCCATTTTGCTTCACCTGAGCTTAGGAACTGGTCGAATACAACTTGTGCACCATTTGCAAAGTCACCAAATTGAGCTTCCCAAATGGTTAAGCAAGTTGGCTCAGCGGTAGCGAAACCATACTCAAACGCCATAACCGCTTCTTCTGAAAGTACAGAGTCGTAAATTTCAATCTCGCCTTGCCCTTCGCGGATGTGCTGAAGCGGCATGTAAGTAGAAGCATCGCTTTGATTGTGCAATACAGCGTGGCGGTGGAAGAACGTACCACGACCAGAATCCTGACCTGTAATACGGATATCTTCGCCAGCATCAACGATAGTGGCATAGGCTAAGTTCTCAGCCATACCCCAATCGAGTAGCTTTTCACCAGCAACCATTGCCTTACGATCTTGATAAAGCTTATTAACGCGCGATTGAAGTTTGTGCTCTTCTGGAATTGTCGTAATTGCTTCGCCAAGCTCTTTCAGTTTTTCAACTGATAGTGAACCATCGTATGGCGTATCCCAGTCATGACCAAGGTATGGAGACCAATCAACGCTGTGCTCTGTCATTGGACGCCACTCTTCCACAACGCACGCGCCGTGGTCTAGTGCTGCACGATATTCTTCAATATAGCGGTCTGCATCGCGCTGTTCGATTACACCTTCAGCGATAAGCTGATCAGCATAGATAGCGCGTGGCACTGGATGCTTTTTAATTTTTTGATACATCAACGGCTGAGTTGCATTTGGCTCATCAGCTTCGTTATGACCGTGACGACGGTAACAAACAAGGTCGATAACCACGTCACGCTTAAACTTATTGCGATACTCAAGCGCAAGCTGCGTTACGAAAGCAACAGCTTCTGGATCGTCTGAGTTTACGTGGAAAATAGGCGCCTGAACCATTTTTGCAATGTCAGTACAGTATTGCGTCGAACGCGTATCTTCTGTCTTAGACGTTGTAAAACCAACTTGGTTGTTAACCACAATACGTACAGTACCACCTACGGCAAAGCCGCGAGTCTGTGACATATTGAACGTTTCTTGTACTACACCTTGACCTGCGATTGCAGAGTCACCGTGAATAGTAATTGGTAGAACAGTATTAGTGTCGTTATTGCGTCGTGCCAGACGCGCACGAACTGAGCCCATCACCACTGGATTTACGATTTCAAGGTGAGATGGGTTGAACGCAAGCGCCAAGTGAACATTGCCGCCCGGAGTCGCAAAATCTGAAGAGAAACCTGCGTGGTATTTCACGTCACCCGCGCCTAGCGAGTCGTCGTGTTTACCAGAGAACTCATCGAACAGTACTGATGGGTTTTTACCAAGAACGTTAACTAACACATTCAAGCGACCACGGTGTGCCATACCGATAACAACTTCTTTCGTGCCCGCGGTTCCGGCTTTGGTAATCAAACCTTTAAGCATTGGAATTAACGCATCACCACCCTCTAGTGAGAAACGTTTTGCACCTGGGAATTTAGAACCCAAATATTTTTCCATACCATCAGCAGCAGTTAAACCTTTTAAGATGCTTAACTTCTCATCACGAGAAATTTCAGGCTTTGCTTGTACTGATTCGATTTTTTGTTGTAACCAACGTTTTTGGTCGGTATCGGTGATGTGCATATATTCAGCACCGATAGAGCCACAGTATGTGCGGTTTAGCGACTTAAATAGTTCGCCTAGCGACATTGTTTCTTTGCCTATGGCATAAGAACCCACATTGAATACGCTGTCGAAGTCTTGCTCTGACAGAGAGTGGTGAGACAATTCAATATCGCGCACACGCTCTTGCTTCCACAAACCTAATGGGTCTAGGTTAGCATTTTGATGACCGCGAAAGCGGAAAGCGTTGATTAATTGAAGAACTTTGACTTGCCTGTCGTCTGAAATATTTGCAGAAGGCACAGACGGACTAGACATGCGGGCTGTAGGCCCTAACGCAGCAAGTTGCCTAAACTGATTTTTAATTTCTGTATGATTGGTTTCTAACTCTACGCCATCGACTTTGGGGAGGTTATCGAAGATTTGTCGCCAGTTTTCAGAGACACTTTGCGGGTCTTCTAAATAAGTTTCATACAACTCTTCAACATAGGCAGCGTTGGCACCTGCCATGTGCGAGGAATCCCACCACGCTTTCATCACGCTTTCTTGCATTTAATTTGCCTTGCTACGTTTTATAAAATCTAGTTAACAATCAAGATGTATTATAAGGTTATTCTCAGCATAACCAAGTGTTATAACAGCGAATATATAAAAAAATAGCCATCCTTTTGGGATGGCTATCTAGCGTATCGCATCTATAACTCAGAAAGTTATCAGACTATAGTACTAAACAGCCCGTTGTAAAAGCATAGACTTAATTTGTCCAATTGCTTTAGTCGGGTTCAATCCTTTAGGGCATACGCTTACACAGTTCATGATTCCGTGACAGCGGAATACGCTGAATGCATCATCAAGGTCGTTAAGACGCTCTTCTGTTGCAGTGTCACGAGAATCAATCAAGAAACGGTATGCGTGTAATAGACCTGCTGGGCCGATGAACTTGTCTGGGTTCCACCAGAACGATGGACAAGACGTAGAACAACAAGCACAAAGGATACACTCATACAAACCGTCAAGCTTAGCTCTTTCTTCAGGCGACTGAAGGTGCTCACGCGCTGGCGGCTGTTTGCTGTCATTGATTAAGAACGGCTTAATCTTCTCATACTGTGTGTAGAACTGTGTCATGTCTACTACCAGGTCACGCACTACAGGCAAACCTGGAAGAGGACGTACAACTATTTTACCTTTGCCCAAAGCAGACAGCGGCGTAATACATGCTAGGCCGTTTTTGCCGTTCATGTTCACACCGTCTGACCCACAAACACCTTCACGGCAAGAGCGACGGAAAGATAGCGACGGGTCTTGCTCTTTAAGTGCCAATAGCGCGTCTAGCACCATCATGTCCTGACCTTCCTCTACTTCTAGAGTGTAGTCTTGCATGCGAGGCTTCGCGTCTACTTCTGGGTTGTAACGATAAATCGAAAAAGTTAATTGCATGATCGTTGCCTCTCTTAATATGAACGCACTTTAGGCGGGAATGCTTCCCTAAGCTTAGGCGCCATATTTACTTCACGTTTAAGCATTTTATCAGTGTTCGGATCGTAGATACTGTGACATAACCAGTTATCATCATCACGGTCAGGGAAGTCGAAGCGGCTGTGTGCGCCACGGCTTTCCGTTCTGAAGTTCGCTGCTACTGCTGTGCTGTACGCGGTTTCCATAAGGTTATCAAGCTCCAAACATTCGATACGCTGGGTATTGAAGTCTGCGCTCTTGTCATCAAGGCGTGCATGCTTAAGACGCTCGCGAATTTCGCTAAGCTCTTTAAGACCTTCCGCCATTGCTTCACCTTCACGGAATACTGAGAAGTTAAGCTGCATGCATTTCTGCAAGTCTTTCTTAATTTGTACTGGGTCTTCGCCCTTGCCTTTCTCTGAATTTTCCCAACGGTTGAAACGCGTCATTGAAGCTTCAATGTCAGATTCAGATGCGTCGCGTGTTGGTGCCATTTCAGATAGCGTTTTACCAAGGTGTAAGCCAGTCGCACGACCGAATACAACAAGGTCAAGTAATGAGTTACCGCCAAGACGGTTAGCGCCGTGTACAGATACACAAGCAATTTCACCACATGCAAATAGGCCGTTAACTACTTTGTCATTACCATTTTCATCAACCGTTAAACACTGGCCGTCTACATTTGTTGGAATACCACCCATCATATAGTGACAAGTAGGAATTACTGGAATTGGCTCTTTAACAGGGTCAACGTGTGCAAACGTGCGTGACAGCTCAAGAATACCAGGTAAACGAGACTCAAGAACGTCTTTACCAAGGTGGTCAAGCTTAAGTTTGATGTGAGTACCCCATGGGCCTTCACAACCTCGACCTTCACGGATTTCGGTCATCATTGAACGTGCAACAACGTCACGACCAGCAAGGTCTTTTGCGTTAGGTGCATAACGTTCCATGAAACGTTCGCCGTCTTTATTTAGAAGGTAACCGCCTTCACCACGACAACCTTCGGTTACCAATGTACCTGCGCCAGCAATACCCGTTGGGTGGAACTGCCACATTTCCATATCTTGAACCGCAACGCCTGCACGAAGTGCCATACCAACACCGTCACCAGTATTGATGTGTGCATTCGTAGTAGACGCATAAATTCGACCTGCACCACCTGTTGCAAGAACAACAGCACGCGACTTGAAGTAAACAACTTCACCAGTTTCGATGTCGATTGCCGTACAACCTACAACGTCGCCGTCTTGGTTTTTCACTAGATCTAGTGCGTACCACTCAGAGAAAACTTTCGTTTTGTTCTTAACGTTTTGTTGATAAAGGAGGTGAAGAAGCGCGTGACCTGTACGGTCAGCCGCTGCTGCCGTACGAGCGCCCTGCTCGCCACCGAAGTTTTTAGACTGACCACCAAATGGACGCTGGTAGATTTTACCATTTTCGAAGCGCGAGAATGGTAAACCCATGTTTTCCATTTCGATAATCGCTTCTGGACCAGTCTTACACATGTATTCAATAGCGTCTTGGTCACCGATGTAATCAGAACCTTTAACGGTATCGTACATGTGCCATTCCCAGTTGTCTTCGTGTGAATTACCTAGAGCTACGGTAATACCACCCTGTGCAGACACGGTGTGAGAACGGGTTGGAAATACTTTTGATAACAGTGCACATGATTTACCAGACTGTGAAATCTGAAGTGCCGCGCGCATACCTGCACCGCCGGCTCCAATTACTACTGCATCAAACTCGTGAACGGGTAAACTCATATTACACTCCCCACAAAACGAATAGGCCAACTGCAACGTAGCCAAAAGCGATGATATTTAATATGTATTGTAGTCCTGCGCGCAGACCTGTTGCTTTAACGTAGTCTGTAAGTACCTGCCATAGGCCGATACGCACGTGGATCATCACTGCTACTAGAGCTGCCAATGTGAAAACTTTCATAGCTAGGCCAGAGAACAAACCTCGCCATTCGATAAACGTAATGTTATCGGTGGTAATAAAAAACCACGCCATGAAAACCGAGTACGCGAAAATAATTGCTGCTGTTGCGCGAAGTGAAACGTAGTCTTGTACGCCGTCACGCTTAATGCTTGCTTGGTTGGTTACCATAGTGCAACTCCCAATACTACGGTCAGTACAACCCAAAGAGCGATTACTGCTTTCGCACTTGTGTTGCCCGACTCTAATTCTTCCCAGTGACCTAAATCCATAACAACATGTCTTAGGCCGCCTAGAATGTGATAAGTCAGCGCTGAAGCTGTGCCAATTGCGACAAATTTTCCAAGGAAACCGTCCATGATTGCTTGAACGTTCGCGAAACCTTCAGGTGAATGTACAGAAACTGCCCATGCCCAAATTACAAATAGTAGCGCGAAGAACATTGCAACACCGGTTACACGGTGGAGAATTGACGAAATAGCAGAGGGCGGAAATTTAATAGTATTGAGTTCTAAATTTACTGGTCTTTGCTTTTTCACAATGTATGCCTGTTTAATCCGTAGGGGATAATGAATTACTTATCTTTATTATGTCCTGAATAAGTGAATTCGCTTTTTAACCTGTTAATTGCCTCATCCATTGAGTTGTTAACAATTTGTGAATTATTCTTTAATGCCTGTAACAGAATAATTATTCCATTCCAAAAGCACCGCTGAGTATATCCAGCGTAGTATATAATTACAATTTTTTGTGCCGTAGTAAGACTTTAGTCGCTTATTGTCCTACCTTGTAATTATTTCGTGTAAAAAGAGATCAAAATTGGATGCAACGCGTTTAAACGAGTGCAACAACAGTAGTTAAAGCTTATCAGCAGCAACGGGGAATAACTACGTAAGCAACAGAGAAATTAATGACTTTTAATCTGAGTGAGTATTTATTCCACATCTAAAGGTCACTTTTTAATCTCAGTTGCTAATATTTAACGATCGGTGGTTTACCTTTCGATAAAAGCCATTGATAATTGCACGGTATCGGGCAAAGTGAAATTCCAACGCGTTAATCATTCGTTATCTGATTGCTAATTATTTTTTTAAGCAATTCGGAATATTTATTGTGCATATATGCAATTAAATTGACTTGTTAGTGCATAATAAAGTACAAATACGCCCACTTTTCCCAACGAAGCGGATATTTTCATCCGTTTTCGTCGCAAACAGAACCATTCTGAGGAGAGCATTATATGGCAGATCAGAAAGCCATTCTTAAAGCCGGCGGTAAGGAAATCGAGCTTCCTATCTTGTCTGGCACCGAAGGACAAGATGTAATCGATGTCCGTACGCTTGGCCAAAGCGGCTATTTCACGTACGACCCAGGTTTTATGGCGACAGGATCTTGCGAGTCAGCAATCACCTATATCGACGGCGCTCAAGGTGTACTCTTACACCGTGGCTTCCCTATCGAAGAACTAGCACGCGATGCTGACTATTTAGAAGTATGTCACATGCTTCTTCACGGTGATGCACCGACAAAAGAACAGTACGAGGAATTTAAAGCGACGATTACTCGTCATACTATGGTTCACGAACAAATTAACATGTTCTTCCATGGTTTCCGTAACGACGCGCACCCTATGGCAATGCTATGCGGTACAGTTGGCGCGATGTCTTCGTTCTACCACAGCGACCTAGACGTATCGAATGAAGAGCAACGTATACGTAGCGCACATCGACTAATTGCGAAGATGCCTACGCTTGTTGCAATGTGCTACAAATACAACATCGGCCAGCCGTTTGTGTATCCACGTAACGACCTAAGCTACGCTGCTAACTTCTTGAACATGATGTTCTCTGTTCCTGCAGAAGAATATCAAATCAGCCCTGCTGTTGAACGTGCGATGGACCGTATCTTTACGCTTCACGCAGACCACGAGCAGAACGCATCAACGTCTACTGTACGTCTTGCTGGTTCTTCAGGTGCTAACCCTTATGCATGTATTTCTGCGGGTGTAGCATCACTATGGGGCCCTGCTCACGGCGGTGCAAACGAAGCGTGTCTAAACATGCTTGAAGAAATCGGTACGGTTGACCGTATTCCAGAGTTCATTGCACGTGCAAAAGACAAGAGCGACCCATTTCGTCTAATGGGCTTCGGTCACCGTGTTTATAAGAACCACGACCCACGTGCTACAGTTATGCGCGAAAGCTGTCACGAAGTACTAAGCGAGCTAAATGTTAAAGATCCTCTGCTAGAAGTAGCTATGGAACTTGAAAAAATTGCATTAAGCGACCCATACTTCGCTGAGAAGAAACTATTCCCGAACGTAGACTTCTATTCAGGTATCGTACTTAAGGCAATTGGTATTCCTACCAACATGTTCACGTGTATCTTCGCACTGTCTCGTACAGTAGGCTGGATTTCACACTGGCATGAAATGATGAGCGACCCTAAGCAAAAGATTGGCCGTCCTCGTCAGCTATACACTGGTCACAGCCAGCGTAAGTACAACCCAATTAAGTAATACTGAACTTAGTTTTTACTTTAATTGTAAAAAATAGCGCCTAACGGCGCTATTTTTGTTTTATGTACACAGAAAATATTTAAAAAAGGAACGTGAATGCCCTATTCTGCATTGTTTTTAGGTATTGCTGGTTTAATTCCCTTCATAGCAATGCCGCTTGCTTATCAATTGAATCTGTTTTCTATAACGCAGAGCACCGCTTATTTTGTACAGTATTCTGCTGTATTAATGTCTTTTTTTGGCGGTATTCACTGGTGGGACTCAGTGAGCAATCAACGATATGACAAACAAATGTACATCGCCATGTTGCCCACCATTGTGGGGTGGTTGTGTTTAGTTTTTGCAAACGATGTAAAAGTACTCGGCGTTTTGTCACTAAGTTATGTTGCGTTATTAGTGTACGACAAGTTCACGCTAAGTCTGCCAAAAGACCAAGTGGTCAGCTATATCAGTATGAGAATGGGGTTAACGACCGTAGTGGTCCTTTGTCATGCATGGATGATTTACTTGCTAGCTTAGCGTGTATCAGTGCTCGTAACCCTTCACCAACGAGTTACGCGTAGCATAATTGACAACTTAATTAACCAGCCTAGAGCCCCTTAATTACTTGGCTTAAACATAAAAGGCGAGCATCAAATGCCCGCCTTTTTTTGAACGTATTAAAAACCTTCTACTCTGCACGAATCAGCGCAAGTAGCTCAGCGGTTTTTTCTTCCATTAGCGCAATGTCACCCTTGCTCTCCACGTTCAAACGAATTACCGGCTCGGTGTTCGATTTACGTAAATTAAAGCGCCATGTTCCAAACTCTAGGCCTAAGCCATCAGTGGTATCAACAACATCAGCTTCTGGTTTGTATTTATTTGTTACACGCGTTAGTGCTTCATCAGCATCTTTTAGCTTACTGTTTATTTCACCTGAAGAAGGAAACGCCTCAATGCGCTCTTTCACCATGCTGGCAAGGCTTTGCTTTTTCACACAAAGCAGTTCAGCCACGAGTAACCACGGAATCATGCCTGAATCACAGTATGCAAAATCGCGGAAATAGTGATGCGCACTCATCTCACCGCCATAAACCGCATCTTCTTTTCGCATGCGCTCTTTGATGAAAGCGTGCCCTGTTTTTGATTTGATTGGTGTACCACCCGCATTAGCTACAATATCTTCCGTATTCCAATAAACACGAGGGTCGTAAATTATCTTGCTGTCAGTATTTTTCTCAATAAACGCTGAAGCTAAGAGGCCTACAATGTAATAGCCTTCAATAAATTGTCCATCTGCGTCGAACAGGAAACAGCGATCGAAATCGCCGTCCCACGCAATACCAAAGTCGGCATTGGACTGTTTTACCGCATTTGCAGTATCGTCGCGATTCTCAGGAAGTAAAGGGTTTGGAATACCGTTAGGAAACGTACCATCCGCTTCATGGTGTACTTTTATAAACTCAATGGGCACATCTTTATCAAGCATAGCCTTTTCAATTGCATCAAGTGCCGGACCAGCGGCACCGTTACCAGCGTTAACAACAACTTTTAGCGGTGTAAAATTGTCTAAGTTAACGTAAGAAAGCATGTGTTCAACATAAGCATCCATACATGAAATAACTTCAAACTGACCGCTTTCTGCGAGCTTGTCAGCGCTCACATGAGCTTTCCCATTGAAGAATGCATCGTCGCTTATTTCACAATTATTCGTGTAAAAAGCAATACGCTCATTTATAGCTGCATCGTCAAGCTGTTCTGCCGTCGCTTTAATCGCATTTAGACCAGTATCACCGCTGATAGGCACAGACCCGGCTTTAACTAGCTTCATTCCGTTGTAGTTTATTGGGTTATGGCTTGCTGTAACCTCAATGCCCCCATCAACCTCTAGGTGTTTGGTGGCGAAATAAATTTCTTCTGTGCCCGCTGAGCCAATATCAAATACGCGTGCACCGGCGTCAACTAAACCCGCGCTTAGTGCCAGCTTCAATGGTGTTGATGTTAATCGCACATCACTACCAACGACTACCGTTTTTGCATTTAACTCTTTGGCGAAAGCAAAGCCAATGCGGTATGCCACGGTTTCAGTAAGTTGTTTGTTTAATTCACCACGTATGTCGTACGCTTTAAAGCACGTAATTTCAATCGCCATGTCTATTTTTAATCCCTAACATTGCTCTTATTTGAGTTTGGAAATCTGAATTCTTGGGCTGCACGCCACTTTTGGCGAAGTATTAAATCATTTGGAGAAGTGAATTACTAATAGAAAGGTAAAAAAACGCTTGTTCCCAAGCGTTTTCTTATGATGATAAATCTTATAACCAAATTACAAACTTCGACTTGCCAAAAAATCCTCAGAATGGTGAGTTGTTACGCTAAAGTTCCACTTTGGTAGTCATTAAAGGCTTTAATAATCTCTTGCTGTGTATTCATCACGAAAGGGCCATATTGTACAACAGGCTCATTAATAGGCTGCCCAGTAACAACAATACACTTACATTGCGAGTCTGTGCTTAAAACAATTCTATTACCGGCATTCGAAAGCACGCCTAGCTCACAGCTTTTAAGCGCTGTATTCGAACTGCTTCTACTCCCATTTGCGTCACTATTAGCAACAGTGCTGCATTGCCCTTCGTAAACATAAACAAATCCACTACTGCCCTCTTCGAGCCGAATTTCCGTCTCTCCCTGCTTTAGCGTTACGTCATAGAAAGAAGGTGATACTGCGGCTGTTTTTACTGGGCCTCTTGTTGCTTGCAGGCTCCCCGCTAACACCTTCACAGTAGCATTAGGCAAACTAACCTCGGGAACCTCATCGGGCTTTATATCTTGATAATTAGGCGAGGACATTTTCTCAGACGCGGGTAAATTTACCCATAACTGAAAACCTTGTAATAGGCCTTTTTCTTGTTCGGGCATTTCTTCATGAATAATGCCTTTTCCGGCATTCATCCACTGTATCCCGCCTGCCTCGATAACGCCTTCATTACCTACTGAATCCTTATGTCGCATTTTACCAGCAAGCATATAGGTAACCGTTTGAAAACCTCGGTGAGGGTGCGCAGGAAAACCAGCGATATACTCACCTGGGTTATCGGAGCCAAAGAAATCCAACATTAAAAATGGATCTAACCGCGGTAAATCAGGTTGACCAATAATGCGGGTTAGCGATACGCCTGCGCCATCGCTAGTTGCGACTCCGCTAACTACTTTTTCAACGCGTTTGTTTGAATCTTGGTTTGAAGCCAACATAGAAGTACTCATTTTGAATACTGCTTGTTGCGACCATGCGGTGCAAGCAAGTCTTGTGATGGACCAACTGGAATAACCTGTGTTGGGTTAATCATAGTATGACTGTAGTAATAGTGACGTTTTATATGGTCAAAGTTAACCGTTTCAGCTATCCCAGGCATTTGATACAACTCTTTCATGTAGCCATAAATATTCGGGTAATCCGCTATTTGCTTTACGTTACATTTAAAATGCCCATGATAAACGGCATCGAAGCGAATTAGCGTTGTGAACAACCGCCAATCTGCTTCTGTAATTTGGCTGCTTGAACCATCACCTACCAAATAACGTTGTTTCGCTAAACGCGCTTCTACTGTGTCTAACGCATTGAACAACGCAGCTACCGCTTCATCGTACGCTTCTTGTGTAGTGGCAAAGCCAGATTTATACACGCCATTGTTGATACCGTGATAAACCAAATCGTTTATATCGTCGATATCTTTACGAAGCGCCTCAGGGTAATAATCGTCTGTGTTTCCGGTTAACTCATTAAACGCACTATTGAATATACGAATAATTTCAGCCGACTCATTGTTTACAATGCTGTTGGTGTGAGTATCCCACAAAATGGGAACCGTAACTCGCGATGTAATATCTGGTTTTACTTTCGTGTAAAGTTCATGGGCGTAGTTTTTACCAAACAACTTGTCGCCTGTTGCCCCTGGATATTCACCAAACTCCCATCCTTTGTCCAACATCTCAGGATGCACCACAGAAACATCAATATGTTCTTCAAGCCCCTTTAGCACTCGAAAGATAAGAGTTCTGTGAGCCCATGGACACGCCAATGAAACGTAAAGATGATAGCGACCAGACTCTGCTTTGAATTTTGCGCCGGCTTCATTAGATATGGAATCACGAAATTGTGATGCCTGACGTTCAAATTTCCCACCACTCTTTTTGGTGTCATACCATTTATCTTGCCACTGTCCGTCTACTAATAGGCCCATGATTGCCTCCTGATCTGTATTGATGGATGCATTTAAACATACATAAACTGGAACGTATGTCGGTATAAAACGGATTTACTATTCGAAAAATTCACACGTTGTGTAAACAACAGTAAATTTCATATTTGCAATTTTAATGCTTTCTGCGATCATGCGCGCCAAGCGCTACAGCTAAGAACTTGCAAGGGTGTACCTGTGAGAAACAGTGCATTCGATTTGCATCGTGCTGAAGCATGAACTGTTATTAAATGAAGAAAGTGATAAAGATGTCTGACGATCAACGATTAGGTGGCATTGTGCGTTTGTACGGTGCTGAACAAACCAAAGAATTAGCTGCTAGCCACGTTGCGGTAGTTGGTATTGGCGGTGTTGGTAGTTGGACTGCCGAAGCATTTGCCCGTTCAGGCATTGGCAAAATCACGCTTATAGATTTAGATGACGTTTGTGTTACTAACACTAACAGGCAAATTCACGCACTCTCCAACACCATTGGTGAAGCGAAGGTTGACGCAATTGCTGCACGGATAGCGCTAATCAACCCCAATTGCCAAGTTGTATGCATTGAGGATTTTGTTACACCAGAAAATACCGCAACATTACTTACCAAAGAGATGGATGCAGTGGTGGATGCTACAGATAGCATTCGTGCAAAAGCCGCTATGATTGCGCACTGCAAACGCGCAAAAATACCTATTGTTACAGTGGGTGGCGCTGGAGGACAAATAGATCCAACTCAAGTTACCAAAGGCGATTTATCGAAAACAACGCAGGATCCTCTCGCGGCCAAATTACGCAGTGAGCTTCGTCGTAATTATAACTTTAGTAAAAACCCGAAAAGACGTTTTGGCATTGAGTGTATCTATTCCACAGAACAGTTGCGCTACCCACAGCCAGATGGCTCGGTCTGCCATAATAAATCGGCTATGGAAGGCGGTACGCGTCTAGATTGCGCAGGAGGGTTTGGCGCGGTAGTAACAGTAACAGCAACGTTTGGAATGTTTGCAGCAGCCAGCGTGATTAATAGATTAACTGCACAAAAATAGACTTTCGCCGATAACCTAAGCACAATAGCGGAAAACGTATTGACGAAAAATAATGAAAACTCAATACGTTGCTTGTTTAACTAATAAAGACTAATTAATGTAACAAGCACTAAAATAATGTCTGGCGTACAGGAGAACACCATGTCACCCGAAGAACTAAATACACTGATGCAAGATTGTGCAAAAGACGCAGTGGTAGCCGCACAGCAAGAATTTGATATCGTGCTTAACAACACGCCAGAAAGCGTAGCCTTGGTGGATGATATTCTTTTGAGTTTTATCGATAAATACCATGATCAGGCATTAGAAGACCAAGCCGTATTTACGATTTGTAATATCTTCGGTGCGTACGTGGGAGAAATAGTTAAAACACAACTCGATGGAGAATGGGTATATGACCAAACAAATCCTAATGCGCCTACTGTGTTTCTGAAAGTGGGTGATAACACTTACGCATTTGCCGGAATTTGTTACGAACGCTTGGTAAACGATAGCCAAATTAGCGTAAACGCTTATTACCAGCAGGCATTGTCGAACCACAAACACTAAGACTATTATTGGGCGGCAATCCCCACATGTCGCCCAACTAATAAACTTTTACTCTCACAGTTACATACTGAAAAACACCAGCAACTATAGGTTATTGGCTTGTTTTTCGTTATCTTCATGTCCAACAATCAACCAGTCTTCAATCATCCAACGCAAATGACGACTTTTCCAAAATGCGTACAATGCAAAAAGACAAAACGCCATTCTGAGCGCTACAACGAACTCGAAACCCCATTCGTGATCCATTAAGTACGTCAATTGAACTGCGAATAGTGAAAAACAGCCGAATAAAATCGTTGGCTTGATAGCGGTACACCACTTTATGTACCCTTTTTTCCATAAACGGTCCCGCTGGCTAACCAATAATAGACCCGTTAGAATTGGTAGGCTTGCAATAAGCGCAATGCCCAAGCTCGCTTTATTTGGATAGAAAAAGCTCAGCAGTTCATTGGTTTGAGCGCGAGAAGCCAAAGAAAACACGAAAGCTATCCAGTCAATACACAGCAGCATGCATAACGCATACAGCCATTTAGGCGGTAAAATACGGCCCGACTCGTCGTAAAATTGTAAGGGGAGTTTGAGCATTGTTGCACCAAGTATCACTGGATACGCCTCGTATGAGTCGTGCTGTGCCAATGACTAATATTTTCCTGATTAGCTTACTATGGGGTGCAACGCTTAAATTAAAACCCTTTAATCCTATTATGTGATGTTAACTTGCAGCTCTTCGAATAGCAGATGAGTTAGTGCTAGGCATAAACTGCGATAGCGTTTTCATCGCGCTTCCAAGTACTTTCTGACATAGAGGGTGAAGAAGACAAACGTTCAGTTATTTTAACCAAACATTAAAAACTATTAATTAAACAAGTTTGATTGGTCGATTCTGGGCAGATGGGTACTGTAAATTAAAAAACTGACCAATAAAAAGCGTGTTTGTTACTGAGTTATTTTTGCTTTTACTGTATAATCCGCGCCCATTTTAAACACAGTCATTTGTCGGGTAATTTTTAGATGACAGTAGAGACCTACAATCCAAAAAACGTGGTCAACAAAACCACAACGCTTGAAACTCCTGTTAAGGTATTAAGCGATAACAAATCCAATGCAGCCAGCAGCGGCAGCCGTATAGGGTTTGTGAGCCTCGGCTGTCCAAAAAACCTCGTTGATTCAGAACGCATACTTACACAGCTGCGCACTGAAGGTTATGACGTTGTTCCAACTTACAACGATGCCGACTTAGTTATTGTAAATACCTGTGGCTTTATTGACGCAGCGGTTGAAGAGTCGCTAGATACCATCGGCGAAGCACTAAAAGAAAACGGCAAGGTGATTGTTACTGGTTGCTTAGGTGTGAAAGAAGACGAGATACGCGAGTTACATCCAAACGTACTTGCTATTACTGGCCCTCATGCCTATGAAACAGTAGTTGAACAAGTGCATGAGCACTTGCCAAAACCTCAACACAATCCGTTTGAAGATCTTATTCCTGATCACGGTGTTAAATTAACGCCGCGTCACTACGCCTACCTTAAAATTTCTGAAGGCTGCAACCATCGTTGTACTTTCTGTATTATTCCTTCAATGCGTGGCGACTTAGTTAGCCGACCAGTGGGCAATGTGCTTGATGAAGCAAAACGCTTAAAAGAAGCGGGCGTGAAAGAGCTACTTGTTATTTCTCAAGATACCAGCGCTTACGGCGTAGACGTAAAACACCGCACCGGTTTCTGGAATGGTATGCCGGTAAAAACACACATGCAGCAATTGTGTGAAAAACTGGGTGAAATGGGAATTTGGGTTCGCCTTCATTACGTTTACCCGTACCCACACGTGAATGACCTTATTCCATTAATGAACGAAGGTAAAATACTCCCTTACCTAGATATTCCATTCCAACATGCCAACAAGCGTATTCTTAGACTCATGAAGCGCCCTGGAAGCGCTGAGCGAACCCTTGAACGTGTTAAAAAATGGCGCGAACAGTGCCCTTCTTTGGTTATTCGCTCTACGTTTATCGTTGGTTTCCCAGGCGAAACCGAAGAAGAGTTTGAAGAGCTTCTTGATTTTCTTCGCGAAGCCCAACTTGACCGCGTCGGTGCATTTGCTTACTCACCTGTTGAAGGTGCTAGAGCAAACGATCTACCAGATCCCGTTCCAGAGGATGTAAAGCAAGCGAGACTTGCACGCTTTATGGAAGTGCAAGGCGAAATCAGCGCCGCACGATTAAAAGCACGTATCGGCAATGAATATCAAGTAGTTATTGATAGTGTGGACGCTGAAGGGGCTGTAGGCCGAGCTTACGCAGACGCACCAGAAGTTGACGGTGTTGTTCACTTAAATGGTGTATACGACGTAAAACCTGGCGACCGTGTATGGGCTGAAGTTATTCACGCTAACGAACATGACGTTTGGGCGGTATTGTCAGAAGAGCAAGATGAAGAAGCAGACAGCGACAACGCGTAAGCTATTCTCTTTCTAATAAAAAAGGGCCTAAGTGTTATCTTCACCTAGGCTTTTTTTACAAGTTTATGCAGCTATGGCACTAACATTAAGTTCTATGCGTTATTTCAAAAGAGCTATTTCAAAAGAATTGCTATCAAGTAGCTATTACGGATAGGCTCTAACTCAATACGCAACCCACTGCGAACAGCATTCGTTGCAAGCCGAAGCCTACCAAGGTAGTACTTCACCATTTGAATGGATGAATCGTCCTGCATTATCGACGTTAAGTTCACTAATACGCTCTACCAGACGTGACGCACAGGTGTCGGCATCAATGTCACCAGCCCCGTTTACCATTTCGGTCTGAACAAAGCCTGGGTGAAAAATACCTACCGCAATGCCTTTCGGTTTTAAGTCATTAGCCATAGAAACGCCTGCGGCATTTAAGGCTGCCTTCGACATTCTATAGCCGTAATACCCGCCAGAACCATTGTCGGCCATTGAGCCCATGCGGCTTGTAATTAACGCAACTTTACTATTTTGTGCCATGGCGGGTAACAGGGTTTGCGTTACCAATAGTGGCCCCAACGCGTTTACTCGAAATTGATAGTCTATAGTGTTTGGATCCCAATCTTCGATACTTTCACGCCCCAACACACCCGCATTATTTATCAATAGATCGATGCTAGTTTCACGCAGCGGCGCTAATTTTTCGACCAGAGAGTTGGCGTCAGATACATCAACACCACTTACTACATTTACTCCAGAGCTATTTAGCTCATCACAACTATTACGGCATGTAGCATAGACTTTTGCGCCCTGCGCTTTATATTGTTTTGCGAGGGCCAAACCAATACCGCGATTACCACCTGTTATAACAACGTTCATAGTCCGTTCCTTGTTTATGCGTAATTATTGAAAGTAAGCTTTGCCTTGCCTAAAAGGCAATGGGCTATGCTTTTATAGTCGCCGTAAGACGTTCAAGATCTTCTGGTGTATCAATGCCTATTGGCGGTGGTGCCACAGCCACGTCACAATGAATTTTATCGCCATACCAAATAGCGCGAAGCTGTTCCAGCGACTCTATTTGTTCTAGTGCAGATGCTTCGTATGATACATAGCGCGATACGTAAGCCGCGCGATAGGCATAAATACCGATATGTCGCTTGTAAAGAGCTGTATCAGCAGATGACGCATCGACCATCATGCGATCACGTTCAAATGGAATAGGCGAACGAGAAAAATAAATTGATTCGCCGTGTGTATTCACCAACACCTTTACCACATTGGGATTAAAGACATCATCTACATCGTTTATTGGCGTAGAAAGCGTGGCCATTTGACATTGCGGTGCAGCAGCAAGATTTTCGGCCACCTGCATTATATTCGCAGCGGGAATAAAAGGTTCATCCCCCTGCACGTTTACCACAATGGTATCGGCAGCAATTTTCTCTGTTTGTATTACTTCAGCAATGCGTTCCGTACCAGACTGATGCTGTGGTGACGTCATGCATACTTTGGCAAAACCTTCTACAACGTTTTTTATCCTATCGTCATCGGTAGCAACAATAATCGTGTCAGCGCCAGCTTCTTTAGCGCGCTCAACGACATGTTGAATCATTGGCTTTCCATCAATTAACGCTAATGGCTTACCTGGAAAACGACTGGAGCCATAGCGCGCTGGAATAACAACAGTAAATGACATAATAATTCCTAACGTGTAGCGTCTACTTCTTCAACAGACAAAGCGGTAGCCTTACTTTCGATTAATACCGGAATACCGTCTTTAATGTCGTAAGCAAGGCGATCGAATCGGCAGATCAGTTGAGACTTGTCTTCACTTAACACTAATTTGCCTTTACACACTGGGCACGCTAAAACATCTAATAGTTTTTTATCAAAAGCCATTTATTTTACTTCCTATCTATTTTTCACTTGTGCAAGCCCAGCCTGTGCAAGCTTTGTATTTATTAAGGTATAAAAATCCGCCGCCAAATGCGCATCTACCGGCAAGTACCAACAGTCTTCATGGGCAAAGCCTTTCACTTTAACCGCGTCTTTCTCAGTCATTAACACCGTTCCGCGTGGTATGTCAGAAGCATCATAAGCATGATGGTCTGGCATTGGGAAAGTATTAGTAAAGTTCAAACCCATGAGCTTTAGTTGCTGGAAAAAACGTGCTGGAGAGCCTATTCCTGCGATAGCGCTACAAGAACTAAAAGCAAACTCGCTGGCGTCACGAGTAATTGTTGGGTCCACCACATTTACAAACTTATTAGCAACCAGTGTCATTAAAAATTGCGGTGCCACCGCATTGTCGAAGGTAGGCATACTGCGTGCGTTATGAATAAGCGCATCAACAAGACCAAGACGCCACTGCCCTTCTCTTAGCGGCCCCATTGGAAGCAAATAGCCGCTTCCCACTTTCCTGTCATCCATAACGACTAATTCAACGTCTCTGTGTAGGGCGTAGTGCTGAAGCCCATCGTCGCAAATAATAACATCGCAATGCAATTCATCAGCTAAGTACTTAGCACCACGAGCACGCTTTGGGTCTATCACTACATTACAACCGCTTCGCCCCGCCAAAAGTCGAGGCTCGTCACCTACTTCACAGGCCTTGTCGGTGTGTGAAACCAACCTTGGATAAAAATCTGACTTGCCGCCATAACCTCGGCTTAAAATGCCAACTTTTAGACCGATGCCAGAATAGTATTCAGCTAACGCGAGCACCACCGGCGTTTTTCCATTACCGCCTACGCTAATATTACCTACAACGATAACCGGAGCATTGGGTTTGTAAGCGCGCTTAATACCAGTTTTGTAAAACACACGTCGTAGCGCTGTAATAAAGAAAAAAAGCAATGCAAACGGCGCTAGAACCCACACGGCAGGATGGCCGAAATACCATTTATCATGATTCGATGTTGGCCCAGTAGCTGGTTTTAAGGAATTGCTCACTTAGCCTCACCAAATTGCAAAGCATGAAGTTGGGCATAGTGACCGCCTTTCTCTAGTAACTCATTGTGCTTACCCTGCTCTATAATACGGCCCTGCTCTACCACCATTATGCAGTCTGCGTTTTCAATAGTAGACAACCTGTGCGCAACCACAATACTCGTGCAACGTTTCTGCAATGTCTCAAGCGCGTCTTGAATAAGCTTTTCCGACTCTGTATCAAGCGCAGAAGTTGCTTCATCTAAAATAAGTACGGGCGCTTGCGCTAATATCGCGCGTGCTATTGCTATACGCTGCCTTTGACCACCTGAAAGCATAAGACCATTTTCGCCTATTACGGTGTCTAAACCTTGTGGAAGATTTGATAAAAACTCTTCGACGTGTGCCATCTTCGCTGCGTTCTCTATCTCTTTACGCGACACATTTTGCTTAGCGCCGTAAGCGATGTTATTTGCAATACTGTCATTAAACAGGGTGACATTCTGCGAAACCACGGCAAACTGAGCACGCAAAGACTTTAAATCAATACTGTTAAGTGGTGAATCATCGAGGCGAATTTCACCTTGTTGCGGCATGTAGAAGCGCGTGAGTAACGATGAGATTGTTGATTTACCGCTTCCAGAGCGGCCAACAAGGGCAATAGACTGGCCGGGCTTGGCTACAAAACTGACATTGGTAAGCGCAGGAGTATTTTTACCGGGATAAGTAAATGTAACATCATCGAACTCAATTTTACCTTGCACACGGCCAAGCTGTTTGCCACCCGTATCTTCTTCATCCTGTTCGTCTAGGATTTCAAAAATACTGGCACACGCTGCCATACCTTTTTGAAACTGATTGTTAATAGTAGTCAGCTGTTTTAGTGGCTTCAGTAACATCACCATACAAAAAACCACGTTAATGAACACACCCGCGGTAAGCTGCTCTAACATGCCTGGCGTACTTGCAATAAACAACACTACCGCCAGCGCAATCGACGCAATAACCTGAATAGATGAAACGCTAAGAATTTGGGTAACCGACAGTTTCATGGTTTGCTGGCGGTTGTGATTGTTTTTGTCTTTAAAACGCGACTGCTCAATTTCTTGACCGCCAAACATAATGACCACTTTGTGGCCCTTCACAGCCTGTTCGACCGACGATGTTAAGTTACCCATCGATTGCTGAATGTTCTTACTTACCACTCTAAATCGCTTGCTAACAAACGACACAATCACAGCAACAAGAGGGCCGATCAGTAAGAATATGAGTGAAAGCTGCCACGAGTAATAAAACATTACACACAACAAACCGATTACCAGCGCCCCTTCTCTTACCAAGGTCAACAGCGCTTTACCAGAGGCATTGGCAACTTGTTCAGTGTCGTAAGTCACTTTACTAATTAGCCCGCCTACGGAGTGGTTATCGTGAAATGAAACGGGTAAGTGAATGTACTTATCGAAGAGCTGCTGACGCATACGCATTACAACCTGTGCGCCAATCCAACTTAACGTGTAGCTGCCTAAAAAGTTGAAAATACCACGTAACAAAAAGAGTGGAACAATGGCATATGCCGCTAAGCGTAAATAATCGTGATCATTTTTACCCAAAGACTCATCTATCATGGGCTGCAACTGTGCAAATACAAAAGTATCTACCGCTGAATAACCAATCATGCCAATAACAGCGAAAACAAATGGCATCTTGTACGCTTTCAAATAAGCTAAAAAGCGTTTTAATTGAATATCCGAGTTGTCGGCTTGCTGCATGGATTTTATAAACCTTTGTATTTATTTTTCGCTGTCTTGCTGCACAGCGAACGTATGAAACTTGTAAATGAACTGCGTTTAACCACGTATTCAGCGCGAAGCGTTCTGTGATACAACGACTTTGCGACACTTTCTTTACGAAAGCTAAGATACTACGCAATTGCTTTATTGTACTCGTTCTTGTGACATATCACTAATATACCCATAAAACTGGTCAATCTATCAACGTCTTATACAAGCAAATACAAAAAGCATTTCTAGCTAAGTAAGGGCTAATGCTTATTTATAAAGACCTTTTTATTAACGCGCAGGAATAAACCAGCGTTTGTGCAAATCTTTTCGATAACTTTCAAGCCTAAATGAGTCTTGTTCTGCATTAGTAACGTCGGAGTGATTATTAAAAAGAAACGTGGCTTTTACATAGCCGTGGTAACTGGTTTTTAGCTGCAAAACACGTTTATTACGGTACCGCTCTTGCACCTCTTTTGCTGGAAATTCCCAGCGGTTTAAATAGCCTTGTGTAAACACTACTGCCTTTGGTTTGACTGCGCGAATAAAAGCATTAGTTGATGAGGTTTTGCTTCCGTGATGGGGCGCAATAAGAAGGTCTGCTTCTAAATCGTGTTTGTATGAATTATGTTTGTTGGTTTGTTTTAGCAGTGTAAGTAATGCATATTCACTAGAGCGCTCAATATCTCCAGGAATAAGAACACTTTGCTCTCCGTCAGTTATTTTCACAACACACGATTGGGCATTAGAGTCTTCTTGGTTTCCCGTTTTAGGCCATAAAAAGAGAATACGTAATTGTTCCCATTCTACGGTTTTACCATGCTCACAACCATTTAGCGGCGTGTAGTTAATGCTCCCGCTTGCCAAAGGTGAATTAATTATTGTTGAAGCGCCACCGGCATGATCGTTGTCGCCGTGAGTGTGAATAACGTGGGCAATGCGTTCTATGTGTAGGCTGCGTAAAAACGGAATCATCACCCGCTTCGCCGTTGTCGCATGCCCATTTATACGTAAACCTGAGTCAATGATAATAGCGGACGTACCTTGAGTGACAGCGATAGCACTGGCTTGACCCGAATCAAACACGTGAACTTGCCATACGTTTTTGCTATTTGGCAAAAAGGCCAAAATAAAGGGCGCAATCAAAACAGCACTAAAAAAATATTTACCACGAAAATAAGGGAAAAATAATAAACACAACGCCGCTAAGCTACTTATGGCTGCCGGGGCCGACAGCGGCATGTCTATTAAGTTGTGCACTGAACTGCTAGTAGCATCTGAAAGTCCATAAAAATCAAAGGTCGCTAAACCATGAAGAAACTCAAAGAACCAAGTAAGTACTGTGTCAACCTGTTCGAAAGCTTCCTTCAACAAACCAACAAACCCATTTAGTTCGTTATTCGGTGCAACTTGATGTAACACTTGCTGTGTCGAATGCGGTTGTGACCAATATAATTGAGAAAAATGCAGTGAAAATAACAGCAGCAGTGAAACAGGTAGTAGAACGGTGATAAGCGGCAGTGCCAGAAGGTTAGCCACTAACCCAAGCATACTAGCGCTTCCAAACCACACTAGCGTAAGAGGAATAATGGCTACACTGATACAAACCTGAAGTTGAAACAACGCAACGTACCACGGCTTTTGATGTAGCTTAAAACGCAGTGAAATAAGCGTGATTACAACAACAGCCCCTACACTTAAATAAAAGCTAGCCGTCAAATGTGACAATGGAAAAACCAATAAACACCCCGCGCACATTAGCGCAATTATATGTAATGGTCTCATCACAAAATGCATACAAACAATAAAGCACGCAATAACTAACAATATATATGCACGAACAACAGGCAATGCTAACCCGCTGAGTGAGGCATAAAACCAACACAACAACAGTACAAATACAAACACGCATACACGCAGTGGTGTTAAATGTATCGACCAAGTTAGTGTTGCTTTGCTGTGTATGCCTAAAACAAAGTGGCTGAACTTGTTTAAAAATGCTAGTAGGACGACTAACCCACTAGATGCAATAAGTACCGTACTTGCCACAATTGAAAGGTGCATGCCCGAAATGCTAAACAAATGACCTGTACCGGTTATTTGAAGTAACTGCCAATCTTGCTCACTTAGCGCGCTTCTATCCCCAAAAAGTAAGGCCTGCCACCATTTTTGATTTTGAAGTTGTAAGCTGGCCAACGTTTGTTTGTAAGCTGATCTTTGCTTGTGTTGATGCAGAGTTTTAGTGAGGTAAATGTGTTTTATGTACCCCGTAGCGACCACGCCCTGGCTTACTAGATGCTGCTGTTTGTTAAACCCTATAGGGTTAGCTGTGCCATATGCGGGTTTTAACTTTACCGTTGCGTGAAAAGTATCACCGTTGTGCAGGCATTCGTCGGCATCGGGTACGCTCATGTTTTCATTCAAATTGGACGGCTTACGCCATGAGCTTTTATAGCTCAACGTCAGTTTAGGAGGATTGATTGAATACCATAGTGAAAAGAGAGAAGGCATTGGTGTGTAGTATGCAGCAGATATATTGTCTAGCGTTGCAAGCTCAACAGTATAACGCTGTGTTTCTTGAACTCTGTGCTTACCTTGATAACTATTAGCATTATTCAGCAAGTTTGACGAAACAGCGCACCCGCCATTTAATACCTTACCTACAATCATGACATCTTGTTGAATTTTATCCCCAGGCAGTTGCCAAGCGTAGTGTAAATGCCCTACACTCGCGGCCCAGATTACGCCGAACATTATACCGAACGTTATGCCGGATATTGCACCATAAAAAGCAGTGCTGTTACCAAATAAAGCGCCTAACTTTGTATGACATAATACTAATGCGTTTACAGTTACCAACAACACCAGGCAACACCCAAGCGTTTCTATTGGTGGTAGCGACGGCCAAAAAGCACTGCTTAACGTAGCTAGACAAAAGCAGTAAAGCCAAATTGTGGTATCATTAAATTTCGCAGTTCGGCTTTGACGATAGAATTCATTGCTGTTCATGTTAATTGTGTATGAAAGGCAACTGGCCTAGTTCGTTTATAGTTAACATCAAGCGGTCATGTGAACGCAGTAATATATGTAATTAGTATTTGTTTTCGAGACGCATCGAGATTTATGCCAAAGAAATTTATTCGACGATTTTTGCCTGATCACCAGAGCATCAAGCAAAATAAAGCCCTAAAGATATTCGGCAAAGTGCTTCACGAGCCTAATTTGTGGCACTTGAACCGTCGCTCTGCGTCTGGTGCGTTTGGCATAGGGTTGTTTTTTGCATTCTGGCCAGTGCCATTTCAGATGTGGCTGTCAGCAGGTGTTGCAATACCGTTCAGAGCAAACCTTCCTTTATCAGTTGCTACCGTTTGGATAACAAACCCGTTTACTATCCCGCCTATATTCTACGGTGCTTACAAAGTTGGAACTACTGTACTGGGGACCACTCCTCAGCATTTTGAATTTCAGTTTAGTTGGCAGTGGGTGGTAGAAAGCCTAAATACCATTGGCCCCGCATTTCTTGTTGGCTGTGGCATTTGCTCGGTATTTTTTGGCCTTGCGGGTTATTTTTCACTTAACTGGCTGTGGCGTTTGCAAGTGAGAAAAGCCTGGGAGCGCAGAAGAATTCTGCGCGAAGAAGCTAAACAGTAAACACATCGAAAGTTTTAAAAAACGCCGCAAGTTAACAACAAGCGGCGTTTTTAATTAAAGCAATGAAATAGAACTTCTATTAACAACTACTTCTCATGCTCTGAAAGAAAGGCAAGAAGAGCAGCTTCATCCCACACTTCAACCTCTAATTCTTGCGCTTTAGTCAGCTTAGAGCCTGCTTTTTCACCTGCTACCAAGAAATCAGTGTTTTTGCTTACCGACCCAGCTACCTTAGCGCCAAGTAACTGTAAACGGGCTTTAGCATCTGAACGCCCCATCTCGCTTAGCGTGCCTGTAATTACACATGTTTTACCTTCAAGCGGTAAATTATCACTATCAGGCTTTTCAATAGCAGGCCAGTTAATGCCTTCTCTTAATAGCGCATCAATTACGTCTATATTATGGCTTTCATTGAAAAAGTTGAATATGTGTGCAGCAACTACCTCGCCAACATCCGGCACTTCAACAAGCGATTCGAGTGAAGCACTTTTAATAGCGTCTAATGTCTCAAAATGCGACGCTAGGTTTGCCGCTGTTGCCTCACCGACTTCTCGTATACCTAAAGCATACAAAAATTTAGCTAACGTGGTTGTTTTAGACGCTTCCAATGAATCGAGTAATTTACTGGCCGACTTTTCTGCCATACGCTCAAGGCCAATTAGACTGCCCAGCGACAAGGTAAAGAAGTCTGCTGGACTGTGTACTAAATCGGCATCTACGAGTTGGTCGACTAATTTGTCACCCAAGCCATCAATATCGAACGCCTTACGTGAAGCAAAATGTTTTAGTGCTTGTTTGCGCTGTGCTGCGCAAATAAGACCACCTGTGCAGCGCGCGACAGCTTCGTCTTCAAGTTTTTCAACATGCGAGTCGCATACAGGGCATTGCGATGGAAACGCGATATCGCGTTCGTCACCGGTTCTATTTGCCTCAACGACAGATACCACTTGCGGAATTACGTCACCCGCCCTGCGGATCACCACAGTGTCGCCAATTTTAACGCCAAGGCGGCTGATTTCATCCTGATTGTGTAACGTAGCGTTCGATACTGTAACTCCACCTACAAACACAGGCTCTAAACGAGCAACAGGTGTGATAGCGCCGGTTCTTCCTACTTGAAACTCTACATCAATTAACGTTGTAACTTCTTCTTGAGCAGGGAATTTCTGCGCAATGGCCCAACGCGGGGCTCGTGCAACAAAACCCAGCGCATTTTGTAATTCAATGGCGTTTACTTTGAACACAACACCGTCAATATCGTAGGGCAAAGCATCTCTAACATTAAGAATGCGATTGTAATAATCAAGACAACCTTTGCCGCCGCTGGCGGTATCTATTTCAGGGCAAAGCGGTAGCCCCCACTTACCCAACTGTGAAAGCCGTTCACTGTGACTATTTGGCAGCGTAAATGTATCTGGCTGTACTACGCCTAACGAATACGCATAAAACATCAGTGGACGCTTGGCTGTAATTTTAGAGTCTAATTGACGTAAGCTTCCTGCGGCCGCATTTCGCGGGTTAGCAAACACTTTCCCGCCTTTCTCGCGCTGCGTTGCATTCAACTTTTCAAAGCCATCACGAGGCATAAACACTTCACCACGCACTTCTACACGCGCCGGAATATCAGTTCCACGTAACGTTAGCGGCACATTTGATATAGTGCGAACGTTCGCTGTGATGTTCTCGCCTACCTGACCGTCTCCTCGGGTAGCAGCACGAACAAGCTCACCGTTCTCGTAAAGAATACTTACGGCTAACCCGTCTAGTTTAGGTTCACAGCTAAATGCTAGTACACCATCTGCAGGTGTATTAGATTTAAGTCTGTCTTTTATGCGCTTTTCAAAAGCCAGTAACGATTCATCGTCAAAAGCATTGTCTAGTGACAGCATAGGCACATCGTGCGTTACTTGTTCGAATGCAGATAGTGCTTCGCCACCTACTTTTTGGCTTGGCGAGTTTGGACTTTGCAGTGACGGATACGCTTTTTCTAACGCAATAAGTGCCTGCATATCGCGATCGTACACCGCATCAGGTACCGAAGGGTCGTCTAATACATAGTACTGGTAATTGTATTCATTTATTTTATTGCGAAGAGTCGCAATGTCTTGCTGTGCTTGTTCGAGAGTCTCAGACATAGAGATACTTTTTACGCCATCTAAAAGAAATTACTAAATCAATACTTATAAAAATCAGGTTCTGATAATTACAAGCTAAAAAGAAAAAGACTTGGCTGAAACCAAGTCCTTTGAAGTTTTGTTTAAGCCCAGTAAAGCTACTTACTAACTACTATGCACTAATTACGGGCTATCATTCGCTTACGTTCAAACTCACGAATTTTTTCAACGTACTGCTGTAAACCTTGTTTAGTAAGCACGCTACGTCGTCCATCAAGTACTTGAGCGCCAAATTCGTCGGCTAACTTACGAGCTGCATTATGCATCATGTTAAATACTTGATGCGGATCGCCCTCTATAGGCAAAATCATAAATAACGACACGCCCTGTGTCTCAAAGTTTTCTAGGTTATCTATGTCGAAAACGCCAGGTTTGAACATATTTGCAAGGCTAAATAACACCGGGCCTTTGCCGTTCGAATTTACATGGCGGTGGAAAATATCCTGATCGCCAAATTTAAAACCTAACGTAAGCAGCATAGGTAATAGCGCCGCACCGGCGATAGGCGCATCCTCTGGTGCACGTACATTAAGTACTAACACCTCTGGTTCTATATTCGACTGCGCTTTTGTATTTGCTGATGCACTTTCATCTGTGTCGTTGGCACTGAAAGCGCCTTCTGTATCGCTGTCGTCAAAATCTATGCGCATTTGATCATCACCAAAGTTCGGCTCTTCGCGCTTTCTTGTATGCGCTTTTGCAGACTTATTCCTGCTAAAGCGTTTGGGCTGTTCATCAGGCTTTGGCTGTGTGCGCTCAGAAGACGTTGTCACTCGCTCTGGCTGTGATGGCGCATCTAAACTGAAATCTGCCACTTCACGCTGTTGCGCAGACATGGTGTCTACTGTTTCAGTGTTTGCTTCATCCGTCGGGTCCACATACAGCTTTGGCTCCTTGCGCGTTACAGGCTCGTAAGCTGGTGTTACCGACTGATTCGCAGGTGCTTCTGTGTTACCGCCCTCATGCGCCCCACTTGCACTTGATTCACTGTCACCCTCTTCACCTTCTTTCAATAAGAAACCCGGTGGTTCGGGGAAGTCGGCAACATTACTGGGTGGCGCAGCACTTGTACTATTTGTGCCGGCATGCCCACGTGAAGGCCCTTTTACATGAGACATATGAGGTTTTGGATTGCTTACTACTGAACCATAAAGTTTTGGTTCTGGGGCCGCTTCAGGCTCAGCAGTTGAAGTTGGCGAGTTGGATTCAACACCCTCTTCATTATCTATAAGTTCATTTCTTTTGGAAGACGTGTTTGCAGATGCAGTTTCATCAACCTTATCAACAGCACTGCTGTTGTCAATATTGCTACCGCCACCACTGTGGAGCGGCTGTGATGATAAAGTATCGTCAGAATCGCTTTGTTCTTGTTCGCGGGTATTTGACTTACCCACGACTCGAACAGCACCAAGTCCTAGCTCATCAAAGCCCTCTTGATTTTTGTTGCCACTAACAGTGCCTTCAATGCCATCATCTGGGTCAACATCTGCACCATTTTCTTCAAAAACGTCGTCTTCGGCCCATTGTCTAGGCTCTAAACGTGTTTTTTCTTCTGGTTTTGAATTTTTGCGAATCTTCCAAATCCCGTGCGCCAGAACACCAATGATAAAAACGGTGCCGCCAAGGAGTAAAAATAGACGTAATTCATCTTCCATTTAATTTCTTTCGCCCTTTGTTATGCTTCTGCGAAGGCAACAGCTTCATCTACGTCAACGGCAACCATACGCGACACGCCCGGTTCTGCCATGGTTACCCCAGTAAGGTGACTCGCCATTTCCATCGCTATTTTATTATGGGTGATATAAATAAACTGCACTGTTTGCGACATTTCTGAAACCAAGTTACAAAAACGCCCCACATTTGCATCATCCAGTGGTGCATCCACTTCATCCAATAGACAAAACGGTGCTGGGTTTAATCTAAAAATAGCAAACACCAATGATAAAGCGGTTAATGCTTTTTCTCCACCGCTTAAAAGGTGAATAGTGCTATTTTTCTTACCCGGTGGTCGCGCCATTATGGTTACACCGGTTTCAAGTAAGTCATCATCGGTTAATGCCAAATACGCAGAGCCGCCACCAAACACTTTTGGAAACAGCATTTTTAAATCTTCGTTCACCTGTTCAAAGGTTGAGGAAAAACGTGTGCGAGTCTCTTTATCTATCTTTCTTATTGCCGATTGAAGTGTTTCAAGCGCTTCGGTTAAATCGTTATGTTGGGTATCTAAATGCGCTTTTCTTTCAGATTGTGTTTCAAACTCCTCAACGGCAGCTAAGTTCACTGCCCCCAAACGTTGCAGTGCACTTTGCGTGCGCTCCAGATCGTCTTGCCATTTTTGCTCTTCAGCTTCTTCTGGCAGACTTTCAAGAATAGTTTTAAGCGACTGTTGAGTATCTTCTAGCTGCTCTAATATGGTGTTCGCGCGCACTCGATACCCTTCAATATCAATATTGAGCTTATCTATATTGGTTTGTCGTGCTTGAATGTCCTTGGTAAGCGAGTGATTTCCCTTTTCAGCTTTTTTCAACCAAGCTTCAATGTCTTCAAGTACGGTTTGTTTTTCTACACGCAGCGCTTCAAGTGTTTCTTTTTCAGCCAATAGGTTCTGTAACTCTGCCTCTTGTATTTCTTGTGGTGCGGTTAACTGATTAAGCTCTTGCTGAAGGCGTTCTTTATTTTGAATGTACTCTTCTCGCTGCGCTTTATTGCGTTCAAGTTGCTTAGAATACATTTGCTGATGGTTATCTAGCTGCTGTTTCTTAAGCGCTAGCTCATGATTTTGTGATGTAAGTGAATCACTTAATGCTCGAAGCTCCGATACACTGCGCTCTAACGACTCGCGCTTTGTGTTTACCTCCTCGATATGCACTTCGTGTTCAAGTATTTGCGCCTCTTCAAGCTCTAACTTCTCGGAAAGCTGCGCTAATTGCTCTTCTTCTTTGGCGAGCAGTAACGTTTGCTTTTCAAGTTCGTCATTCAGTTTAGTGCTGCGTGATGCCTGCTGCTCTTGTTGCATAGAAAGCAAAGACAGCTTGTTTTTAAGCTGCGTTAGTGATGCTTCCAACTCGTTAAGTGCACGCACCTTTTCTTGCAACTGCTCACTCAGCGCCTCGCATTGCAACTCACATTGCTCGCGTTCCTCAATTAATGCCGACTTTGCCTCATCAATGTCATTAATTTGTGCATTTAGCGCTTCAATTTTGTTTGCTCGTTGCAGTGCACCATCGTTCACCTCTCCCGGCTTCAGCACCCAATGAGGGCTAGACCACAACCCGGTTTTAGAAAGCAAACTTACATCAGTGCCTGTAATGTCTTTTTCTAATGCGCTGGTTGCTGCGCGTAAGTCATCGTCGTTTTCAAATAACTTAATGCTGTTAAATAATGCGGGAACCGAATCATTAAAGGCTAATAGCGCGTTAGCTAACGTACCCTCGTCAGCTTCTTGAATAAACGTTTTGCTGGTATATAACGGCTTACCAGCCGGTATTGATGAGATACTTTGAAGCAAATCTGAAACACGGTGCGTTATCGCCACACATGGCTCTCGTAAGTAACGAAGTACTGATTCCACACAAGGAGCAAGCTCGTCTGAGGACTTAAGGTGCTGCCACAAAGGTGCAATACCATCAAAGCCTTCAGTGGCATGCTGTGAAGTGACTTGCAGAGCATCTTGCTGCAATGCTTCTAACGCCGCCTTGGTCGAGTTCACGGTCTGCCATTTACCGTGTACTTCTCTGATTCTATTCTCTAACGACTTGAGCTTTTCTTTTTTATTGTTAACCGTGTCACTTTCTTTATTAACAAGCGCTTGTTTGACATGAACAAGCTGCTCAGTCTCTGCTATCTGCTCGCTCAACACTTCAATTTGTATTGCTAGTTCATCGTCATCAAGCTGTTTAATTTCTTCTTGAAGCTCACTGATACGCTGTGATGTACGAAACTGCATACTCATGGTCGACTGAATTTGGCTATGACATTGCTGCACATTTTGACGAAGCTGATTATAGGCTAGCTCTTGCTCACGCGCTTTGGCGTTAAATTCTCGTAGCCCTTGTTCAGCATCATCAAAACGCTCTCTAGCATGTTCTAGTTCAGCTTCTTTCAAGGCTAGTTCAGGCTCAATAGAAATGAGCGCGGTTTCTGATACTGAAAGCGCATCTTCAGCTTCTACAATGGTGGCGTTTAGTACCGTATGCTGCTCATCAATACGTTGAAGCTCTTGTTCAACTTGGCTTTTGCGCTGCTTTGCATGTAATGCATTTTGCTCAAGCCGCGTTATCGCATTTCCGGTAGTGAATATTTGCTGCTGCAGGTCGTCAATGTCGTGTTTAGTTTGAACCTGACGTGTTTTGTAGGTTTCAAGCCCTGCTTCATCACCTTGTAATCGCGCCGCTAAATCATCTACCTCTAGCTGCAATGCTTGTTGCTGCTTTTGAAGCGTTTCAATATGCTCGCTGTTTTTAAGGAAGCGTATTGCAGCAAGTTGCCCTTTCAGTTCTCGAACTTGAGCCCTTAACGTTTTATAGCGCGTTGCAGCGGCAGCTTGGCGTTGTAGTTTTTCAAGCTGTTTGCCTAGCTCATCCCTTACGTCATTTAAACGGTCAAGATTATCGTGTGTGTGCCTTATACGATTTTCAGTTTCGCGTCGGCGCTCTTTGTACTTGGATATTCCCGCCGCTTCTTCAATGAATACACGCAGTTCTTGGGGTTTCGATTCGATTAAGCGTGAAATCATACCCTGTTCGATAATGGCGTAAGATCTTGGCCCAAGGCCTGTACCTAAGAAAAGATCGGTTACATCGCGACGTCTACATTTAGTACCATTTAAAAAGTAGTTAGATTGAGCATCGCGTGTTACCAGACGCTTTACCGACAGCTCATTGTATTTAGCATATTCGCCATCAATACGACCGGCACTATTATCAAATACCAGCTCTACACTACATTGACCAACAGGCTTTCGACTTGACGAACCATTGAAAATTACATCCGTCATCGCATCGCCACGGAGGTTTTTAGCTGAGCTTTCACCTAGCACCCAACGAACGGCGTCTATTACATTTGATTTTCCGCAACCGTTGGGCCCAACAATGGCGGTCATTTCTCCAGGGAAAGGAATAGAGGTTGGCTCAACAAAAGACTTAAAGCCCGCAAGCTTTATTTTTTTGAGTCTCACGTAGTCGCTCCCATATCAATAATTGCGCAAACAGCGAAGACTACCGCAATATTACGAGGGTATTGTTTGTTATGACAATGGAGAGAAAACGTTAGCGCCACAAAAATTTTTCTTTTGTTATTATTGCTCGACTCTATCAAATCTAACAGCTTGTAACAATTGCCATTTCAGTGTCACGCCTTTCCCTATTAAAATGGTACAGTAAGCAATCAAGTTTTACATTTTTAAACATATCTGACGCAAGGAGTTTATATGAGCGCAGGTGGTGTACATTACTTTTTCGAAGGTTTCTCACTCATTAAAACAAAGGGCCTCAAACGCTTTGTTTTTGTGCCTCTCACCATCAACCTTTTGCTATTTTCTGTAGCATTTTATTTCTTGTTCGGACAAATCGAAGTAGGAATTACCTATGTCATAAATCTGGTGCCAGACTGGCTAGGCTGGATAAAAACTGGGATATCTTTCATTCTATGGCCGCTAGCGGTGATAAGCGTGCTGTTGATTTTTGCGCTCGTGTTTGGGACGTTAGCAAACTGGATTGCAGCCCCATTCAATGGCGTTTTGTCTGAAAAAGTTGAGCGTCATCTCACTGGGCAAGATTTAGGCGATGAAGGCGTTATGGCGCTGATTAAAGACATACCACGAACAATAGGCAGAGAAGTGTCTAAATTAGCATGGTATTTACCCCGTGCTATCGGCTTTTTATTGCTGTTTTTCTTGCTGCCAATTATTGGGCAAGTGCTGTGGTTTTTATTTAATGCGTGGATGATGGCCATTCAGTATTGCGATTACCCCTACGACAACCATAAAGTCGACTTTACGCGAATGCGCATGCACCTAGGTGAACACAAAGGAAAGGCAATGACATTTGGAATGATGGTGAATGTGTTTTCACTGATTCCCGTAGTGAACTTTATTGTGATGCCCGTCGCCATTTGTGGCGCTACGTCTATGTGGGTGAATGAATTAAAAAATACCTTAGCCAAACCTAAGCATTAACAACACACTACTCACCGACAAACGCCTCATATTCTTCTAACCAATGGGCAGCTTCTTTTTGGTTGCCCTGTTGATGAAACACCTGAAAAAAGTTCATTGAAATAGGGCGTTGTATATTTTGCTTTTTCAGCTGTTCACGCCATAACACCAGATAAAGCGGTGGAATAACGCCGCTGTCATGATGCTCCATAAAGGTTATGCGCCTACTTGGCTTATAGCTGTTTTTACCAAGTACCATACACGTTTTCGCGGGTGCAATGATGGTAGCAGGATCTATGCTCAACCACTTATCAACCGTGCTGTGCGGAGAATACCAATACTCACTATCAACAATAACATTGGGTGGCACAAAGTCTTCAATACCATCTTCGTCGCACAGCTTTCTTGCCATACCTCGGCCGATGGGATATTCATCAGCAAAGCCAGAGAAGTGAGCAAGTTCATGCACAAACACTGAATAAGCGTCACTAATATCCAAATACATAACGCCATTTTGAACGTTAGCCTTGCCCTGCTCGCTAACCACTACTGCATGACTAAACTCGCGCTGTTTTGCTGCAATTGCCAGCGGCGCAACATCGCAGCCTAGAACGCCGCTTTTCTTAAAATTAGCACTGCAGGAAAGCACGTCATTTTTTAGCCAAATTGGCGGAGCGATACAAATCGGTAGCGATGATAATCGGGTATCTTTAACAAAGTCATTATACAAACTATCTGCTCGAATAATGGTTGCTAAGCTGGTAGCAAAAGGCTGAATACGTTGCAGGCACTCACTGCCAGTTCTAGAGACAGATGCCCAACTTATTGTTGGCATGTTCGAAGGCGAGTATTGCTTGTAACGGTTTATAACTGATAAGGCACGACTGGCTTGCTGGTGACCAAGCTTCGCTGCACGGGAAAAATGTATTTTGGCTTCATCTACATTTTCTTCGTCCCAAAGTAAGCGACCGTATTTAAACGCGCTTTGCATATCTAATTCTGCGGTAGCCGCCAGCAGCGGTTTTGCTAACTGCTGTTTCCCATGCAGTAAATACCAGTCGGCTAGCGCAGCTTGAGCCGGTACATAGCCTTGTGACGCAGCACGTACTAACCATTTTTCGCGTTTTTCAGGCGAATCAGAAGACATAGCAAAAGCCAGCTGTGCTTCGGCAACATTGCCTATGGCCGCCAATCGCATAAATCGTTTAGAGGCGCCCTCTTCACCTAACATTTGATACAGCAACCAAGCCGCGTCAGCATTTTCAAGCCTTACAAGCTTTTCAAGCCAGTAACTGGCATCTTCTTGATTTATGCTGTTGTTGTCAAAGTTCGTGTTGTAGGCATTTTGAAAAGTAGAAAGCAGTAACGACTGTCCTTGTTCACTTCCCTGCATCGACGCATTCCACAGCATCACTAATGCGCCATTTACTTGCTGTCGCTCAGCTTTTGATTGGTTTAGAACAGCGGATGCATTATGAACAAGTTGAGGCGAAAAGCGGCCGCTATCGCCTGCAACAATAAGCAGTGCAAAAACTGCTAGGAATAGGCCGCGCATGGTACTTAGTGCTTACTCTGTTGCACTGTCTGCGGTTTTTTCGGTATTTGCGCGCTCTCGCAACCTATTTAGTTCCATTCGCGCGTAGCGGTGTTCAACGTAATCAAACACATTGGTACTAAGTGCAAGCTTAAAGTAGTTAGACGCAATGCCACTATTTCCTTTTTGCGTATGATATTTACCCAAATAGAAATAAGCTTCACACAATCTATCAGTAAGCTCTTTCTGGCTGCTCACGCCTACAAGAAGAGAATTAAGTACGTCGTTTTCGTCTACAACCCCAAGAAACAGATCGGTGAGTGTAGTAGCCCAATGGCTGTTATCTAAACTTGGGCGAATAGTGGCTAAATATATTTGCCCTTCTTCCGGCGATACGTCGTGGTGAGCAAAATACGACCACAAAGCCCTAAACGGGTCAGATTCGTCTTTTTCTAAAAACGCGGCTAGGTCGGTAGTAGCAAGTTCTGCTCTGCCACCATAATACAAAGCAATTCCGCGGTTCAAAAACGCGAAGTCATACTCTGGGTTTATTTCCAACGTTGAATCAAACGCTTCATACGCTTGTAAAAAATCGCTTTGCTGTATGTAGTGAATGCCAAGCGAGTTATATGCTTCAGCAAGATCGGGCTTAAAATTAATTGCTTGGCTGTAGTCGAATTGCGCTAAACCACCTAAACCAACGCTGTCGTAAAGCATACCGCGCTGAAAGTGCAGTTCCGCTTTATCTTCATCAGACAATGCCGTACTGCTAAGCACCTGGTTGTAGCGCGCAATTGCCATTTCTGAACGCGGGTTAATGGGTGCAGGTTCGGCTAATAAAAGGTTTCCCATCTGTGGCCTTTCTGCCACAGGCACTGTTTGCGCGCAACCGCTTAAAATAGCAGCAATTAAAGAAAAAAAGATGAGACTAACGTTTCTGCACATGGTAAAAAAGCATTCTATAAAAAGAGAAAAAACCGTCTAAATACAAAGTATACATTTGTTGCGGCGATATTGCCGCCAACCTTCTCGCATTTAGTAAGAAAAGTAAAGCGTATTAGGCGGATAACAAAGGTAGCCATGAACAAAAATAACATTGAACAACTCTCGGCTTTAGCGTTCAACGCACAGAAAAACTCCCACTCCCCTTATTCCAATTTTAAAGTTGGTGCCGCTGTCATCACACCTACTGGCGAGGCCTTTGCAGGATGTAACGTTGAAAGTGCAGCGTTTCCGTTAGGACAATGCGCCGAAGCTACTGCCATAGGCAACATGGTTTCTCAAGGTCATAAGCGCATTTCACACATTGTTATAGCAAGCCCAAACGAAGAATTTTGTTTTCCATGCGGTGGTTGCCGACAGAAAATTGCTGAATTTGCTACTGACGATACGCCGGTTACCATGGTGAGTAAGCAAGGCCAAACCCACAACACGACAATTGGTGAATTACTACCCAATGCATTTAGAGCTCACGACCTAGAAAAATAACATCACTCAATTTAGTTAAGTACTGCTTAATGACGCTAAGCTTAATTGAGCTAAAAAAATACCAACAAGGTGCTATTGGTACGCACCTTGTAAAGCGTTCTAGCTATGTAAGCACTCGTCTGTTAACACATTAGTGCCCTTGGCGCCGAGCGAATTGACGTTATTCTACCTTGTGAATCAAACGCCAGTGCCACACTGGTACCAACGGCTATATCGCTTGAAATACGGTTTGCAATACTCAGTTTCGCTACGATACTTTCAGAAATCACCACGCTTTCTTTGTTACAATTAAGCAGTGTCCAACTTCCGTTATTAGCATAAAGCGTAGCATTTTGCACGCTTACCGCTTGCGCTAACGCTTGGCTAGAAAAATAGTTATCCGTGTAGGTGTTAAACTTTGCTCTGCGCTTATCAGCGTTATCTCGCTCTGTATTGAAATAATCGGTTTTGAAACGCTCAGCTTCAGCATCGTAACCGTGGTAATTAACAATACTTACCGTTGTTATATCGGGGTTGTTGCGAGCATCATACGATGGAAAGTTGGCCATCTGCCATTTACCCGCGCCATAAACGCCAAACAACGCAACCATAGCAACAGCTAATGCAGCAAATCTCACAGATGACGAATGAAACCATGTAACCAGCAGTTCCACAGTTTGGGAAACCCCGCTTTGTTGCTGTGCTTTTTTCGCCATGTGATGCTGCATAACAGACTGCTTAAGCGCACTTGGCGCACTGTGCACTTGTTGATTTTGTTTAAAAGCGTCCTGTAATTCTTTATCTGACATAGACATACTAATCACGCTCCGTCATTTTTTTAAGAGTTTCGCGCGCATAGCGCAAGCGTGTTTTAATTGTTTCTCTTGGTACGTGGCAAATAGCGCTTATTTGCTCTAAAGAAAACCCTTCAAGCTGCAACGAAAGCGCTTCTTTCTGTTTAAGTGGCAGTGCACACAACAACGAATGGATAGCTTCGCTTTTAGTGAGCGTTTCGCCTATATCTATATTATCGCTGGGCGCTTTACTCACTGCGTCACTGTCGTAATCTATTCGAGCATTTCGACGAAATTCATCAATTAAAGCCCGACGCGCGATGGTAAATAACCACGCTTGAAAATTGTCTGCATTCACAAATTGGTGACGCTTTTCAATTACCGTCACCCATACTTTTTGCGCTATATCTTCAGCTGTAGCAGCGTCTGACATTACCAGTAAAAAGTAATAAAGCTTGTTACTGTGCAAATCGAAAAGCGATGACAGCGCCTGGTCGCTTTGTGTATCGCGATATTGCACCATTAACCTTTCGCTTAATCCTAACGAATTGGTAGTGGCTGTATGCTTTGTACTGTCGCTCGTACTAGCCGAGCGACGAAAAATACCCTGTAAGCTTGCGCCTATGCTCATAGGCTTCTTCCTTATTGTTCTAGCTTGAAATCTAATACTACGATCATACCTGTCTGACTAACAGGCTTACCGTCAACTAACTTAGGTTTATATTTCCACTTTTTAAGCGCTCGTTTTGCCGCTCTATCAAACACTCTCGCAGGCTGCGACTCTAGTACCTCTATATCTGATACGGCACCACTGGCACTTACTGTAAAGCCAAGTTTTACCCATCCTTCTGTTCCATTCCTAGACGCTTCAGGTGGGTATGTAGGGTCAACGCGAAATTGTGGAGACGCCTGCATGTTGCCCTGAGCGCCATTAAACCCAATCTTAATGTCTAAATTAGTGTTTGGTACATGAGTGAACATGGCTACATTGTTTAATGTGTCATTAGGTTCAGGGTTAGTCTCAACCTTTTGTACTGGCGGCGTTTTTATCACCTGCTCTATGGGCTTAATCTTTGGCCTTACAACGGTGGTCTCATCTTCTGCTTGATAAATAATGGGGTCTAAATGTACAGGTTGTACCTTCTCTACCGATACTTTGTCTTGCTCAATTAAACGCGCCATCAAAACGAAAAGCGCAACAGTTATCACCAAACCAGCGGTGCCTAAAGAGAACGCCTTAACTAACCGTTGAGACAACGAAAGCCAAGGTGACGACGGAGCAGCATTTGAAGCATGTTGAAGTGTTAGTAACATAGCATTTCCCCTTCTTGTTTATGACTAAACGAGGAAATGTTCAAAAAGGGGTTATTTAAATTTTGAAGAAGTACTTATTATCAGCTCTGTCCAGTACCCGTATTTCTTTTCACCATATAGGCCGCTAACGCTTGAGCATCTAAACTTTCGCTTTTTGTTAGCGCATTAAAAACAGAAGCTTGATCAACATTACTTTTGTGTTGCCCCAGTTTTTCTTTTGCTTCTACTGTTTCAACCACCATTTCAAAGCCAACCACAGCTTTAATTAGTTTGTTTACATACTCTTCAGGCATTAATGCTTCTATGGCTTTAGCTCCCCTTTCAAGAGAAGGCTCAAACTGTTGCGTAAGTTTATACACTGCATCCAGCGTTGCCGCTTCATCTAATAATGTAACCGACCCAAAACACTGAACAGAAGCATAATTCCATGTAGATACTGCTGGTCGACTTTGATACCAAGTAGGTGAAATGTAGGCATGAGGACCTGCGAATAAGACGCTGGCGTTTACCTTTGAATCTGCAGAGCTCTCAAACTGTTTCCACTGGCTATTGGCTTTCGCCATATGCGCAGTAAGCACAAGCCTGCCATCTTTTCGTTCTTCCACCATGAAAGGCAGTTGCGTTGTGCGTAAGTCGCTAGTAATAAGCGCGCCAAAATTGTACTGAGAGATAAAGCTTCGCACAGCAGAATTTGGCGTCATGGTAAGGTTTTTAGGAAGGTACATTGTATAAACCGATGTTAGTTCTAATTATTCTACTGTCAGGCTTTTTTAATCAAGCTTCATTTATTCTAGTTTTTATCATTCTGGTTTTAGTTATTTGGGTTTTTATTTTTGGTGCTTTGATCATTTTCGTTCTGGCGTTTATTTAATTTTACTGCTGCCAAAAAGCCAATAAAAAACATGGCGAATATCACAACCCCTACCCAAATAAGAATGTTTAGTAAAAAGTCCATGTTGTTTCCTTGTTGGTCATCATTGATCGTTATTTAAAACGCAACGTTTTTTAGCAGCGATAGGGTTGTAAAGCTATTATTCGTGGGTGTTAGTATTATATGAAAGCTTGTGAATTAAGCCTTTTTTAACGGTGGGCCACTCGCTATTTAGAATAGAAAATACCACCGTGTCGCGGTATGCGCCATCGGCCTGCTGTTGATGCTGTCGCAATACACCATCTTGTTTTGCCCCTAACCTTAAAATTGCGTTTCTAGAGGCCTGGTTATGCCAGTGAGTTCTGAACTCAACAGCAATGACTTGCAAGGTTTCAAATGCGTACGTAAGCATAGCTAGCTTACATTCTGTGTTAACCGAAGAGCGTTGATAACTTTTGGCGTACCAGGTATAGCCAATTTCTAAACGCTTGTTCTTCAAATCAGCGTTACAGAAGCGCGTGGTACCAATTATTTCTCCCGTCGCGTTGTGCTGAACGACAAACGGTAAAGAAGTACCGGCTTCTCTCTGTTCTAATGCAGCTTCAAAGTAAGTGTCGATTGTGTTTTCACTGGGTACATTGGTAAACCATAAATTCCATAGCTCGCCGTCAGTTGCAGCTTTTAATAAATCGCTTTTATGCGCTGATGTAAGCGGCGCCAGTATGAGTAACGGTGTGTTTAAAGTAGTGTTTTCAAATACAAGCTGTGCCACGTTTTCCCAAATTCCTTCTTTTGTTAAATGTTTTACTAACCTGCAATTGCAAGTTAAACGCGTTTAAAGATGATTAATCACCCTACATTTCAAATAAAAACAAAACCCACATGGCTATCACAGCAAGGAAATTAATAGTAAACACTAGCCCACGAATTCGTACGTTGCTGCTACAAATTTGAACAAGGCTATGCAGAACGCGACCTATAACGAATACCCATGCCATTAGCATCATGGTACTTGTTACAGCGCTTTGTTCTACATAAAGCATTACGCAAAGCACATGAAAAAATACCGGCCATTCAAACTGATTCGACAAATTAGCACTTATTTTGGGCTGAATGTTTTGAAATGGATTGCTTCCATCAGTATTGCGACCTACTCCCCACACAGCTGGGGCACGTGCCACAGTTAGCAATGCATAAAGAAGTGCGCACCAAAAGATATGAGCGACGACAGGGGTAAGGATAGAAACCATAATAAGTCGTTGTCCTAACTAAGGTTACAAGTAATGTGAACTTAATTTACCGTAAATGTGTGCTATAAACACCCAATAAAGGATGACAGAAAGTAACGTAACGCACTTAATTACAAATTGAACACCGTTAATTAACCTCTAAAAATACGTCTATCTCTATGGTTTCGTATGCGCAACGTGTTTCTATGGGCGAGATATTACTAAATTCTTGGTTTACAAAACCCGCTTTTTCAATCAGGAAGTCGTGCTCCTCTAAATTGAAACCACCATCAAGGCTAAATTCTTCTTCGCAATTATTGAAAGCAGAGCCGTACACTACTTCTGTTCCCGAAGAGTTAGTAATGGTTAATATTGCATCGCATGCATTTAGTGCTTGCTCATTAATGTCGAATAGATTCACTCGAATAGCAGGAACAATTACAGGCAGCGTGATTTCGCCACATGGTTGTTCGTCATCGCTATTACCATTACAGCCGACTAGAGTTAATGAGATAAACGCTAAAGATAAAACCTTTTTCATTGAACATTCCTTGTTAAAAATTGATGAATTTGATGCCTAACCCGCTAAACAATAATGCGGAAATGATAAGAAGACGAAACGCCTGCCAACACGTTATTTTAGATAAATTAAAAAGATCGGGAATAGTCATGTTCCATAATTCGTAGCGAGCAGCGACGGTATCAATTACTTCGCTAAGTTGTAAAGTTAAACTACTGACGGTCTATTAACGCGAGCGTGCTCTGGTCAAACTGAATTTGCATTGGCTTACCATTAATATCCCACGCGCCTATATGAATATGTGGGTTTCGGCTGTAACCATTATTACCCACCTTGGCTACTACAGTGCCGCGCTTGATTTCTTGACCAACTTTTACAGCGATATCTCTTACGTGTGCAAGCAGTACAAACTGACCCTCTTTTGTTTTAAACGTAATTGAGCTTGCTCTACCGGGCGTCATTACACCTGGCTTATTCGTAATAGGGTTAATATGAATACTTTCTACCGTGCAATCGCAAGGCGCTAACACATCCTTTTTAAAACCAAACCACTCTTCGTTTTCGAAACCCTTATTAATATAAGAGCGCTGAAAAAGCCGAGTATCATCCTCATACCAACCACCAATAACACAGTCTGTTCCTAACGCATCACCCGCGTATGCAAACTGCCCGTCCCAATGCTCTGTACAGGCAAAGGTTTCTTTGTGAATTGCGTGAATTTTTACTGTATCTGCTTTGAGTATTGTTGAATACAAACTAATAAGCGCAGCCACTATTACAACTGTTGTACGCATTAAGTGCTTCCTTGTTAAAAAAACGAGTCCTTGGTTTTTACTTGCTTTACGCAATGTATAAATCTACATGGCGAGTTAACGCCCAAATATATTGCCTTCCTACCATTCATTGGTTCATGCAAAAGAATTTCAACGTTGGGTACACCAGCATAGTTAAACCTTTTAATGTAGCGGCTACGCTTTATAAAGCCCGTATTAGCCGATATTGCAGCAATATTGTGCACTGGAATGGTAAGCGACGGATAGAGACCATAGCGGACAATTATATTGTTGCCACTTATCGAAATTGGACGCTTACCCACTGCTTTGTATTCCGCAAAGAAAAATACGAGTCCAAATAGGGTAAGGCCAGTAACAATATTGGCAGCGGTGCTGCTACAGAGAAAATGAATAAGCAAATGAACTAAAGGTAGCTCGATAACCATTAAAGCAAGAAAACCAACAAGATTACTGCGTGCGCCGTCTTTTTTATCATAAAAGAAGTGATATTCACCGGCATACGCCATTGGCTTAATGTGTGATGCTAATAGTGCAAAGGTCCATACACGGCCTTCAAACTGTAGCAATGTACTTAATGCCGATGTGCCCAGCATATTATCAATAGGCTTTTGCAGTGCAATATCTGGGTCTTCATTTATTGCTAACAAACCACGCACAGCTAACACCACGGTGATGACAGCAGTCAATTCAAGCAGAAGCACAATAGCTAAAACTACATACCGTCCGCTTTCAAGGTATTGAAATAACACCTTGTTCTGCTCTGGAATAATCACACTCCCAATAAACACGGCACTGCTACAAAGCATAGCGAACTTTAACAAGGCTTTTTGTTTGTCATCTTCACAAATAAAGCAAAGTATTGGTAATACCAGCAAAGTGTCGAGCATAAATAACCATTCATGCTTTTCTGCCCCAAAGCCATTGAACGCATTTGATGAGGCATAATAAAACCACCACCAAAGCGACACCACAATTAGGAAAATAAGTGGAACTTTGCTTTTGATGTTTGCTTTCAAGGCGTGCTCTTCTACCCAACGACTAGAACGGTAAAGAAACTGTCATGTGTCTTTTGATGCAGGGCTGCAATGGAATTCCTTTCTTGAACTTCGATAGATTTACACTTTCGGTATGTTTTGAGTGCAATTAAACCTGCAACTACGGGGAGGACTACAAGGCAAATAATAAATCCGACAAAAAGCCATGCTTCTGGCGATGCTCTTCTCATAACTCAAAATCCCTTTTAAAAAGCATAACAATCTTGACATCTCCAAACCGCCATGCTTTCTCAATCCACTTTAAAAGACTTGTTCTTGTATCACTTACTACCTTAAACCATAACCATAACCAATAGAAAAATATACAAAAAAGCCAGCTTTCGCTGGCTTTTTAAATTGATAGATTATCATCATTCAAACTAGCAACTATTTCTTCTGTCTGGCAGCTAGCTTTTCAAGTTGTTCGTCAGTAGCGGGTAGCTGATGCTTTTCCTTCCACTCTGAATACGGCATTTTGTATACCACTTCACGCGCCGCTTCATAGTCGATGTCTGCGCCCTGCTCGCTAGCAGCAGCTGAATACCACTTTGCTAGGCAGTTGCGGCAAAAGTCGGCCAAAATCATGAGGTCGATGTTCTGAACGTCTTTGTTCGCATCTAAATGTTCTAGTAAGCGGCGAAATACTGCTGCTTCTACTTCGGTTTGAGTTTGCTTATCCATTATCAAATACCTTTGAATTACGCTTTTCGTTATAGATTGGATGTGTGGGTTAATTCACAAAACGCAACTTGATAAAACCTGTAGCAACCTATAACGAAAAAAGGGAGCCAAGCTCCCTTTTTACTTAATTGCTGATAACTACGTTTTGTTTAAACCCAGTCAGTATTACTCTGCGTCGTCAGACTTAGGCGCAGGCTTTTCTAGAAGCTCTTTAATGCTTAGGCGTACACGGTTTTGGCGATCGATTTCCATAACCTTAACGTCAACCATTTGGCCTTCTTCTAGGTAGTCAGTTACTTTGTTCACACGCTCGTGAGCGATTTGTGAAATGTGAACAAGACCTTCTTTACCTGGAAGTACTTCTACAAACGCACCGAAGTCTACAATACGTGTAATCTTACCGTTGTAAGTCTTACCAACTTCAATCTCAGCCGTTACTTGCTCAATCTTGCTAATAGCGATGTCTGCTTTCGCACGCTCTGTCGCAAAGATTTTGATAGTACCGTCGTCTTCAATCTCGATGTTAGTGTCAGACTCTTCAGTAATTTGACGGATCATTGCGCCGCCTTTACCGATAACATCACGGATTTTGTCTTGGTCAATCTTCATTGTGTAAATACGTGGAGCAAATTCACTTAGCTCTTCACGGTGACCACCAATGGCTTCATCCATGGTCTTAAGAATGTGCAAACGTGCTTCTTTTGCTTGTTTAAGCGCGATTTGCATGATTTCTTTGGTGATACCTTCAATCTTAATGTCCATTTGAAGTGCAGTAATACCGTCGGTAGTACCTGCTACTTTAAAGTCCATATCACCAAGGTGATCTTCATCACCAAGGATGTCTGAAAGTACAACAAAGTTTTCGTCGCTCTTAACAAGGCCCATTGCGATACCCGCAACAGACGCTTTAATTGGAACACCTGCATCCATTAGCGCTAGTGAAGTACCACATACAGACGCCATTGAAGATGAACCGTTTGATTCTGTGATTTCAGAAACCACACGTACTACGTACGGGAATTCTTCTTCGCTTGGCATTACTGCTTGAATACCACGCTTCGCTAGACGACCGTGACCAATTTCACGACGCTTAGGCGAGCCAATCATACCTGTTTCACCAACACAGTATGGAGGGAAGTTATAGTGAAGCATGAAACGGCTGTCGCGCTTACCTTGAAGCTCGTCAATCATCTGTGCGTCACGCTCTGTTCCAAGAGTAGCTGCAACAAGTGCCTGTGTTTCACCACGAGTAAATAGTGCAGAACCGTGAGTACGTGGAAGAATGCCTGTAGCAACGTCTAGTGCACGAATCATCGCAGGGTCACGACCGTCAATACGCGGTGCGCCAGAAAGGATGCGAGAACGTACTACGTCAGACTCAAGGTCGTGAAGAAGGTCTAGTACTTCTTTCTTGTCTTGTTCTTCGTCTTCAGCAAGTATTGCTTCTAGTGCTTTTTCAGTCGCAGCAGTTACTGCGTCTTTACGCTCTAGCTTGTCAGAAATCTGATAAGCAGCTGTCATTTCAGCTTCAGCTAGTGCTTTAACTTTATCTTTAAGCGCAGTGTTTTCTGCTTCTGGAGTCCAGTCCCACTTCTCAGTGCCAACTTCAGCAGCAAATTCATTTACTGCGTTAACCACAGTTTGCATTTGCTCGTGACCGAACATAACAGCACCAAGCATAGTCTCTTCAGAAAGCACGCTTGCTTCTGATTCAACCATAAGTACTGCGCCTTCAGTACCCGCAACTACAAGGTCAAGCTCGCTTTCCGCTTGCTCTTCGTGGCGTGTATTTAGAATGTATTCACCGTTGCTAAAACCAACACGTGCCGCACCAATTGGGCCGTTGAATGGAATACCAGAGATAGCAAGGGCTGCAGAAGTACCAATCATAGAGATGATGTCTGTAGGGATGTCTGGGTTAGCAGACATTACAGTAACAACAACCTGTACTTCGTTTTTGAAACCTTCTGGGAATAATGGGCGGATTGGGCGGTCGATAAGACGTGCAATCAGTGTTTCACCTTCAGATGGGCGACCTTCACGTTTGAAGAAACCACCTGGGATTTTACCCGCAGCATACGCTTTTTCTTGATAGTTAACAGTAAGTGGGAAGAAATCTTGGTCTGCTTTCGCTTCTTTCTTACCAACTACTGTTACTAGTACAGACGTGTCGTCCATGCTTGCAAGTACCGCAGCTGTTGCCTGACGAGCAATTACACCCGTTTCTAGAGTTACAGTATGCTGTCCATACTGGAATGATTTTGTAATAGGAGTCACTATTTGTCCTTTAATTTCAATCTTTATTTATCGCTTTTAAACGCGGCGCATAGTATAGCCATGATATATCGTTAATACCACGATCAAATACAGCGTCATGCAGAAATTCTTATGCACATTTTAGTTTAGTTGCTAGTTCCTATTGCACCATGACTGTATGAAAACTCTGTGAAATTTCATTTTTTGGCTATATTTTCATCATAATGACACAAAACAGCGTATGCTAGAACAATAAGTAGCGCATCTTATTTACTGTCCGCGCCCATCCTTTTAGCGGTCTACCAGTTTAGCGGTCTACCAGTGAAAAGTTGCTCAGCTTATAACAACAAGAACGTCTAATTATAGTGTGCTAAAGGAGAAACCCATGTTGGTACTTCGACTTAACAAAGCAGGCATGCCACAAGAGTGGATAGATGTTGAACACGCCGCAAAACTTTACTGCCAAAACAAGGTGCTGTTTGAATTGGGAAGCGACAGCATTATTTTAAAAGGCGGTTGGAATAGAAACGGTCTTCAAAGCCAATTAAACCTGTCTAGCATTATTGCCTGCGATGGAAAAGTTACCGATATGTCGGGCAAAGTCGCTTTAACTAATCGATATTTGTTCAGACGCGATAGTTACCTGTGTATGTATTGCGGGCAAAAGTTTTCACCAAAGCAGCTAACACGCGATCACATTGTACCTCGCTCACGTGGTGGTAAAGACAGCTGGACAAACGTTGCCACTGCTTGCCAACGGTGTAATCACGCGAAAGGCGCAAAAACACCTGAAGAAGCGAATATGCCGCTGTTAGCAGTGCCGTTTCGCCCTAACGTATACGAACGTTTCTACTTAATGAATAGGCGTATATTGGCAGATCAAATGGCTTTTTTGCAAAGCCACTTTACCCAAAATCGTGCCTGGGATTGTGACTAGCTTGCGCTAGTCATAGTAGGCGCATTTTATTACGCTGCAGTACTAAATCTCGCCTTGTTGCGTTTCAAGCGCTTTTTGCTCTTCTTTCATGGCTTTAAACCAAAGGCTTAGCCAGTCTGAGCACATTTTATGTTCAAGCTCGTGGGCTTCTGCAGTGGGGCAAAACAAACTAACCTTCACTACTACTTTTGCCAACTCGTTTGTTTTTATCTCTACTTCTGGATCTATGCGTATAAACTCTTGTTCGAGGTGTCGCTCGATTAAGCCTTTGTAACGCTCTGCCACATCGCGAAAATACTCGCAATGCGCCTGCGCTCGCGCATGAAAAGCTGGCAACAAGCTATACGCGTTAACCGTTGGCTCATTCACAATTTCAAAAGAATGCAATCGATAGCGACGCATAAAGTTTAGGTTTTTAACGGTTTGCGTTACTAACTGGCTATTAGGTACATAAACGTGTTTACCCGTGTAGTTGAAGCTTTCTGGGTCTACTTCTAGTAGCGCCGTTTTAGCCCAGTCCATTTCAACAACTTCACCAATGAGGTTGTTCATTTGGATCCAGTCGCCAACCCTGAAAGGCCTTGCGCCTAAATAGTAAATGAACCCCATAAAACATTGAATAAATTCTCGCGTGGCAAGCACTATTGCCACCATAAACGCAGCTATTGAAATGGCGAGAGTTTGTATTTCAGATGACCACATCACCATAAGTAATATGATGATAAGTGCGTTACCAAGTTGCTCTAAAATATTAATTTGATTACGGCGATCTTCGCCTTTACGCGAACTTCTACGTTTAATAAGGCGCAATAAGCCTTTCTTGATGTAGTGTAAAATGACGAGCAAAACCAAAGACGTCAGCAGTTTGTAATCGTTCGCAAATGCAATGAACTGTTGCCACATTTGTGCTGGGTCTATCACTATCTCCATTACGGCTCCATCTTTGGGTTGTATATTTGTGGTGCTTCTATTAGTGGTTCTTATATTGTTAATTACCGTGATGAAAGCGGCTAGGCGCTATAGCAAATTAACCCTATGGATAGAAACAAAAAAGCGCCAACTAATGTTAGCGCTTTATATTATGAAGCATGAGGGCTGAGGGTACAATGCTGACCAGTGACTTCTATTAGTACCTTCTATAAGGTTTAGTCAGCTTTTTTCCTGCGCGATCTATTTATTAAATACTATGCGCCGCCCCTGCTTTTAGCCTGGTTAGCGTAGAAGACCTCAGTCTTTATTCGCGAATTTGACCTTCACCATTTACTAGGTACTTTTCAGACGTCAACGACTCTAGGCCCATTGGTCCGTAAGCATGCAATTTCGTGGTTGCAATACCAATTTCAGCACCCAAACCTAGTTGGCTTCCATCTGAGAATCGTGACGACGCATTAACCATCACTACACTTGCGTCTACTGCGCGCTGAAATAGCTTGCCTTTTTCAGCATCTTCGGTACAGATAACCTCTGTATGGTTACTACCAAAATGAGCGATATGCTCGATAGCTGCATCAAAGTCGTCCACTACGCGAATCGCGATTTCTAATCCTAAATACTCTTCACCGAATTCGTCTTCAGCAATAACATTAGCATCGTCAAAGTACTGACTTCCCTTCTCGTTCACATGCACTTTCACGCTTTTTTCCTTAAATGCTTGTGCCACCTTCGGTAAGAAATCACCTGCAACAGCCTGGTGTACTACCAGCGCTTCTAGTGCATTACACACGCCGGTACGCTGGGTTTTACCATTTAACAATAATGCCATGGCTCTATCTAAGTCCGCTTCTTTATCAACATAAAGGTGACACACACCTTTAAAGTGCTGAATAACCGGTACTTTAGCGTTATCAGTTACATAATTAATCAAGCCTTCGCCACCGCGAGGGATAATTACGTCGATGTAGTCACGCTGTTCCATTAACTCTTGCATTAGTGCACGGTCAGGGTTTGGCACTACTGTTACCAGTGCTTTTGGTAAATTGTGCTTTTCCAGAACGTCTTGCATAAGTTCAGCAATTGCCAAACTTGTATCTAACGCTTCTTTACCACCACGTAGAATGACAGCGTTGCCCGATTTGAAGCACAAGGCGCCTGCGTCAGCAGTTACATTGGGGCGTGCTTCATAAATCATACACACTACACCTAGCGGGATACGCATTTTCTTAATCTCGATGCCGTTAGGACGAGTGCCAATAACACGCTCTTTACCCACTGGATCATCAAGCTCAACAATAACCTCGATGCCTTCGGCCATCGATTCAATGCGCTCTTCATTCAAAATTAAGCGGTCCACCATGGCAGCGTCTAAGTTGTTTTCCTTAGCACGCGCAACTTCCTTTTCGTTAACCGCAATAATTTTGTCTTTGTTTGCGCGAATAGCTGCTGCCATGTCAGTTAACACCGCGTTCTTTTGGCTTTCACTTAGGATTGCCAATGTACGTGCAGCTTTTTTCGCCTGTTGTGCTAACTCTGTAATAATGCTCATTCTTTCTCCAAGTTTGCTATATGCTGATCAGAAATAATTGGCCCCGTTTTCTCTTCGAATTCGTTGGCAAATTCTTCGTTTTCCTGATTAGCAATGAAATTCAATAAACAGCTACTGTAATTCGACTTCGCCTTAACCAGCTTAGTGCCATCTTCTTTGCGCACCAAAATAGTGTCGCCCACTGAAAACTCGCCTTTCACGTCTACAATTTCGCTACTTGTAAGTTGCTCAGCGTCGCTATCTAGTTGTGCGTCGAAGTCGCCTTCAACAATAACTTCACCTTGTGCGTTCGACGTATGTCGCATCCAATGTACGTTTTCTTGCATTGGCTTCGCATGAGGCTTGAAATGCGTGCCTGGGTTTTCACCATTTAGCAGCATGTTAAACGACAGCTCCGTAAAGCCGTTAATAATATAAGTATCTATACCATGCGAAACTGCTTTTTCGGCAGCTTCGATTTTTGTGCGCATTCCGCCCGTACCTACACCGCCTTTAACCGCGCCACCAGCCATGGCGTAGATGCTTGCATCAATGTTATCCACCGTTTTAAGCAAAGTCGCATCGTCGTGTTCATGCGGATTTTTATCATATAATCCATCTATATCAGAACAGATGATAAGTGCATCCGCTTCGGCAGCCGACGCTACCATTGCCGACAAGTTATCGTTGTCACCAACTTTTAGCTTGTCAGTTGTTACCGTGTCATTTTCATTAACAATAGGAAGAACGCCATTGTCTAACAGGCTGAAAATTGTCTCTCGAATACTTACGTAGCGTTCACGGTCTCGTAAGTCGGCATGAGTTAACAGTATCTGCGCAGATGGAAAGTCAAATAGCCTGTCCCACGTTGCAATCATTTCTGTTTGACCTGCCGCTGCCATCGCTTTCTTAATGGCAATATCGGATTTCTCTAGCTCTGGAAACAAATGCGCACCTGCTGCGACCGAGCCTGAAGAAACCAGCACGACTTGCGTACCGTTCGCTCTGCATCGCACGATGAATTGCGCAATACTAAGCAAATAATGGCTACTGCACCCTTGTTGATTAGGTGAAATCAGTGCACTACCTACCTTTATTACTACGCGTTTCCAATTAGGGTTACTCATAATAAACTTCTAAACCTTAAGATTGTTGATTCGCTAATTCTTCACTGGCTTGAATAAACGTTTTTTCAACGCTATCTGCGGGCTTTTCGCCAAACCTACTCATTAAATATAAGGTTAGCGTACTTACCGCAAAACCAGGGATAATTTCGTACATCACGCTACTTAATGCCTCACCATTGGCTAAGAGCGGTGCGTAAATCCAAAACAGTACCGTTGCCGCACCGCTTACCATTCCGGTCATCGCAGCTTTTGCTGTGAGGTCTTTCCTATACAAGCAAAACAGTACTAGTGGGCCGAACGCAGCACCAAAACCAGCCCATGCATTACTCACTAAAGATAGAATGGTGTTTGACGCATCCATAGCCAACATAAGCGCTACAATTGCGACACCCGCTACACCGTAGCGTCCTATTGTTACTGTTTGCTTTTCACTTACTTCTTTACTCGTTACTACGCGATAAATATCTTCTGTTAACGAGCTTGCACTCACCAACAACTGTGATGAAATTGTGCTCATAATGGCTGCCAAAATTGCCGCCATTAAAAATCCACTAATTAATGGATGGAACAATAGCTGAGAAAAAATAATGAAAATGGTCTCAGCGTCATCCACTTTCAAATTAAATTGATTTGCATAAGCAATGCCAACAAAGCCTGTTGCAAGTGCACCAATGATGGTTACTGTCATCCACGACATACCAATGATTCGCGCTGTGCTAATTGCCTTCACCGACCTAATTGCCATGAAACGTACAATGATGTGCGGCTGTCCAAAGTACCCAAGCCCCCAGCCTAGGCTAGAAAGTAAACCTACCACGGTAAGCGTTTCTAACGACTCAGAAAAGCTTGGCACCGATGCGTATGCTGCACTTGTCATTTGCGAAACACTGTCGAACTCGGTAAACGCCACCACCGGAACGAGTACAAGTGCAACAAACATAATGCAGCCTTGAACAAAATCGGTAAGGCTTACTGCTAAGAAGCCACCAAGCAAGGTGTATGACACTACAACGCCAAGCGTGATAAACAGGCCAAGTTGATAGTCAACATTAAATGCACTTTCAAAAAGCTTACCACCTGCCACTAAACCTGCCGACGTATACAACGTGAAAAACATCACAACAATCGCAGCAGACACAATTCTTATGCTTGAGCTCGGTGTATTAAAACGTTTAGCAAAAAACTCAGGAACCGTAAGTGAGTCATCAGCCACTTCTGTGTATACACGCAATTTCGGTGCCACTAGTAAGTAATTTGCCAGTGCGCCTGCTACTAAACCAATCGCGATATATAAAGCGTCGAACCCGGTTAAAAACATTGCACCGGGTAGCCCCATTAACATCCAACCAGACATATCGGACGCGCCTGCTGATAAAGCAGTGACTTGAGGGCTTACCTTTCTTCCGCCCAAAATATAACCTGATATATCACTGGTCGATTGACGATATGCAAACAACCCTATTCCCAACATCGCGATAAAATAAAGCGACAATGAGATATAACTTTCTAATGGCATAGCGAGGGATAAATCCTTTGTTGCTCAAAAAAATAAATGATTAAAGTACCCGTTACCTATGCAGCGGTCTTTCCAATCCGCGTTTCTCTGACAGAGGTGGTCAACTTCGCGATTAATCAGCTAACAGTAACGGCAAATCGTCGACGCCAACGCAAGATAACTCGAACAGTAATCATTTGAGCTCAAACAATATAAAGGTTTTTTAAATTTTTTCAAGTGCAATTAATGTACAGCTTAATTTCAACACTTGTTCATGTGCAAAAAGTAGGATGATGGTTTCACAGAAAAAAATCTGCTAGAGAGTTAAATTAAAACAATAAATATCAGATATTTAAAATAACAACCAAGAAACGTGAAACATAGTTAGATTCAACTTTTGAAGCGATTCTATCGCAAGTTAGCATCAACTAAATCATTTTCATTACAAATATATAAACAACTTCATTCAGCTGATATTATGCCCAACAAAAGCCTTTCAATGCGCTCATACGCTGTAAATTGACTAAGATTTTCTTGCGCAAGTTCTGATACCTGCAAAATGAGTCTTTCTGTGTTTTGTTTGTCTTTAAGAAGGGCAAAAAGATTAGGGTGAATATAATATTTCCGGCATACATTGGGCGTATTTCCCAACGCTTTGCTTACCGATTTGCTTAGCGTACTTTCCCATTTTTTGTTTTTCGCTTGGTCTATCTCTTCATGAACACGCGGTAACATCAATAATGCTTGGCGGCTTGCCGCCCATGTCCTGAAGTCTTTACAACTGAATGAATTTCCAAGGTTTTCGTGAATAAATTGGTTAACATCATCGCTGGTAACATCTTGCCATTTACCTTCACCGTTTTGATAGCGAAATAAACAGTACCCCGGCTTTTCGGATGACTCATTAACCAGTGCTGCTAGCGCTGGATCCTCTATCGTTAATTGGCGTGGCTTGCCATGCTTACCCACATAGTGTAACGAAACAGTATCATCATCGTTCTGTTTAAGATGTTTGCGCCGTAGTGTAGTTAAACCAAACGTATTATTTACTTTACTGTACTGCGCGTTCCCTACTCGCGCACCAGTGTTATCAAGCAGTAAACACACTAAAGCGCATGCTTTTTCTTGTTGCCACCCGGCTTCTTCTACTAACGAAACACACCGCTGTCTGAAAGCTGAAATTTTATTTCCAAATTCGCAAAGCCTTTCAAATTTAAGCGCTTGTTGGTGTTCATGCCAACTAGGGTGGTAAATGTACTGTCGTCTCTCTTTTTCATCACAGCCAATAACTTGAATACAGGCTTTGGGGTCTTTGCTAATTAAGACAGATTCCCACTTTGGTGGGATAACTAATTGGTTTATACGTTTTAAAGTACGTTTACCAGATACTTTTCTTCCACTGGTATAACGATAATAGAAACGCTTTGCACCTGTCCTATGGCGCGTAATGGCAAGGTGTTCTGAGCTATTGTACTGTCGACAAGCGAGTAATCCTTTTTCAACCATTGCCATTCCTAATAGACTTTACAGAATTCAATTCAACGTAGAAATTGAGTACTGACGTTGCGAGCATATTGATCAAGAACACACAGTTTAAACAATGCGATGTAACGCTTTTTCATACAGCGTGTAAAAATGTCACACTTTTGCTCAAATTAATTGACGATGAGCTGCCCTGCTCTGTTTTAATCATATTTAACGCCATCATTTTTTCATCTATCCCTTCCTTAAACGCCTTTAACACTTGCTAAAAAACGTTTAGATAACAGAACTTTAAAACGTAAACCAAGCGCCACTATGCGTTCAAAAACGCTCTGTATTAATTAGACGGAATGAATATTGGATGGACATATACTAGATTTGAAACATTTAAAAACGTAAGAAATGGAGTAGGTTATGTCGAAAGCTGAACATAAAGTACAAAAGAAGGAATCAAACGAAAATACAAACAATCGCCGTGCGTCAATGATAGCAAGTGAACATCTTCAAGTTGCTGCGGTGTTCGATACAAAGACAAATGCTCAAAACGCAATTGATGCGGTGAGCGAGCAAACTAACATTGCACTCTCACAGGTTGAGTTGGTGGAATCAGGCGACCCGAAACTGAGCGAAAAGCTTGAGAAAAACACTGAAACCATCGGCAACAATTTGTGGACATCACACCTTGTATTGGGCAGCGTGGGTTTGATCATTGGGCTAATTTGTGCGTTTCTACTTACACAGTATGGTCCAGCGCTGACTCAACAAAACCCAATGTTCACCTACATTGCATTAATTAGCCCAGGTATATTCATTGGTTTGTTTATAGCAGGTTTGTTGGGCTTACGCCCCGACCGAAATCAAATTGTGCAAACAGTGCGTCATGCTATACGCAATAAACAAGTGGCGCTCATTATAAGCCTTAAACAGTCGCAATCTGTTAAAGAGCTTGAGGCTGCGCTGCGCCCGCACGCCAAAGACGTTGTAGCGGCTATTAAATAACCGCAGCCTTCTTTCCTGTGAAATTATGAACGGATAGCGTTTCATTAAGATTCATGGAGAATTTATCGAAGATGACAAGGTCAGTAGTTAATCGCCTTTACACGGAAAGGTATTAAAGCAAATCCATACTGGTACGACATTAGTGAGATGAAGTAAACAAAAAGGCAATAAATGCGTATTATGCTTTATTGCCTTCTTTTTTTAACTATGCATTACCAGGCTTCTTTCTATGGATTTACTATGGATTTAATTTTTTTCGATTTAGACGGTACCCTTCTCAATAAATCATCAGAAATATCGCCCTACACCAAAGACACGTTAGGTTTACTTGCCGAGCGAGACATTGCTTTCACTGTTGCAACCGGCAGAACCATGCACTCAGCGCAGCATGTTTTAAAAGGCACCGAGTTTGTTCTTCCACACATTTATAATAATGGTGTGGCCATTTGGGACCCATCAGGTAAGGCATTGACACTAGAGAACCTGTTGGCACCTAGCGAGGTTAACACCATTGTGCAATGTGCTAACGAAAACCGTATCACACCATTCGTAAACACCGTAGATATTAACAGTGAGTCCAACGACCACGTGATTTATCACGCTATCCCGCAGCATCAGGTTGAACGTGACTTAATTGATAAGTACTTTTCTCGTACTGATGCCACACTTGCTCCTATTGAGCAGCTACCTGCCCACGCCCACATAACAAACATTAGCATGATTGGTGATGCTCCGTTGGTTTACGAAATGTATCAGTACTTAAATAACCATGATGAGCTAATTGCGTATTCTGGTCCCGCTATAGAGGGAGACCAATACCGTTGGATGGATGTTCATCACCAGTTGGCCAATAAAGGTAGTGCGGTTGAGATACTTAAAAACAAGCTAGGGGCCAGTAACGTAATATGTTTTGGCGACAGTGATAATGACATTAGTATGTTCGAGCTTGCTGACGAAGCCTATGCGCCTTCAAATGCAAAGCAAATGATTAAGGATGCGGCAACCTCGATTATTGGCCATCATAATGAAGACGGCATTGCACGTTTTTTAAGAGAACGTTTTTCGCTTTAGCCGCACGTTAAAGCGTTAAATTGCACACTTGAAGCGCGCAGTTTTTGCTACGCGCAACTCACGCTACGAGCAATCATTGGTAACTATCACCACGCAACCGTTTCTCTATCTTTTATAAACGCGCCGTGCGGACCACCTTTTGCAGACGTTGCTAGCCACACAATGCTATCAGCACCCTCTTCAGGTGATCTGGGTGCATCTGCACCACCCATTCGTGTATGAACCCATCCAGGGGTGACACTGTTTACCGTAACGTCAAATTCGTCATCGTCGGCTTTGTCAGCTCTTGCCTTATCAACTACTGCCGCCATTTTTACCGTAAGTGCATTTAATGCGGCTTTCGAAAAGGCATAGCTTAACGGCCCCTGTAGTGATTGATCGAAACTTCCATAACTAGAGCTCACATTTACAATTCGACCAAAACCTCGCTCAATCATTTTAGGCAGCGTATTCTGTATTAGTGTCAATGGCGCGTTCACATTTACCTGCATGCTTTTCGAAAACCCCTCTGACGATACTTCATCCCAAGGCGTATCATCGAGAACGCCCGCATTGTTTATCAAAATATCGATATTTCCATACACAGCCTGCGCCTGAATAATGGCGTCGGTTATGGCATTCTCGTTATCGAGCGGCATTTCAATTACATGTAAATCTGCGCCTGGAATTTCAGCTTTGGCTTTTTCCCCACTTTCTTCATCACGACACCCCATCAGTACTTTATATCCTGCTGTAACCATCGACTTTACTACTTCAAAGCCTATGCCACGGTTTCCACCAGTAACTAATACAGTTTTAGTCATATGTACTTTCTCCTTGAATGTTAGGTGTAAGCTGCGTCTTCAATAACTTGGACGAGATATAAAAACACAGAGGAAAAACCACGCTCCAAACAGCAGCGATAATTGCATAAGACATTATGTAAGACGCACCCAGTTCTACTGCGTCAAATCGTGCGCCCGCTATGTAGCTTAAAGGTGCAAATATTGCGCCTCCAACAGCGCACAACGCGTATCTGCCCTTAAACGCTTCCATACTGTGATGAACCGTTCCCGAAAAAGCTACCCAAAGTAGAGAAAGCCAAATTGGAATCGGCCAAAAGGGAATTAGCACATTTTGTTCAGTGAAATTGAAAAGCCCACCATGGGTGAGTAAACCATCCACGACAGTTCCTATCACTAACATGATGGACATGAGTTTGATGTCTGCAGCTCTTTGCGGAGATAAAACTATCCAAACGCCAATGAGGGCAACGACGGGTAATATTGCATTGTTTTGAAAAAGAATGATCAACCACCAAATTGTTTGAAACCAAACAAAATTGCCAACCTTTAACCACATAAGCGCTTCCAAATTTTAGCTTTAATACCTAGCCTTTACGCGCATCGTCAAAGGTAAGTTCATTATGTAAGTTTACAATAAGTAATAGATCCAATTGCACGATAGTTCACTTGTAAAGTAAACGAAAACCATTCTCTCGCAGTAAGAACAGTACTCTCGCAAACAAAGGATATGTTTCTACATGAAGATGGTGAAGTTTTATGTAGCGGGCGCAATAGCTGCACTGTTTGCAACGTACTTTGCGCCCTACACTCTTTTAAAGCTGATGTTTGGATGGACTGCGTTTTCGCTGATAGCTGTAAGTAGTGCTTACTTATTAAATTTTCCAAGCCTTTTTCGCAAGCGTCAGGACGGCTCTATCCCAATTTATATTCGTTGGGTCTTTGTGCCCTTTTTGTTTGGCTCATGGCTTTACAATGAATATGCCAGACGCACTGATAAAGTACCACCACTTCAACAAATTGAACCTCACCTGTTTCTAGCATGCCGGATGTCAAACAAGCATGTTGATCTGCTCAATGAAAACAAGATTGGGGCAATACTGGATGTCACTGCTGAATTCGATGGCTTAGACTGGACCGCGTTCCAAGAAGACTATCGTTATCTCAACATTCCTGTTCTTGACCACACCAGCCCTACCCAAGACCAATTGATGCAGGGTATTAACTTCATTCAACAACAGGTTGACGAACAAAAAAATGTTGTAGTGCACTGTGCATTAGGTAGAGGCAGGTCGGTGCTTGTTGTTGCCGCTTACTTGTTAGCAAAGAATCCATCGTTGAGCGTAAAAGAAGCCTTAAGCCAGATTAACGATATCCGACAAACTGCTCGATTAAATAAACGTCAGTTGGCATCGCTTCAAAAAATACGCGACGGTGGCCTTCTAAACCTGAAACGACGCCTTGCTCTTATTGTTAATCCCGTAGCTGGCGGTGGCAAATGGGAACAGAACAAAGACGACATATTATCTCGGCTGAATGAAAAGTTTAGTGTGTCAGTTAAAGAAACCACACCAGACATAACAGCGACTGAACTGACTCGTGAAGCCAAACGCAATGGTGCAGACATTGTAGTGGCGTGCGGCGGTGATGGCACCCTTACAGAAGTGGCAAGCGAACTTATTGATAGCGAAATCACAATGGGCATTATCCCTTTAGGTACTGCGAATGCGCTAAGCCAGGTTCTACATGGCTATATGAGTAAAGTCATGCCGATAAGCACAGCGTGTGATGTGATAATTGCCGGCAACACATTGGCTATCGATACCGCAAAATGCAATGACCACGTCATGCTCCTTGTCGCTGCAGTCGGTTTTGAAGAGAAAATGATCTCTGCCGCCGACAGAGAAGCAAAAAATATTGGCGGCCAGTTCGCCTATATCAAAGGGCTTTTGCAAGCGATTTCTAATAATGAAGACATGTCATTCACTATTACGCTTGATGAAAATGAAGCGCAGTCAATAACTACACCTAGCCTTGTAGTGGCAAATGCAGCGCCGTTAACTACTGCACTGGCACAAGGTTCAGCGCCACCAGATGTGACCGATGGAAAGCTTGACTTAACATGGCTTAACCCACAAACGTCATCAGATAGACAGTTCTTGTCATTGGCTGAACTTGTATTAAGCCCCAACGACGCGAAACAACATTCAAATGCAATAAAGCATGCTCAAGCACGAAGCATTAGGCTTGCGTTCGATTCACCTACCCTTTATGCGGTAGATGGGGAAATATTTAAAGACGGTAAAATCGAAATTACAACGTACCCTAGAAGCCTAATAGTGCTAACCAACGTTGAAGAGAAGGATAATTAATCCAATGCCATACGAAAGCAATTTTGATGAAATTTATAACTTTGTCGCCCAGAAATTTGAGGGTGAGAACGAATATCTTCAAGCAGTAAGAGAAGTACTACACGATATTATTCCCATCTATAACGCAAACGAAAGCTATAAACGTGATGACATAGTTAGGCGGCTGTGTTTTCCAGAGCGCGTTATTTACTTCACAGTGTCATGGATGAATAGCAGCGGAGACATTGAAGTCAATCAGGGTTGGCGTGTTCAACACAACTCAGCAATGGGACCCTATAAAGGCGGCTTGCGTTTCCACCCAACGGTTAATTTATCGGTATTAAAGTTTCTTGCCTTCGAGCAGTGTTTCAAAAATGCACTTACGGGGCTACCCATGGGTGGCGGTAAAGGCGGTGCAGACTTCAACCCTAAAGGCCGAAGTGATAGAGATATAATGCTTTTCTGCCAAGCGTTTATGCGTGAATTACAGCGCCATATTGGCGCAAACACGGACGTACCGGCAGGTGATATAAACGTGGGAGCAAGAGAGATAGGCTACTTGTACGGTGAGTATCGACGACTTAACAACAAGTTTGAGGGTGTACTGACAGGAAAAGGGCTTGAATTTGGCGGTAGTTATGTGCGCACGGAAGCCACTGGTTTCGGGCTTATCTACTTCTTAGACGCAGTATGTAAACAGCACAACACTGACATTGAAGGGAAGAACATTGTTGTCTCGGGTGCAGGGAATGTAGCGCTTCATGCTGCACTTAAAGCAACGCAAAAAGGTGCGAAGGTAATTAGCCTGTCGAACAGTCGCGGCACTCTTTACAAGCAAGATGGGTTTGACGAGCCAGCCATAAAATTTGCTATTGCTGAGCACGCAAAAAGCAACAACATTCTTACCGATCTTGCTGATAAAGGCATTGGGGACTGGAAAAAAGGCAAAACGCCATGGCATTTAACCTGCGACATTGCATTACCTTGTGCAACTCAGAATGAACTAGATAAAGACGATGCATTAACGCTAGTGAATAACGGCTGTAATATGGTATTGGAAGGTGCGAATATGCCGTGTACCGATGAAGCTCAAGACGTGTTTAAAGACAAAGCACTAGTGTATGTTCCAGGCAAGGCGTCAAACGCAGGTGGAGTTGCACTATCTGGCCTAGAAATGTCACAAAATGCCATGTTTAGCCAACGCAACGCAGATACACTAGACGAACAACTGCAAAACATCATGCTTAGTATTCATGAGCGCTGTGTAGAGGAAGGGAAAGATACTGCTAACAATTACATTGATTATATGAAAGGTGCTAACATAGCGGCTTTCAGGCGTTTGGCTGATGCTATCGTTGCCCAAGGCGTGTAAAAAGCAATGTATATTCTCCAATCGTTATGTAAGTTTTTCTAAAGTCGAATTTGCTACCCTGGTGGCAATTTTAAAATAGTAATAAAAATCAAGCAGTAAGTGTTTTTCGCAAGTTGGAACGTATATCGCATTACTAAGGTAGAGTTAAAATTACCTGAGGAATGCATTATGAATATTTTCGAAGCACTTCGTAAAGACCATGAGAAACAACGTCTGCTGTTAAAGATATTAGCTGAAACAAGCGGCGACACTGCTGCTCGTCGCGAATACTATCAAGAGTTAAAACTGCAGTTAGAAGGTCATGCACTGGCTGAAGAGCGACACTTTTATGCTCACCTTCTAGAAAAAGATGCAACGGTAGATTTAACGCGCCACGGCATTGCTGAGCACCATGAAATTGATGAGCTATTGGCAAAACTAGATGACACTGAGATGAGTTCTCCTGCTTGGCTACGTCATCTTAAAAACTTACAAGATAAGGTTGAGCATCATTTGGCAGACGAAGAACACGAGTTTTTCCAAGTGGCAGGTCGCGTGCTCAATGATAAGCAAAAAGCCACATTGGCTGATGATTACGTAAATGAGATGGAACAGGAAATGTCAACAGCTACTGCAACGGCATAGCGTGCCAATGCAGCCTCTCTTCAAATCATAAAAAAGCCAGCGTTAAGCTGGCTTTTTTTACGATTAAACGCCAAAAGTTACTGCATTTACAGTGCTTATTAACGCTTAGCAATGATGTACACTGCGTGAATTACGCCTGGAAAGTAACCTAATATGGTTAGCAAAATGTTTATCCAAAACTGTGCGCCAATCCCTACTTGCAAAAACACACCCAGTGGCGGAAGTAAAATTGATAGTAATATGCGAATGATATCCATAATCTTTTCCTTATTTTGTTATTTTTTATTGGCGAGAGACATTTAAACAACGCTGTTAAAACCACGTTCATTTAACCCGTGTAGAACTAAGCACATTCAGTGCCAACGTTATTAAGTAAAGTTAAGGCTTCAAAACGAGTACTTCACGCCTTATTACACGTTTTATTACACGCTGCTAAGAACACGTTACTAAGAGTTTAGCCTTTTTACTATTCACCAAAAGGCGAATTACGCAGCCATGTTTCTAAGTCAGCCACTTTAAGCGGCCTACTTATATAGTAGCCTTGCGCCACATCGCAACCCCACCCTTTGAGGATATCAAGAGATGTTTCGTCCTCTACACCTTCAGCAACAACTTTCAAATTAAAGATACTGGCTAGGCTTAGCACCGTATGCACAATTTGCTGGTCGTTTTCATCTGACGCTAAAGACAGTATGAAACTTTTATCAATTTTTATGGTTTTGACAGGTAAGTTTTTCAAATACGCTAACGATGAATAGCCTGTTCCAAAATCATCGATGGCAAAATGGAAACCGCGTGCAGTAAGTTCGGTTAAGTTTTCAATAGCCAGACTTGCGTCTGCCACCAAGTCGCTCTCGGTTATTTCTAATTCGAGCGCTTCAGGAGATAACCCTTTTTCAGTTAAAAGCGCAACCAACTTGCTCAGCAATACTTTGTTTTGAATATCTTGAGTAGACAAGTTCATTGCAACCGTAAAGTTGAACCCTTTATTTCTAAAGTACGCAAGATCGGTAATGGTTTGTTGCATAACCCATGTTGTCACTTGCTCAATTAACCCTGCTTGCTCAGCAATAGTAATAAACTCGTCAGGAGGTACGAATCCAAGCTCAGAGTTATTCCAACGAATAAGCGCTTCCATACTGCTTACTTTCATTGTTGTAAGGTCTACTTTTGGCTGGTAAACCATAGAGAGCTCGTCTTGCTGACTTGCCAATGCACGTTTCAATTCTGTGGTTATTGAAAGGCGCCTGTTATACCTATCCTCAAGCTCGGCTCTGTAGTTAACACACCATGCGCCAGTATGTATGGCTTCATCTGTAACTATGTTTATTTTTCTAAACAGTTCTTCGGAGTTACTCGCATCAATGGGACAATTCACTACCGCCATTGTAATTTTAACCGGAATGGCTATTAAATTACTTTCCACGGGTTGTTCAAGTATGTGACGAAGTGTATTTAGCTGGTCTTCTTGAAGCGGTTCATGAGAAATATACAGAATTTCACCGCCTGCGAGGCGCGCAGATGTGCCAGGCCATCGTTTTAAGCGTTGTGCAAGGGCTTTTAAGGTATTGTCACCATTTTGGTAACCATACAGGTCGTTTATAGTCCTAAAACCCAACACCGTTATAGCTATTACTTGTACGGTATTGCTCAATGCCATTTGAGAAGAAAAATAGTCTTCTACATAGTTGCGGTTGTATAAACCCGTTAGCACATCATGTTGAGCTTGATAGCGTATGTGCTTTTCACGGCTTTTAATACTTTCCTGCATGCTGTCGACAGCGTTAGCTAATTCAGTGATCTCTTTTAGCTTCGACGGCTTTTCAAGCGTTGCACCATATTTTCCAGACGCCACTCTGTTAACCGCAGCGACTAGATTAGAAACAGGCTGACTTACGTTTCTTGCCAGTAGCATAGACAAACCCAGTGCAATTAGCATTGCAATGAGTGCAAAGGCAAGAATGGTTATCTGTATGCTGGTAAATGCATCAAAGGATACGGTTGTATCAACTGCTAAGGTAATATCTACGGGTAAATGAATATCAGAAGAGATATTTGCATTGCGTTTAAAATAAGTAAGCTCGTCGCCAAACGTAACGTCTAACCATGAAGGGTCTTCCTCTTTATCGAGAAGGTAACTTGCGACCGCTGCGTCTAACGTTGTAATTATGATGTTGTTGGTTTTAGGTTGAGAAACAATGATATCAGCATCAATTAACGTTTTAAGTTCGTTCAGCAGTGTTTTATCGAACTCAACACCGATAAGCATATAATAACGAAGTGTTGGTATTTCAACGCGGTATAAATTAAGTTGAACCAGCTTGTCGTTTACCACAAAGAAGCCACTGTCTTTGCCCTTAGCTACCAGCGCCACACTACTCTGAAGTTGCTGTCCAGCTTCAAAAATATCGGAGTGAGATACCACTACCGTATGGTCTAAGTTCACAAGCGCAATAATATCGGTATTTAATCTACTGGCGTAACTAGTAAGCGCAGCTTCTATTGAAGGCAGGTCTTGGGTACCTACCGCTCGTCGGAAGTCAAAGGAGCGAGATAAAACATTCGATACACTTTTTATAACCTCTTGGCGGTCTTCCACCACTTTATCGAATACTTTCTCGGCCAACGCTATATCTTGGTCGATATTTTCAACAACAAACGAGTTCGCAGATTTCCAAACGGCGCCTATTATAAGCAGCGATGCGATAACAATACCCAGAATAAGGGTTTGAAATAAGCTTTGGCTAAGCGTTTTTTGCACTACAGTGTCTCTTGTTTGGTGTAGCTCGATAGAGGGAAAGAGCATTCGTTAATAATCAGGATAGCTGATTCTTTGAAAATCGAACAGTAGTAACGTCCTGTATTTTCTAAAATTAAACGCTTTGTTACAAATTGCAATTAAGGGAAAAATATTATCTAGAATGGCTAGTGATAGTATTTAATCAGACAACGTATTTTATTCTGTAAGACAAAGGTTGTTCTGAATCAAAACTCATTGAGTAGAAAAGAAAAAACCCGTTACATTGGTAACGGGTTTTTAATTTGGTGCGGAAAGCGGGACTTGAACCCGCACGAGCTATGCTCACCACCCCCTCAAGATGGCGTGTCTACCAATTCCACCACTTCCGCGAATTTCAAACACATTCCTTAGTCAGGAATATTCTCGTCTTGAGCCTTTGGTACGTCTGAAGACTCAACTGCAGGAACATCTGACTCTGCAGCTCCTTCAATTACAGGCACGTCTTGGTCTGCTGGAATCTCTACTGGCGTTTCTACCGCAGCAGGCACTTCTAAGTTGTTCCACTCGTCTTCAGCGCTTTCACGATTTGCAGTCATTGCACCAAGCGTAAGGCTGATAAAGAAAAATAAGCCAGCTAGAATGCCAGTTGTACGCGTCATGAAATTGCCTGACCCAGTAGAACCAAACACTGTGTTTGAACCACCAGAGCCAAATGAAGCGCCCATATCTGCGCCTTTACCTTGTTGAATTAAAACAAATCCAATCAATAAAAGCGCAACCACTAAGTATGCTACCAATAGCACTTCGTAAACCATAAATACCTCGTCAGTCTGCCGCTTGGCAAATTGAAATAAAATCTTCAGCTTTTAAACTAGCTCCGCCAATTAAGCCACCGTCTACGTCTTTCTGAGCAAACAGCGTTTCGGCGTTATCAGGCTTAACACTGCCACCGTATAATATACGAATACCTTGTGCTAAGTCGGCGTCTACTTTTTCAAAGTAGCCGCGAATAAATTCGTGAACTTCTTGTGCTTGTTGCGGGCTTGCAGTTTTACCTGTGCCTATAGCCCAGATAGGCTCGTATGCAACGACTGTTTTACTAAGTTCTTCAACAGAAAGGGCTTCAACAACTGCGTCTAGCTGTGCAGCAACGAATGACTCTACATTCCCAGCCTCGCGAACGTCTAGTGATTCACCCACACAGATGATTGGTGTGATACCTTCACTAACACACTTTTTCGCTTTTTGAGCAACGAGTGTGTTGGATTCACCTTGGTCTTCACGACGCTCAGAGTGCCCTACAATTGCATACTCACATCCGGCTTCTTTCAGCATTTCAACCGAAAGTTCGCCTGTATGAGCGCCATTGTCTAAGTGGCTAACGTTTTGAGCACCAATTGAAAAGGTTGAATTATTGAAGCCGTGGAGAAGCGTAGCAGGAGAACATATTACTATGTCAGCCTGAGCACTTACTGAAGCAAGCTTTTCATTGAAGTCTGCCACAAGTGACATGCTTCCGTTCATTTTCCAATTGCCAGCCACGAATGGCTTTCTTACATTTTTACTCACAACGCAGACCTTAGCCCTGTCTTTTAAGCGGGCGTGATATTAACTATTTAATCACTAAGTTACAAGCACAAATAGCGAAAATCGCAGCTACGCCAACTAATTGGCGAGATTACGAACAGTTTGCGCGATATGCTCTGCCCACTTCTTAGACTGCTGTTCGTCGTTAGACTCAACCATCACTCTAATAAGAGGTTCAGTGCCGCTTTTACGCAACAATACCCTTCCCGTTTTACCTAATGCCGCTTCAGCTTCTTCCTTCGACGCCTGAACATCGGCATGAGCAAGATAATCAACGTCTTTGTTCGCATAACGCACGTTAATTAAGGTTTGCGGATACATTTCGAAACCGCTGGCAAGGTCGCGTAAGTCCATGTGAGAACGAAGCATTGCAGCCACTACCTGCAAACCAGCCACAATACCATCACCGGTAGAACTCATGTTTAAATTCAATACGTGACCAGAGTTTTCACCACCAATAGACCAACCTTTTTGCTGTAACAGTTCCATGACATATCTGTCACCCACGTTACTTCTTGCAAATGGAACGCCCAACTTGCTAAGTGCATTTTCAAGACCAAGATTGCTCATTAGCGTGCCAACTACACCACCTTGTAAGTTGCCGTTCTTTAGCGCATCGCGGGCAATGATGTAGACAATTTGGTCACCGTCTAAAATGTTACCTAAGTGATCTACCATCATGATGCGATCGCCATCACCGTCAAGAGCAAAGCCAAGATCAGCGCCTGTCTCTTTCACTTTTGCTACAATAGCATCCATAGAGGTAGCACCAACGCTGTCGTTGATATTCAAACCATTTGGCGCAGTTCCAAGCTCAATAACCGTTGCACCTAATTCACGCAATACATTCGGTGCAATGTGATAAGTTGCGCCATGAGCACAATCAACCACAATTTTAAGACCTGTAAGAGATAAATCAGAAGGGAACGTGCCTTTACAGAATTCAATGTAGCGGCCTGCCGCGTCATCAATACGATTGGCTTTACCCAGCTTATCTGACGCTACGCACGTCATAGGACGTTCAAGCATTTCTTCTATGGCAAGTTCGATATCGTCATCTAATTTGAAGCCTTGTGCAGAGAAGAACTTGATACCGTTGTCATAAAACGGATTATGAGAGGCACTAATAACAATGCCAGCCTCAGAACGAAATGTTTTGGTTAAATACGCAATCGCTGGCGTTGGCATGGGCCCTAGAAGGCCAATATTAATACCGGCGGCTGACAAGCCGGCTTCTAACGCAGACTCAAGCATGTAGCCAGAAATGCGTGTATCTTTACCAATTAAAACCTTGTTTGTGCCGCGTCCTGCAAGCACTTTACCTGCTGCCCAACCAAGCTTGGTTACAAATTCTGGATTGATGTTGCTTTCACCAACCTTACCTCGAATACCATCAGTACCAAAATACTTACGCTGAGTCATTTTTATTCCTTATTTGATTGTGTTCAGCATTTTTACGATGTTTACCGCATCCGCAGTTTCTTGCAGATCGTGTACGCGAATTATTTGTGCGCCCATTTGGGCTACAATTGTAGCGAGGGATATGCTTCCAGCCAAGCGTTCATCCACGTTTCTATTGAGTAAGTTACCAATCATAGACTTACGAGACATACCTACTAGCACTGGATAACCTAAATCCATAATATTCGGTAAATATTTAACCAACGCGTAGTTGTGTTCCAACGTTTTCCCAAAGCCATAACCAGGGTCAAGCAATATTCTAGATTCATCTATACCCGCATCCACGCAAGCCTGTACACGATGCTCAAGAAACACGCTTACATCTTTCACTACATCATCATATGTTGGGTTTTGTTGCATAGTACGCGGTTGTCCCTGCATGTGCATTAAACACACAGGTACATCAGTTTGCGCTGCTGCCTCTAGTGCGCCTTCGCCAGTTAGCGCCCGAACATCATTAATTAAGCCTGCACCAGCATTAACAGCGGCTGTCATTACTTCTGCTTTGCTCGTGTCTATTGAAATAACGCATTCGCTCTTATCAGCAAGAGCTTCAATAACTGGAATGGTGCGATCGAGCTCTTCTTGTAGACTTACATCTGGTGCACCCGGACGTGTTGATTCTCCGCCAATATCAATAAATGTAGCGCCCTGCTCTATCATTTTTAGCGCATGTTCTACTGCCTGCTGAACCGAAGAATGCTTACCACCATCTGAGAATGAGTCGGGGGTAACATTTAAAATGCCCATTACCTGAGGCTGGCTAAGTGAAATAAAATGCTTTCCAAACTGCATGTTCTTCTCGCTACTTCTTTTGAATTTTTTAGAGTGCTAATAAAAAACGCCAGCAGAACTGGCGTTTTTTATTAAGTGTAAGCAGGATTAACTTGGAATGTCGCCCGGCTTACCAACCGATGGCTTATCAACGCCATCGTTTTTGATTTCGCCTTCACGAACCGGCGAACCACCGCTAGGCTTGTCACCGTCTGAGCGCTGGCTGTCGTCCCAATCGGCAGGAGGACGAACATCAGTACGATTCATTAGATCATCAATTTGTTTCGCATCAATGGTTTCGTACTTCATTAGTGCGTCTTTCATTGTGTGAAGGATATCGATGTTATCTTCAAGGATCTTCTGAGCACGCTCGTAGTTGCGATCGATAAGTGACTTAATTTCCGCGTCAATTGCGCGCGCCGTATCATCAGACATGTTAGTTGCTTTAGACATAGACTTGCCTAAGAAAACTTCACCTTCGTCTTCAGCATACAACATTGGCCCCATCTTGCTAGATAAGCCCCACTGCGTAACCATCTTACGAGCAATCTCGGTTGCACGCTCGATGTCATTAGACGCACCAGTTGTCACTTTGTCATCACCGTAAATGATAGCTTCTGCGATACGGCCACCGAACAAGCTAGAAATCATACTTTCTAGGTGCTGCTTAGAGTGACTCACACGATCTTGCTCTGGAAGATACATGGTTACACCCAATGCTCTACCGCGAGGAATGATAGACACCTTGTAAACAGGATCGTGCTCTGGCACTAAGCGACCTACGATAGCGTGACCCGCTTCGTGATACGCAGTCATTTCTTTTTCAGGCTCAGACATCACCATAGACTTACGCTCAGAGCCCATCATGATTTTGTCTTTCGCTTTCTCAAACTCTTCCATAGAAACAAGGCGCTTGTTGCCGCGAGCAGCGAACAATGCAGCTTCGTTTACAAGATTAGCAAGGTCAGCACCTGAGAAACCTGGTGTACCGCGAGCAATAACTGACGGTTCTACGTTATCAGCCACTGGTACTTTGCGAATGTGAACTTTAAGAATTTGCTCACGGCCGCGGATGTCAGGAAGACCAACAACAACTTGTCGGTCGAAACGACCTGGGCGAAGCAACGCAGGGTCAAGTACGTCAGGACGGTTGGTTGCCGCAATAACGATGATACCTTCGTGGCCTTCAAAGCCGTCCATTTCAACAAGCATCTGGTTAAGGGTTTGCTCACGTTCGTCGTGACCACCACCTAGACCAGCACCACGTTGACGGCCTACCGCATCGATTTCATCGATAAAGATAATACAAGGCGCTGCTTTCTTCGCTTGCTCAAACATATCGCGAACACGAGAAGCACCAACACCTACGAACATTTCCACAAAGTCAGAACCTGAAATAGTAAAGAACGGTACTTTTGCTTCACCGGCAATGGCTTTTGCAAGCAACGTTTTACCTGTACCAGGAGGACCTACCATAAGTACGCCCTTCGGAATTTTACCGCCTAGCTTTTGGAATTTAGATGGGTCACGCAGAAAATCAACCAGCTCTGAAACGTCTTCTTTCGCTTCGTCACAACCAGCGACATCGGCAAATGTTGTTTTAATTTGGTCTTCGCCAAGCAAGCGCGCTTTGCTTTTCCCAAACGACATTGCACCGCGGCCACCGCCACCTTGCATTTGACGCATGAAGAAAATCCACACACCAATTAGCAACAGCATTGGGAACCAAGAGATGAAAATAGACGTTAGAAGAGATTGCTCTTCAGGTGGTTCGCCATAAACCCTTACGTCGTTTTTAACTAAGTCAGATACTAACTTGTCGTCGAAGTAAGGAACGAAAGTTTGGAATGTCTCGCCTGAACGCTTTGTACCGCGAATTTCGCCACTATTATTGATGCGAACTTCACGAATATTTCCCTGTTCTGCTTCTCTTAAAAATGTCGTGTAGTCTGTTTGTGAGCGAGCTGATTCACCAGGTGAAAAGCTCTGGAACACCGACATTAACACAACCGCGATGACTAACCATAAAATTAAATTTTTTGCCATATCGCTCAATGCTACTAACCTCTATAAATCGGAATTGCTTAGATATTCAACAACTTGCTTGTCGAACAACCAGTACAACTCGCAACGAATAACGCTTATCTCAAAGCGTACTACACTTTATACCCACAAGCCACCAAATACACCTCACGAGACCGCGATCTCGAAGAGTCTGGCTTGCGCGTTTTTATTGTGGTGAAAGATTGTTTAAGTGCGTTCATAAACTCAACAAACCCCTCCCCTTGGAACACTTTAATAACGAATGACCCACCTGGCTTTAGTACCTGATGACACATATCAAGCGCCAGCTCACACAGGTACATTGAACGAGATTGATCAACCGCCGAATTGCCCGCCATGTTAGGTGCCATATCCGACAACACTATATCTACGTTCTTGCCGCCAATTCTGTTCAATAAGGCCTCTAACACTTCGTCTTCTCTGAAGTCGCCTTGTAAGAAGTCAACACCTACGATGGGATCCATTGGCAAGATATCGCACGCGATTACTTGACCGTTATCGCCTACTTGCTGCGCAACAAATTGAGACCAACCGCCGGGGGCAGCACCTAGGTCGACAAGCGTCATCCCCGGCTTTATAAGCTTATCTTTTTTCTGAATTTCTTCCAGTTTGTAAATGGCACGAGATCGCCAACCTTCCTTTTGTGCTTTTTGCACATAGTGGTCATTTACGTGTTCTTGTAGCCAGCGTTTACTACTGGCAGAGTGTTTCTTTTTTGTCATTCCAGCACAATGTCATTAGGATTGTAGAGAAGATGGCGTTAGAATACGTTATTTCAAGCATAAACTAACAGATTAATTGTAAGAATTATTACTTCATGAAACTTTCAAATAAACAGAAACAATTTCTTAAAGGCCTTGCTCACCCGCTTAAGCCTGTTGTACAGCTAGGTGCAAACGGTCTTACTGAGGGCGTGGTAGCTGAAATTGATAGCGCGCTTAACCATCACGAATTAATTAAAGTTAAGGTTCCCACCGACGACCGTGAAGAGAAAGCGCTAATTATGGACGCTATCGTTCGCGAGACATCGTCTGTAAAGCTTCAGGTAATTGGTCATACGCTAATTATTTACCGTCAAAGCGAAGACTGTAAAATTCAGTTGCCAAAATAATGCAATTGAAGGTGCCGATGCCCGTCGGCACCGTAGTTTTTCTTCTTACTTCTCGTTAACATCACGTTAATAATAGTGAATACACGGGAATATCATGACGTTAAATAATCTCACCGCCATTGTAACCGGCGGCTGCTCTGGTCTTGGGCATGCTACTGCCATTGCGCTTCGAGAAGCAGGTGCTAATGTAAGCCTTTTCGACCTTAATGAAGAGATGGGCGCGCAACGCGTTGAAGAACTCGGTAACGACAATACGCTTTTCAACAAAGTTGATGTACGCGATGAAGCGCAAGTACAAGCGGCTATTGAAGCTACAGCGGCTAAATTCGGCAACATTGCTTTACTAGTAAACTGCGCTGGTATTGCACCGGCAAAGCGTTTATTAGACAGAGAAGCCAAACCAGCGCCGCTTGGAGATTTCCAAACTACTATCGATATCAATTTAGTTGGCAGCTTTAACGTTGCTCGACTGGTTGCTGCGCAAATGGCAAAACAATCGCCTCTCAACGAAGAAGGTGAACGCGGCCTTATCATCAACACCGCGTCCGTAGCAGGGTACGAAGGTCAAATAGGCCAAACAGCGTACGCAGCGAGTAAAGGCGGAATTATTGGTCTCACGCTTCCTATGGCCCGCGATTTAGCACCACTAGGTATTCGAGTAAACACCATTGCACCTGGCGTGATGGGCACACCTATGTTGCTTGCAATGCCTGAAAAAGTGCAAGATGCGCTTTCTGCTAACGTACAGTTTCCTAAGCGTTTAGGCCTACCAGCAGAATTCGGCAAGCTAGTAATCCATATGGCTAACAACAGCTACCTAAACGGCGAGACAGTGCGCCTAGATGGCGGCCTACGTATGCCACCAAAATAAGCTGGCTTATTAAATTTAAAAAAAGGGAGCAGATGCTCCCTTTTTTGTTACAGAATAAATGAACTATTCACCATCACCGCCATTTACAATAAGCGCAATGTTGTACAAGCGATTTACGGCATGGTAGTTGATGGAATTTTTCGGATAGCGACCTTTAGAGCTAATTTTTCCGGCTTCTTGCTCCATTAAAATGGTCAAAGCGTCATCTACAGTCTCAACGGTATAAATGTGGAAAAGCCCTTTTTTAACTGCATCTACCACGGTGGCATCTAACACTAAATTAATGGCGTTTGATTTAGGAATGATAACGCCCTGTGTTCCCGTTAAACCGCGGTGCTGGCACAAATCGAAGAACCCTTCAATTTTTTCATTTACACCTCCCACAGCCTGCACTTCACCGTATTGGTTGATTGAACCAGTAATGGCCAGGGTTTGAAGACATGGAATTTCAGTGAGGGCAGAAATAAGTGCCACTAATTCCCCTAAAGACGCGCTATCTCCATCGATATGTCCATAAGACTGCTCTAAGGCGATGTTTGCTGATAATGTTAACGGGAAATGTTGTGCGTATTTATTTCCTAGATAGCCGTTTAGTAGCATAACGCCTTTAGAATGAATTGGCTGACCAAGCTCAACCTCGCGTTCAATATCTACTACGCCGCTGGCGCCAGCAAACACGGTTGAGGTAATACGCGCAGGCGTTCCAAATGCTGTATCACCAATATCTAGAACCGTTAAGCCGTTTACTGTACCCACAGCTTTACCCTCTGTGGCAATAAGTACATGCCCTTCTTTTATGTCGTTAAGCAGCGCTTGACTTACTCTTCCTGTACGACGTTTTTTGGCACTCAATGCTGCTTTAAGATGGTCGAGTTCAAGGACATTTGTATTAGCGCTCGCATTCGATTTTTTACTAAAATAATGCGCTTCGTTTACCAACTCAATCACTTCTGCAAAATGCGCCGACAGCTTTTCTTTGTGTTCAGCCATACGAAGCGAGTATTCAACTAAACGGCACATGGCATTGGTGGTGATACCTTCAAGCCCAAGTGAATACACATGCGCTCGCACCTTCCCTACAAAATCAAAAAGCGCTTGTTTAGTAACGGGGATTTCTAAATCGAAATCAACTAATACGCGAAAGAGCTCATCAAATTCATCGTCGTAGTCTTGCAAGGTGTAATACAAGTCTCTCGACCCCAGCAAAACAATCTTGACGTTCAGGTCAACGGGCTGTGGATTTAAGGTAATGTTATTTACCATGCCCACATCTTGTTGCGGCAAATCCATGCGCAAACGCGTAGATTTAATAGCAAGCTTTAATGAGTCCCATACATAAGGTTGCTCTATGAGTTGGTCAACATCTAGCAATAAATAACCGCCATTTGCGCGGTGCAGCGCACCTGGCTGAATCATTCTGTAATTTGTGAACACGCTACCGTGAATGTTTGTATATTCAATTTTGCCAAACAGGTTTTGATAGGCTGGATTGGGCTCATAAATAACTGGCGCGGCATCATCTATTTTGTTCGACACCAGTACATTAGGTAGAAATTGTTCTTCAAGAAAAACTTTCTTGTCGAAATCATCGCTTTTTTCGTCTTTCTGCTCTTCGCTATGAATAACTAAGATTGCCGAGACTAATGCATTTTTTACCTGTTTGAGGTATTTCATCACCCCGAGTTCTGCAGCGTATTTATGCTCTAGCACTTTAATAAGTGGCTTAATACCTTGCTCAGCGGTGGTTGTATCTAATTCGCGCAAACGCTCTGAGTTCTCGCGCTTCCATGCGGGCAAGCTGAGTAAGTTCTCGCTTAAGCGGTTCTCAAGTTCATCAATGATAGTATAGAAGCGCTCACGGTCGCTCTCGCTAAACGATGCAAACTCAGTATCACTTACCGGTTTACCATTGATAATGGGCGAAAATGTTATAGACCCGCCCTCTTCGTATAAGGCAACGTCATTGGCTTGTGCATAGCGCTCTACTGCATCAATGGCTGCATCGTATTTTTGTTCAAATTCGCGAGTAATAGATGCCCTTCTGCGCTGATAGCCTGGGTTATCGAAAGCAATTGGTAGTGAATCAAGCACATCATCTATCAAATTTGCCATATCTTTTTGGAAAGTCTTACCACCGCCTGGCGGAAAGCGTAACACTACTGGCTCGCGCTCTTCGTCAAAGTTATTGATATAACACCAATCATCTGGAGTGGTTGAATGCGATACATGACGTTCAATATAGTCTTTTACAAGCGTGAATCGACCTGTGGCTGGCTCACCCATCACATAAAGGTTGTAACCTTTTGTATTCAAGCCAAGTCCAAAAGTGAGCGCTTCGCGGGCGCGCTCTTGACCAATAAATGTGGCGTTTAGCGCTTCATTGTCTTTCAGCGCACTATTTATTGCTCTGCGATTTATGGTCGGTGTTAACGCGTCTACATCAAGCGCGTACAAAGTGGTGTCTACAGACATGCTTTTCTATCGTTATTACTTTGAAGTAAGTGAAACCCTTATTCGAAGACGTGTCAAACGCTTATCCTGAATAAAACATGGTTTTACTGTCAACTGAACAAGAAAACATCACAACGTGAATTAAAACAGCGTTTAAAAGACTCTGTGTGACTTGTACACTCTTTGCTACTATCACCATACGCACGTAATCAATCGCGACAAAAATAGAAGCACAAACGAGAATGTAAAATGAAAACTTCACAAGTAGAACAAAACCGTAAGCTGTCATTTAAGAGTAAAGTTAGTGCAGCATTTACAGGGTTGATAGCGACTGCGTTCTTTCATAGCAGCGCATTAGCCGACGTTAATTATGCAAACACCAATGGATTTTCAATTACCAATAGCAGTACAAGCAGTGCGCCCGTGGAAGCCGTATACTCGCACTTTGTACAACACGTTGACATGTGGTGGCCTAAAGATCACACCTGGTGGAAAGGTACGCTAAGTATCGATGAATTAGCGGGTGGCTGTTTTTGCGAAACTCACAATGCAAAAAGTGCAGCACATATGCAGATTGCGTATATCGAGCCTAATAAGAAAGTAGTGATGACTGGCGGTCTTGGCCCCCTTCAAGAAATGGGTATTTATGGCGCCCTTACCTGGTTATTTACAGAAACTGACTCAGGAACAAAGGTAACACTAACCTATCACGCTTCAGGTGCAATTCAATTCAACGGTGTATTAAGCAGTAGTGAAGACGCAACAAACTTAGTGAAAGTAGTTGATAAAGTTCAGGCGCAGCAATTAAAAGCCCTCACCGCTTTTAGCAACGAAAATTAGTGTAGCATGTGTTGCGCGTAAAATAGTGACCGCGGACATGTGCAAAGTGGTCACTTTTCCAGCAAGCGGCAATAAAAATAGCACAAGTCTTGCCTAAGCTATTGAGGCATAGCTTAGCGCTGGGGTATTCTATTGGGCTAAATGGCGTTCAAACACGTCAAAACGACCTATAAATGATCAACTTTTAATGCGGAAGCCTACGTTTCATGGCCGATAATCAGTACAACCCTAAAGATATAGAACAACGTGTTCAACAATACTGGGAAGATAATCAATCTTTCAAGGCAAACGACAATGAAGACAAAGAGAAGTTCTATTGTCTGTCTATGTTCCCTTATCCTAGCGGTCGACTCCATATGGGTCACGTACGTAACTACACTATCGGCGATGTAATCAGCCGCTACCAGCGCATGCAGGGTAAAAACGTAATGCAGCCAATGGGCTGGGACGCCTTCGGTCTTCCTGCTGAGAATGCGGCAATTAACAACAACACGGCACCTGCTAAGTGGACGTACTCAAATATCGAATACATGAAGTCGCAGCTTCGCTCATTAGGGTTCGGTTACGACTGGAGCCGCGAAGTTGCTACCTGTAAATCTGATTATTATCGCTGGGAACAGTGGTTCTTCACTCGCTTGTACGAAAAGGGCTTGGTTTATAAAAAGAACTCTACCGTAAACTGGGACCCAGTAGACCAAACCGTTCTAGCCAATGAGCAAGTTATCGATGGTCGAGGCTGGCGTTCAGGTGCATTAGTTGAACAAAAGGAAATTCCTCAGTGGTTTATTAAAATTACTGACTACGCAGAAGAATTGTTAGGCGATCTTGAGCAACTAGAAGAGTGGCCTGATCAGGTTCGCGCCATGCAAGCAAACTGGATTGGCCGTTCAGAGGGTGTAGAGATTACCTTCGAAATGGCGTCTGCTGTAAACGACATTTCAGATTTAACGGTTTATACCACTCGTCCTGACACGTTTTACGGCGTAACTTATGTTGCGGTAGCAGCACAACACCCGCTTGCTGAATTTGCTGCAAAATCAAACCCTGAGCTTGCAGCATTTATCGAAGAATGCAAAAACACCAAAGTAGCTGAAGCAGAGCTTGCTACTATGGAAAAGAAAGGTTGTGCAACAGGTTTTGAAGTTGTACACCCGCTAACAGGTGAGAAGCTTCCTATTTGGGTAGCTAACTTCGTATTGATGGATTACGGTTCAGGCGCGGTTATGGCAGTACCTGGTCACGACCAGCGTGATTGGGAGTTTGCAACCAAATATAACCTACCTATTCAGCAAGTAATTGCTGCAAAAGCCGGTGACGAAGAAAACTGTGATTTAAGCACGTCTGCTTACACTGAAAAAGGGACGTTAATAAACTCCGACAAATTTGACGGTGCAGACTTTGACGCAGCGTTTAACGGCATTGCCGATGAATTAGAAGCAAAAGGTTGTGGTAAACGAAAAGTAAACTATCGCCTGCGCGATTGGGGTGTAAGCCGTCAGCGTTATTGGGGCGCGCCTATTCCTATGCTTAACTTGGAAAATGGTGAGTCGGTACCTGTGCCTGCAGATCAACTTCCGGTTGTACTACCAGAAGATGTTGAGATGGACGGTGTTACCTCGCCTATTAAAGCCGACCCAAAGTGGGCAAAAACCACTTATAACGGTGAACCGGCACTGCGCGAAACCGATACCTTCGATACCTTTATGGAATCATCTTGGTATTACGCACGCTACGCTTGTGCTACCAACACCGACGCAATGTTAGACCCAACAGCAGCAAACTACTGGCTTCCTGTAGACCAGTATATTGGTGGTATTGAGCACGCTATCTTGCACTTATTATACTCTCGCTTTTTCCACAAATTACTTCGTGATGAAGGCCTGGTTGACTCTGACGAGCCGTTCAAACGCCTATTATGTCAAGGTATGGTATTGGCTGATTCTTACTACCGTGAAGATGAGGCAGGCAAGAAAACATGGTTCTCGCCAACTGAAGTAAGCACAGAAAAAGACGACAAAGGGCGTATTGTAAAAGCATGGCTAACTGCCGATGGTGAAGAAGTTATTCACGGCGGCATGACTAAGATGTCGAAGTCAAAGAACAACGGCATTGACCCTCAAGAAGTGATTGACCAATACGGTGCTGATACAGTTCGCCTATTCACTATGTTCGCTGCGCCACCGGAGCAAACACTAGAGTGGGTAGATTCTGGTGTTGAAGGTGCTAACCGCTTCCTTCGCCGTATTTGGAAACTAGTCACTGAACACGTTGAAAAAGGTGTAGCGGTTGCCGTTGATGCGAAAGCGTTAACGAAAGATCAGCAAGCCCTACGTAGAGAAGTACATAAAACCATTGAAAAGGTATCTGACGACCTTGGCCGCCGCCAAACGTTTAATACTGCCGTGGCCGCGATTATGGAGCTTCTTAATCACCTTCAAAAAGCGCCACAAGACAACGAGCAAGATATTGCCATTATGCGCGAAGCCGTTGAATCTGTACTGTTGTTGCTGAACCCAATAACGCCGCACATAGCGCATGAACTGTGGAAAGTGCTTGGTCATAACGAAGATATTGACGTAGCGCCATGGCCGCAAGTCGATAAAGCAGCGCTAGTAGAAGATGAAAAGCTCATCATTGTTCAAGTTAACGGTAAAGTGCGCGCAAAAATGACCATTGCGGCTGATGCAACGAAAGATGCAATTGAAGAAGCAGCGAAGGGGCAACCTAACGTACAGCAGTTTATTGATGGGAAAACTATCCGCAAGGTTATCGTGGTTCCAGGTAAGCTTGTCAATATAGTTGCCAACTAGGTATTTGTGAGATGAAAACGTACTTTCAACGTGCTGCAGTTTTACTTTGTGCCATCGTGCTTACTGGCTGTGGCTTCCACTTGCGAAGTGGTCCAAGCCTGCCAGACAACATTAACACTGTGGCCATTGAAAGTGCGCGAGCACACGCGCCTTTGGCGCGTGCGCTAAAAACCCATCTTGACGTGTATGGACTTAGTGCAGTACCTACCGATACTAGCCCTAATGCTAAAAACGTTAACATTTACCTGTTACCAGAACAGTTGGAAAGGCAGCTTCTTTCTGTATATCCATCAGGCCAGGTCGCTGAGTATGAGCTTATCTATGTGGTTCGCTATCGCGTACAGTTTCCTGGCAAAGAAGCACAAATGGCACAGTTTGAAGTGGTAAGAGACTACCAGGACGATCCTGATCAAGTACTTGCAAAATCACGTGAGCTTGAGTTAATGCTTGACGAGATGCGAAACGAAGCTGCAGATATTATTGTGCGTCGTTTATCTAGCCAAGCCGTAGCTGCTGTTGATTTGCCCTAGGCTTTTGTTATTAGCACGTACTTTTAAACGTTCATCCACAAACCAATATTCATTAGCGCTTATTCATGCAAATTTATCCAAATCAATTTTCGCAAGATATTAACAAGGCACTACGCCCTTGTTATTTGATATTTGGTGATGAGCCACAGCAAAAGTTTGATGTTATTGAACAGATCCGCTCAAAAGCGAAAGCAAGCGGTTTTGTCGAGCGCACGGTATTGGTAGCGGAATCTGGTTTCTCGTGGAATCAGCTAATCGAAGCAACACAAAGCATGTCGCTGTTTTCATCACAGCAGTTTATCGAATTGGAGCTACCAACGGGCAAGCCTGGTACTGAGGGCAGTAAAATGCTGCAAGAAGTGGCGGCAAACTTGAACCCCGATATTTTGTTATTAGTACACGGCCCCAAAATTGGTAAAGATGTACAGCGTGGCAAATGGTTTAAAGTGCTTGATGAAATTGGCGTTTCCGTACTTTGCTATCCGCTTGAAGGTAAGCAATTAAACGCATGGATTAACACACAGCTTCAGTCTCATCAGCTTTCTGTTTCACCTGCCGGTGCTAAAATGATAAGCGATTTTTGCGAAGGCAATATGCTTGCTGCAAAGCAGGAAATAGACAAGCTTGCACTGCTTTACCCGCAGCAATCTGTGTCGGAAACACAGATTGAGCAAGCAATGGTAGATCAATCTCGCTATAACGTATTCCAGTTGGTAGACGTTATGCTTAACGGCGAAAACACGCGCTGTGTAAAAATGCTCTATCGATTAGAAAGTGAGGGATTAGAGCCAAATATCGTTATCTGGGCGCTTATTCGCGAGTGGGAACAATTGTGGAAGCTTAAAACGGCACTACAAAACCGTGAGCCTATTCAGTGGCAAAAGTTTGGTATTTGGCGAAACAGACAAAGCTACTATCAAAACGCACTCAACCGCTTAAGCATTGAACAGCTAGAAGATATACAACAGGCATTAACAAAAGCCGACCATGCTTTTAAACAAAACGTCATTGCCCGCCCCTATATTGAGCTGTGTCACCTTTGTATGATGTTTATGGGGCTAGATCTTCGTGCAGTTCCTCTGTTGGACGCGTAAACGTGTCTAACGCCCAACATCCATCAATTACCGCAATTCTCGGCGGTACCTTTAATCCTCCTCATCAAGGTCATATCAATGCGGCCTTAAGTGCTGCAGATAAGTTAGGTATAAACAACGTTCAGTTAATGCCTTCGAAGCTGCCGCCACATAAACAGATTGATGTGTCGGAAGTGCATCGTGTGAACATGATTGAACTCAGCTGCCAAGGCAACGAGAGGTTGTCACCACAGCTTATTGAGTTATCGCTGCCTTCGCCGTCTTACACAGTAAAAACACTGCGAGCATTAAAACAGGCTTCAAGCGATACAATCTGTTTTTTCATTGGTGCCGATTCGCTGTATAATCTAGACCAATGGTACGAATGGGAGGGATTACTTTCTTATTGTCACTTAATTGTGATGAGAAGAGACAGTGAAACCTTCTCACCGGGTCCAGCAATAACGCGCTGGCTTGGTAAAAACGCTATCACTAACAAAGATGAGCTTTACACTAAACCCAATGGTTGCGTTCTGCTTGTCGACACCCCACTGTTTAATGTGTCCTCTACAGCATTACGCGAAATGCTGTGCAAGCGCAGTAACATTGATAAAAACGGTGATGAAAGCAGTGCAGACATATTAGATCAATGGCTTCCTTCGGGTGTTATTGAATATATTGAAGCAAATCAGTTATATAAAAGTTAAGTAAGTGAGGAAACTCTTGGAGAGTACACAACTCAAACAATTCGTTATTGATAAAATTGACGATATGAAAGCCCGTGACGTTATTGAACTAGACGTACGCGGCAAATCTACTATTACCGACACCATGATTATCTGCTCAGGTAATTCAAAGCGTCATGTGTCTTCTATTGCTGAAAACGTGATGGTTGAAGCTAAAAATGCTGGGCATGCACCAAGCAGCGTTGAAGGTAAAGAAACGGGTGAATGGGTACTTGTAGACTTTGGCGATATTATTTTGCACGTTATGCAAGATGAAACCCGTGACTTCTATCAGCTAGAAAAGCTTTGGTCTTAAGGCAAGCACGCGTTTGATAAAGTGTATAGGCAGTAAATGCCGAAAGAAGTAAAAGGAAGGCAGTGTGCGTATTCAAATAGTGGCCGTGGGTACAAAAATGCCCAGCTGGGTAAATACTGGAGTTGATGAGTTTATTCGTCGATTCCCTAGTGATATGCCAGTAAGCTTCACTGAAATACCTGCAGGAAAGCGTGGGAAAAACGCCGATATCAAGCGCATCTTAGAAAAAGAAGGCGAGCAAATGCTTGCTGCTATTCCCAAGGGAAATCGCGTTGTAACCTTAGAGGTTACCGGTAAACCTTGGGATACCCCTACCCTTGCTAAACAGCTAGACAACTGGAAAATGGATGGCCGCGATGTAAGCTTGCTTATTGGCGGTCCTGAAGGACTTGCTCCTGAGTGCATCGCAGCGTCTGAACAAAAATGGTCGCTGTCGGCGCTAACGTTACCGCACCCTCTTGTGCGTATTATTCTAACGGAAAGTTTGTATCGGGCTTGGTCTGTCACTCAAAACCATCCCTATCATCGAGAATAGACTTACAGTACTTATGCAAAGGAAATCAATGCACCGCAAGCGTCAAGCAATACGAGACCACTCCGCCGAGGCAAACCTTTTCGCCCGCAGAGCTACTATCGCTTTCGTTATTGTTGTTGCCATGCTGGGCATTGTGTTGAACAACCTTTACTCACTTCAAGTTACGCAATACGAAGACTATCAAACCCGCTCAAACGGTAACCGGATAAAAGTACTTCCAGTAGCGCCCAATCGCGGCCTCATTTACGATAGAAACGGTATTCTTTTGGCAGAGAATCGACCTGTTTTCAGCTTGGAAGTCATTCCCGAGCAAGTAAAAGACATAGATAAAACCCTTAGCGAACTTACCTCGCTAATGGGAATTACTAATGATGAACTTGAGCGATTTCAGTCTACATTAAAAGGCACTCGGCGATTCAAACCCGTTGCACTGCGAACCCAATTAAGCGAAGAAGAAGTGGCGCTATTTTCCGCCAGTAAACATAAATTTCCCGGTGTTCAAATTGAAGCTCGTCTTGCCCGTTACTACCCCTACAAAGATACCCTCACCCATGCACTAGGCTACGTAGCTCGTATTAACAAACGAGATTTGCAAAAACTCGTTGAAGCCGGCCAAGAAGACAATTACGCAGCCACTCACGACATTGGTAAACTGGGTATTGAGAAATATCACGAAGAATTACTTCACGGCGAGGTTGGCTATCAGCAGGTTGAGGTAAATAACCAAGGGCGCATTATTCGCGTACTTAATGTAGACCCGCCTACACCTGGCAAAGACATTGTGCTAAATCTTGATTTAGAGCTTCAGTTGGAAGCCCAACGCATTATAGAGGGTATTCGCGGTGCTATTGTTGTCACAGACGTTAAAACCGGTGGTGTGCTAGCGCTTTATTCAAACCCCAGCTACGACCCTAACCTTTTTGTTCATGGCATTAGCAGCAAAAACTACTCGGCGCTTTTAAATTCACCAGATAGACCCCTTATCAATAGAGCCACTCAGGGCCAATACCCGCCAGCATCAACCGTAAAGCCGCACTTAGGTTTGTTAGGTCTTGAAGAAGGTATAATTACCAAAGACTACACCATTGTTGATAACGGTCGTTATCAATTGCCCAACGTATCACACACGTGGCGTGACTGGCGCAGTTGGGGCCATGGTAATGTCAACGTGTCTAAGGCCATTGAAGTATCGTGCGATACGTTTTATTACGACTTAGCATACAAACTTGGTATCGATAAAATTAGCGAAGCGATGTACGAGTTTGGTTTTGGCGATTTTACCGGTATCGATTTGTATGAAGAATCGGATGCGAATATGCCAAGTAGAGGCTGGAAACGCGCCCGTTTTAATCAACCATGGTATGTGGGCGATACTATTCCAGTAGGTATTGGTCAAAGCTACTGGACCACAACCCCAGTACAGCTTACTCATTCAGTCAATGCGCTTATCAATCGAGGTGAGCGCTACATACCACAGATTATTCGCGGCTATAAAAACCCCGACAGCACTGTGGACTTAATACCTTTAAAGTCGCTTCGCCCTATTGAAATAAAAAACCAAGAAAACTTGGATGTGATTTTAAATGCCATGCATGACGTGGTTAGCGGTGAAGAAGGTGGTGCTCGTGTAGCATTCGCCGACACAAACTACGACTCTGCAGGTAAAACAGGAACCGCACAGTTGTTTACAGTGGGTCAAAACGAAAAATACGATGCGACTAAAATAGATGAACGACTGCGCGATAACGCCATGTATGTAGGTTTTGCACCGTTTAATGACCCTGAAATTTCCGTTACGGTAGTGCTTGAAAACGTAGGTGGCGGTAGTAAGAATGCCGCACCAGTGGCTCGTCAAATCATGGACTTTTATTTTAGAGATCGCGTTTTCGATGTCGCTTCTACACAGAGTAATAAAGACGCTGACACTAAAAACCAGCCAAATTATTCGCATCAACACCAAGAAAGCGTAAGTAGCGGCCATTAATGAAAAGAACAACAATAAATCCAAACAAAGTGAGCTTTCTGCAGCGCATACATATTGATGGCTGGCTTCTCGTTGGCCTTCTAGTATTAAGCGGTGTAGGTCTTTTCACACTGTACTCTGCATCGGGTCAGGATGCAGGACAAATGGAACGTCAGTTTGTGCGCTTAAGTTTAAGCTTTATCGTCATGTTTGCGCTTGCTCAACTTCCACCAGGTTTTTATCGACGCTTGTCCACCTATGCATTTGCGATAGGGCTATTAATGCTGATAGCGGTGCTGTTGTTTGGCGATATGGGCAAAGGCGCACAGCGTTGGTTAGATCTTGGCTTTATTCGCTTTCAACCATCTGAACTTATGAAACTTGCAGTACCTATGATGGTGGCTTGGTATATCAGTAAATTCACTATGCCACCGCGCACTACACATATAATAATAGGGTTTGGGCTGGTTGTTGTGCCTACCATTTTAATTGCCAAGCAGCCCGACTTGGGAACGTCACTTCTAATCGCCAGTTCGGGAATATTTGCTATATTTCTTGCCGGAATGAGCTGGCGCTTAATCTCCATAGTGGGTGCACTCGTAGGTGCATTTACACCTGTCATGTGGTTTTTCTTAATGAAAGACTATCAAAAACAGCGCGTGTTAACTTTTTTGGACCCTGAGAGCGACCCTCTGGGCTCCGGCTACCACATTATTCAATCTAAAATAGCTATCGGTTCAGGTGGCGTGGACGGCAAAGGTTGGCTGCAAGGCACTCAGTCTCAATTAGAATTTTTGCCCGAACGACATACCGATTTTATTTTCTCTGTGTTCAGCGAAGAGTTTGGTCTTACTGGTGTAATGGTATTGCTGGCAATTTATCTTTTCATCATTGCGCGAGGCCTTATTATTTCAAGCCGAGCCCAAGACGCCTATTCTAAATTATTAGGCGGCAGCATAACGCTTACGTTTTTTGTTTATGTGTTTGTAAATATGGGCATGGTATCAGGGCTTCTGCCGGTTGTTGGCGTTCCCCTTCCGTTAGTAAGCTATGGCGGCACGTCTATGGTGACATTAATGGCTGGCTTTGGCATTCTAATGTCAATTGCTACTCAAAAACGATTGATGTCACGGTAGAAAACATGTTGTTTAAGCATAGAGAGAACCACGCACTTAGATTTACCAAAACGTTTTTTATGCTTATTTGTGTTACGTTGATTGTGGGCTGTGAATCTACACCTTCAGGTCGATACGCACAAAAGCACGACTCGGCTCCACGCCATATAGCTAAAGAGCCAGAAACGCTTGATGCAGTTCCTAAGTATGAAGCCTACCGCATGTTCAACAGTCGCCCTTATAAGGTGCTTGGTAAACACTATACGCCAATGACGTCGGGCAAGGGGTATGAACAAACGGGATACGCCAGCTGGTATGGTCAGAAATTCCACGGGCACTTAACGTCGAACGGTGAAACTTACAACATGTTTGCCATGAGCGCAGCTCACAAGACGCTTCCCCTGCCCTCATACGTTCGTGTAACGAATCTAGAAAACAACAAACAAGCTATTGTACGGGTGAACGATAGAGGCCCTTTTCACGATAACCGCATTATCGATTTATCTTATGCCGCTGCGGTAAAGTTAGGCTATCACAGTAAAGGCACGACAAAAGTTAAGCTTGAAGTTATCCATTTTGACAAACACAACAACGTGACTATAGGGAATAGGCCTACCGTATCTTATGACGAGTATCTAGGTATCGACGCCACGCCCACCATTGCAAGCAGCTCTAGTGAAAAAGTCGCTCAGGATGTTCAAGTGGCGAATGAACCAACTACAGAAATAGTCGAAGAAGCACACACAGTAAATAACGCGCAAAGTGAACAAGCTATGTTTATACAGGTAGCTGCCTTGTCCGACGCCAAAAAAGCGAAATCGATATCAAATGTGCTGTCGGCACTTTATCAAATTCCTGCCCATCTTCCCCAAGCAGAGAGTATCTACAAATTGCAGCTTGGTCCCATCTACGATGAAGCTATAGTCGAGGAAGTGTTACAACAACTTCGACAAAACGGTTACCCAAATGCCTACGCTCTATCGCAACCGTATTAGGTCAAACGCATTAGCTGAAACGCCGCAGGCTGAACACAATTCAATCAACAATATGGCGCAATTGTGTCATTTAACAGGCAATATCAGAGTTTCTTCGTCTAATACCTACTCACACCTAAACTTTTTTGATAAAACCTAGTCTTATACTCAGCCTTTCGATAGGATCACCCCATCGTCATTCAACATCGTTGAAGGCTGAACTATTAAAACGCTAATTTGGGTAGCTTAGATATCGTGATAATTGTAGTTTCACGTATTGTCTTTATCTTATTGCTACACACATAAACGGATAAAACGGTCAAAGATATTAGAACCATGCATAGAACAATTCAACGCGCTAAACCGTCACTACTTTCATTCGCCTTCCTTCTGATCGGCGCTTTGCTAAACATTGCTCACGCAGCGGTTGTTACACCGCCAGCCCCCACTGTTGCAGCTGAAGGTTTCTTACTTACCGATTTTGAAACAGGTCATGTTATTGCTTCGAAAAACGCCGACATGCAGTTGGCTCCGGCAAGCCTTACAAAAATAATGACGATTTACGTTATCGGTAAAGAGCTTCAAGCAGGCAATATTAGCCTAGACGACGAAGTGACCATTTCTGAAAACGCGTGGGCTAAGAAATTCCCTGACTCGTCAAAAATGTTTATAGAAGTAGGTACGCAGGTTTCTGTTCGTGATCTCCTCCGCGGTATTGTGGTTCAGTCGGGTAACGACGCTTGTGTTGCAATGGCCGAACACGTAGCAGGGTCAGAGTCAGCCTTTGCTAGCATGATGAATGCACACTCTCAGTCGTTAGGCCTTGTAGGCTCAAACTGGGTTAATGCACACGGCTTGCACGACCCAGACCACTATACAACACCACGTGATATGGCTGTGCTTTCAAGAGCATTGATTGCTGAAACGCCTGAAATGTACAAAATTTACAGCGAGAAAGAGTTCACCTTTAACGGTATCAAGCAGTATAACCGCAACAGCCTACTTTGGGACAAAAGCCTTAACGTAGACGGTATTAAAACGGGTCATACGTCAGATGCGGGCTACAGCCTTATTACCTCAGCAGAACAAGGCGATATGCGCCTTATTTCGGTTGTAATGGGCACAGACAGTGAGCGTGCTCGTAAGGTAGAAAACAAGAAGCTACTTAAGTACGGGTTTAGATTCTTCGAAACACTAACCCCTTATCAAGCAGGCCATAGTTTTGTAGCGCACCGCATCTACATGGGTGACAGAGAAACGGTAGACCTTGGAATTAACCAATCTACCCCCATTACTATCCCACGCGGTCAAGCCGCTAATCTTGAAGCGAATTTCGAGCTTGATAAGAAGCTAGAAGCGCCGCTGGCAAAAGGCCAAGTGGTAGGTAAGCTTTACCTTCAATTAGATGGTGAAGACGTGGCAAGTTATCCGCTAGTCACCCTTCAAGAAGTAAAAGAAGGTAGCTTTTTCAACCGAATGAAAGACTACATTATGCTTCAACTAGGTTTTGATGATGAATAAACATAAGCCTTTTATTCTATGTCATGGGTAAATAGGTTTACACGCCAAGCGTGTTAGCTATGTTTTTTTAGCGTAAATGCTAGTTGTGAAGCGGCCAGATTTGTTACAATCTGGCCGTTTTTTATATGAGATTGACAGTACCAAGGATATCGCATGGATACCCGTTTCGACGAACTATTAGACTTCCCAACAAACCAAACTTTTAAAGTGATGGGTGTGGCACATGAAGACCTGCCTCAACAGGTAGTATCGTGTTTGCAGCAGCACGCACCAGGCGACTACTCTCCTGCGGTTAAACCAAGCAGCAAAGGCACGTATCATTCGGTATCGGTTAGTGTGCGAGTTACCAGTAAAGAGCACATGGAAACGATTTACACAGAGCTAGCAAAACTAGAACTGGTTAGGGTTGTCCTGTAAGTGAGCGAACTAACTGCTAACGCAGCTACAAACACTACGCCAAGCATGCAAAACGTCATAGTACGACAACTTGGTCGTCAAGCGTATGAGCCAATTTTTGAAGCTATGAAACGCTTCACAGATGAACGTGACGAGCACACCCAAGATGAATTGTGGCTAGTAGAACACGACGCTGTATTTACCCAAGGTCAAGCTGGAAAGGCCGAGCATATTCTTATGCCTGGCGATATTCCTGTTGTGCAAGTAGATCGCGGCGGTCAAGTGACCTATCACGGGCCTGGCCAGCAAGTTATTTACTTAATGCTCAATATTAAGCGCCGCAAACTGGGTGTTCGACATTTAGTCACGGCGATGGAAGAAGCTGTGGTCGGACTACTTGCAAAATATGGCGTTAAAGCCTATCCAAAGCCCGATGCACCTGGCGTTTATGTCGACGAAAAAAAAGTGTGTTCCCTTGGCTTAAGAATACGTAATGGCTGTTCGTTCCATGGGTTAGCGTTAAATGTTAATATGGATTTATCACCGTTTCAGCGAATTAACCCTTGTGGATATGCGGGTATGGAGATGGTAGACACTGCCAGACTCCAAGGCCCAACATCACTTTCTGTTGCCGGCAGTGAGTTAACCCAATTACTACTTGAAGCGCTTTCCATCACGGAAACAACATATAAAGAAGGTTTTGATGAGTAACGCACGACCTCAAGCGGGTGTAAAACTCCGCGATGATGAAAAAGTAAAACATATTCCAGTCACCATTATTCCTACAGAAAAGGAAGAAATGCTGCGCAAGCCTGAGTGGATTAAGATCAAGCTTCCTCGTACTACCGAGAAGATTGACCACATCAAAAAAACGTTGCGCAAAAATAACCTTCATTCAGTGTGTGAAGAAGCAAGCTGCCCGAACTTGGCAGAGTGTTTCAACCACGGTACTGCGACGTTCATGATTTTAGGCGACATTTGTACTCGCCGCTGTCCATTTTGTGATGTTGCGCACGGCAAACCACTTCCTCCTAGTGCAGAAGAGCCAGAAAAACTAGCGAAAACCATCGCTGAAATGAATCTTCGCTACGTTGTTATCACTTCTGTAGACCGTGACGATTTAAGAGACGGTGGTGCACAACACTTTGTTGATTGCATTAACGCAATTCGTGAGCACAGCCCTTCTACCACAATTGAAGTGCTTGTACCGGACTTCCGCGGCCGCATGGATCGCGCTCTTGAGATCTTCAAAAATGGCGTACCGGATGTATTCAACCACAACCTAGAGACTATCCCGCGTCTATATCGTGAGTGTCGTCCTGGTGCAAACTACCAGTGGTCTCTTGATTTGTTGAAGAAGTTCAAAGCACAACACCCAGATGTTATGACTAAATCTGGTCTTATGATGGGTATGGGTGAAGAGAACGAAGAAATTCAAGGCGTGTTACGCGACTTGCGTGAGCACAACGTTGATATGCTTACACTTGGTCAGTACCTGCAGCCAAGTCGCCACCACTATCCTGTTAAGCGCTATGTTCATCCAAAAGAATTTGATGCACTTGGCGACTACGCAAAAGAAATTGGTTTTACTCATGCCGCTTGTGGACCTATGGTACGTTCAAGTTACCACGCCGACCAACAGGCAGCAGGTAAAGAAGTAAAATAAAAACAAGGCACCGTTAATACGTTGGTGCCATTACAAACTAAAATACAAAAGCGGTGTTAACACCGCTTTTTTGTTTACAGTGGTAAGTAAGGTTTATTGATGCGCAAACATATTTACATTGCCTACACCGGCGGAACCATAGGCATGAAGCCTTCAAAACAAGGCTACGTACCAGCTGCAGGCTTCCTTGCAGATACGCTCAAAAACATGCCAGAGTTCCATCGCCCTGAAATGCCGTTATTCACGTTACATGAGTACGATAACCTTATCGATTCTTCTGACATGAATCCGTCTGATTGGCAGCGCATAGCTGACGATATCGCCGATAACTACGACACTTACGACGCATTCATTATTTTGCACGGCACTGACACTATGGCTTACACCGCGTCAGCGCTAAGTTTCATGCTAGAAGATTTGTCTAAGCCTGTTATTGTTACAGGGTCACAAATTCCATTGGCCGAGCTACGTTCTGACGGCCAAGTAAACCTACTGAATGCATTGTATGTTGCTGCAAACTACCCTATTGCTGAAGTTGGTTTATTTTTTAACAACCGACTTTTACGTGGAAATAGAAGTCGTAAAGTGGACGCTGACGGTTTTAGCGCATTCGATTCACCCAATTTCCCTCCCCTTTTAGAAGCCGGTATTAACATTCGAGTAAAAGCGGGCAAGCTTGCTGAATCGCCTGAAAACACCTTAACGGTATCGAGCGTAAAAGCGCAGCCAATAGGCATGGTTAGCCTGTATCCCGGCATTGCGCCAGAAGTTATAAAAAATACGCTTCAACAGCCAGTCAACGCGCTCATTTTATTAAGTTATGGTGTTGGCAACGCTCCACAAAACCCAGAGCTTATATCACAGCTTAAATATGCCAAGTCTCGTGAAATACCAGTGCTAAACTGCACTCAATGTATGCGCGGTCGCGTTAATATGGGCGGCTATGCTACAGGGCATGGTTTGCAAGAGGTAGGTGTATTATCTGGCAGTGATATGACGCCAGAAGCGGCACTGGCGAAGCTACACTACCTACTAAGTAAAGACCTCACATTTGACGAAGTAAGTAAGATGCTAACCCAAAACTTGCGTGGTGAGCTAAGCGACTAGTAAAACTAGGTTTTAATTTTCAAACCATTAAAACAAACAATAAATATAAGGCAATACAGTGACAACGACTTATACGGGTATGCTTAAAAAGATGCGTACCCAAGCAGATGAAAACAACAAAGTAAGCTATACGCTCCCTATTGGTGATGATTTGGTTGATGTTAATGCACTTATAGGTAAAGAAATTACGCTTAACTTTAATGGCGAAATTAACTGCGTCAGCTGTAATCGAAAAACTAAAAAAAGCTTCAATCAGGGCTACTGCTATCCCTGTCTAATTTCACTCGCGCAATGTGATAGCTGCATTATTAAACCTGAAAAATGTCACTATCATGAGGGCACCTGCCGCGAGCCACAGTGGGGTGAAGAGCATTGTTTTAGCGAGCATTTTGTTTACTTGGCGAACACAGGCACCGTAAAAGTAGGCATTACTCGCCAAGTCTCTGATGGTGTGTCAGTACGTTGGATGGACCAAGGTGCTACACAGGCAACGATAATGCTGCGCGTGCCCGACCGCTTAACAAGCGGCTTAGTAGAAACATTGTGTAAAGATCACATAGCCGATAAAACAAACTGGCGAACCATGCTAAAAGGAAAACCAGACGAGGTTGACCTAGAGGCGGTAAAGTCTGAGCTTATGGAAAAGATTAGCGCTGATCTCGAGGCACTTAAACAAGAAAAAGGATTACAAGCGGTATCAGAGGTTAACGCGGTTACGCACGATATTCACTATCCTGTAGAAGAATATCCTGTAAAAATTAAATCGCTAAACCTTGATAAAACACCTGCATTTACCGGCGTGCTGCAAGGTATTAAAGGTCAATACTGGATGCTAGATGAAGACCGTGTTATCAATATCCGCAAATTCGCTGGTTATAACGCAACATTGAGTTTTTAGCGCCGAGATTGTGTCATTAAACATTCGAGGCTAAATGCCCACTGTTTGTAGATATTAGACATTAAAAAGCGCCGTAACAGGCGCTTTTTTTATCTGACAACCCTTCACTTCCAATATTCGAAGTAATCTGCACTGTTTCGTTGTGGTTTAGGCGCAGGCTCAAACGCAGGTGTTCCTAAGTACAAGTACCCTACAATTTCATCATCCTCGGCTAACCCCAAGCCATTTTTAACCGTTTCACACTGTGCGTAGCTACCCGTGCGCCACATTCCGTTAAAGCCTTGCGCTACCGCAGCCATTTGCATCGCCATCACTGCACAACTTGCTGAAGCGATTTGTTCAACTCTTGGTACTTTTTCGTGCTCAGTGTATTTGGCTATTGCAACGATAACCATTGGTGCTCGATGCGGTAGCTGCACCGCACGCTCAATTTCTTTCTGCGACTTTTCATTTTCAATGGCTGATTGCTCATACAACGCCCCTAATTTGTCGAGGCCCTTACCTTCACAAACAATAAAGCGCCACGGCGTTAGACAAGCGTGATCCGGCGCGCGAAGCGCTGCTTGCATTATGTTTTCAAGCGCGTCCCCTGATGGCGCAGGCGCCGATAAACGAGGTTGAGAGCTTCTATTTAATAATAACGTTAGTGCATCCATGTGCGTTCTCCACCCAAAAAGTGTTGTTAATATCAACAAGATAACGGCGTTGATTTGTATACACAGGATCCTACGACTCACTTACAAAAAAGACCAGAAAAATCCGGTCTTAATTGGTTTAAATAAGCGGCATGGTTCAGCTGATTTCTGTCTTGGTAAAGAAGTGGTCAACACTTACGTAACGCCCGCCACCATAGAAAAACAATACCAACAACATAACGAAGTACGTTGCACCAAACTCAATACCATTGTTCAGCACAACAAAGTTTCCACTCGATGTTAGCCAGTCATAATGACCGTGCTCTTGTAACAGCGACTTCGCTGCGGCCAGTTTGTCAGGTGCTTCCATTACGCTTTCATTAAGTAAAATGGTACCGTCTGCTAACCAAGACGAAGCATCTGCTATGGCCAGCCAGCCATTTTCTGCGTGTACGCTTACCATCGCTACAATCATGGTTATCATTAATGGAATACTTACCAGCCGTGTTAATGCACCAAATAAAATGAATATTCCGCCCACTAACTCCGCTGCAGTGGCCAAAAATGCCATGACCAGCGGAAATGGAAGACCAAGCCCATAGTCTTCATTACCAAACCAGTCTACGATACCATCAAAGCTTGACGCTTTGTTCCAGCCTGCTTGAATCATTACTGGTGCAAGATATAAGCGAAGCAGTAATAATGGGATGCCGTCTACATGGCGCAAACTGTCTACGAATTTAGAATAAAGAGATGTCATGAGCATCAACCTGTAATTGTGTGGTAGTTAGTAGAACGACAAACTATGAAAAAAATTTCATCTAAGCAGTCAAAAACATCGCCGTTTACACGAATTATGCAAAAAGGGCACGAAAAAACCCGATACAAAACGCCATCAGGTAAATTGCTTATGCAGCTAAGTGAAAATGATCATAAACGTATTGCGAAGCTCATAAGCCAATGGCTTGATAGCAAAGAAAATTAAACGTGGATGTGTCAAACATAACAAAAAATTACAATTCTATTAGCGATCTTACTCGATTTAGGTAACATAATAGAATGACGATGTGCGAATAACCTCAACGCACTGAATTACATCGATACATACACCTGTTGAAAATAATTTAAAAAAGGTAGTGATTTATGGCAGCCAAAGGAAATTGGACTAAATCCTTGTTTATTGGCTTGTGGACGGTGCTTAACTTCACCCGCAAACTTTTCTTTAATATCATCTTTATTGTCATTTTCGCGGGTATCATTATCGCGGCAACCAGCTCAGACAACGACCCTCTTACCGTTAATGCAAACAGTGCTTTGTATTTAACATTGAACGGTAAATTGGTTATCGAAAAAGAAGGCATTGACCCGTTTGAACAATTTCTACAAGACGCTCTAGGTGATGAGCCGGAAAACCCGGAAGTACTAGTACGCGATGTAGTAAAAGTGTTGGAAAACGCACAGAAAGACCGTCGTATTAAAGCGCTAGTCCTAGACCTGCACGGTTTGACAGGTGGCGGATTAGACAAACTGCGCGTGGTAGCAGAAGCCATAGATGAATTTAAAACATCTGAAAAGCCGGTGTACGCGATTGGCGATTACTTCTCTCAAGACCAATATTATCTTGCTGCGCATGCTGACAACATTTATTTGAACCCAATGGGCGGCCTAATGCTTGAAGGCTACGGTCGATACGGCATGTATTTCAAAGATATGCTTGAAAAGCTTAAAGTTACAACGCACATTTTCCGTGTAGGTACGTACAAGTCGGCTGTTGAGCCAATCATGCGTAACGATATGTCAGAGGAAGCGAAAGAAGCAGAGAAGCAATGGCTTGATGGCTATTGGAATCAATACAAGCAAGATGTTGCCGCTGCACGAGGCATTGAAACATCGAATTTCGACGAAACACTTGAGGGGCTGCTAGGAAAGTTTGAGGCAGCTGGCGGGGACTTTGCACAATACGCTCTGGAAAATGGATGGGTTGATGCGCTTAAAACCCGTGAAGAAGTAAGACAAGAGCTTATTGAACTGGTAGGTGACGGTGATAACCGCCACGGCGTGAATTTAACCGCGTACAGTACTTATTTGAAGGTGGTAAACCCGCCATTGCCGGCAATTGAAAACAATATAGACAAAGTGGCTATTGTTGTAGCTAAAGGTACCATTTTAGATGGCGATCAAAAAGCAGGAACAATTGGCGGTGACAGTACTGCGCGTCTATTAAGAAAGGCGCGTTTGGACGACAGCGTTAAAGCAGTGGTACTTCAAATTGACTCTCCTGGCGGAAGCGCGTTCGCGTCGGAAATTATTAGGCAAGAAGTGCTACAGCTACAGCAAGCAGGTAAACCTGTTGTTGCATCAATGAGCACCTATGCAGCGTCAGGTGGTTATTGGATTGCGGCCAGCACCGACAAGATTATTGCAAGCCCAAGCACTATCACAGGTTCAATTGGCGTTTTCGGTATGTTTATGACGTACGAAAATTCGCTTGATTATATTGGTGTTCATAGTGACGGCGTTGGCTCTACGGAACTAACTGGGTTCTCGGTAGCGCGCCCATTGGCACCAGAATTCGGTCAAATTTTGCAGCGTAATGTTGAAAACACGTACGGCAATTTCTTATCACTTGTTGCATCATCACGCGAGATGACCGTTGAAGAAGTAGACGACGTAGCGCAGGGCCGCGTATGGATTGGTGAAGATGCGCTTGAACTTGGACTTGTTGACCAGCTTGGCACGCTTGAAGATGCTGTGTCTGCAGCGGCAGAGTTTGCGGCATTGGAAGAATACGATACGCAATACGTACAGCACTCGTTATCAGCACAAGACCTATTCTGGAAAGAGTTCTTTGGTCAGGCGATGACTTATGTTGGTAAATGGCAATTTTCAAATGCCGATTCAGCATTAGTAAACGAGTTTAAACGCGTACTTAAAGAGTTCAGCGTTGTTAACCGCCTAAACGACCCTAAGGGCACCTACGTACTTTGTTTGCCTTGTGACGTCAGGTAGAAAAAAGCGACGTTAGGTAGTAGAGAGCTAACGTTAGGTAGTAAAGAGTTGACGTAAGTTAGAAAGAGTTTGCGTTAGGTATTACGAATACATAACCAACATCAATCAGTTCAAATCGCGCTTGTGTTAACTATCACAAGCGCGTTTTTATTTTTAACCGTATTTCCTATTCAGGTGTAAGTATCGCACTCTCGGATTTATCCCCTACACTAAAACACGCAATTGAAGACGCTGTAGAGCATTACTATAAGCAGGCTGACAGCTATTTTAAAAGGTATTTTACGCGCCCCACGCTTTCTTTTCGTCGTTCAGGGAAAAATGCAGGCTCTGCATTTTTGCAACAAAACAGAATCAACTTCCACCCTGTGTTATTTAAAGAAAATACCGAAGCGTTTCTTACCGACGTGGTGCCCCACGAGATAAGTCACTTATTGGTATGGCAATTATTTGGAAAAGTGAAACCTCACGGCAACGAATGGCAAAGCATTATGCGTGGTGTATTCAATCGCGAACCTAATACAACACACAGTTTTGATACCAAGTCGGCAGTAAAAACATTTGCATATCAATGCCAATGCAATACGTATTCACTTTCAACACGCAGGCATAACAATGTCAGAAAAGGTACTCAGTACAGGTGCAAGCGTTGCAATCAAATCCTTACACCCGCTTTGCAGTAGTTGGTATCAGTAGGTTGAATCTGGGTTAAACTGAAGCAGACCTTTAGTTAAACCAATGCTTTGTAAATACGCTATCTAAGTCGTTGAAGGCGGTTTTTAATAGCTTTGCCAATTCTTTGTACTTTGGTTTTGACTTTGCGGAGGCCACATTACAACCTTGCGTACGCATTTTTGCGTGGATCTCTTGATACCAACTTTTAAGCTGTGGAGGCAAATACTGATCAGAACGATGGCCAAGCCATAACAAGCCTTGTAGAGGAAGACTTAAGAAAAATGCACCAATAGCGATGGTTTGAGGAAGATACTCTGCGCCGAGGTTATGTAATAACAAAGCACAAGAAACCAGCGCCACAGGAGGCATGGTTTTTATTGCAAATTTGGTTGCAGCCACAACGCGACACTCAGGAAAAAAGGCGTACAGCTCTTTTCTCATAGGCCATGTTTTCATGTACTGCTGACCGTCTTTTAACATTGCCATCACTGATTGCGACATGGCTTTTCTCCTCAAAACAACACAACTCGGAGCTTGTATTCTTCGCTGTTGAGCTTTCTGCTTATCAGGCCTTTAGTTAACTCACTGGCAGCTTTAACCGCGTTTATTCTAGAGTTTAAGACCCAAACGAGAATAACGTTAACTCGTTGCTGCTTATTCTCGAAATTGTAATACGGTTTTAAACTAATACAAGCTGTGTTCCCCATAAAATACGGTTGACACACCGCAACTGCTTAATGTGGAAAAACTTTAATAAGCAACGTGCAATCTCAATTACACTCAATCATAAAGACACTTTCAGCTACATAAATTTAGAACAATAACGCATAAGAACGTTCACTCTTTAAGTGACTTTTGACCTCATTGAAGGCATCATACGGCCTTCAAAATTAGAACAATAAAATGCAGACTAGCATTGAGGTTGAAATATAACGTGATGCCCTCATCTAGCGTATTATAGAAAGAACATATGCCCATAAGTGGGTCAATACTTGGAGACGAAAATGGCAGAAAGCAGACACGTCCGTCTACTTATTTTAGGTTCAGGCCCTGCTGGCTACTCAGCGGCAGTTTATGCAGCACGCGCTAATTTGGAACCTGTACTTCTTACTGGGATTCAACAAGGCGGACAGCTTACTACCACTACAGAAGTAGAAAACTGGCCGGGTGATCCAGAAGGTCTTACTGGCCCAGATTTAATGGTACGTATGCAGAAGCATGCTGAAAAATTTGATACTGAAATCATCTTTGACCACATCAATAAAACAGATTTTAGCAAACGCCCATTCACGCTTTATGGCGACAGCGGCACATACACTTGTGATGCGCTTATTATCGCAACGGGCGCGTCTGCAAAATACCTTGGTATGGAGTCTGAACAGGCATTCATGGGTAAAGGTGTATCGGCATGTGCAACGTGTGATGGTTTCTTCTATCGCAACCAAAAAGTTGCGGTTGTTGGTGGTGGTAACACGGCTGTTGAGGAAGCGCTTTATCTATCAAACATCGCTTCAGAAGTGCATGTAATTCACAGACGCGACACCTTCCGTAGCGAAAAGATTCTAGAGCAGCGTTTACGTGATAAGGCAGAGAACGGAAACGTTGTACTGCACTTGAACCGCACGCTAGACGAAGTGCTGGGTGACGACATGGGCGTTACTAAGATCCGCATTAAAGACACTGAAAGCGAAGCAACGGAAGAGCTTGATGTAATGGGTCTATTCATTGCTATAGGCCATAAGCCAAATACCGACATTTTCGACGGTCAGCTTGAAATGAAAGACGGCTACATCACTGTTAACAGTGGTACAAATGGTAACGCCACACAAACCAGCGTAGAAGGTGTTTTTGCAGCAGGTGACGTAAGCGATCATATTTATCGTCAGGCAATTACATCAGCAGGAACTGGCTGTATGGCTGCACTTGATGCTGAAAAATTCCTTGACGGTTTAGCGTCTAAATAGCATTAGCTTTAAAATGATAAGGCCCTTAACCAAGGGCCTTTTTTATTATGATTGCTTTACATTATATTGAAGAAGGCGCGCCCTTCCCTCCTGTACATACTGCGTTATCCGAGCCCAACGGACTGCTCGCTTTCGGTGCTGACCTAAGCCCCGCTAGGTTATTTTCAGCCTATTCACAAGGTATTTTCCCATGGTTTAGCGATGACGAGCCGTTGTTATGGTGGTCGCCGGACCCACGCGCCATTATCGAATTAGACGACTTTATCGTCTCGAAAAGCCTTAAAAAGCTTGCTAGACAACAAAAATACAAAGTAACGCTCAATCATGCGTTCGAACGCGTTATCGACGCTTGTTCTTCTATACCGAGAAAACGTACAGACGGTAATGACATGTCAACTGAGACATGGATAACCGACGATATGATGATGGCCTACACACAGCTGCATGGACTTGGTCTTGCCCACTCTGTCGAGGTGTGGGAAGACGATATGCTAGTGGGTGGTTTATATGGTGTGGGCATAGGCAATATTTTTTGTGGTGAGTCTATGTTTCACGTTAAAAGTAACACATCGAAATTAGCAATGCTGTCGCTTGTGCAACACATGAAGTCTCACAACATGGCATTTATCGACTGCCAGTTGCCAACGGATCACCTCGAATCTTTGGGTGCAAAAGCAATTTCAAGAAACACTTTTATTGAAAAATTGCGTATAAACAACCACACTTTGAACGATAAAGGTGAACTCTCTGATGAATATATTGAACGTTGGCAAGCCAAGGTTGTAACACCATGAAGTTTGGAATTACGCAGTCTTTTACCTGTAGCTATTTGCCTGATGAGCAAGAACAGTTACTTGTATATGCTGAAAGTAGCGACTTCCAAGCATGGCGATATTCTCAGTTAATTCAGGCAGGCTTCAGACGCAGCGGCGAGCAAATTTATCGACCCCATTGCCCTAACTGTAATGCGTGCCAATCGGTACGAATTCCGGTTGACGACTTCCGCCCATCTCGCAGTCAGAAGCGCATTTTAAATGCAAACAGCGCATTTAGCGTGCGCCTTGTTGATGAGCCTAACGCCTTTTATTACCCACTTTACGAACGCTATATCAGTGAACGGCATGCGGATGGCAGTATGTATCCACCGTCTAAAACACAGTTTGATAGCTTCGTTCGATGCGAGTGGATGACCACACACTTTTTAGAGGCCTATGACGGTGATAAGCTAATCGCGGTAGCCGTGACAGACATCGTTGATGCTAACGAATCTCAAGGTGCACTCTCTGCGCTTTACACATTTTTCGATCCAGACTATGCGTCTGCATCACTAGGCACCTGGATGATACTTATGCAAATACAGAAGGCTAAAACACTTGGCCATCGCTTTGTGTATTTGGGATATTATGTTCAAGGTTGTCAAAAGATGTCATATAAGCACAAGTTTTTACCCTTCGAACAGTTCAGCGACAACGAATGGCGTCTATTTACTAAAAAACCCACTTAATTGCTTTACACTGAACCCAAGATTGGGTAAGGTCTGCGCGGCAAAAATTTTGAATTACTGAGGTAACTGCTTTACATGGCAAAAGAAGATTGTATTGAAATGGAAGGTACTGTGCTAGACACGCTACCTAATACTATGTTCCGCGTTGAACTAGAAAACGGTCACGTAGTGACTGCACACATCTCTGGTAAAATGCGTAAGAACTATATCCGAATTCTTACTGGCGATAAGGTCACCGTTGAGATGACGCCTTACGATTTGACTAAAGGTCGTATCGTATACCGCGCCAGATAATGTGCCATTGAAGCGGTAACGCATTGTAAAAAGCCCGATGACTATCGGGCTTTTTTGTATCTAAGATAAATAGAACTTAGTTTTTAGAAGCAATAAAAAAGGCCAGTTTTCACTGACCTTCTTTTGCTAAACGTATAATAACTTTTTCAGCCTTAGCTTGGTTCAGCCTCTTCTGATGTGGCATCTACACCAGTAAACGAAAACGTTAGTTTGTCGTCTACGCAGTCCACTTTCACATTACCGCCTTTTGAAAGCTCTCCAAACAACAGCTCGTTTGCCAGCTCTTTCTTAAGCTCATCTTTAATAAGGCGTGCCATTGGACGAGCGCCCATTGACTTGTCATAGCCTTTTTCAGCAAGGTATGCTCGGGCGTCGCTTGTCACCTCAAGTGAAACGCCTTTTTGGTCAAGCTGAGCTTGAAGTTCGATAATAAACTTATCAACCACCTGCAGAATAATTTCTGAATCTAGGTGATTGAACCAGATAATTCCGTCTAGGCGGTTTCTGAATTCAGGTGTAAACACTTTATTGATTTCAGACATCGCATCGTGGCTATGGTCTTGCTGCTTAAAGCCAATCGACTTACGCACCGTTTCCTGAACACCAGCGTTGGTCGTCATTACCAACACAACGTTTCTAAAATCAACCTTACGGCCATTGTTGTCGGTAAGCGTACCGTGATCCATTACCTGTAGCAGAATGTTGTAAATATCGCTGTGCGCTTTTTCGATCTCATCAAGAAGTACTACTGAGTAAGGGTTCTTAATGACGGCGTCAGTAAGTAGACCGCCTTGGTCAAAGCCAACATAACCGGGAGGGGCACCAATTAAACGGCTTACAGCATGACGCTCCATGTATTCCGACATGTCAAAACGCACAAGCTCTACACCCATAATTTTTGCTAGCTGCTGTGTAACCTCTGTCTTACCAACACCTGTCGGACCGGCAAACAAGAAACTACCAATTGGCTTCGTTTCAGCACCTAAGCCCGAGCGTGAGAGTAAAATAGCGTCGTTAAGCGTCTCTATGGCCTGATCCTGGCCAAACACCACCATCTTAAGGTTACGACCCAAGTTCTTCAGCACCTCTTTATCAGACGCTGATACCGACTTCTCTGGAATGCGTGCCATCTTAGCAATTATTTGTTCGATATCGCCGACACCAATCGTCTTTTTACGCTTTGACGGTGGCAACAAGCGCTGGCTTGCACCGGCTTCATCCATCACGTCGATGGCCTTATCAGGCAGATGTCGCTCGTTTATGTACTTTGAAGACAATTCAGCCGCTGCTTGAATAGCTTTTTGCGTAAAGCGCACATTGTGGTGCTCTTCATAACGGCTTTTCAGACCCATTAGAATCTTAGTCGTATCGCTTACGCTAGGCTCAGTAACGTCCACTTTCTGGAAGCGGCGTGCCAGAGCGCGATCCTTTTCAAAAATACCTTGGTATTCCTGGTAGGTAGTTGAACCAATACAACGCAATTCACCACTAGATAGTTTAGGCTTGAGCAGGTTAGATGCATCCATAACACCACCCGATGCAGCGCCGGCACCAATAATAGTATGAATTTCATCAATAAACAGAATAGCATTTTTGTCTTTGCCAAGTTCTTTCAGAATAGCTTTTAAACGCTTTTCAAAATCGCCACGATATTTAGTACCCGCTAGAAGGCCACCTAAATCAAGAGAATAAACCGTGCTTTCGGCAATAACATCTGGCACATCGTCGTTAACAATACGATAAGCGAGACCTTCGGCTATGGCTGTTTTACCAACACCCGCTTCACCAACTAACAGAGGATTGTTCTTTCTTCTACGACATAAGATTTGAATAGTGCGTTCTACTTCTGAATCGCGACCAATAAGTGGGTCTATTTTGCCGTCTTTGGCATGGCGGTTTAAATCGGTAGCGTATTTACTTAATGCAGAACCGCCCTCTTCACTGCCCTCGGCCTCATCACCGGCTTCTGGATTCACTGGTTCGTCGTCATCAGCTTTGCTTACGCCATGGCTAATGAAGTTCACCACGTCAAGGCGCGTTACATCTGACTTTTTAAGAATGTAAACGGCTTGAGACTCTTGTTCGCTGAAAATCGCGACAAGAACGTTAGCACCCGTTACTTCATCTTTCCCCGACGATTGAACATGAAACACTGCGCGCTGTAACACACGTTGAAAGCCCAAGGTAGGCTGCGTCTCGCGGTCGGTTAACTGGTCTTCTAGAATAAGTGGCGTTGTGTCTTTTACAAAAGATAGGAGCTCGCTTTTAATCGACTCGATATCAGCGCCACATGCTTTCAGAGCTTCTCGAGCTGCTGAGTTGTCGAGCAATGCCAACAACAAGTGCTCTACCGTCATAAACTCATGACGGTGCTCTCTGGCAAATACAAACGCGCTATTCAGCGTTTGTTCTAATTCTTTGTTTAACATATTGCTCGCCCTCTACAAAATACCTTATGCCTGTTCCATCGTGCACATCAACGGATGCTGATGCTTGCGTGCGTACTGATTTACCTGCATTACTTTCGTCTCTGCTATCTCAGCAGTGAAAATGCCACACACGGCTTTACCCTGATAATGAACGGTTAGCATAAGTTGGTTGGCTTTCTCAGCGTCCATATTGAAAAACTGCATGAGTACCTCAATGACAAAATCCATCGGCGTGTAGTCGTCATTATTCAACAACACTTTGTACATGGGAGGCGGCTGCGGCTTCTGTCGCTGCGCGTCTTTCTGTTTTTCCTTATCGATACTAATGGTGTTGTCTTTACTCATAACTTAATAATAGTGGTTTAATGGCATTTATGTGCACAAACTTTCGAATAAATTTATTCACATTTGCCCTTGACATAATGTGGTTAAAAAATCTACATTTTGATAGTGGGATTGAGTGTTACTCTGTTTCAATACTTTTAAATACTGTATCAACACTGAATCAATACTCATACCACTGTGCTTCCGGATCTATAATGGGGGCATAAACGTGCGAGTTCAAGGACTAAGAGGAAGTTGAAGTATGGCGATCGGCAAAGTTAAATGGTTTAACAACGCGAAGGGTTTTGGGTTCATCGTTCCTGAGGACGGTGGTGAAGACATTTTTGCCCACTACTCTACGATACAAATGGAAGGTTATCGCTCATTGAAAGCAGGCCAAGAAGTAACATTCGAGGTTCAAGAGGGCCCTAAAGGTCTTCACGCGGAAAATATAGGCTTTAAAGAAGAGCCAGAGCGTTAAGAAAGAATTCTAAAGGCCTGACATTAGTCGGGCTTTTTTGTTTTTGGCTTACTAAGTTCAGGCCGGAAAAAGTGCGCATGACGGTAAATGCTCACCATGGTTATCTAATACATTCTAGTTCGTAACCTCTATCAAAAATCGCAACGGTCAATAAACCAATCAGAAGCAGTATACCTCTTTTATCTCGAAAAGAAGTTACCTGTGTAAGTCTCTCAAATACTGATAATCCATCGTACATTCATTGCGTTACTCAGTTAGTTATTATAAATGTTTAATATGGCCATTTGTTTAAGCTTACATCACGTAATCGCATCGATTACGCAGGTATAAATGCACAAAAAAAACCCAACACATGGTGTTGGGTTTTTAATTATTAACACTATCAACTAGTGCGCAACGGCAACTTAATTAAGCATTAAGAATTGCTTTAAGCGTTGCACTTGGAGACATAGTTGCGAAAAGCTTGTCTTCGTCTGGGTAGTAGTAACCGCCAATTTCTTGTGCGCTGCCCTGCGTTGCATCAATCTCAGCCAAGATGTCATCGATTTTTGCAGATAACTCTTCATACACTGGCTTAAATTGCGCAGCTAGATCTGCATCTTCCGTCTGGTTCGCTACTTCTTCAGCCCAGTATAGGCCTAGGTAAACATGGCTACCACGGTTGTCTAACTGACCTGCTTTACGAAGCGGAGACTTACCGTTGTTTAGTAGTTTTTCTGTCGCTTTATCAAGTGCTGTAGCAATAACTTTTGCTTTAGAATTGCTGTGCTTAATAGCAACATCTTCTAGCGATACAGCTAGTGCCAGGAATTCACCGAGTGAGTCCCAACGCAAGTGACCTTCTTCAACGAACTGTTGCACGTGCTTAGGTGCACTGCCGCCCGCGCCCGTTTCATAAAGGCCGCCACCAGCCATCAACGGAACAATTGATAGCATTTTCGCACTGGTGCCAAGCTCTAGGATTGGGAACAAGTCAGTTAAGTAGTCACGAAGTACGTTACCGGTTACTGAGATGGTATCTAGACCGCGAATCGCACGTTCCATGCTGTAACGAATAGCTCGTACAGGAGACATAATTTGAATGTCTAGACCATTGGTGTCGTGATCCTGAAGGTACTTTTCAACTTTTTTGATCAGTTGTGCATCGTGAGCACGTTCGTCATCTAGCCAGAATACCGCAGGCATTCCAGATTGACGTGAACGCGTTACCGCTAGCTTAACCCAATCTTGAATAGGTGCATCTTTCACCTGACACATACGCCAGATATCACCTTCTTCAACATCGTGAGAGATAAGAACATTGCCATCTTGGTCAACAATCGACACTGTACCGTCTGCTTCTAGCTCAAACGTTTTGTCATGTGAACCATACTCTTCTGCTTTTTGTGCCATTAAGCCAACGTTAGGTACCGTACCCATCGTTGTCGGGTCGAATGCACCATGCGTTTTACAGAAGTTGATAACTTCCTGGTAAATAGTTGCATACGTACTTTCAGGGATAACTGCTTTGGTGTCGTGCGCCTTTCCATCTGGTCCCCACATTTGACCTGAGTTACGGATCATAGCTGGCATAGATGCATCAACAATTACGTCACTTGGTACGTGAAGGTTCGAGATACCTTTGTCAGAGTTTACCATCGCCATTGGTGGGCGGTCGGCATAACATGCATTGATGTCTTTTTGAATTTCTGAGCGCTGGCTTTCAGGTAGGCTTGCAATTTTGTCGTAAACGCTACCAAGACCATTGTTAGGGTTAACACCTAACTCTTCAAACAGGTCACCCCATTTGTTGAATAGGTCTTTGTAGAATACTTTTACACAGTGACCGAATACGATTGGATGAGACACCTTCATCATGGTCGCTTTTACGTGTAATGAGAATAGAACGCCGGTGTTCTTCGCATCTTCAATTTGCTCTTCGAAGAACTCACATAGCGCCTTTTTACTCATGAACATGCCGTCGATAACTTCGCCAGCTAGTAAATCTACACGCGGTTTAAGGGTTTTCTTGATTCCATCTTTACCCGTAAATTCGATGCTTACGTGACCGTCTTTTTCAACCGTTACTGATTTCTCACCAGAGTAGAAATCGCCACCGCGCATGTGCGCTACGTGTGAACGAGATGCTTGGGACCACTCACCCATTGAATGCGGGTGTTTGCGTGCGTAGTTTTTAACAGCTGTTGGTGCACGACGGTCAGAGTTACCTTCACGTAAAACCGGGTTTACTGCGCTACCTAGTACTTTACCGTAACGCTCACGAATTTCTTCATCTTCGGCAGTTTTTGGTGAATCAGGGAATGCAGGAACATTAAAGCCCTTATCATTTAATTCTTTAATGGTTGCACGAAGCTGTGGAATTGAGGCACTGATATTTGGAAGCTTGATGATGTTGGCATTTGGGTCTTGCGTCATTTCACCCAATTCAGCAAGGGCGTCAGGTACTCTTTGCTCTTCGGTTAAAAATTCAGGGAAGTTTGCAAGTACTCGAGCTGCTAGTGAAATATCGCTTAGTTCAATGTCGATATCAGCTGCAGATGCAAACTTCTGAATAATAGGAAGGAAAGAATACGTCGCCAGCATTGGCGCTTCATCAGTCTTCGTGTAAATGATCTTAGACTTGGTCATTATATACCTCAATTTTGTCGACAGCGTGCTGCCGTTTTTTTAGTCCATTGGGTCGCAACAACCCGCATTACTGGCGTAATGCGCCCAAAGTCATTGCGATACGAAATTTTTGCTTGTTACTAACGATAAGCGCATTATTTTTACGCTACATTATGTATCTTGCTATTATCGTCCTCATACCTTGCTGCGCTCCTTTCTATCGCCTTTTAGCCTTCTTAAGTGTTGGTGATACCAAGTATTTAAAAGGCTTCCCTACCGATAACTGCACAACAAACGCACGAATGCACAACCTATAATTGTTGGCTGCGTTGAATAGTATAGGGTCGAAAGTTTTAGTTACAAGTCATACCATTGTCTTAACATATGAGATCACCGATTTTGTCGACAAACTTCATGTAAAAACTAACGGATAACCCTTGGCTCAACAGAGAATATGCAACGTGATACCATAATGATGTCCTCAACCTATTTAACACGGAAATACCATGTCCTCTGAAACCAAAGTGGTTTTATTCAATAAACCGTTTCAAGTTCTCTCGCAGTTTACTGACGCCGACGGGCGTGAAACCTTGAAAGACTATATCGATATTCCAGAGGTTTACGCGGCAGGAAGACTCGATAGAGATTCAGAAGGCCTATTGGTATTAACCAATGATGGTAAGTTACAGCACAAACTTGCCAATCCAAAAGCTAAAACCAGTAAGACCTACTGGGTACAAGTAGAAGGCATACCCGACGATGCCGCTATCGATGCATTACGCAAAGGGGTTGATTTAAAAGATGGGTTAACACAACCCGCTAAAGTGAAGCGCATGGACCCACCACAAGTTTGGGAACGAACGCCCCCCGTTCGATTCAGACAGTCTATTCCCACCAGTTGGCTATCGATTACTATAACTGAAGGAAAAAACCGTCAAGTTCGCCGCATGACAGCACACGTAGGCTACCCTACATTACGACTCATACGCTACCGAGTGGGTAACTGGACAATAGACGGGATTGAAAACGGTCAATACGTTGTATTTTAGTGAGTATATTTTATGCCAGATAACATGTGAATTAACACGTATTATCTGGTAAAATTCGCGACCTCAAAAAGCGGGCCCGTTTACGCTTAACTAATGCATCGATGAAGCAGCATCATTTTAGCTTTCGCTCTCGCAGCAGTAGTAAAACGTTCGATTGCATTGCAAAACTAGACGCACAAACACTTAACGGCAACTTTTTAATTCGGGTTAGGTGTGGTGCTTTTAGATGATTAAAAATAACAGCTTGAGAATAGCTGCTTGAAAAACGTTTTTAGGCCCTTACTTTCTTCAATCCTTAAACATTAATTGAGTGTGCAATACGTAGTGAGTGATATTGAATCTAATGCAAGCAAAAAAGTGATCGTTGGTATGTCTGGCGGGGTTGACTCGTCCGTTTCGGCCTATCTGCTACAACAGCAGGGATACCAGGTTGAAGGTCTTTTCATGAAGAACTGGGAAGAAGATGACAACGACGAATACTGCGCCGCTGCAGAAGACTTGAAAGATGCTCAAGCTGTGGCTGATAAGCTGGGTATAGAACTTCACACCATTAATTTCGCCGCAGAATACTGGGACAACGTTTTTGAGTATTTCTTAGAGGAATACAAAGCGGGCCGCACGCCAAACCCAGATATTATGTGCAACAAAGAAATTAAGTTTAAAGCGTTCCTTGAGTTTGCCGCTGAAGACTTAGGCGCCGACTACATCGCCACAGGTCATTACGTGCAGCGTCGTGAAGTAGACGGCAAGTGGCAAATGCTACGTGGTCTTGATAACAACAAAGACCAAAGCTATTTCCTGTATACCCTTGGTGAAGAGCACGTTGCAAAAACACTGTTCCCGGTTGGAGATATTGAAAAACCGCTGGTTCGCAAAATTGCTGAAGAACAAGGACTAATTACGCACGACAAAAAAGATTCAACTGGTATTTGCTTTATTGGCGAGCGTAAGTTTAAAGACTTTCTAGCGCGTTATTTGCCTGCACAGCCCGGTGTTATTGAAACCGCTGAAGGCGAAGAAATTGGACAACACGAAGGGTTGATGTATCACACATTAGGCCAACGTAAAGGCTTACACATCGGTGGCCTTGCAAAGTATGGCGATGATCCATGGTACGTGGTTGACAAAGACGTAGCGCGAAACGTGCTTATTGTTGGTCAAGGCGCAGATCACCCAAGACTCTATTCTAAAGGGCTTATAGCTAAACAGCTGCACTGGGTAGACAGAGAAACTATCACAGAGCCTAAACGTGCTGTGGTTAAAACTCGTTATCGTCAAGCCGATATCCCATGCACCATCACACCAATGGACAACGACACTATCGAAGTGTTGTTTGACGAGCCTCAAAAAGCCGTTACGCCTGGTCAATCTGCCGTGTTCTATATAGATGAAGTATGCCTTGGCGGCGGTATTATTGAGAGTTATATTCGTTAATGTTAGACACAGATATTGAAAACAATCTCGCGTTAGCGGGTGTATGTCAGGCTGCTGCTTTAGTGCAGCAGCTTGCGCGACGAGGCAGTACAGACGAAGAGGCCCTAGAGGCTAGTTTGTCGAGCATTTTGGTAACAGACGCCGATACGCCGCAGCAAGTTTTTGGTAAGCTAAGTAACCTTAAACTTGGCTACACCACGCTTGCAACTCAGCTGTCAGACAAACAAGCAACAAAAGACACTGAACTTACCCGCTACGTAGCAAGCATACTTGGGCTTGAAAGAAAACTAGCTAAAAAGCCCAAAGCCATGCAAGAGCTGGCAGAGCGCATCTCTCATGTTCAGCGACAGCTTGCTCACATCGATTTTCAAAGCCCGCAAATTGTGTCGTCTTTAGCTAGTATTTACAGCGACATCATCAGCCCGCTTGCACCTAGAATTCAAGTAGCCGGTAACCCCGACTATTTAAGCCAACCTGCAACTCAGCACAAAGTAAGGGCTATCCTGCTTGCTGGCGTTCGCGCTGCGGTAATGTGGCGTCAAATGGGTGGAAAAAGAAGATATATTTTATTTAAACGCAAACACATTCTTAACAGTGCTGTTAAAGCACTACGATTAATAAACTAGTGAGGAGCTCAAGGTGGAACTGAGTCAGTTAACTGCAATTTCCCCTGTCGATGGTCGTTATGCCGGTAAAAGCGTAGAATTACGCAGCATTTTTAGCGAATACGGCTTACTAAAATACCGTGTAGAAGTAGAAGTACGTTGGTTACAGATGCTGTCTACAAACCCACAAATTAAAGAAGTTCCAGCCTTCTCAGACTCCTCAAACGCATTGTTAGATAAAATTGTAGCTGAGTTCAGTGTTGACGATGCAATGCGTATCAAAGAAATTGAGCGCACCACAAACCACGATGTAAAAGCGGTTGAATACTTCCTTAAAGAGAAGGTTGCTGATAACAGCGAACTTTCAGCGGTTAACGAGTTTATTCACTTTGCTTGTACATCAGAAGATATCAACAACCTTTCTCACGGCCTAATGCTTAACGAAGCACGTGAAACGGTTATTCTTCCTTATTGCGACAAGCTTATTGATGCACTAGTTGAGCTTGCAAAACGCTATCAAAACGTTCCTATGATGGCACGTACTCACGGCCAGCCGGCATCACCTACTACAATGGGCAAAGAAATGGCAAACGTTGCCATTCGCTTAAAGCGTCAGCGTAGCCAAATTGCCAACGTAGAACTACTAGGTAAAATTAACGGTGCTGTGGGCAATTACAATGCTCACCTTTCAGCATATAAAGATATTGATTGGCACGCTGTTTCAGAGAGCTTTGTTACATCACTAGGCTTAACGTGGAACCCATTCACTACGCAAATAGAGCCTCATGACTATATTGCGGAAATGTTTGACGCAATCGCTCGATTTAACACCATCCTTATCGACTTCGACCGCGATGTTTGGGGTTATATTGCACTTGGTCATTTCAAGCAAAAAACCGTTGCAGGCGAAATTGGCTCTTCAACCATGCCACATAAAGTGAACCCTATCGACTTCGAAAACTCAGAAGGTAATTTAGGATTAGCGAATGCCATTTTTGACCACCTAGCAGCAAAACTTCCTATTTCACGCTGGCAGCGTGATTTAACCGACTCGACCGTGCTTCGTAACTTAGGCGTAGGTGTAGGCTATGCAGTTATCGCTTATCAAGCAACGCTTAAAGGCATTAGCAAGTTAGAAGTAAACGAGAAAAGCCTAGCTGATGAGTTAGACAACAACTGGGAACTTCTTGCCGAGCCAATTCAAACGGTAATGCGCCGCTATGGAATTGAAAAACCATATGAAAAGCTAAAAGAGCTGACGCGAGGCAAAAAAGTAAATGCACAGGTTATTGCAGAATTTATCGATAACCTAGACATGCCTGAAAGCGCGAAAACAGAGCTTAAAGCACTTACACCAGCCACTTATATTGGTGATGCAATCAGGCTTGTTGACCAGTTATAATACACGCCAAAAGCTCATATACTGAAAAGCGCGGTCAATTAGACCGCGTTTTTTTGTGCTCAAGGAACGAGGTCATGACTTTTCGCTTGTTAAGCAATAGATTCACACTTCAAACGTGTCCGAGGTTAATAAAAATACGCGACGTTGTGGTTATCTTTATCGACATAACCAACTCGCAGGCGTTAATAAAAGCCTTAGGCGAGTATGCTGCTTATGCCAATACATTTAACCTATTCAAACGGTTACAGGCTTCGGCGGTTTACTTCGGTTTATACACTCTTAAAACGAACGGCGATCAAATCGTTTTGGTAAGCCACAATTACGATACCGCCACTTCCCCCTTTCGCGACAATTATGGAAAAGCAACGTCGGCCTTCAGCTTCGCCCATCGTGCGCATATTGTTGCTAATGAAATAGCGAAACAGAGTACTTCAGACATTAGACTACGCATTGGAATTGCACAGGGAAATGCATTCTTAAGCAACGCAGCTCCCCATTTACAACACGGTGATATTTGGGGCAAGACGATAAACAAAGCAGCCATGCTAGAACAATACACATTACCAGGTAGTACTGCCATGTGTACGACTGCGTTTAATAATTTGCCGAAAGCTTGCAAGGATGAGTGTAGCAACCATACTTTTAATACAAAAAGTGGAGACTTAGATGCCAAGGTGGTGGTTGATGCCGCATCAACGCCTACTGATACAAAGCTAAGGGCATTCAACAAAAAATTAAGCCCTCCTTTTTCGTCTCTTGCATCAATTGCACGTGTACAAGGTGGAAAACCACGCCCCTTTCACTGATAATGCCGCGTAATTGAAGACTTATCACAAACTGATGACATTTATGAATAACCTGTATCTAGAACACTTTGATAGAGACACTTTCTTATCTGAGTATTGGCAACAAAAGCCCGTTGTTATAAAGCGCTTTTTTCCAAACTACGTTGATCCCGTTGATGAAAATGACCTTGCTGGTCTTGCGCAAGAAGCGGAAGTTGATTCACGTATTGTGAGTAATACAAAGGGACAATGGGATGTAGCACAGGGGCCTATTGAAGACTTCGACCAAGCTTGCAAGGGCCAATGGACACTGCTAGTACAAGGTGTTGATAAGTATATACAGGATGTTGCGCCCATTATGACACCATTTAATTTCATACCGCACTGGCGACTTGATGATTTGATGGTAAGTTATGCAACCCAAGGGGCTGGCGTTGGCGCACATATCGATCAATACGATGTATTTCTCGTTCAAGGCAAAGGAAAACGTCGTTGGCGTGTGGGTAAACCCGATAATTACGCAGAAATACTGCCCCACCCTAAACTTCGCCAAATTGAAGGTTTCGAGCCCATAATAGATGTTGTGGTAGAGCCTGGAGACGTAGTGTATGTGCCGCCAGGTTGGCCCCATGATGGAGAAACAATAGAGGATAGCCTTACCTACTCTGTTGGCTATCGCGCACCTGATAACTTACAGCTTGCTGAAAGCTTAGCGATGATGTTAGACAGAGGTGAGGCACAGAACCGCTATTCTGATCCTAAGCGAGCACCTCAACGCGCGCCATATCTTGTATCACAAAACGATGTAGCTGCGCTTAAATTACAGCTTATAAACGCAATTAACAGTGATGGTTTTACTCTTGCCCTTTTAGAGGCAATGAGTGAGCAGGGCATTCCTGAATATCCACTCGACACTGAAGTAACGCTGCAACAAGTTTCTAACGAGTTTGCTGCAGGCATAAGCTTTGCGCCTGCACCCGGCGTCCGTGCTTTAATTACTGAAGGAAAACACGGGCTTCCAAGAGCAATGTTTGTAAACGGAACACAATTTAACTTCGCAAAAACTGACAGTGAATGGTTTGAAGCATTAGCCTCTGGCAATGTTTTAAACGCAACATGTTGTCAAGATGCCCCTTCTTTTACATTTTTAGAAACCTTAACTACACTTTTAAATAATGGTTATTGGGAATGGTATGAGGGGTAGCAAGGCGTCATGGCGTTTAAGATTGAAAACGTCGAATGGGAGAAGGATAAACATCGACTGAAAGCATTGAGGGAACACGTATTTGTGTTGGAGTGGCGAGTGCCTGAGACGAGTGAGTTTGATAGCGAAGACTCATCGGCAAGTCACGTACTTATTGTCTCAGATAATGATGAGCCCATTGCTACCGGACGTTTAACACAACAAGGCGAGCTTGGCCGTATAGCGGTAAAGCGTTGTCATCGAACCCTCGATGTTTATCGGGCTTTATTTGCCGCTTTAATCGACGCGGCAATTGAAAAGCACGTACCTATGGTTAAGGTTGTGTGTAATCTAGAGAGCGTTTCTTATCACCAATCTATTGGTTTTAAACCCGACGGGCAGGTATTTATGGACGCAGGTGTCCCACGACAACGTTTAGCTTGTCCAGCAGAACGCTTTCCATTGCCCGACGTCACTCAACTTCACTAATTATTATTACTGGCACCATTAAGTATGCCTAAAACACTTAATGGTGCGAGAATTTAACTCCAAAGCTGCGCTGCGTTTTGCATTGTGAATAGGCTTTCTGCACGGTTTTCCAGTAATTCAGCAAACTCGGTTTGCTTCTCGTCTGCGCCTTCAGCGTTTTTCAAGTTTTCGGCTTTTAGCTGCCATGTCATCGCAAAGTGTCTTAACACTGTTTTTGCGTCTGACGCATTCTCTACTGATGTAAAATCTGTTGGCAGGTCGCCACTAATAACCCAAAACAGTTTTCCGTCCATTGCACGCACTTTCCATACCGCAAGATAAGGCATCAGATAACGGCTTTCTTCGGTGATAACGGTATCGAAAAGAACCCCGTTTTCGGCTAAATGTTTATTTGCTTTTTGGAACTGTGCTCGCACCCACTCCGCGCGCTGCTCTTCTGTTATTGGTTGCTGTTGGTCTGCCATTTTTTCTCTCTTCTACTTATTCAGGCTCGCTTGGTCGCAGTGACTTTTTATACATGCGATTCCAAAACACATCTTCATGTTGTACTGTATTTCGAGCGCGCTTTCCATATCAAACCGCTATATCCCTCGTTTACTCTTATTGAACGCTGATATTTTGCTCAAATTAGATAGGTAACGCCGAATTTACCCGCGAAATAGACAAACATTTACATTTTAGTCATTGGCAATCTGGCAAGTTTGCATCATTATTAATTAAGCAAAGGCCTGCCGTGTTTGTTAGGGCGAAGCTAAGAGAGAATGAAAAATGAAAATTTTAAGACTGACATTAGGTGCGCTACTTTTCATTAGCGGCATTGTTCTTACATTGCTGCCCGGCTCTATCTTGTTGGTGATAGGCGGATTGGTAATGCTTAGCTACGATTGGCCTAGAGCGCGCGGTTGGCTTAAGCACAGTCAACGTTCGATGACCTTAGGTGCGCGTAAACTAGACAAATTTTTGCTCCAAAGAAAGCTAAGATAAGCAGGCTATCTTCGTCTGCTTAAACCAAAGCGCCTTTTTACACCTTGTTTTTATACCCAATCAATAAAGTCGCTTTCCACTCACCTTTTCTGCTTACACCTGCGGTCGATTTTTACTTAACTCTACCGCTTGCTGTTTCTCCCATACGCCCGTTTGCTTGTTTACTCTCTTTCTCTCTTTCTTTTTATTCAATGTGTTTTCTCACTAAAATCTGGGCCATTTTGTCGCATCAGCCAAGCGCTTAATCTAAAGTCTATACCTTAGTTGCACCAGCGTGTTACCGTAGAAAAAGTATGGCTAACAATAAAATCAATATAGCCCTTCCGAAAAAAGTACTATCAATCAGGCAATGTAATCGCTTCGCTATGTTCTTCGTTGTTTAACGTAGGCTTGGGTAGAGCATAGGTGCGGTTTACATATGGAGACAAGACCATGATTACGTTTACCGTTAACGGCAAGAAACATGAATTTGAAGGCGATCCGTCAACGCCAGTACTGTGGTATCTGCGCGACGAACTTAATTTAACAGGGCCAAAGTTTGGGTGCGGCATGGCACAATGCGGCGCCTGCACAGTGCACATAGACGGCATGGCTCAGCGTTCATGTGTTCTGCCTGTTTCCGCTGTTGCAAATAGAAAAATCACAACCATTGAAGGGCTTAGTGAAGACGGCAGCCACCCAGTTCAGCAGGCGTGGGTAGAACATAAAGTGCCTCAATGTGGATTCTGTCAATGTGGGCAAATTATGCAAGCAGCGAGTTTGCTGGCGACCAACCCAACGCCAACTGATGATGAAATTGTAAAGAACATGTCGGGCAATATTTGTCGTTGTGGTACCTACCCCCGAATACACAAAGCCATTAAAAGTGCATCACAATCGATGGCCGCATCAGCAGGCGTGAATATCTTCAACCCTAAAACGATGGGAGAAGAAGCATGAGCAAGAATACTTATTTCGACATGAACCGTCGAAGCTTTTTAAAGTCTACAGCTGCGGCTGGCGCACTTGTTCTAGGCACTTACTTCGTGGGCGGTGCACCGCGCGCAATGGCGGGTGTACTTGCAAAACCTGCAGAAGACGCCAAACGTGCGAATTTATTTATTGCATTACGTCCTGATGGCATGGTTGAAATTACATGTCATCGCTCAGAAATGGGACAGCAAATTCGTACTGCCATAGCGCAAATAGTTGCAGACGAAATGGAAGCCAAGTGGGATAACATTATCGTTATCCAAGGCAAAGGCGACCCTAAATACGGCGACCAAAATACCGATGGGTCGCGCAGTATTCGGTTTAACATGCAACGCCTACGCGAGATGGGTGCCAGCGTGCGCTATATGATGCAACACGCAGCCGCGAACCGCTGGGGTGTTGAACCTAGTACCTGTGTAGCAGAGCAACATCAAGTTACCCATACATCAGGCAAAGTTATTGCCTATAAAGACTTAATTGATGATGCATTAAACATTACGCCACCAGAACCAGAAAAACTAACACTTAAAAGCCGTCAAGAATGGCGATATATAAACACCGGTATGGCGCACATCGACCTGAACGACATCGTTACGGGTAAAGCCACCTTTGCCGCCGACGTAAGAGAGCCTAGCGCGCTTGTCGCAATAATTGAGCGACCTCCAGTGGTGGGCGGCACAGTGAAATCGTTTGATGCAGATACCGTAAAAGCGATGCCAGGTGTAGTGGACGTTATCGAAATTCCGGCTCCTAAAGGTGCACCGCAGTTCCAACCCAAAGGTGGTGTAGCGGTAATTGCAAAAAACACATGGTCAGCATGGCAAGGCCGCAAAGCACTTAACGTGCAATGGAACAACGGTGCGAATGCTGATTACAACTCAGATGCATTCAAAGCGTCATTGCTAAACACCGTAAACGCCCCTCAAGCCCATGTGCGTGAAAAAGGTGATGCCATGAGCGTATTGGCATCTGCCAGCGATAAGTTAATTGCAGACTACTATATGCCGCACCTTACTCAAGCGCCTATGGAGCCTCCGTGTGCCACCGCGATGTATTATAAAGACCATGTAGATGTATGGGCAGCAACGCAAAACCCACAAGCCGATATGGAAACGGTAGGTGCAATGGTTGGCATGGAAAAAGAGAAGATTAACGTGCATGTAACTATGCTCGGCGGCGCCTTTGGTCGTAAATCGAAGCCAGACTTCTCTGCCGAAGCTGCCTATTTATCCATGAAAACAGGAAAAGCCATACGCGTTCAATGGACACGAGAAGACGACATCCAGCATGGCTTCTACCACGCTGTTTCAGCACAGCATGTTGAGGCAGCGCTGGACGATGACGGTAAAATTGATGCCTATCTCCATAGAACGGCGTTTTCGCCCATTGCATCAACCTTTCAGGAAGGCGCCAATGCACCCTTTAGCTTTGAATTAGACTTAGGCTTTACAGACAACCCTATTTTAACGCCTAATATGAAACTAGAGCGAGGCGAAGCGCCGGCAAAAGCTCGTATAGGCTGGATGCGTTCGGTTTCAAATATCTTTCACGCATTTGCCGTGCAGTCTTTTATTAATGAAGCCGCCCATAAGGCAGGAAAAGACAGTAAAGATTACCTGCTAGAAGCCATTGGTCCTGACCGAATAATTGACGTTACCAAGCAAGATGCTGAGTACATGAACTACTGGGGCGACAAAGCGGTTTACCCTCTGGACACCAGTCGTTTACGCCATGTTATTGAAAAAGCGGCTGATATGGCGGGCTGGGGACGCACAGTTCCAAAAGGCCGTGGATTGGGCATTGCAGCACACAGGAGCTTCTTAACCTATGTAGCTACGGTAGTAGAAGTTGAAGTGTCGGATGCTGGCGATCTGAAAGTTATAAAGTCTTGGGTTGCCATTGACGCAGGTACGGTAGTAAATATTGATACAGTGAAAAACCAAACTCAAGGCGGCTCTGTGTATGGCATCACCACAGCCATCAGCGAAGGGATCACCTTTGATAAAGGAAGAGTTCAGCAAAGTAACTTCCACAACTATCGTGTTCCACGCATGAGTGACTCACCGCTAGATATTGAAGTTGAAGTAGTACAGAGCGATGCACCTCCCGCAGGTGTTGGTGAGCCTGCAACCCCGGTTTATGCACCAGCTTTATGTAACGCAATATTCGCGGCGTGTGGAAAACGCATAAGACAGCTGCCTATTGGCTCTCAGCTGAAGGCATAACGAAAAAGGGCTAGCACGTGCTAGCCCTTTTCAATTATACCGCTTTCAAGCGCTGTTATTCGTAAGCGCGCTCTAACCATAACAACTGCATTTTAAGCTCATCAATTTCTTTCTGTGCATCAGCTAGCTGCTCGGCTACTGTGCGCTGTTGAACTTGATATTCATCAGTTGGGTTTACTAAACCATTGCTTTCTGTATGTGCCATATCTTTAACCACGCTGCTAGTTTGTTATGGATGGTATTAAATTCTTCTCTTTTCACGGCTACAAAGTGGCAAAAACCAAAACTGTAACCACACCTGTAATATTACATTTTTGACAACGGAAAGTCATCTAATAATTAGTATAAAGAGTGTTTATTATTTGGGCCATACCCCTTGAAGCCCAATAGAAATATAGCAATCACAAAATAAAAACAGAAAAGAAGCGGACTAAGATCACAAGGAGGGAAACGTAATTTTATTTCAAATAAAATGAAAAAGGGACCTTAGAAGGCCCCTTTTTTAAGTAGCGTAATTGGTAAAACGTGTTAGCCGTGCTTCTCAGCAAGGTATAACCAAGTTTCAACCACGGTATCTGGGTTAAGTGAAACTGAGTCAATACCTTCGGCTACCAACCATGCTGCAAAATCTTCATGGTCAGATGGACCTTGTCCACAAATACCTGCGTATTTGCCGCGCTTCTTCGCAGCTTGAATAGCCAAAGAAAGTAATGCTTTTACTGCTTCATCACGTTCGTCAAACAAATGCGCGATTAAGCCACTGTCTCTGTCTAAACCTAATGTAAGCTGTGTAAGGTCGTTTGAACCAATAGAGAATCCATCAAAAATGTCTAAGAACTGATCAGCTAGAAGCGCATTTGAAGGTAGCTCGCACATCATGATAATGCGAAGGCCATTCTCGCCTTTCTTAAGTCCCTGCTCTTCCAGCAGTTCAATGACCTTGCGGCCTTCTTCAAGTGTGCGTACAAATGGGATCATGATTTCAACGTTGGTTAAGCCCATCTTGTTACGAACACGCTTAATGGCTTCACACTCAAGTGCGAAACAATCGCGGAAGTCTTCAGAAATATAACGGCTTGCACCACGGAAACCCAACATTGGGTTTTCTTCATCTGGCTCGTACTGGTAGCCACCAACAAGGTTGAAGTATTCGTTCGACTTAAAGTCAGACATACGAACAATTACCTTCTCTGGTGAGAATGCAGCGCCAATAGTAGAAATACCTTCTACTAATTTTTCAATGTAGTACTCGGTAGGCGATGCGTAACCTGCAATCATATCGCTAATTTCTTCTTTCAACTCTTCAGGTTGACTATCGAAATTAAGCAACGCTTTAGGGTGCACACCAATCATGCGGTTGATAATGAACTCTAGACGAGCCAGGCCAACACCTGCGTTTGGCAAACGCGCAAAGTCGAACGCGCGATCTGGGTTACCCACGTTCATCATCACCTTAAGCGGTAAATCAGGCATTGAATCGATGCGAGATGTTACAACGTCGAACTCAAGTTCGTCACCGTAAATGTAACCGGTGTCGCCTTCAGCACATGAAACCGTAATTTTGTCGCCAGTGTTAATAGTATCCGTTGCGTTACCACAGCCTACTACCGCAGGAATACCGAGTTCACGAGCAATTATAGCCGCGTGACATGTACGGCCACCACGATTGGTTACAATCGCAGATGCCTTTTTCATAATCGGTTCCCAGTCTGGGTCGGTCATGTCGGTAACCAACACATCGCCAGCTTGGATTTTGTCCATCTCTTCAATAGACTCAAGCACCTTTGCTACACCAGCGCCAATTTTGTGCCCAATTGCACGACCTTCAACAATAATGTTGCTCTGACCTTTTAATTGGAAACGTTCAATACTTTGAGAGTCTTCACGGCTGCGTACTGTTTCAGGGCGCGCCTGCACAATATACAGCTTGCCGTCTGCACCGTCTTTTGCCCACTCAATGTCCATAGGACGCTTGTAGTGGTTTTCAATAATTTGAGCCTGCTTCGCTAACTCTTGCACTTCATCGTCTGAAAGCGAGAATGTTTTGCTGTCTTGCGCGTCAATATCAACAATTGACACCTGCTTGCCGTGTGATTCATCGTCAGAGTAAATCATCTTAGTAAGCTTGCTACCTAAGTTACGGCGAACGATAGCAGGAAGGCCTTTATCTAGTGTTGGCTTGTGAACGTAAAACTCGTCGGGGTTTACCGCACCTTGTACTACCATTTCACCGAGACCGTAAGAACTTGTGATAAACACAACGTCTTCAAAACCAGATTCGGTATCGATGGTAAACATTACACCTGAAGATGCAATGTCGCTTCGAACCATGCGTTGAATACCAGCAGAAAGTGCTACGCCTTTGTGGTCGTAACCTTGGTGTACGCGATAAGAAATAGCGCGGTCGTTAAACAATGACGCGAACACATGTTTAATAGCGACAAGCACCGCGTCGTAGCCTTTCACGTTAAGAAACGTTTCTTGTTGTCCTGCAAATGAGGCATCAGGCATGTCTTCTGCTGTCGCCGATGAGCGAACTGCAAACGACGCTTCTTCGCCAGCGTCACCTTGTAGTTTCACGAATGCGTCTTTAATAGCATCTTCTAATTGAGGCTGGAATGGCGTATCGATGATCCATTGGCGTATGTTTTTGCCTGCTTCAGTTAACGCGTTTACGTCATCTACGTCTAAAGAATCTAATACTTCGTGGATTCGCGCTTCTAGGCCACTTTGCTCTAAAAACTCGTTAAACGCTTCGGCGGTAGTTGCAAAGCCGCCTGGCACCTGTACGCCGGCATTTGCCAGGTTTGAAATCATCTCGCCTAATGATGCATTTTTGCCGCCTACGCGACCCACATCATGCATGCCCAGTTCTTGATACCACAGTACGTATTCTTGCACAGCCCAAGCCTCCAGCTTTTTTCTTGTGTAGGGTATGAGGTTAGTTTCAAATTGCGTTTTTGTATTCTGAAACTACTAAAAAATTGTGTCGTTAAAGGCAAAATTACCTTTCAGCGTTGTCCATTACGTTTGACAGCTAAGCATAGCTAATTGCTGACAATCACAAGAACCGTATAGCTTTTCGACAAAATCATCTTAGAATGGGGGAAATCAGAATGTAAACTCTTAATTACTTTTGTAATTAAATTACAACAATGTTAAGGATATGTTGTGCGGACAGCTTTTTATATTTCAGATGGTACAGCCATTACAGCAGAGGTGTTTGGCCACGCCCTACTTTCACTTTTCCCCGTTTCTTTCAATCACAACACCATTCCTTTTGTTGAAACTGAGGAACAAGCTCACAGAGTTTTAGAGCAAATTTCTGAAAGTTTCCAAGACACAGGAGAAAGGCCGCTCGTTTTTTATACAATTGTGAATGTAGATATTCGCAAAATCATCTCGAAATCAGTGGGTATAAATTACAATTTCCTCGATCAATTTGTTGCACCGTTAGAAAAAGTGCTTGGTGTGCCCTCTAAACCTGAAAAACATCGCACGCACAGCATTCATGAAACAACTTATGATATTCGAATTGAGGCAGTGAATTACGCGCTTGCAAATGACGATGGCTCAAACCTTAAAGACTATGACGAGGCCGATATTATACTTACCGGTGTTTCTCGCTCTGGTAAAACGCCAACAAGCCTATACCTGGCATTACAATACGGTATTAAAGCGGCTAATTATCCTTTTACCGAGGAAGATATGGGCGACATGTTGAAGCTGCCTCCTGCACTGCGCCGATTCAAGCACAAACTTTTCGGTCTCACTATCGCTGCAGACCGTCTCCATCAAATTCGCTCAGAAAGACGAGCAAACAGTAAGTATGCTTCGCTTCCGCAGTGTCGTATGGAGCTTCGCGAGGTTGAGAATTTGTACCGCAAAGAAAAGATACCTTTTTTAAACAGTACCAAGTATTCAATTGAAGAAATATCAGCAAAGATACTAGCCGAGACCGGGCTGAAAAGAAGAAAGTATTAGTTTTGCGGACAATATTTTTAGCGTAGTTTGATTGGCCTGTCTCTCAGATAGGCCAATCCTTTAATGGTGATTGCTTAGTTTATTTATCGTTTACAGTACTAACTCGTCAGCTAGCTGCCTGTAATATCGAATTTGCACTGCAGGTAATTCACTAAGTACTACTTTATTTAACCATTGCTTAGACTTAGCAGTATTATTTTGAAGCTTAGCCACTTCAGCAATTCTTAAACGAATAGTATTCACCTGCGCAACATCTTTCGCTTGCTCTGCACACACTAAACCGTCTAAAAACGCCGATTCAGCCATGATGAATTTCTGACTTTCTCGAAGCGCAACGCCATAATTACCGTGGGCTATTGCTTGCTGTTGCAAATCAGGCACCTTTTTAGCCCACAGCAGAGACTTTAGGCGATATTCAATGTGAAGCGCTAACGCATTGCGGCGATGCGCAACATGTCCAAGTTCGGCAAACATTTCACGATAAAATATTGGAGCATCGAAGTTCTCTTGCTCAAGTTCATTTGCAAAAGCCGAAGCTTCGTCAAACTTATCTAAAACCACCAATAGATTTAAGACACGAATGCCACTTTGTTGAGAAGGCATTGCAGCGTACTGTTGTTGAAAGCCCGACAAGGCCTTATTCAATGCCACTTTCGACTCGTCGGCTCTTTCGCTGGCTCTGAGCCATTTTCCTAAGAACAACTGTATCACAGGCTCGTATTCAACAGGGACAGAGGCATTTCCGACCCATGGCCTTACTGCTGCATAAAGCTCATCATTTTTTTGTAGTTCAAATAATGACTCTAATCGCAGTTCTTCTAGCGCCCACCACTCAAGAGAACCCGCTTGATGTGATTGCTGCCGATGCACTGTCTCAGATAAACAAGTTAGAGGGTCAAGGTTACAAATATCTTTGATATCATCAGCCAAGGCGGCCGACGAAAAGCAAATAAACACCAAGCTTACCCATTGCTTTTTAACCTTGTACACGAACATCCTTCTTTATTTGGCACTTCGAACAACAGTTAAGTATACGCTTATATTTAGCTTTCAGGCTATGCATGATTTACGCGTATTTCTTTTTAAATACTAAACCGATTATTAATTATGCCCAAGTGCAGTTTTTAGCGCATCTAAATTTTCTTCGAATGGTTTCCACTGTTGCATACCCGTCTTATAAATGGGCTGTCTTACTTGCTCTGAGCTGGGTGTTTTAATTACCCGCTTTGTTTTATGGAATTGTAAACACGCTTCTTCAAACTCAAGTTTGCAGAAAGCAAGAATGCGTTTCACTTGACCTTCCAAGTCATTAAGCACATCTTCGTGCTGCACGGTTAAAACTTGGCCGGGCAATACGCTGTGCCAATGAGCCATTAGTTTTTCGTAAGCTTTGTAATAACGGCCAATATCATCTAGCCCATAGCTAAACTCTTGACCCTCACCAAAAAGCTGCTTGTAGCCACTAAAGCAACAATCCATAGGATGTCGTCTTGCATCAATAATTTTTGCATTGGGTAATATTTTTTTAATTAGACCAACGTGAATAAAATTATTTGGCATTTTATCTATGAAAAATGGCGCACCTTTTCTGTAAGCCTTTGTTTGCTCTATATAACGTTGGCCCAGGGTTGATAAGGCATCATCCGCTAACGCATTTACGTTGAACGGATATGGTGTGTTCTGGTGACTTAACGATGAAGCAATACCCAGGATATCGTGAAGCTCCATGGTACCGTCTACCTTCGAGTGCGACGCTAAGATTTGCTCTAACAGCGTTGAGCCTGCCCGAGGTAGTCCAACAATAAAAATAGGATCTGGCGATGAATAGCCTGCCTCAGGATTAAAATCACTTTCAGAGAACGCTTTTTGTTGTGCTTCAAGCGCAGCCTCTGTGCGCGCTATGTCAAATTGAAGTGTACGCTTTTTTAACGCATTGCCTTGTTCATAGTGAGAAAACGCGTACTCATATTCGCCGCTATCTTCAAACCCTTTGCCTAACGCAAAATGTAGATGTATTTTGTCTTCTAGCTTTGTTTCCGGTTTAGTTACTTCATCTTGCATGCGTGATAACCACACACTGTCGAATTTGTATGTTTTGGTATTTGCCAAACTCCAATAAGCATCACCCAAGTCTGCTGCGAACTGGGTTGCTCGTTCATAGCTTGCAACAGCTTCAGCGGTATCGCCTTTAGCTTTGAGTGCGTGCCCAAGTGCAACCCAAACCGCTGGTCTGTCTTTATTGTCTTCAAGCAGTTTCCGATAAATATCAACCGCTTTATCAATATCTCCCACACCAACTAATGCATGAGCAAGACCTACTTTCACGGTGAAACTGTCGGGCGATTGAGCTAACCGGCGCTCTGCCACTGCCGCCGCATCAGGAAATTTGCCTAGTTTTGACAATAAACTTTGGTAGGCAGCACTTGCTCTGTCATTGTCAGGGTAAAGCTCACAACAACTTTCTAATAAGAACTCAGCGTCGCTGTATACTTTTAGCTGAACCCCGATTTCAGCTAGAAGCATCATGGCTTCTGGATGATGTTTATTCTCGATTAGAAAACGCCTACATATTTGCTCAGCTTTGTGCAGTTGCCCCTCGTGCATTAGGTCTGTTGCGCCTAAAAGCGGCTTGGGTAAACTTTGCAGGAAGGCAATCTGTTGTTGGCAAAGTGCCAACGCTTGGTGCTGCTTATCAGTTTTATACACTTTTTCTAGCTGCAGCCATGCGGACAATAGCGCCGGATTGAACCGCGTAGCCTGATAGAAGCTGTGTGCTGCTTTTTGCTTATTTGTATTTAAGTAACAATATCCCAACTCTTGATAAGCTCGAGCATAATCAGGGAAAAGCTGCAAAAGGTGGTTCAACACTTCAGTGGCGGCGGTAAAATTTTGTAAAAGTCGACATGCTACCGCCTTTAGATACAACAACTCTTTTTGTACATCTGCAGACAACGTACTGTTACCTTGGCCTGCCTTTTCAAGTAATTGCGTAGTTTCCACTATAACTGCCTGATGCTGAGACTGCATAAGCAGCTTTTTAATGGATTGAAGCTGTTCTTGTTGATTCAAATTCATTTAGCGTTGTTCTAGATTATTTTAATAGATAGTCAAAGTGCAAAAAAAACGGCAAACTCGATGAGTTCGCCGTTTTAATTTATTACTTCATTGTTTTACTGTCACACCTTACTTAGGCTATGCCTGCGTTAAATTCGCTAGCGCTAAGCAGTTAGGCAACTTAGTAGTAATCGTACGAGAAGCGCAAGCCAATAGTACGTGGTCTGTTAGTTACCACTTTTGGTGTAAATTGCTGCGTGTCAATGTTTAATGTAGCGCGCTCGTCGAATACATTATCAATATATAGCTCAGCTTTCCACACATCGTTGGTTACACCAACAGCAAGGTTTGCAAGTACATAAGACTCTTGTACGTATCTGCCACCTCTAAACACTTCACCGTTTGAATCGGTATACGTTACGCCTTCGTAAACTGATGCTTCTTCTTCAATTTTAAGACCCGAGGTACGCCCGTAAACCAATGCAGTAGCATCTTCCATTACGTAAGCATCCATGATCATGCCTGCAAAGCGGTCACCGGTATAAGAAACAGATCCGTTAACATAGCCACGCTTATCGCCCTCTAATTCGAAGAAGTATCGCGCATTAATGTTGCCTGAAAATTTCGCGCTATAAGGTAGTTCAGAACCAACCCCTGCCGCAATGCCTTCAAGCTCTTCATTAATACGTGTTAGCTCAGTGTCTAAGATACTAAATGCAGCGTTAATGACTAAGTCATCGGTTGCAAGCCACGTCATATCAGCGTCGATACCCTTAATCTCGGCATCACCTACGTTGTCGGTAAATACCAAAAATGAGATATTTGTAGGGTCGAAGCGCGACGTTTGCAGCTCTTCAATTTCTGAATAGTAAGCCGTTGCATTGACGCGGAACTGCCCATCAAAGAAATCACCTTTAAGGCCCAACTCGTAGTTATCCAATGTATCGGTAGTTGAATAAACTGGAATTCGGAAGTTTTCAAACTTGCCAGACTGGTTTGTTGCCAAGCCACCGCCTACGCGGTTTGTTACAGGTGGACGGAAACCTTCTGAGTAATTCGCAAACAACAACACATCGTCATTTACTTTCCAGTCAATGGAGTATTTGAAGATAGTGTCGTCTACCGTTAATACGCCATTATCATCAAGTAGGTCAACCTCTAGCTGACCACTGTCGATTGCCGCATTCACTGCAACAGGGTCTAAGCCAACGGCTGCAAGTTCGTCAGGATCTAACGTGCCAAACGCTCTGATACGGCGAGTTACATCTACCGTTGATGTTGAGCCCACATAAATATCGTCAATTTCGTACCAACGAGCACCAATGCTTGCAGTGATAGTGTCAGTAATGTCGTACTCTAACTGACCGAACACAGCAATTTGCTCAATCGTGTGCGTAATATCATTAATGAAGCTCACTTCTGATGGGAAAGGACCGCCATCGCTATTAATGCCTTCATTACCCACAAGCGTACGTTGAAGGTTATCAAAACCGAACGTACTCATTTCGGTGTTAGCAATTTTAAACTGGCCCACGGTGGCTACTTCCTGCTCGTCGTAGAAAAGACCAGCAGTAATGCGCCATGGTGTATCCATGGTAGTGTTGAAGCGTAATTCGTGAGTTGTACGCGTAGAAGACGTGTCCTCTTTGTAGAATTTGGTTGGGTCTAAACAACGCTCATCTGCAGCGTTGTCCGGCGTATCATAGTGGTTACACACATAGTACGCAGAAAACAAACCGCCGTTTGTGTAGCCGGTGTAATCGGCCAAGGTATCAATTTCACGGTCTAAATAGCCACCAGTGTAAACTACGTCTAGCTTTTCTAAACGACCTTCAAGTGTCCACGTTGTTAAACCAAATTCATCTTTGTTCTCGTCAGGCTGGAAACGCAACGCCGATGTTTCGCCATCAATGGTTGGGTCGTATGCAAATACACCTTCAGTATCTAGGGTTTGCTGCGTATGTTGAACAAGTAAATCCCAATCTTCATTGATGATGTAAGACAATCCGAAACGCGCACCTGTGTAGGTTGCATCATTAAAATCTTCTTCAACCAGTGCGTCATTTTGTGGCGAAACCACTGCCGCTTCAGATTTCGAACTAATATTTGGATTTGTAATGCGATTTGCATCCATTCCAACTGGATCAGCTAGCGGGCCGCCAGAGATACGGTCGATAACTACCGCGCTTCCAATGTAGCCCCCCTCACCCGGCACATTTCTAACGTTGTCTATCCAGCCACCTTGCTTATCGTTATAAGCTGCCACGCGAACTGCTAGGTTATCGCTTAGCGGCATATTGAAGTACGCTTCTACCGCGTTACTCATTTCACCGTCTTTAGTAAACGCGATATTGGTATCAAAACCGGCTGAGAACACATCATGCTGCGGTTTATTCGTAATTAAGCGAATGGTACCTGCCTGAGAGCTTGCACCAAATAAGGTCCCTTGAGGTCCGGGCAACACTTCTACACGCTGAACGTCAGTAGCGTAAACGTCAAGGTTACGACCTGCCATAGACACTGGCATCTCGTCTAAATAGAACGCTACTGATGGCTGCAATGCCTGAACGGAAGACAGCATGATATTTGACTGCGTAGTAGCAGCACCGCGGATATAGATTTCGTTTTGACCTGGGCCTGTACCTTGGAATACGACGTTAGGAAGAAACTCTACGTAATCTTGGAAGTTATCGATACCTAGATTTTCTAACGCTTTACCGTTTAGTGCTGAAACAGCAACTGGCACGTCTTGTATAGATTCTGTGCGTTTAGTTGCGGTTACTTCTATAGTTTCGAGTTTAGCTGGCGCTTCTGATTCCTGCGCAGCCAGTGAAGTAGATGCCAATGCAGCGACAATGGCACAACTAAGCTGTGTTTTTCGCATGGTTGTGTGTTTCCTTGATAAGGTTTTTTTTCTTCGGATTATGTTTACTTCGAACATATATCGAAAAGATCATATATAACGATACACCATCACAAAATAATTTCTACTCAAACGGTTAATAATTATACTTTTGTCTTGTTTTAGCCAAATAAAATAACACATTAACAATACAAAACAGAATTTTAAGAACAATAAACAACCAACTATTACGCAATCTTTAAATACTAATCTAATCATTTCATCTGATATTTATAATTAATGCGCCTTGCTGTATATTTGTGCGTATAAATTACTATTCTAAAGATGGCTTAAGGATTACTACTGCGTGATTGAGAAACAAAATTCATCACCACTTAACGCACCAGTGTTTTATACATCGTCTGCATTAATACTGCTTTTGCTGATTTTTGCAGTTAGCGCGCCGCAGCTTGCCGACAGTTTGTTTAAGCAGCTTCAAAGCACAATTGTGACAAACGGTAGCTGGTTTTACGTGCTCACAGTGGCAATTATTGTTTTGTTTGTCATTTTTTTAGGTGTATCTCGTTATGGAGAGATAAAGCTAGGGCCAGATCACGCAGCACCTGAATTTTCGTTTACTACGTGGCTTAGTATGCTATTTGCTGCTGGTATGGGCATTGGGCTTATGTTTTTTGGTGTTGCAGAACCCTTAATGCACTATCTTGCACCGCCAACGGCCGAGGCAGGCAGCATAGATGCCGTACGAGAAGCAATGAAAACAACGTTTTTTCATTGGGGCGTTCATGCATGGGGAATATACGCCATAGTCGCACTTATACTCGCGTACTTCTCTTACAGACATAACCTTCCACTCACATTGCGCTCGGCACTCTATCCGTTAATTGGTGACAGAATATATGGATGGCTAGGTCATGTTGTTGATATCTTTGCCGTTACCAGCACCGTATTTGGTGTCTCAACATCGCTGGGGCTAGGCGCTGCGCAGGTCAACGCCGGGTTTAATTACCTTTTTGATTTACCCTCAAACACTACCGTTCAAATTATTATTATGGCCTGTGTTGTAGGCCTTGCGGTGGTGTCGGTTACAACAGGTCTTGAGAAGGGAATACGTCGTTTATCAGAAACCAATATGATTTTAGCGGTTTTGCTACTTTTAATTGTGCTTGTACTCGGCCCTACGGTTTTTCTTCTGCAAGCGTTTATGCAGAACACAGGCGCTTACCTGTCTGACATTGTGCGCAATACCTTTAACCTTTTTGCTTACGAGAAAACAGATTGGATTGGTGGTTGGACTATTTTCTATTGGGGCTGGTGGTTAGCATGGGCGCCGTTCGTTGGTATCTTTATCGCGCGCATTTCATACGGTCGTACCATTCGTGAATTCCTACTTGGAGTATTGCTGATACCCAGTGCCTTCACTTTGTTTTGGATGACGGTGTTTGGTAACAGCGCTATTGATCAAGTCGTTACTCAAGGTCAACAAGCGTTAGCGACTATGGTAAATGAAGATACAGCAGTAGCGCTCTTTATATTTTTAGAGCAATTCCCCTTCTCTTCTGTTTTGAGTTTTATTGCCGTCCTTATGGTGGTTGTGTTTTTTGTCACATCTTGCGACTCGGGTGCAATGGTTGTAGATATGCTTTGCTCACATGGAAAGAACGATACTCCGCTGTGGCAACGTGTATATTGGGCCGTAGGGGTAGGCGTTGTAAGCTCTGTGCTGCTATATGCTGGTGGACTTGGTGCGTTACAAACCATGACCATAGCAGCAGCCTTACCCTTTGCCATTGTACTATTAATCGCGATCTCGGGGTTACTTAAGGCGCTGCGTGTTGAAGCATTTAAGCGAGAAAGTCTTCAAGTGCTTGCCGGTACGCCTCAACACACCGATGCTGACAAAAACTGGAAAGAACGATTAGAGAACATCGTCACCTTTCCCGACGAAAAAGCAGTAAAGCGATATATGACGAAGGTCGTTGCTCCTGCGCTTAGAGAAGTAGGTAACGAGTTCGAGTTACAACAGTTCTCTGTTTCGGTAAATGACAGTAACGACGCGTTGGTGCTAACTGTAAGTATGGGCAACGACCCTGACTTTATTTACGCGGTGTATGCTGTGCCAACAGAGCAGCCTGAATTTGGCCCTTGTGAAACACAAACTCTAGACGAGAACGAAAAGGCAACGTACTATCGCGCCGAAGTACACCTCAGTGAAGGTGGTCAGAATTATGATATTATGGGTTGGTCTAAAATATCGGTGATAAACGACGTGATAGACCACTATCACAAACACCAACATTTTATTCATTTGCTTAAGTAGCATTAACGCTACGCATTTGTTGGAAATAACATGCGAAAAGAAGAAGAATTATTAGTAGCACTACGACGTGTGATACGCGCGGTAGACCTACGCAGCAAGCAGTTAAGTAAACACGTGGGCCTTACGGGTCCGCAGCTTTTAGTAATGCAAAACATCGAAGAACGCCCAGGTATTATGGTGCGCGAAATTGCAGAGAATATTAATCTTAGCCCAGCTACCATTACCAATATTCTTGATCGTTTGGAATCAAGAGACTTGGCAACACGTATTCGAAGCACGCAAGATAAACGTAAAGTGGGCGTTTTCCTTACTGAAAAAGGCAAAGAAGCCGTTGCTGATGCGCCTCGCCCACTACAAGAACATTTTGTAGAGCGCTTTTCTCAACTTAAAGAATGGGAACAAAGCCAGATGGTGGCCACGGTTCAACGTATCGCTAGTATGATGGATGCCGAAGATATTGATGCATCACCATTTCTGGAACTTGGTAGCATATCCGACAAGTCGGTTTAATAAAGATGTAAGCGTGTTTAAGAAACCGTGACACAAAGCGTCATTATCGAACTACAGAATTGAAAAAGGCCACGTTAACGTGGCCTTTTTTATGATTTCGCTTTAAGCGGATTAGGCTTTCCGCCTGTTACTTTGTCAGCACGCCCTTCTTCCTTTGCTTTTTCAGCACGGCGTTTGCGAATTTCTTTTGGATCGGCAATAAGCGGGCGATAAATTTCTATTCTATCACCATCAATTAACGTGTCGTTTAGTTTTACCACACGACTCCACACACCCACTTTCGTAGCTTTTAAATCGATATCTGGAAACTGTTCAAGAATATTAGACGCTTCAATGGCCTGTTGTACTGTTGTACCTTCTTTCAATGCCACATCTACAATGGTTTGCTTAGTGGGCAACGCATAGGCAACTTCAATATTAATAAGCTTGCTACTCATGCGTATACGCTCCTTGCGCGGTCGGTAAACGCTGCCACCATACTACTTGCTAAACTATTAAAGACCTTACCAAAAGCCATTTCAGCAAGCTTATTGGTAAATTCAAATTCCAAATTTAGCTCTATTTTGCATGCATCCTCTGACAAGGCTGAGAATGTCCAACCTCCAGATAATGAGCGAAATGGACCATCAACCAATTGCATGTCAATGCGCTGGCCAGTAACAAGCTTGTTGTGGGTAGTAAACCACTGCTTAATGCCTGCCTTTGAGACTAGTAACGACGCCTTCATACTTTCGGCCGATTCATCTAGTATTTTGCTGTCTGTGCAGCCGGGCAAAAATTCTGGGTATGAAGCAACATCATTCACTAAGTTAAACATGGCTTCTGCACTGTGAGCCACAAGTGCGCTTCTATGAATACTAGGCATTTATTACGCTATAATTCCAGGGTGAAAAATACTATGTCGAGCATTGTAACACAGAAAATTTACTGATCTGGTATTCGGTTTTACTCTTAATAACCCCACATTATGAATACACAACGCGTTATGTTAGCTAAAAGCACACTAGTGATTTTTGTGCTACACGCATAAAGACATTTCCTCACACAATCAGTATAATAGCGGCCATGAAAAAGAATAAAGCCAACAAAAACACCTCGGGAAATATCGCGCAGAACAAAAAAGCGCGTCATGATTATTTCTTAGAAGATAAATTCGAAGCAGGTTTAGAGCTTCAGGGGTGGGAAATTAAAAGTATTCGTGCCGGTAAAGTGAACATTACCGATGCGTACATTATTATTCAAAATGCAGAAGCCTATTTGGTTGGCTGCAGAATAAGCCCGCTAAACCAGGCGTCTACCCATGTTGTAGCAGCGCCAGAGCGCGCTAGAAAGCTATTGCTTAAAAAGCGCGAAATTGACCGTTTGATGGGTGCGCGTGACCGCCAAGGTTACTCTATTGTTGCCACGTCCATGTATTGGAAAAAGTGCTGGGTGAAATTGGAAATTCACCTTGCTAAAGGTAAACATGCACACGACAAGCGCGATACGCTAAAAGATAAAGACTGGCAGCGCCAGAAAGAGAGAATGATGAAACACAGCGTTTAACGCTGTGTTTTTTTATGGGCGCTTAGTGTTTATTGACCCAACGTCACGCTTAGTCATTTTTCTGCGATGGAGCGTGTCTAATACAAGGCTCCATAACGGCGATGGGTCGCGAAGCGTTGTTAAATTATTGCCAAGACGGCGCAATTGCCTTCGGACCATTGACATATTCGCCAAACTGGCTAACGACTTATCACGCCAACGGCAATGTGGAATAGAGCCTGAATACGACCACTGCTTTTGCCATTTCTTTACTAAGTCTGGAGTGATTGCCAGCGCACTGGCTAACCCTACAAGCGCACATCCCTGTTGAATTACTCGCTCGGCAATTTCAGCACGCTTGATACCGCCTGTTGTCATAAGCGGTATGTCTGTTTTGCTCTCTAGCACTTTAGCGAATTCTAGAAAATACGCTTCGCTAGCAAGCGTGGTATTGTCTTTCGTTTGGCCTTGCATAGCCGGCGCTTCGTAACTACCGCCCGATAACTCGATAACATCAACGCCAAGCGCCTCTAGCCTGTTCACCACTTCGCACGTATCTTCAAAAGAAAATCCGTTTTTCTGAAAATCAGCCGAATTTAGCTTTACCATTACAATAAAATTATTGGCGCAAACCGCACGAATTTGACTAACGATATTTATAAGAAGGCGTGCGCGATTAATTATCGACCCACCCCACTCGTCTTGGCGCTGGTTGGTTAGAGGCGATAAAAATTGAGTAAGTAAATATCCATGCGCAGCGTGAATTTCTATGCCGTCGAAACCTGCATTTTCAGCTTGCTTTGCAGTTTCAAGAAAACGCTTACAAACATGATGAATATCTTGGCAGGTCATTTCACGCGGCTGTGCGAACAATTTAGAGTGTTTGCCCATATCAATAGGCACCGCGGAAGGCGCTATAGCCTTACTTTGCATGGCTTTAAACACTTGTCGTCCAGGGTGATTAATTTGCATGATTGCAAGCGCACCATTCGACTTCATGATCTTTGCCCATTTAATAAAGGGCGCAAGGTCGGTGTTTTTATCTAACGCCACACCACCTGGTCCGGTCATGGCCTCTTTGTCTACCATTACATTACCAGTGATAATCATGCCCAAACTGCCATGTGCCCAGTACCTATACAAAGAGAATAACGCCTCGCCAGGCACATTGCCCAAACTAGACATATTCTCTTCCATGGCAGCTTTAACTACGCGGTTACGCACTGTTACGCCACATGGCAAGGTATACGGGGAATACAAAACAGAATCTGAAGACATTTACACTACAAGCCTTTTATTAACGCCTGCGTACTTTAATGGTTATTGTCCATAAATGCATCTTTTGAAAGCAAATTATAAAAGAAACGTTTAACGTGCTTGCAGTTATGTTATAATCCGGCTTCAATCTCGGGGCTGATTAGGATTCGACAGGATCTAGGAAGCCGGAGGTGCATGCAGAGGAGCGGTTGGCCTCTTAAAAAAGCCGCATTTAAATAGTCGCAAACGACGAAACATACGCACTAGCCGCTTAATAACCGGCATAGGCCCTTCCACCCTAGTCTCTTCCTGCTAGCGGGGATTCGGAAGGTCATCCAAGTAGGATAGCGAGGGAACCTTGTCTAAGGGTGAACCGCGAAACAGTATTAGGCCAGCTGCAAGGAAATCCTGTTTGTCGGAGTTCCAAGCAGTTAAATAAATGACAAACTAAGCATGTAGTACCAAAGGTAGACATTTTCTGGACGCGGGTTCAAATCCCGCCAGCTCCACCATCTTGTAAATAGCCCTAATGAGCCCTCACCAGCCATTAGGGCTTTTTATTAACCCGCAACTTTACTATCAGGAAGTTAGGGCTGATACGGATATTTGCGTACTAGCTCACCCTCAAACGGCTTCAAAAGTACTCCTTCTCAAGCAACTGGCCTCATACTCCAGCACATCTTCTCGCCTGTACCTGACTTGGCCGCCCAGTTTCACGTAAATTGGACCAATACCCTCAGATCGCCATCGCTCCAGTGTCGCCTCGCTTACCTGCCAACGATTACATAGCTCTCTTTGCGTCATAAGTGCTTGATATTCATTCATATTGATTCTCCTGTATATTTTAGTTGAACAAGTCCCATTTTGGGACTATTATTAACTCTATGAGAATCATTGCCCTATCGACACTGAAAACTTTCTGGGAAGAAAACCCAGAGTACATGGATGCAAAAGAGCCTACGCTTGCTTGGTATCGACATGCCTTAGCGGCTGACTGGAGCGCTCCTGCCGATGTTAAGCAGGATTTCAGAAATGCCAGTATCCTCAAAGATGGGCGAGTGGTTTTCAATATTGCGGGGAACAAGTACCGTTTGGTCGTGTGGATCAACTATGCCTATCGCGTGGTCTATATCCGGTTCATCGGTACCCATGCGCAATACGATAGAATTGACGTACAAACTATTTAATTGCCCCAAAGGTAGAAACGAGAGGAATTACAATGGACATCAAACCGATTAAAACTGATGCCGACTACCGAGCGGCATTAAAAGAAATTGAAAGCCTGATGATGGCTGGCCCTGACACACCCGAAGGTGAAAAGCTGGATGTCATGGTCACGCTTATCGAAGCTTATGAGGCAAAGCATTTCCCTATGGATCTGCCTGATCCTGTTGAAGCCATCAAGTTTGAGATGGAGCGTAAAGGTCTAACAGTGAAAGATCTCGAGCCAATGATTGGTAAAAGCAACCGGGTCTATGAGATTCTCAATCATAAACGCTCGCTCACGCTAAAAATGATCTGGAAGCTGCATGAAGGTTTAGGCATTCCTGCTGAATCCTTGATCAAAGCACCGCAAGCGCATGCTTAAGGCTGATGGATTTCAAAGCACAGCCAATTGTCAACCGAGTTTCTGCTAGCTTCTGACAAACAGGGTTCCAAAGCTCCTGCGTAAGCATAAATCCGCATTAGCTTACTAAAGTAATTGAGGGTATAATTCAGTTGCTATTATGGGAACCAAACCGGCGTCCCACGGCACCACCATCTTGTAAATAGCCCTAATGAGCCCTCAACAGCCATTAGGGCTTTTTATTGCCCCCCAACTTTACTATCAGGAAATTAGGGCTGATGCGGATAATTGCGTACTAACTATTCATCAAACTGCTTCAAACGCACTCCTTCTCAAGCAACTGGCCTCATATTCCAACACATCTTCTCGCCTGTAGCTGACTTGGCCGTCCAGTTTCAAGTCATTAGAATCCCACAATAATATATCTGAAATATTTCTGCTGCGTTAGAGAGTTGCTGCGAGTCCTTCCTGATCAACCGCTTGGAACGGACATCGACAAATGAACCTCAAACCAAACAGCCCTAAGGAATCACTATCTCAACACCGTACTACAACTACTCCAAGCTCGCGATCATATTCCGAAACCATCGGTGAACCGAGTCTTTATCCGAGAAGGGCGCCCACGACAGGTAAATTGGAATTGGTGGTGCTTCCTTCGGAAAAGGTTTGAACACCAGATCATACCCTTCACACAAGATACTTGCCATACGCGTTGGTATCGTACCAATCAAGTAAGACTGTTTAATCGCCATTACCATCGAAGATACCGAACTGACACGAGCACGAACGCAACGGTTTTCGTTGAAACCACCGAGAATCACATCAAGCTGATTCGCATTTCCAGAAAGTTTTGGCAGCACCACATGTTCCAAGGCGATATAGTCCGTCAGACTCAACTGCTTATCGGCATAAGGATGATCCGCGGCCATTAGAACAGACATACTTTCTTCAAATAGTTTGAGCGTCGGCAACTCGTGAGCGATTTCTTTATCGTAGTGCAAACATAAGTCCAGTTTTCCACGTTGTATCAGATTAAGAGATTCCTGAAACCCATGTATAACCGATTCAACTTGCACCTTTGGCGCGCTTTCCCTCAGCATGTTCATCAGTCGTCCCATAAAAACCATGTCAAAATAGTCGCCTCCTGCTACTTTGAAAATACGTTCGCAAAACAAGGGATCAAATTGATTCGCGCGTTCCATTTCGCCGCGCAATGATTCAAGTAAGTGATGAACGACGGGATACAACTCCAGCGCACGAGCAGTCGGCTCCAGTCCCCGCCGCGTACGCACAAACAACTCATCCTTTATGGTCAGCCGAAGTCGTTTCAGTGCCGCGCTTGCTGCGGGCTGACTCATCCCCAGATGGCTCGCGGCCATGCTCAAACTGCCCTGCTCCATGATGGCCTCAAACACGGGAAACAGGTTCAGATCAACCGACTTTAAATTCAGCTTCATAAATATCTTATATATATTTTATTGATTGGATAAATTTTACTTGGCACTTTAAACTCCTTGCAATCTTTTTGTCCACTCCATCAAGGCTAATGAAATATGAAGAGTATAAAATCCGCAATCATTGCGACCTGCCTAATCGGACTGTCCGCAGGATGTTCCGAGCATATTCCCTTGGAAGAAGGTGCCAATCAGAACGGCCACACCGCGCCAACCGCGGCCACTGCTAAAGCAAACCAGAAGATTCTCAGCGAGCGCCCCTTCGCCAATACGAGCGATTTTACTCACGCGCGTAAAGGTTTTATTGCCAAACTAGACAACCTGGAATTACGCGACCGGGATGGCAATCTTCTGTTCCGGCCAGATGATTTCTCCTTTGTGGACGCAGACGGCACCAATGCACCCGCGTCCGTCAATCCGAGCTTGTGGCGCCAGGCGGCACTGAACAACATCCATGGTTTATTCGAAGTTTCGAAGGGGATCTACCAGATTCGGGGAACGGATCTGTCAAACATGAGCATTATTGAAGGTGACACCGGTTGGATATTGGTAGACCCGCTCACCGCCAGAGAACCGGCAAGCGCTTCGTTCAAACTGGCGCAAACGCATCTAGGCAAGAAGCCCGTTAAGGCCATTTTGTTTACCCACTCTCATATCGATCATTTCGGCGGGGTTGACGGTATTCTTGAGCATTTGTCTGCGGACGAAAAAGCCAACCTGAGAATCATCGCACCCGAAGGTTTCGTCGAAGAAGCGACGAGTGAAAATATTATTGCCGGCATCGCCATGGGACGTCGTGCTGAGTTCATGTACGGCAAGCGTCTATCCAATGACATCCGTGGGCATGTTGACACCGGTCTGGGCAAGCTGCCTGTCGCGGGCAGCTTCACGTTTAAACAACCGACTGAAATCGTCACGCACGACAACCTGAACTTTGTCATTGACGGGGTGCCATTCGAGTTTCAGATTGTATCCGGTTCCGAGGCCCCCTCCGAATTCACTTTCTACTTGCCTGAGCACAAAGCATTCTGTGGTGCCGAATTGGTGAGCCGGAACATGCACAACCTCTATACACTTCGAGGTGCAAAGGTACGTGACGCGCGATTGTGGACAAGCTACATCGAAGAGGCCAGGGTAAAATTTGCGGACGCAGAAACGTATTTCGCAAGCCACCATTGGCCACTGTGGGGTAAAGACAACATCAATAACTTCCTGGAAGTTCAGCGCGACACCTACAAGTATATCCATGATCAAACGGTGCGTATGATGAACCAGGGTTATACGCCCAATGAAATTGCCAGTCAGATAAAACTGCCGGACGCGCTGAATCAGGACTTCCACAACCAGGGTTATTACGGCACCGTGCAACATAATGCAAAAGCGGTGTACCAGTTCTATATGGGTTGGTATACCGGCAACCCGGCCAAACTACACCCCTTGCCTGAATCGGTGTCTGCAAGTCACTATGTGGACATGATGGGTGGTATATCCTCAGTGGTCGAAAAAGCACAAAAACAGTTTGAAGAGGCCTCGAATGCCGATGCAGAAGCCGGTACAGAGCGATACCGCTGGCTAGCAGAACTACTTAATCAGGCCGTATTCGCCGCGCCAGACAACGCCGATGCCAGAGCGCTGCTGGCCAAGGTTTATGACCAGTTGGGCTATCAGGCCGAATCAGGCCCTTGGCGAGATGTTTACTTGAGCGCCGCCTATGAATTGAGGCATGGCTCACCCGAAAAAGGCATTATCTCGCCCGTCTCGATGAAGGAAATACTCAAGGCAACGCCTGTCGAAGAGTTCCTCGCGAGTATGAGCGTGCGCCTGAATGCGGACGAAGCTGAGGGCGAAGCACTCACCATTCTGCTGAACTTTACCGACATTAACGAAACGCATTTGATCTCGGTGAAAAATTCCGTCATGCATCATAAGCAAATCGCGGCACCAGTGGCAGCGGACGCCACCTTGAATTTGACCTTCACCCTTTTTGTCGATATCGCAGTGGGCCAAGCCAGTCTCAAAGATTTACTGTTGGGTGATGAATTGAGCGTAGAGGGTAGCTCATTGGATTTGCTGAGTTTTGTGGGGATGCTGGATAAACCTGCCGGCACGTTCAATATCGTGACTCCGTAGCGCTTGCAAAGCTATTAGTTCTATATACCTTGATAGGAAATTACTGAAAAGCGCCATGCTGCAGCACATATTCATAAAGCGAAAACTTCGCTATCAGGCGATTGGTTAACAAAATGGAGAAGCTACAACGCAAAGCCAATCGTCAACCAAGTTCCTGCTAGCTAATGACAAACAGAGTTCCGAAGCTCCTGCGTAAGCATAGATCCGCATTGGCTTACTAAAGCAATTGAGGGACTAATTCAGTTCCTATTGCGGGAACCAAACCGGCGTCCCGTCCCGCCACCAAATTCAAAAGGCTTACCATTTGGCAAGCCTTTTTTGTTTTTATCCGCAAAAGCGGACCATCTCACATACCTCTTTCCACAAACATTAAGATGTTTGTAAAGTCTGAATAGGTTCGATATCAGTTTTGTTTTCTAGTATAAACGCTTCGATATCTTCAATTCTCTCCTTACTAAAACCCAACTGTGCTTCAAGTGCTGTCGTTCCGTCAGCATTCTCAACAACAGCAAATTGGTTTACTCCTAAAGCCCGCGAAAAAGCGGTGTGGACTTTGTTATTGTTTATATCAACAATTTTAACTTTCGTAGAAGTACGGTAGATAGCAAGAGGGCCAGATTGAGTTTGCACCCAGTTTATTGACCAATAGTAATGGCTGTAGTTTGGTAGACCTATCTTTGTATAAAGCGCTTCTTTGAATTCGACGTTATCACATTCATTGACCAAGGCGCTCTTTTTTCTGCAACCAGAGTGCTCTGCAACGTCTTTTCCACCTAAGCTAACGTCCATTGGAACTATAGAGTCACCTTTCAGACTTACTAATACATAATCGTCGACTTTATTTAAACCGAAGGTGTTGCCAAGTTCTTTGAACGAATCAAAAAGGCCGCCTACTTTATCGTTTTTATTTCTGGCATTCTTCTCTAATAATATGAAGCCAGTAGATGCTGCATCGCCATTTTGATATTTAGCAATGTGGTAATTATCAAGCAAAGAAATCGACTTAACGTGGTCACTTCCAATCGTGTACCTAAACGCAGAGCCAGGTCGCCCAACAATAAATCCGTCTGACGTTGGAATTACGGTATCGCCAGGGATCGTTTTTCCTGTTACTGTTTTCACTTCGAATTTACCGTTTCTTTTTAGCACTTTAGCAATCTTAATTGGTGCTTCTGCAGAACCAGCTCTGTAATATTTTAAAGTAAATGAACCATCGAAGTTCTGTACTGCGTAGGTAAATTCTCCTGAAAAACGGTTTCCACCGAAATTAGCTACCTGCCCCTCGAAGTCGTTAAACATCTGCCCATTAATCATAATACCGTCTTTTTCACGGTAAAAAATTGCAGAGCCACCTGTAGCATCAACATTTTGCTTTTGCGCCATCAACTCATTTTCTGTAATAAAGCTCTCAGGAACAACCGGTGTTTGCGGCTGCTGCTGCGCTTGTGCCGCAGGTAAAGTCATACCTTGCATCTTGGAAAGTAGAGCTTGACGCATTTGATTTGCGAACGCTTGTTCTTCAGGCGTAGGTGGAGGGGTGCTACCACACGCGCTGAGCATTGAAACAGCTAAAAGTGATGGGAGAATACGTTTTGCTCTCATTGTTCTTTTCTCTTTTTTATCTGAATTTTTGTGTTTTTTTGAGCAAAGAAGGGAGACTTAAAACGTAGACGTACTCCATTAGAACGTAACATTGAAACAACAACCCTCCTTGGTCGCGTTAATATTAAAGGAAATTACTAATTATATACAAGCACTTATATCAAATAGATAATAGATAACTAATATTCAGCACAGGGAATGAAAACTAAAAAATAGTGTATAGAACTTTAAGTTGGAGCTTGCCTTGCACAACCATCATGCCACCACTTGAAACCGTGGAGATATTTGATTTCTTCCTCGCGCTTTCGCGTTGTAAAGCTCAGTATCAGCGGTATTAAATAGTGAGTGCCAAGTGTCTTCTACAGAGTTTGAGAACGTCATACCTATACTTATGGTTACCGATATTTCGTCCTTACCGTCTTTTATCGACAGCGTTTCTACTTTTCGCCGTAGCGTATCGGCTAGCTGAAAGGTTTGTAGTTTCGACTCACCAGACACAAATATAGCGAATTCTTCTCCACCTAGCCTTCCAATAATATGACTATCACTAAGTGTTTTATTCAGCTCTGATGCGATGGTATTTAACACACGGTCGCCTGTTGGATGTCCGTATTTATCATTGATGGTTTTAAAATGATCTATATCAATAACCATTAGCGAGCAGTTGTCCCTACCTTGATCAGACAGCAACTCGTTAATCTTTCCAATGAAAGCCCGTCTTCCGTAGACTCCGGTTAATTCATCAACATTGGCCAATGTCTGCCATTTTTGTCTTTGCTGGTACACCAATATAAAAGGCAACAATACTGAAGTAATAATACAAAGTGCAATGTGGGCTGCAATGCTTAATGCTGTCCAAGTCTGCACTGCAGAGTTAAGACCAGCCCATTCGCTGTAGCCCAGCATAATTGACTGACAAACCATTACCAGTGCGTGCGTAATTAAAATAGCGCGAAAGAACTGACGAATGCCGGTAAGAGAACCTTGTTTGTGCACGCTAAAGGATAAAAAACAAAGCCCAAAGACAACCGCGATAGCACCGCTTGCTAATGCCTGATAATAAGGCGTAAAAAACGCAGAAACGGCGATAGCCGCTACGCCAGTGGTACACCAAGCAACCCTTTGGTTTAGCACACGCGCAACATTCGTACTTGGCTTTTTGTCTTCCAAGCGGTAGAAACCTGCCAGTAATAAGCAGCTAGCAAGGAAATAGCAAACCTGTGGTGAACCTGGTAATGCGCCTGCAACGTTTACCACTAAACCTAAGCAGTAAGTAAAACAAGAAAACGCCCACAAGATAAATACTGGCGTTGATATATCGCGCTTTGCAAGCACGAGAAAATAAATACCCACTGCGATGTTTACACCAAGCGATGCAAACACCAATAACATCATAATTGTAGTCACAGGTGATCCGTCACAAAAAAATGAAGCGGCAGTATGTCACACATCGATGACTAATGCGTGAAGATACAAAAAATAAAGGTATGCAAGATAGACATTCAGTGTGTTCACATATACTCCCTGAATAACGAAAAGCGTGATCCTTTACCATTACATGTGCAGCGTTAACGCGCTATTTCACAGGCATTACATCCAGGATATAGGCGCAAGCTAGTCCAATGACTAGCGTAATGGCAACGCTAGTAAATGTTCCCAGCAATACATACTCGGTTAATTTTCTATCTTGATGCTTGGTCAGATCGCCAAAACGAAATATCGACTTTGCTGCGATTAAAAAGCCAATGGCTGAAAATTGATTAAGTAGAACAAACGTGAGCATTAACGTACGTTCAAGGTAGCCAATGCGCTGGCCTGCCAAGGCTAAAGTTTGTTGTGCTTCTAAATTAAGCGATAACGTATCTTTTATATTGTGTCGTTTAGCAGGCTTAGACATAACTTCATCAGTCCAGGGAGACAACAGTTGCTTAATAATAATCGAACTTGGTTTAAGCACTGCTAAGTACGCTAACAAAACTGCTAATTGGCTACTGTTAAGTGCTTTTAACAATGCCACTGATTCTCCCCACTGCTTAGTAACCGAAAGGAAGGCAATAAATATAACCAGTACATGCGCCAACTGATCAATTAAAAATGAGGTAGTGCTGGGTTTACTGTAAGACTTAATTAAATCGATAATAAAATGGGTGAGTGCAATGGAAACGCTGATATAAAAAGTGTTAACTACGCTAATTTCATCGCCTAACAATAGGGTTACAACTGCCGCTAACAGCCCGTGCAGCAGTGAATGTATATAAAGGTAAGGTGATACCGCATGTTTTGTATTTCTACTTTCTACCCACGAAAAAGGCTGAAGATAGAAATCGGCTATCAGATGTACAAGTAATAAACCTGTAAGAAGTACCGTATTATCAAATACTATTTCCTGCATGCCCTTCCCTAAACAATGTTAACTACAACTTACATTTCTTGCACCGAGGCGTTTATCTCTTGCTCCATAAAATGCAGATAGTCGGCAATCAGTTTATAGCGACTTGCATTTAAGATACGCGTTACGTTGCTTCGATTTTTTCCCAATAATACAGCCACATTATCATGGTTTTTTTCTTCACACATTAAATAGGCAAGTACGGTTTCAGATTGTGTTTGTGTAAGCCCGGATAAGTGGTTGTCTGCAAATTGTGTAAGAAGACTAGTACTGCGCATAAGCGACGGACTAGAGCATGTAAAAGCGATGTGCTGTGACTTTAACTCATCTAAGGCGCGACCAGATAATACAAATGCTTGCCCCGTACCCGTTTTAACTTCTGTATTTCTATAAGATACATCCCCTACTGCAGCACTTACTCGAATATCTACACTAGGCGAATGTGCTTTAAGCGCTAAGCGAAGGCCAACTAAAATATTCATAATAAAGTGGGCGTGGTTTGTGACAAACTGAAATGCATCGCCGCGAAAGAGGTCGAAATGGCCATCGTATTTAGAGGCATATTGCACAAGCTCTGTCTTAAGTAACTGTATAACGCTACTAAACTCGCTGTCAGACAAACCTTGCGAATTAACGATATCGCCAGTCAATACCGCAGCAGACTGTTTATTGTATGTATTCAAAGCTGTTTTGGTCATTGGCGCTCGCATTCATCTGCGTTAATTTCCCAATTCATATTACAAGAATATACACACAAATCAGAATAACACCAAATTTAATCACAATTAAAAATGTGACTAAATTCAATCACAATTAGATACTTGAGATGAGATGAAATGCTAAGGCAGTTTTTAATGAAACTAAAAATGAGCGCAATTTTTTCCGGCACTTTTTGCTCTATACAACGCCTCGTCTGCGCGCTGAACTAATTGCGTTGGGCTATCTTTGCCATCTAATAAGCAGGCCATTCCTATACTTACGGTAAGCACACTTTGATGTGCTGAATATTCATGAAAAATGCCAAGGCGACGGATGTTTCGTAAAATTCGAGTCGCTATTTTATGTACCTCGTCTTTCGATACGCCAGGAAGAATAACCGCAAACTCTTCACCGCCGTAGCGTGCTGCAAGATCATCTTTACCAATGCAGCTATTTGATAAACTTTTAGCTATTTGTTTTAAAGCGTCGTCCCCAGCTACATGGCCGTAATTGTCGTTGTACAATTTGAAGGCGTCTGCATCGACAAGCAATAATGCCAAAGGTGTAGACTTCGCTCTACTAAGCTCAATTTGCTTTGAAAGCGTTGTATCGAAAACGCGCCGGTTAGGAATTTCCGTTAAGCCGTCGATATTAGCCAAATGTTCCAGACGTTTGTTTGCATCAAGCAAGGCGTCTTGCATGTTGGCAATGGCCTTTCTATTGACTAAATTCTGTAAGGTATTACCCAGTATTTCGCCAATTCTCTCTAAATACTCAACGTCATAAGACTGCCATTTGTATGGACTTCCTATTATATCGCATCCCACGAAGCCATATAGAGTGCCGCCCACCATTATTCGCACGCAAAGTATCGAGCAAATGTGTTCTCTCATAAATTCTTCGCGTTCAGCCGCAGCGCAATCAGGTATTTTACTTACATCATCTACTTTAAACATGCCCTCTTGAATATGGTCCATAAAGTATGGCATATCGCTTGTGGGCATATTTTGTAGTTCACTTATATAGGGCGTTACACCAGCTGCAACCCATTCATGAGTATTTGTCATAAAAGTACGATCGTTTGAAAACTCAAACATATAACACCGATCGATATTACCGAATTCGCCAAAAGCAGCTAGGGTTTGGTCGATAATAGTCTTAACTTCGCATTCACTGGCATTAATTAACTTAGAAGAGCAATTAGTCAGTAACTGGTGAAAAGACAAATGCTTTCCTACCGACGATAGATTAGAACCACCAGATAGTTCGTCCGCGTTATTGCGCACATACAGCACTATCCAGTTACCGTCTTCTAGATTTACAACTTTGCTTTCAACTAAACAGTTAAAGGTAAACAAGTTGGTTTTTAGTCTCACCCATAAACACAGTGCACCACCTGTCTCTCCCAAAACAAAGGGGTTGGCGTCGGCTTCTAAAGGGGCTTTGGAAATAGGGTCGTAAAACGCAATACTGCTATCATCTAACCGTGACGACGCATTGGCACCAAAAAACTGCTGAAAGCCATCGCTGGAATAAATGCGATCCTCACCACATTTTTTAAACAGTAAATTGACGGGTAATTGCCTTAACACCGAAGGTACGTCTAACGTTTCCAAAACAGCTCCTTTACTATGCGCTCTTTCTAAGCGTAGCAGCGTTAATGCTACTGACAAATTTAACTGCACAGCTCATCCCGTACCTTAATTTACTTATTGGCCTTCAGGTTTGTGGTTAAAAGGCTGTTTAAGCAAAGCTAAAACACCGGCATTCTCTTTTTCAGCAGGTATGTCTTTCTGCCCAATCTCAAAGGTTGCATCATCGACACGCGACTGAGATGTAAAACTGTTAAAGAGTTTATCCCACCACGTTACGCTAAAACCGTAATTCGTATTCGAGTACTGTTTCGCCTGACTGTGATGAATACGATGCAGACGCTGTGTGACCAAGATAGTGCTTACGCGCTTGTCCCACTTCTTCGGTAATCGAATGTTGGCGTGGTTAAATAAAGAAAACGCATTAAGTGCAACTTCGAAAATAACAATAGCTAACGCCGGCACCCCCAAAAGCACTACTACGGCAGCTTTTATACACAGGCTAAGCGCAATTTCTATTGGATGAAATCGAAGCCCTGTAGTGGTATCAACATGGCTGTCAGCATGATGCATTTTATGAACGCGCCACAATATAGGAACGGTATGAAACAATCTGTGTTGCCAATAGATCACTACGTCCTGAATTAAAACACAAAGAATGACCACTAGCGCAAACGGTAATGCACTACCAATACTGTTGAACAGGCCGAAACCTTCGCTCGCCGCCCAGCTTGATACACCCAGAAGTGTTGCAGGAAGAAGTAAACGAGCCACCACGGCACCAATTACTACCATAGACAAATTACCCACCCAGCGCTGTTTTCGGTTCAACACAGCTTTTCGCGCAGGCTTGTAAGCCTCAAGCAACGCCATAACAGCGAATACGCTTAAAAATATGGTTAATCGAAGAGCTGAAGCGTTATCCATTGTGTTACTCATCACCTTTGGTTTTCTGCAAACTCTCAACATGCTTCAGTGTATTGAAGCCTCCCACAACTCGGGTTGCTATTGTAATAGCGCAAGCAGCTGCAAATACGTACGCAATAATAGGGAAATTCGCTGGCCAAATACAAAACGCGAGAAACACTAAAATGGTTTCACTCCCTTCTGTAAGCCCCTGCATATAGTAAAAACTTTTATGGGCAAATTGTGGTCGGTCTATTTGATAGCGCTCAGCTGAAATAGCAAACGCTAGAAAACTACTGCCTGTTCCAATAAATGTGGCCAATAACACCAGTGCGGGTGCCCCCCATTCATGAGGATTTGCGATTCCAAATGCCAACGGAATAGACGCATAGAACAAAAAATCTAGGCAGATATCTAAAAAGCCACCTGCACTGCTGCTGTTTTGTTGAAATCGCGCCAACTCTCCGTCTATTCCATCACAAATTCTGTTGGCAATAATGCAACCTAGCGCGGCGCTCCACCAATTAAGAATAATAAAGGGAACTGCCGTTATCCCTATCAAAAAACCAAATACCGTTACTTGATTTGGTGTTATGCCTGCCCTGCTCAACACTTTTATAAAAGGTAGCAGTAATGGCTTTATAAATGGGGTTACTTTGGCGTCTAGCATGGCATCAACTCTATTATTTCACCACCTGCGGCGTTGGCGTCTTCAATATCATGCGTCACCAGTACCGCGGGTATATTTCTTTGTTTTATTTGCTCGAACGTCCACGTACGAATTTGCGATCGAAGCGACGCATCCAATTTGCTGAACGGCTCATCAAGCAACACGACATCAGGCTCTGCGGCCAATGTACGAAGCAGTGACACCCTCGCCTGCTGCCCTCCAGACAACGCCTCAATACCTCTGTCACCAAAGCCCTCTAGCGACACTTCCTGCAACATTGTGTCGATAGCCTGTGATTGCGCTTGCTTTGTACTGTATAACTTTGGCGGCATCGCAAAGGCAATATTTTCCTTTACCGACATATGTTCAAACAACAATGCATCTTGGAACATAATGCCAATATTTCGCTTGTAAGGTTCAAGTGCAGTAACAGAGCGCCCGTTAATGCTGATATCACCTGTAAACGTAAAAGGCGCAGCTAACTGACCAGATATAGCGTTAAGCAACGTTGTCTTACCACACCCGCTTGGGCCCATAATAGTTAATACACTTTGCCCTTGTACTTGAGTGCTTACCTTAACCAAAGGCTTACCCTCTTTTTCTACTTGCAGGTGTTGTAGGCTCAGGATTCGTTGTTCTTTCGCGCCAGTATCAACGGCCATGATGTACTACCTTTTTTTCTAAGCGTTCTTTTCTACTCATATGACTGCTTATTCGCTTACTTCTACGATTATGTGTTCGCCTACGCTCTCGGTTAAGTGTAATTAACTTAGGTAGTGTCCAAGCAATTACAAACCCCAACAAAGGCATTAATGCTTGAATAACCGCATAAACTGCAGTTAGCCGAACACTAGAGCCCGAAACTGAAGCCACTGCTTCTGTTGTAACCGTTGGAATTGCCCCGCCAGACGCCAACATGGTTGGTAAGTATTGACTAAAGCTAATTGCTAACCCAAGTGCCCAGGCCACCAGTACAGAATTTAGTAGCGCAGGCAGTTTCACATACCAAAACACCTGAAACGGTGACTTTCCTAAGCTTTGTGCCACCATTACATAGCGATTATCGAAACGCTGATAGGACACCGCAAGCGACAGGTATACGTAAGGCAATACATACACCATATGCGCTATATAGGTGTGAAACCCCAACGAGTGCACTGATAAGAGTTGCTGAAACCATACCAACCCATACAAAAAAGCAACACCTGGTACCAACAGCGGTAAGAACAGTGAAAATGAAAATAACGCAGCCGCTTTTCGCGTTGCTGGCACGAGCACTTCACTTTCAAGCGTTAGTAAAACCAGCACCACTGATGAAACGCTTGTCGCTAGTCCGAGTAATAAAGTGTTAAGCAAAGGCTGGCCAATTGCACTAAATGCGGTTTTCCAGTGCAGCAGCGTTAGCGCTTCTGGAAACAAGCGAGGAAACACCCAATGCTCAGCAAGTGAATAAGAAACTACCGTATACACAACCCCTGCAATTAAAAACGCATATATGCCAACCGTACACGTTCCTAACAACGCAACAGTGCGGTTGAAGAAATTACGACGACCTGTTGAAAGCTGTCTGCGCCCCCACCACGAAATCATTCTCTCTACAGTAAAAAAAACCACGATAGCAAGCACGCACACTACACCCTGTAAAATGGATGCCGCCGAGCCAAGTAAACGCATTGAGAGGTCGACATGATTAAACCAATGCAAAATGGCCACAGAAAGCGTGCTTGGATTGTTCAAACCAATAAGTAACGGTATTTCCACATTAGAGGTGGCGAACACCAACACGGCTAGAATAGGAAACTTTATTTGGGTATAAATTGACGGCAGAATAAGTTTGAAGAAGGTGCTTGGAGCACTGTAGCCAAGCGCTGTGCCCGCCCGTTGATAGCCTTCTAGCTTTTGTTTGTTGTTTGGCTGTGCCATAACACTTAGTGCCATAAGAAGAATAAAGGGGACTTCTTTAATCACTAACACTAACAATACACTAAGCCCCCATTCATCATAGGGGAATAGCTCTACCGCTGTTGAGGGCATTGCGCTATCTGTGATCGTTCCGATAAACCGTGCAACTAACCCCGACGGGCTTAGCACGAATAGAAGTGCAATAGCCGCCGCCGCGTGAGGCAACACTAACAGAGGGCTTAGTAGCGCCTGTACCTTATTAAGTAATGATGATTGATAACAATGTGCTAGTAGCAAAAATGTGATAAATGACGCCAGTATTGTTGAGCCAACACCGCTGAACAGCGAGAGCCAAATCATCTGCCCAATGTGTTGTACATTTAAAAGCTCAACAAAAATGCGAAACGAAAATGAATGTTCACCCAGCGCGGGAAAATACCCCAAAGCAGGAAATACTACGCCAATAACGCCTACGGTTACCGGTACTAAAAGTAATAGTAGCAATGCATATCTTGCGTAAACCGTAATCTGCGAAAACATCAGTAGCGTGCTCCATACTGGCTATACCATGCATCACGCAATGCATCTGTCCAGCTTGAATGCGGTTCACCAAGCAGCGGCACAGCAACCGACTTATCTAGCGCAGAGGGATGCGACAATGGCTCATCGAACATACGTTTTTGCGCCTCACTTAATCTGCGCATATCAAGTACGGTGTCATCCCCCCACACCGTTAATTTCTGCTTTTCAGCCTGAGCTTGTGGAGACAACATAAAATTCACTACATCCTTGGCAGCCTGCTTATTAGGTGAATTAAAAGTAAGCCCAATAAAATGCACATTCGCCAAACTACCATCTTTCATAGCATAGGTTCTGATGTCGGTAGGTAAGTCAAACCGTTCTACCGCACTTGGAATTTCGGCAGCCGTGAAGGAAAACGCCATTGATAGCTCACCGCTGCTCATTAACCGCTGTAACTGCGACGCCTGCCTAACCATCATCTTACCCTGTCGCCACATATTTGGATGCAATGCATCTAAAAATGCCCATAAAGACGGTAGCGTTTTAGATAGCGCTTGCTCAGTGACAGGTTGATAAAACAAATCGCGATGCTGCGGGTTAAGTTGTAGAAGCGCATATTTTAGAAAGGAGATACCTAAATAATCGCTGGGCGTGGGGTAAGTAAATCGGCCAGGTGATTGCTGCGTAAATGCTAAAATTTCTTCAAGGTTTGATGGGGGCGTTAATGCTGCTTGGTGAAAGTGAGATTGGCGAATGTAAAACACCATTGAGGCTTTTCCCCAAGGGGCTTCCATACCTAAGGTTGATTCGCCAAAATCGGTTGTCATTGCGGGGTTTTCATTTGGGCTGGTTAACGCAAATGATGGTAACTCGCCTACCCAATTGGGCGTTAAAAGCCCATGTTTTTTCATTGTGGCGAAGTTTTCACCGTTTATCCAAATAAGATCGACAGACCCTTCACTGCTGTTGCCGGCCGCTTTTTCAGCTAATACTCTTGATACGGCATCGCTCGTATCGGCAAGCTTCACATGCTGCAGTGCTATATTGTGTTTCTGTGCCAGCTGTTTTGCCAGCCATCGAATATAACCGTTAACCTGAGCGCTTCCGCCCCACGCATGAAAGCGCACGGTGGGCGAAACTGTTGTATCTACGTTTGAAACGTTATTTTGTGACGGCATAGGCGTAGACAACACCTCTGCATTCACCGTTAAGCAAATAAACGCCCAAATACTCCACGTTAAAAGGCGGCGCAGCAACACTACCCTCTGCGCCATGTGTGGAATTTTTCGACGTATTCTAGCAGCTTCTCTGGCGCATTCGCGCGCTTCCAGTTTCCTGCTGCGTACTTAGCCCCCTCAGCCCACGTCGGATAAGCGTGAATGGTGCCTAAGATTTTGTTTAAGCCCAAGCCATGCTTCATAGCAATGACAAACTCGGCTAGCAAATCGCCCGCATGTTCCGACACCACAGTAACGCCTAGAATGGTGTCTTTGCCTGGTGGAGTAAGTACTTTAATAAAACCCTTGCGAGCACTTTCTGCTACTGCGCGATCAAGCTCAGCAAAATCATAGCGGGTAACTTCAACGTCGATATCTTGTTCTTTAGCCTCACGTTCGTTTAAGCCTACACGTGCTACTTCAGGGTCGATAAAGGTAGTCCACGGAATGACGCGATAGTCCACTTTGAACTTCTTAAACGTACCAAACAAGGCGTTAACCGCAGCGTACCACGCCTGGTGTGCAGCAACATGAGTAAATTGATACGGCCCTACTACGTCACCTGCAGCGTAGATGTTTGGCATAAGCGTTTGTAAGTACTCATCGGTTTCAATAGTGCGGTCGAACTGAATACCAAGCTCTTCAAGACCAAATCCGTTTAAACGTGCCTTTCTTCCTACCGCTACAATTACTTCATCGTATGCAATGGCGTGTTCTTGCCCTTCTTTTTCAACAATAAGCACACGGCCTTCTTGTGTTTTTTCAAAACGAAGCGCTTTGTGCGATGTCATCACATTTACACCGCTGTCTCGCAACACAGATTCAGCGTATTCAGCCACATCCGCATCTTCCCTGCCCATTAAGCGAGGGGCTAATTCAACTTGTGTTACGCTGCTGCCTAATCGCGAAAACGCCTGCGCCAACTCACAGCCAATTGGACCGCCGCCAAGCACTATCAGCTTTTTCGGCGCATCTTCAAACGTGGCAAACTTTTCCCACAGTGTATCTGACGTCACATAACCGCTGTCTTCTATGCCAGGTAACTCAGGCACGAACGGGGCAGCACCAGTAGCAACCACAATGTTCTTGGTAGTCAGTGTTTGTACATCGCCCGACTCTGTCTTAATTTCAACAGTCCAAGGGTCAACAATTTTGGCGTACCCTTTTACAACATCCACGCCCAAACTGGTGTAACGCTCTACGCTGTCGTTAGGCGCAATAGCGGCAATTACTTCGTGCACACGAGCCATCACTTTCTTAAAAGACATAGTAGGTTCAACCGCATGTAAACCATAGTTTTCTGCGTTTCGCATTTGGTTTGCAACTTTGGCGGTTTTAATAATTGCCTTGCTTGGTACACAACCATAATTTAAGCAGTCGCCACCCATTTCGCTCGCTTCAACCAAAGTCACCTTTGCTTTTACTGCCGCGGCTATGTAGCTTGTTACCAATCCACCGGCACCGGCACCAATTACCACTAAATTTCTATCGAAACGCTTAGGCTTTTTATAGCCCTTATACACACGACGTCTGTTTACTACTGCCACTATGCCTTTGGCAATCCAAGGGAATATACCTAACAGCGCAAATGAAAGAATTAGGCTAGGTGAAACAATACCCGATAAGCTGTCGATTTGAGCTAGCTGGGTTCCAGCGTTTACATAAACAGCGGTACCCGCCAACATGCCCACCTGACTAACCCAGTAGAACGTCCAGGTCCTTAATGCGGTAAGCCCCATCAACAGGTTAATTAAAAAGAACGGAAATACCGGCACCAAGCGCAGGGTAAATAGATAAAATGCACCTTGCTTTTCAACGCCCTCATCAATCTTTTTAAGCTTTTCTTTAAATTTATTGCGTATGGTATCGCGCAGAATAAAACGCGATACCAAAAAGGCTAGCGTTGCCCCAATGCTTGAGGCAAACGAAACAATAATTAAACCTTGAACAAGTCCAAATAGCGCTCCGGCCGCCAAAGTTAAAATGGCTGCACCAGGCAGTGACAGCGCCGTTACTGCAACATAAGTGGCAAAGAACACCCCTAAACTAACAAACGGGTTTGCCTCTATTTGACTTTGAAATGTATCCAACGAGCTTTTCATGCCTTCAAGGGTAAGATAGCTGTTTAACCCAAAGTGAAAAAAGCCAAATATGGCGGCGCCAATTACTGCCAGAAGCGCTATTTTTTTGAACATGTTGTTATCTCCTAGCCTTTAAAACGCGTATTGCATGGTTACTTGCGCATGTCTTGGTACATTAGGCATTACCAAAGTTGCACCAAAGAAACCACCTTCGAAAAGCGGCTGCCAGTTGTCTTGGTCAGTAACATTAATGATATCTAAACGTAGGCGCAGGCCTTCATTCACATAGTAATCCGCGTTTAAATCAATTGTGTACTGGTCTCGTATCATTACCGTTTGAAGAAAATCAAGCGGGAACGACTTGGTATAAAGTGCACTTGCGCCCACTTGAACATCGTCAGTTACTTGCCACCCTGCATTGATCGATACAATTTGTGGTGGAATGCCTTGTACACGTGAATCTGACGGTGCAAATGCAGTAAAAGACGGCGAACCAACGCCTGTACCCTCAATAATATCAGGGCGGCTATTGTCAAAAGCGTCAACCACTTGAGAGGTACCTTGGAACGCGGCTGAATCATCAAAGCGTGCATCAAGATAACTATACGCACCATTTACCCACACATCGTCGTTTTGATAAAACAGCTGCAGCTCGGCGCCCTGTGTTTTAACACCACTGTTGCTACCGTCGCGGTTTCGTAAGCTACGTGTTTGGTCAAATACCGATGCTTCGGCATACCAATTGCTGCTTGGCGCGTATTTTACACCAAGCTCATACAAGGTATTTTCAGTGGCAAAGTTCAATGGGTTAATTTCATTACCGCCACCTAACACAGTGCCTCCGCCCATGCTGTTAGATGTAGCATCGTTTTCAGCATACGCAGCATACAAATTGATATCAGACGTTAATTTATACACTGCACTAAGCTGGTAGCTGCTTAGTGTATCGCTGTAGGTGTCTGACGCTGCCTGTACACCTTCTGGCGCAAGCGGGTCGCGCGCTTCCACATCGTAATAATCTATACGTACACCCGCTATGGTTGAAAATTTATCAGTCCAGTTCGAGCGTTGCTGAAGAGCCAACCCTGTTTGCCATGTAGTTGAGTCTGTGGTGTCAGATAAATTAAAGTCACCCGCGCCATCACCATCTATATCGTATTGCGCACCTGGTGATACAAATACCCCTGGACGAAGTTCTATTAAACGCGCCTTTTGCGCGTCGGTTAATGGAATGACGCGATTTGAAATAGGGCCCGTTAAATCAATAGGGTTATCAGCTTCTGTAGTAAATTGGCTGTAGCCTAATACGTCGTTATAGCGCAGCGCTAGGCCAACGGTAGTTAGCTGCTTGTCGCTCCACTTGTAATCAAGCTCAGTGCGGTTTTCAAACGTATCGGCACCGTCAATAATTTCAACGAAACTATTTTGTGCAATTTCTTCGCGCTCTAGGTATTGATAATAAGTGACGTTTCGAAGCGTAATATTTTCAGCGTATTTATATTCAACATTACTACGCAAAACCGTAGTTTGTGCGCCGTTTATGTCATCAGGATTGGTAAAGACGCGATTTCGAGGAATAACAACTTCCCCAGTAGGAGAAATTATAGCGCCAGCGCCAGCAACAGTGCTCCCGTTTGGCTGCACGCCTTGTCCGGTAATATAAACACCGTTGTCTATCAAATCTTGGGTTGGACGGTTGATACCTGCGTTATCTGGGTAATCTGTGTCGTAGTACTCGGCGCTTATGTCCCAAGTTAGTGCAGTCGACGGTGTATAGCGGTAAGCAATAAACAAGTTTGTGCTGTCACGCTCTGCAAAATCATAAAAACTTCCATGATCTAAGTATTCCGCACTAAATCGAATACCGCTTTTGCCTTCCTCAATTGCGGTGCCGTAATCAACTTGTGCTGAGTACTGGTCCCAACGACCGGCGCGCAACGTAACGCGACCGTTACTGTCTGTGGTAGGCGCTACTTTTGTTTGTAGATTTACAAAACCACCATTTCGCTGAGTACTGCCAAATAATACTGGCGAAGGCCCTTTCACAACATCAACTTGTTCTACACTGTTAAACGATAGCGGTAATCCGAATCCGTTATTACCCGCTTGTCGACGAACACCATCTTGGAATAATTCACCTAACTGCCCGCGAATGCTTGGCAAACTTGGCGTGCCAAAGCCGCTTGAAGCATAGGCATTAGGCGCTGCTTTCACGATATCATGTAGGTCATCAATATTAAGAGCTTGCATGGCTTCGGCCGACAATGACGTTACCGCGCGTGGCGTTTCTGCAGCGCTTAAACCTTCACCGAATATGCCTTTTAGCGTGTTGTCGCCTGGGTTTAGCGTATCAAGAGATTGCTTATTGCCTGTCACCTCTACCACTTCTATCTCTGAAAGCTGCTGTGCGGCAATTCCTTGGCTGACTGCAAGGGCGAGTGTGCTAATGGCTAAGCTAATTACTTTTTTCATTAAAAGATCCGTATTTTTATTTCTTGTTCGACAAGACCGATACGCATACCAAAAAATTTCAGAACATAATTATTTTAAAAATAAAAACTTTTTTGAAATTTTTCTTTTGAACGACCGTTCTATTGGGTTCACATGTATCAACATCGGAGTACACATGCAAAACTCAACTTCAGACATTAACAACCGACTTAGCTGGGCGCTACTTTCGCTGCGCGTAACCGTTTTTATCGTAATGTTCGCTTGGACCATGGATAAATTCGTAAACCCTGCCCACGGTATGAAGATTTTTGAACACTTCTACGGTATTGGCGGGCTTGCCGAAAGCGCGGTTTATATAATGGGCGCATTCCAACTGGCCTTGGTACTTGCTTTTGTCGCTGGTATCGCCAAGCGTTACACTTATGGCCTTATTTTCTTACTTCACGGTGGTTCTACTTTATCGTCGTTCCCACAGTACATTGACGCATTTAATAACTTACTGTTTTTTGCAGCATGGCCAATGTGGGGCGCGTGCTTCGCACTGTATCTACTGCGCGACGCAGATACGCGTTTTACGCTTTCTAAATCGTAACCACATCGAACAAATGGTTATTTGGCAGCGGCGTAGAGCTGCTGCCACTCCTGCTCGGTTACTGGCATTACGCTTAACCTTCCACCTTTTTTCACTAGCGGCAGTTCAGTTATTCCCTGCATCTGCTTTATGTCAGAAAGGGCAAGTACTTTTTCAAACTTTTCCACAAACTTTACGTCTACTCTAAACCAGCGAGGTGTAGCTGGGTCAGACTTTGGGTCAAAGTACTTCGACTCTGGATCAAACTGAGTAGTATCGGGATAACCCGCTTTTACAACTTCAGCAACACCTGCAATACCCACGTTCTTGCAGCTTGAATGATATATGTACACCAAGTCTCCAAGCGCAATGTCATCGCGTAAAAAGTTACGTGCTTGATAATTTCTAACGCCATCCCAAGGCTCGGTTTGATTTGGCCTTGACGCTAAATCATCAATAGAGAAAGCATCAGGTTCTGTTTTAAATAGCCAATACGCCATCATAAAGCCCTTTTTGGTCAATTACATAAGCAAACACTAATTCTTAAGTATACAAAGCCATTGAATTTAATGACAGTGCTATACCGTCATGTTCTCAACACTGCTATAATCACGCACCAAATCTGAAAAAGTGAATGCACTTCTTTCAGGTAAATTCTGTTATTTCAAGATGTGATTATTATGCAAGCCACTATCAAGGCCGACCGCGGTCTGTTCTCTTATCCTAAATATTGGCCTCATTGCTTAGGTACAGCGCCATTTTTACCCATGTCGAAAGAAGAGATGGACGCACTAGGTTGGGACAGCTGTGATGTTATTTTGGTAACTGGCGATGCATATGTCGATCATCCTAGCTTCGGTATGGCGGTAATTGGCCGAGTATTGGAAGCACACGGGTTTCGCGTAGGTATTATTTCTCAGCCCGACTGGACCAGCAAAGACGACTTTATGAAGCTTGGTAAACCCAACCTGTATTTTGGGGTTACTGCCGGCAACATGGACTCTATGATCAACCGCTATACATCGGACAAAAAGCTGCGCCACGACGATGCCTACACAGCTGGAAATGTGGGCGGCAAACGTCCAGACCGTGCAGTAACCGTATACTCTCAGCGCTGTCGTGAAGCATTTAAAGGCGTACCGGTTATTGCTGGCGGTATTGAAGCCAGTTTACGCCGTATTGCGCACTATGATTATTGGAGTGAAAAAGTACGCCGCTCGGTATTGTTCGACTCGAAAGCCGACATGCTATTTTTCGGTAACGCCGAGCGTCCACTTGTTGAAGTAACACACCGACTCGCTGCAGGCGAAAACATAGCTGATATGCGTGATGTTCGCGGCACGGCTATCATCGTGAAAGAAGCACTGCCAGAATGGCAGGGTGTAGATTCAACGTCATTAGATAAACCTGGAAAGATTGACCCTATTCCAAGCCCTTATCAAATGGAGCCAGAGTGCGATTCACAGGATAAAGATAAGAAAAGCAGTGAAGCTCCAGAGGCTTCACCTATTGTTATTCAACCGGCCGAGAAAGATAAAGAAAAGCGTAAACCATGGGAAAAGGTTTACGTTAAGTTACCGGCATACGAAACGGTAAAAGACAACAAAATGCTGTACGCACACACCTCGCGTATTTTGCATCAGGAAACCAACCCTGGGTGTGCTCGCGCGTTGATGCAGCGTCACGGCGACAGACACATTTGGATTAATCCACCCGCTATGCCACTTGAAACCGAAGAGATGGATGCGGTGTTTGACTTGCCTTATCAACGTGTTCCTCACCCAGTATATGGCGATGCAAAAATTCCTGCGTACGACATGATACGTTTTAGTATCAACATTATGCGTGGGTGTTATGGCGGCTGTACATTCTGTTCAATTACCGAGCACGAAGGGCGTATTATTCAAAGCCGTTCTGAAGACTCTATCATTAGAGAGATTGAGCAAATACGCGATACAGTGCCAGGCTTCACAGGTGTAATCTCTGACCTTGGTGGCCCTACGGCAAACATGTATCGTCTTCGCTGCAAAAGTCCGAAAGCCGAAGCCACGTGTCGTCGTCCGTCGTGCGTTTACCCAAGTATCTGTGCACACATGGACACCGATCACAAACCCACTATCGATTTGTATCGACGCGCAAGAAACTTACCGGGTATTAAAAAGATCCTTATTGCATCGGGCGTACGTTACGACCTTGCCGTAGAAGATCCAGAATATGTAAAAGAGCTTGCCCTTCACCACGTTGGGGGCTATCTAAAAATAGCACCAGAGCACACAGAAGAAGGCCCGTTATCGAAAATGATGAAGCCGGGTATGGGCAGCTACTATCGCTTTAAGGAGCTTTTTGACAAATATTCGCAAGAGGCCGGTAAAAAGCAGTATCTTATTCCGTACTTTATAGCGTCTCATCCAGGTACAACCGACGAAGACATGCTTAGCCTTGCTATCTGGCTTAAAGAAAACAAATTTAAGCTAGACCAGGTACAAAACTTTTACCCGTCACCTATGGCGACGGCCACAACGATGTACCACACTGAAGTGAATTCACTGCGTAAAGTCTCCAAGGATAGCGAGGAAGTACCTTCTGCGAAAGGTGAAATTCACCGCCGACTTCACAAGGCAATGCTTCGTTATCACGACCCTAAAAACTTTGCGCAAATTCGCGAAGCACTTAAAAAGATGGGCCGTGAAGATTTAATTGGCCGTGGGCCTCAGCACCTTGTTCCGCCTGAAACGGCTGATGAGAAGCGTCAGAAGGTACAACGCGGTCGCCGTGGTGAGCGTGCTTTAACAAAGCATACTGGTCTTCCACCAACGTTCCAGCGCCAGTCAAAGGGTTCTAAAAGTAAAAGTGGCGCTAGAAACAGCGGTAACGCAACCGGGCAGAATCGCGGTAGCAAGGCTAGTAATAGCGCTAACAAAGGTGGCGGCAAGCCAAAAGGCCAGCGCTCACAGCGTCAACACGCGTCTAAGGGCTAAATTATTGTAAGCAAACGCGGTACGAACTTGGTTTAATACGTGCCGCTTTTGTTTAATAAGTGCAGCTGGCTCTTAATAAGTGCAGCTGGCGCTTGTCAGCGCACTTGTTACGCCCGTTTGGTTATTGCGAAGCAAACACGTTTCACCCTGCTTTAATAAGGTAAATGACAACGCTCGATTGCTATGACGGCCTTCTATTGGCAGCCCTCTATCATCTACATGGGTTTTACGTTCGATACTTACCGTTGACGCATCTACAAATGCATTGCTGGCAATGGTCACTTTAACACCGCCGTACCAATTGCTTATCAAACTTTCTATTTGTTGCTTGTCTTGCAGTGAAAGTTGTTCAAGCGTAGCTTCATGCATGGTGTTGTCGTTACTGTCACCGTTGTAGGCGCTTAGACTCGCGCCACAGCCTGCCACAAGAAAGCCAGCAACACTCGCAAGAAGAAAAGCATTTAGCCTACGCATTATCTTTCTTCTCGCAATACGGGCTCGTTTATTCGATTGTGCAAAATCAATGACTCCCACTGCTCATTAGGTGTTTTTATTGCTAAGCCTTCGTTGCTCGTTTCCTGTAATCCTGATTCCGCATTTCGCGTACCATCATTATCCACATTACTTGCCAATGAAGACGATTGCGCACCGCTTGTGGCCGGGCAGCTTCCTGTTTCTGAATATTCCAATGCAGCGGCTAATAATGCTTCGTTAGTAGACCCCAAGTCTGCACTAAAGTCGTCTTCCACAGTACAACCTGGCAACTCGAATTCAAAGTTTGGATTCGCCGTAGGCATAAAGCCATCTGCGTAATCGCCAAAGCCTTTATTATTCACTCCCTGAAACTGGATAGTAAAATACGTTTCGCCACAATTATCCGTTGGGTAAAAGCCGTAAGGCTTGCCACATGTGGTGGCACCTATTTGCACTACTTCCACATCTATTCCGCGAAGTGCGTTCATAACAGACTCACTGGCAGAGCACGTATTTTCTGTTGTGAGTACGTAAATTCGAGTTAGCGATAAACTCGGTAAAGGGGTATTAGTTAAGCGGTTAGCATCGTAATCAATTTCGTTACTGTAAAACGGCGTGGGCTGCAAACTTCCGCCGGTTACCGGATTCGTGGTTGGGTTTTTATCGTTAAATTGTAGCCTTTCGAAAAACGCGTTATTGGTTTGATTTGGCCCTGCAACCATAAATGACACTTGAGACGCCAAAGCAAGTAAACCTCCGCCGTTGTAACGAAGATCAATAACCAATTCCGTCACGTTTTCATCCACAAACTGATTAAACGCATCTATCAGTCCCGGCTGTGCAGCGCGTATAAATCGATTGAACTGAAAGTACCCTACCCTAGCAGTGTTAGTATTTATCACACGTACATTATTTACGGGCGATAAAGCGACGCTGGCAGAAGTAATGTCAACAGACATTGAGCTTCCATCGTTCAACATGAACTCAAAGCTGTTGGTCTGCCCGTCATCATCGGGAAACAGCGCTTCGTTAATGGCATTAACGCCAGCTTCGGTTGAATCGTTAACAAAGTCGATGCCATTCACCTGCATTAACCTGGCACCTCGAGGCACATTGGCATTTGCTGCCGGCGAGCCTGGTTCGGTGTAGCGGACAATTAACTCACGGGGTGGGGAATTTCTTACAAACTCGAACGAAAAGCCGTAACCTGACGATACGCCAGACTGAGTAAGTTCATTATATTCGTCGGTAGGCTGGGAAAAGTGAAAATTATCTTTAGCCGTACCGCTTGGAGTTAGCTCAGTTGTTTTTAACTGATCAAAATATCCAAGAACCGTGAAGTTTTCTGGGTCGTTATCAGGTACCTCGTCGTACCAAAGATAGGTGTCGTTAGTCCACGAACGTAGCCATAGCTTTTCTTCTAACGCGCTACCCTGCGTATCGGGATAAGCATTACCAGTGAAAGGGTCGATGCCAGTACGCGGCGATTCACATTTAGCAATAAACTCAGACTGTGGTTCAAACACCCCTGCTTCCCATGTTGGGCCACCGCCTGTTGGTGGCGTTGTCGGTGTTGTGGGTGTAGAGCCCTCTCGTTCAACCGTTGAACCACCACCGCCGCCACCGCACCCAGCTACGAGCGAAGCACAAACCGCAATTGCTATCATAGAAACTTTATTCGTCATACTCATTATGTAAGTACCTTTCACGTGTATAACTGCAATATACAAAGCAATTATGAAGAATTTAAGTCGCCCAACGAGCAAAATTAACGCTTATTGTTTGCCCAAGAATATTAAAAAACTTACGACCGTTAGGTTTAATTAGACGCAATTAGTTCATTACATTGCGTTAACAAACACCGCAAAACAAGTAACGGGCCTTGCCGACTATATTTTAATAAACCCCACCTTTTCAGCGGTTAAGCTGCTTATATAAAGTCCCTCATCCACCTCTAATGCGCCGGTTATAAATGGATATAAACCAGCTGGATCTTGATAGCTGTTTAACACCTTCCCTTTTTCGTTAATGCGTATTAAATGCCCATAGTTTTTTGCTGATGGGCGCATAAAAGACGGCAATCTTTGCACCATGCTTCTTATAAATGGGTAAGCAGATAGTGCATCTACTGCACCAGAACGCGGTGAAGCAAGACCAATTAAGTACCCATTATGCGCTGCCACAATGTTGTCAGGAAACCCTGGCAGATTGTTTATCACAGTTGTGACTTTTTCCGCGACTTCAGGGTTTAAATCGTAGCGCAAAACCCGATATTTTCCGGTTTCGTTAACAAGTAGAGCGCTATTGTCGTGGCTTAGCGTAATGCCGTTGGCAAAAACAAGGTTATCCATTAATACTTGGGCTTTGCCCGAGTCAGGGTAATAGGCTATTACCTTTCCGTTACCCATATGCTCAAATATTTCGAGCATACTCGCGTTAAGTGTGCCGTTGTATTCTTCGGGCGCGAATTTTGCGGTGGCATCAGTAAAGTAAATGGTACCGTTATCGGCAATGTCTACGTCATCAGCGTACACCACAGCTTGGCCAGCTACGTGCGTTACAAGTGTTTCAATATCGCCAGTAGGCAATATCTTTAACAGTCCTTTTTCAGCATCAGCCACAATTAAGTTATCAGCGTGGTCGTACTCAATACCCAATGGTCGCCCTTGCGTGCTAACCCAACGAGTAAAGCCTTGCTGCCCATGCTTTTTGACCAAAATAAAGCCGGAGTGACTAGAAGTAGCAATATCGCCATTACTGTTAACAGCGAAGTCTTCTGGCCCGTAGTCGTTTTCCATATCAATAAGCGTTAACGAAGATAATTGTGTATTGGGAGCAAAACTGCCAGTGAAGCCTTTGCTTAGTGGTGCATCCCACGCTTTCGGCGATATGGCAACAGGCCACAGAAGAAGGTATGCCACTGCGACAGCTATACTTATCAGCGCCACCTTAACGACAGTTTTCATCAATGATACGGTTCTCGTTTATTAGCTAACTTCTGTTTATTGTTACCGTAAAACAGCATAAAACAAAAGTATTCAACTGACGATGTTAAGAAATTGTCTTTAGCATACTGATGTGATGCAGAACACTATGGCAAAGGGCTAAATTACAATTGCTTTAAAAAGAATCCAGCGTAAGGCACGCGTGAGTATTAAGTGAGTATTGTAAATAAAAGGGCTTTTCAGCTTTGCCTACGTCTTATTCAGAAACCATTACTCACAAGATACCAGCGTTGTTAAATAGCGAGCTACGTGCAAGTCATGCGGGTGAAACTGGCGCAGTATGGATATATCGCGGCGCGCTAACAGCAGAATTTATAAAAGCCCTCTTCAAGCGCAAGAATAACAAAACCGCAGCAGACAAAGGTATTAGTGCTTTTGCACTGCACCACCTTGAAACAGAAAAGCAGCATTTGCATATTTTCGAAAACGATATGCCATCCTTTAGAGGAAGTTTTATATTACTTCTATGGATAGCAGCGGGTTTTCTCACTGGCTTTATTCCAAGGCTTATTGGTAAAGATTGGTTTTACTATACTATTTACTGCGTTGAATATTTTGTTGATGAACACTATGAACACCAAATCAGCACCATTCAGCAACATGGTGGTGCTCCCAAAAAGGTGCTTACGTTAATGCGTTCTATGCAAGGCGACGAACAAGATCACAGAGACGAAGCACATGCAAACATGCAGCATTCACCTTCTTTTCTTATGAAATGTTGGGGTGAGTTGGTTGGTAAAGGATCGGCAGCAGCCGTATCTATAGCTAAACGAATTTAGTATGGGAAAAAAAGGCGCGAACGCGCGCGGCAAAACCCTGCGATAAGTGTGATGCAGAAGCAAGCACACAATACCGCATAAACATTGGTGAGGGCTGGCAAATTGTATGTAAAGCATGTCAGTCTGAGGCCAAGCACCACAGTGATTATCTTTACGGTGGTACTTGGAAGCAAAAAAAGCGCAACTGATTTATTCGTTATTCGCTAACGGCTGCATTAGAGAATGTAGCAGCGCTTTTCTCCGAAAGGTCGTTTGACTCACGCGACAACAACACAGCGCCCCGCCATAGACTCCACACAACATAAACCAGCATAGGCACATTCAATTGAAGCGATGAAATGGTAAAACTCGATGCGCCGTTAACCCCAATATAAGCAATTAGTAACAGTAAAACACTGAGTCCAGAAAGCATTAGCCACAATGCCTTTGATAAACGATGTAGGAACACAGTAACAACGGTGTTAAATACCATCAGGCTCCAAAAAATTACCACCAACGAACCCGCGTAAAACATGTCTATCACGGCGGTCAGTGCCAGCGCGCTTACACTGCCCCACACCACGCTGTACCAAAGCCTTGTGGCAAGTGGCGGGTGTGCTTTTTTAGAAAGCCAAATTTCCATACCAGATACGCAAAGCATGGTAAGCATGACGCCAAGAATAAAGTAAAACCATTTACTGGCTAAACCCACAAAGTCACCAAAGTGTAATCGGTACATAGACCACGCCAGCTGCTTGCCCCATTCACCATACTCATAGCCTGCTACACCAATAAATTCACCCGATGTATCAAAACGGTAACCCTCTGCGTAAATCATCCGATTTGGTGCTTTCGCATAGATTTCAATAAATTGCTCGGGTTTACCAACTTCGTGCACCGTTAGAAAGATAGGTGACTTCTCAGGCGCTAGCGTTGCCAATTGAGCAAATGCTTTACCAATTTCAGGCTTACCACTTTGAGGTTCTAGCACCGGATCTGGCGTGAAAATCTGATTTATCACCGCTTCTCTATCGCCATCGTAATTTAGGGTTGCCACAACAACCAAAATAACGCTGGCTAATCCAAAGTAAGCGCCTGTTACCCCAATAATAAGATGAAATGGTGCAGCCCATAGTCCAAACCTGTTGTGTAAATCTATCTGCGCCTGCTGCCCATTGCCGCCACGTCTTAGTTTGAAAGCGTCTTTCGTTATACGCTTATGTGCCACAATGCCCGTAACAACTAACGTACAGATTATTGCGCCTAATGCGCTAACTAATATCATGCCCCAGCTGTGCGGCAGGTTTAAGTAAAGATGTAAATCCACCAGCATTTCAGTAAATGAAACACTTTCCTTTTCAATCAGGTTTCCCTGTTTATCGGCGAAAAAAGCGGAATGATCGTTCTCAACAACAAGTCGCGGAATATCCGATGTAGGAAACACAACATAAAGGTGGTTAGTCTCTTCTGTGTTTTGCGCGAGAAAAGTATTCATCGCCTTTTCAATAGCTAGCGGCGTTACATTTTCCATCTCTTCTATATGAGGCTGCTCCCAGCGCTCAAACTCTAAGTGGAAAACGGCAATCGTGCCCGAGAGGCAAACTAAAAAAAGCAGTACGCTTAAGAAAACACCTACCCACGTGTGCGCATTCAACGCATTTTGTTTCGTTTGTTTATTCATATAAATACCTACAAGGGAAACAGCACAAGAATAGGCAAGCACAGGCCAGCAAAAATACTATAGGCAGCAAGTATTTTGATTTTTGATGACGTTGCTAAATAGTGATACACACAAAGCCCCCAAAGAACGGGTAACAAGATAATACCTAACCCCATTTTTCCGGCTGTGCTGAAGGGCGTTAGAGCGCTGATACCCAGAGTTATTAAAAGCGCGATGATTAAAAAAGCGAAAAGCACAACAGTATAGGTTGCCCCATTTCGCAACACATTTGCTCTTGAAAAGTTAAGCGCCCTGGGTTCAGGACTATTTTTTGGCTTTGGCAAGACTATCTGATTTGCTAAGACGAATGGCCATACTAAAATTCCCGGCAAGCAAAGCGTGATAAGCACACCAAACTCCCAGCCCTGGGCAAAAGAGAAAACCACACCAGATATTAACCACAGCAACAGCCCAACAACGAATAAGGCCAGCGTTCGAGAACGCCAGCTCTGATGGACGGTAGCTACAGCACTAAGTGACAATACACTTGCTATAACCGTAATCATAAATTTCCTTTAAAAGAATACGTCAAAGATATTAGTAACTCGACTTGCTCGATGGTGTATATCTCTGCACGAGTTGAGTTATAGCTTCCAAAAAGCTATTGAATTGAACCTCGGTAACGAGGAATGCGGAGCCCACTTTAAGATACCGATTCAACCCAAGTTGTAAAACCGTACGACTCTCCTATAACCCCAGCCATGCACATTGCTGCTTGAGACAGGTTTAAGGCACCTTTTTGCTTTAAATCGAGCGCGGCTTCAGTCGAAATTGTCCATGCAAGCTCCACAATGGGTGTGTTTTTTTTAAGCGCACACCTCAAAAAACGCATACGCTAATGATAACCCTTATCATTAGCATTTACTATAAAATATTTAGGCATAAAAAAAGCCCCAAATTGGGGCTTTTTAAAATGTAAGTAAACGTATTGCCGCGCTATCTGGCGATTAACTCGATTGACGAGGCATTATTAAGCTGCAGCCGATTCGCTTTCAGTGTCAACCACTTCATGGCTTAACAAATATTCAAACGCTGCTAACGATGCTTTGGCACCCTCGCCCATTGAAATAACAATCTGCTTGTAAGGCACAGTTGTAACATCGCCCGCTGCAAAAATACCCGGCTCTGATGTATGGCATTTGTCGTCGATAACAATTTCGCCATACTGTGTCATTTCAACAGTCCCTTTCATAAATTGACTATTGGGTACCAACCCTATCTGCACGAAAACACCAGCTAACGCTCGTGTGTGCACCTCGTTGGTTGCACGGTCTTGGTATTCGATAGCGTTTACTTTGCCATTTTCAGCCGTTATCTGTCGCGTTGCAGCATTCTTAATAATGGTAATATTGTCTCGCTTCATCGCTTGGTCGATAAGCACTTGGTCTGCTTTAAGCTCCGGCATAAATTCAAATACTGTCACCGACTTAACAATGCCAGCCAAATCTAGCGCTGCCTCAATACCTGAGTTGCCGCCACCGATCACCGCTACATCTTTCCCTTTAAAGAATGGGCCATCGCAGTGCGGACAGTACGCAACGCCGTTACCAACGTTTTCTCTTTCGCCCGGCACGCCTAGCTCTCTCCAACGTGCACCAGTAGCTACAATAATGCTACGAGTGCGAATTTGTTCACCAGAAGAAAGCGTGATGGTTTTCACATTTCCTTGCTCAATACTTTCTACGCGAACGTGTTCTTTCAACGTTATGTCATAATCGCGCACGTGCTCCATCAAGTTGCCAACAAGTTCAGGCCCCGTGGTTTTGGGAACCGAAATCAGGTTCTCAATACCCATAGTGTCCTTTACTTGTCCGCCAAACGTTTCTGCTACAACGGCAACTTTCAACCCTTTACGCGCACTGTAAATAGCAGACGCCACACCAGCAGGGCCGCCGCCTATCACCGTTACGTCCTGCAACGGCAGCGCGTCACCCTTATTTGCACTTTTTAAATCTGGATTACGTTCAAGTAGCTTGTTAATCAGAACTGATGCATCAACTTTGCCGTTAGCGAACAGTTCACCATTGAGATAAACGCTTGGCACCCCTTGAATGTCACGCTCTGTGATAAGGTTTTGATACAAACCACCGTCAATCATTTCTGTTTTGATATTTGGGTTCAGTAACGCAAATTGATTAAGTGCCTGCACTACTTCTGGGCAGTTGTGACAGCTTAAGCTAATGAATACTTCAAAATTAAGCGGCTCTTCTACCGCTTTCACCATTGCCTTAACGCTATCGTCAAGTTTCAACTCTGTACCTGCGCTGTGAAGCATAGCAAGTATCAATGAATTGAATTCATGACCGCCTGGAATACCTGAAAAACGAATACCTGTATCGTCTCCATCAGCTTCTAACAAAAAGCTAATTGGGCTTCGAAGCTCGCCGTTGGTATCACGTTCTTCTACGTTGAGTTTGTTGCTTACACCTGCGATGTCGGACAGAAACGTAACAAGCTCTTCACGCTTGCTATGCTCACCGGTCTGTACGACAAAGGTAACGCTCTTTTGCATTGTGTCGGTATAACCCTTCAATGCCTGTAAAATTTCTTTAGTTAACACGGTAATTCTGCCTTTTTTCGACACGCCGATCCCCGCCAACCTATTTATAGGTCAACAACATAGCGGAAATTGGAAGTTAAAGATGAAGGAGCGGAGTCCCGCTCCTGCCGATTGCTAATGCCTTACTTTAAAAGTGCTACTCTCAAGCAAGGCACAGGACACATCAATTTAGATTTTGCCTACTAGGTCTAAAGAAGGAGCTAGCGTTGCTTCGCCTTCTTTCCATTTAGCTGGGCAAACTTCGCCTGGGTTGTTCGCTACATATTGTGCAGCTTTCACTTTGCGTACTAGGTCGTCTGCGTCGCGGCCGATACCTTCAGACGTGATTTCCATTGCTTGGATAATACCCTCTGGGTCAACAACGAATGTTGCACGGTCAGCTAGGCCCATGTTTTCACGCATACAGTCGAAGTTACGAGTAATTTCGCCTGTTGGGTCGCCAATCATAGCAAACTTGATTTTGTTGATTGTGTCTGAAGAATCGTGCCACGCTTTGTGAGTGAAGTGTGTATCAGTAGAAACTGAGAATACTTCTACACCGCGAGACTGAAGCTCTTCATACTTATCTGCGATATCACCTAGTTCAGTTGGGCATACAAACGTAAAATCTGCTGGGTAAAATACGAATACCGACCATTTACCTTTGATGTCTTCGCTGCTTACATCCACAAACTCGCCGTCTTTAAATGCAGTTGCTTTAAAAGGTTTAATTGCAGTGTTGATCAATGCCATGTTTATTCTCCATGCTTTTTTTAAATTAGGTCCGCACTAGAATGCGTACGAACAAAATCTTACGAACATTAAAAGGACTTAGTTTCATTGCTTTTGAATAAAATATTCGCTGAGCTCAAAACAATGTCCTTCGAAACTGTTAGAGAGAATAGCGCGTGCATGTAATAAAAACTAATTGGTAAATATGAATCGTTTAATCAGGTTATTGAATTAATAGAAACATATTGATAGTACTTTTGCGAAACGACCTAACGAGGCGGGTCTATAACGTCGTTTACGCTTCCATTTACTCTGTACCACCCTGCAACAGAGTTGCGTTTGTGCGTTGCTGGCAGCACCTCATGTGGAAATTGCTCGCTTAAAAACACCACAAAAGTACCCAGATTAGGAACAACGCGTATTCCCTCGGCGTCATTGTCATTTTTATAAAGCACCAGCTCACCACCGTAATTGCTGTTCCAGTCTTCATTTAAATAAGCCACCAAAGACAGCACGCGATTACTTTTTCCTTTGAAAGCGTCTACATGGCGTTTGTAAAATTTACCGGGTTCATAACAAGCAAAGTGGCTCTCAAACGAAAAAAGACCTAGGTAAAGATGTTTATTGATAAAGTCTTTTAACGCGTTACACCAAGAGAGCCAAAGCTCACCTTCTTGCGATGAACCAGTAATCCAACAAATATTATCGCCGCGAATATCCCGCGCATGTTGAAAGTCGCCGGCCCTTCCAATACCTGCGTTTTTGTATTCGGTGTCATTAATCGCGTCTTGGCAAGCAAGCAGAGCATCCGTTAAAAACACTGGCAATGCTGATGTTTGAATGGAATACCCTTTTTCTACGAGGTCATCCACTACACAGTTAAAAAGCAACTCATCGAATACATGAAGAGGCTGATAAAGGGCAAGTTGTTCTCGGTTCATTGTGTACAAAAGTAAAGAGCGAAAATAATTGGCGGGTCTTATACTTTGCATCACGCCTAACCACAATGTCATATAGCATTAATTTCGCCGCTTTATTTTTGTCGACGAGAAAAAGATTATTTGTCGATGAATACATCGCACGCTTTTTGCTTATCTATACTTGTATAGGTAACTAAACAATAAGAGAAAAAGTGGATATCTGATGAGCCAAGATCAAACACAAATTGAAGAAACTGAACACCACCTTGATTTACGTAATCTAAGGCTTGACGATTATGACGACGTTAAAAGCTTAATGGATAACGTCTATGCGAACGTTGGAGGTGCATGGCCCTACTCTAATTACAAAGCGCAGGTAACTACCTTCCCCGATGGTCAGATTTGTATAGAAGACAAAGGCAAGGTTGTGGCTTTTGCCATTTCAGTGATAGTGGATTACGACCAATTCGGTGACAAGCATAGTTATGATGAGATAACCGGTGACGCCTACCTTACTACTCACGATCCAAATGGAGACGTACTTTACGGTGTAGAAGTGATTGTTTGCCCTGAATACCGCGGACTTCGTTTGGGAAGACGACTGTATGAAGCGCGTAAAGAGCTTTGCCGTAACCTTAACTTGAAGTCGATAATGGCAGGCGGGCGTATTCCTAATTATCGTCATCATGCGAACGAGCTTTCTCCTTATGAGTACATTGAGCGCGTAAAAGCAAAAGATATTTACGACCCCATCTTAACGTTTCAGCTGTCTAACGGATTTGAGGTAAAGCAGGTAATGTCGGCCTACCTCCCTGAAGATGAAGCGTCTAAGGGATATGCCACGCTGTTGCAATGGCACAACATTTACTACGAGCCAGGCACACCCTCGCTATTCGCTAGCAGAAAGTCTAATGCGCGCATTGGCTGTATTCAATGGCAGATGCGTTACTTCAATAATGTTGAAGAACTACTTCAGCAAGTTGAGTACTTTGTTGATGCGCTATCTGATTATTCATGCGACGTAGCACTCTTCCCTGAATTCTTCAATGCACCATTGATGGGCCTTAGCCCCACCGAATCTTCCATAGATGCTATCTGGCACTTAGCCACCTACACAGATGAAATCTTAACCGCCGTGTCTCATTTAGCAGTAAGTTACAATATTACTATCATCGCAGGGTCGATGCCGATTGTAGAGGACGAGCAGCTTTATAACGTGTGTTACATTTGTAAGCGCGATGGCACTATTGAAAGCCAGTACAAATTACACCCGACGCCGCATGAAAAAGAAGATTGGATAATGAAAGGTGGCAATAGCCTTAAAGTATTCGACACCGACTTTGGCAAAATTGGCGTGCTAATTTGCTATGACGTTGAATTTCCTGAACTTGCAAGAATTCTTTCTGAGCAAGAAATGCAAATTCTGTTCGTGCCATTTTGGACAGATACCAAAAATGGCTATTTACGTGTAAGACGCTGTGCACAGGCCCGAGCAATAGAAAATGAGTGTTACGTAGCTATTGCAGGCTCTGTGGGCAATTTACCGAAAGTAGATAACGTTGATATTCAATACGGACAAACCGCTGTATTTTCACCAAGCGATTTTGCATTCCCTCACGATGCCATTGTGTCAGAAACCACGCCCAATACCGAAATGACCCTAATTGTTGATTTAGACTTAGATAAGTTAACTAAACTGCAAAATGAGGGGTCAGTAAGGAACTACTTAGACAGAAGGCGCGATTTATATCGCGTCGAATGGATTGGTGATGACTAATCGTGGTGATTTGCAATGATGCGTTAGCGTAAGCACAAGTACGATAACTCACTTCATTTGAATATAAAATGCCGCCTTCTGGGGCGGTATTTATTTAGAAGGCAAATTGCGCACAGACAACGTGTTTTAAGGCATAGCTTTTGCTGTCATTTAACGCTAACATGGCAATCTGCGTTAAGTTTTAACAGTAATTTCAGCGGGTATTAAGCGCTTCAGCGATTAACCCAGTATCGAAAACAACGATAAAAATCTGATAATCTGAAATTCAAAATTGCGAGAATATCGATTTACTATGGCAAACAATTCAAAAAACGATGAATTTCCAACTATTCGCCTAGACGATGAAGACCGTCGCGACTACCAAAAGAAGCGCCACCCAGCGCCTCCAAGTGCAGGCTCTACAGCTTCATCATTGACTTCATCTAGCAGTACATCATCATCTTCTTCGGGTGGCGGCAATGGTATTTGGATAACCATAGTCGCACTTATTGCACTGATTGCATGCGGCGGCTGCTATTACTTATTCACCCTGCTGCAACAACAACATACTGCCGCTCAAGCAGCGGAAAAGCGTATTGTGCAGCTTGAAAACAAACTCTCTGCTACGGGTGAGGAAATTGGTGAATCTACAGTAGCACTACAAGTGAAAGTCACTGAGCTTAGCAACAAAACAAACGAGCTTTGGGAGCAAATGGATAAGCTTTGGGCTTCGGCATGGCGTCGTAACCAAAAAGAAATTGCTGACCTTGGTGATCGCGTTGGCAACGTACAAACCTCGTTAAAACAAGATATTGCAGCGGTTTCTCAAAACGTGACAACGCAAACATCATCAATGGGTTCATTAAAAAACCAGCTTGCTTCTTTAGCTGATGAACTGTTGGCAGTAAACGTTCAACTAGAACAAGCGCTTAGCGACAAGCAACGTGCACAAAATGATGTAAAAACGCTTACTGATAAACTTTCTGTACTAGAACAACGAAACGCTACTCTTTCGGGCCGAATTTCGAGCTTAGAAAATGAGATACGTGATATGGCAACTAAGCTTGTTACGAAAAGTGGCGGCGCTGGCGCCGCACCACAAACCGCAACACCTGCAGTTGGCGGTTAGCTGTAAGTAAACACTTTCTGATCGCAAAGGGGCAATGTGCCCCTTTTCTTTTTGCCATGGTAAAATAACCAAACCAGAAATGCCAAGGACACACCGCGTAATGAGCGACCAAGCGCTAAAACGTTTAAACAAATATATCAGTGATACAGGCCTTTGCTCTAGAAGAGAGGCCGACAAACTGATAGAGCAAAATCGCGTCACCATTAATGACAAACAACCCGAACTTGGCACAAAAGTAGGCCCCGATGACACGGTTAAAGTAGATGGTAAGAGAATAGGTGCAGTAGCTGCCGATAAATCTGATCGCGTCTACATTGTTTACAACAAACCTATTGGCATTACCTGTACCACTGAACGGCACGTAAAAGGTAACATTGTTGATGCTATCGGACATAAGTCTCGCATCTTTCCTGTAGGCCGTTTAGATAAGCCCTCCGAAGGGCTAATAATTCTTACCAGCGACGGTGATATTGTTAATAAGATTCTGCGTGCAGAAAATGCGCATGACAAAGAGTACGAAGTAACCGTGGATCAGCCTATCAGTGAGCGCTTTGTGAAACGCATGGCTCGCGGTGTTCCTATTCTAGGTACTGTTACCAAGCCTTGTATTGTAAAGCCCACCGGCAAAAAAAAGTTCACCATTGTTTTAACGCAAGGCTTGAATCGGCAGATACGCAGAATGTGTGAGTTTTTGGGCTACGAGGTGACCAAACTTAAACGCACGCGTATTATGCATTTAGAGCTTAGTAACCTTAAACCGGGTCAATGGAGAAACCTTACTGACAGAGAGCTTTCCACCCTAAAAAGTGCGGTAAAAAACTCCAGTAAAACTGCCTAAATACTTAAAACAGAACAAATATTGGATTTGTTCTGTTATAAATTGTTGCATCACATTTCATATACTACATTTTAAGAATAATAAACAAGATTTGCTTAGTCATATTGAAAACCGGTCACACACATACATTTTCTCTGGACAGCTTCCAGGCTAGCGCCGAAATCGTTGCAAACTATGATAGCTTCTTTGTAGCGCTTTCTGTGCTAATTGCTATTGGCGCATCGCTTCTTTGTTTTATTTTGTCGGCACGTACTAACCGTTCTGACTTCAAGAACGAACGTTATATCTGGGCAGTTGCTTCAGCGTGTTTTCTGGGTTTCGGGATATGGTCCATGCACTTCGTGGGCATGCTGGCATACCAGTTACCCATCGCAGTAAGCTATAACCCCCTGATTACGTTTTTCTCAATCATCCCCGCTATTTTTGCCAGCTTAATTGTTGTTTCTCATCACCCACGAGGGCCACAAAAGCTGTGGTTGAGAAGCCTTTATATGGGGGCCGGTATTGGCAGTATGCATTATGTTGGTATGCTGGCTATGGAAATGCATGCGGTAATGGCCTACGACATCTACCTCTTCTCTCTCTCCATTATTGTCGCTGTAGTGTTAGCAGGCATAGCTTTAAAAGCACACTCATACATTCAAGGTAAACAGGTAAGCGTAGCTCAGCAACTTGTACCCGCTACTATCATGGGCTGTGCCATTTCTGGCATGCACTATACAGGCATGCTATCCATGCACGTGTTTGCAGTATCCTCCACCGAATTTTCTAATGACCAATCACACAAAGACCTCGCATACATAGTAATATTTATGGTGGCGTTTTTTGCTTTTATCTTTGTTTTACTAATCGAATTACGAGCAAGAACCCTATCGTCTAACAGATTTACCGCAGTGTTAAATACAGTACAAGAAGGGGTGATGAGTTTTGATAACGATGGAAAACTTGAGTTTATAAACCCTGCAGCTTTGACCATGTTCGGTTACAACAAAAAGGAGTTACAGTATCGTCGTGTAACTGATTTGGTGAATCACGCTAACGGCGATAATACAGTGTTACTTAATGAAGTGATAAAGGCGGCAAACGGAGGTGAATTGCGAAACCGCCCACATCGCATTGAAGGCGTAAGAAAAGATGGCTCTACTTTCCCACTTTCTTTTTTAGTCAATAGATTACCTGGTGACCACGAAGCCTTTGTATGTACTGTAAAAGACTTATCTGACGTGAAAAACCAAGAGGTGTTTGCGCAAACTGTATTCGATACCCTGCCTGACATGCTGTTTGTTAAAGATGCCGAAACACTGGCCTTTACCCATGCGAATGATATGGGAGCTGAGTTGATTGGAGTGGCTAAACATGAGCTTGTAGGGTTAACTGATTTTGACATTTTCGAGTCAGAAGACGCTAAACATATTATTGCCTCGGATACGGCTTTACTTGAAGGTGGTAATCGTGAAAGCTGTGAAGAGTCGAAAATTGTAATTAACGGTGAAGAACGCTGCTTTCAAACTAAAAAAGTGGTTATCAGTGGTGCCAACAATAAGCCACAATTTATATTGTCATTGTCTGAAGATGTTACCGAACTTAGGAAAACACAGGATAAACTGGAAGCGCTTAACAAACGAATGTCGATGGCTGCTGATGCCGCACATATAGGCGTATGGGAGTGGGACCTCGAAACTAACGAACTGATTTGGGATGACTGGATGCACAAGATATACAGCATTCCAAAAGATGACTTCAATGACCATTACTCAGTTTGGGCAAATACCGTTCATCTAGATGATTTTGATGATGTTAAAACACAGATAGATCATGCAATTAATACAAACTCTGAGTTTCACGCTCAGTTTAGGGTACAAGTTTCGCGAGACAGCATTCGCTACGTGCGTGCAGATGGGCGCATACAAGGCAACAAAATGTTTGGCATTAACATAGATATTACCGAACAGGTGGTGGCTGAAGAGCGAATAAAAGAACTTGCTTCACAAGATTCGCTAACAGGGCTTGCAAATCGTCGCGCGTTAACTACTTATCTTGAGCAGGAGTTTGCCCGTATCGAGCGCACCAACATGCGCTGTGTTTGCTTGTATTTCGATTTAAATAACTTTAAGCCCATTAATGATACTCATGGCCACAATATAGGTGATGAGGTGCTGATAGAAATAGCCGACCGTATGAAACACCTTTGTAGAGAGTCAGATTTAGCTGCACGGGTTGGTGGAGACGAATTTATCATTATTCTCACCGACATTGATGAAACGTTTGATTTGGATGGATTTATTGACCGCACTCACCTTGCTATAAGCAAGCCTATTACTACGTCTATCGGTACTGTGGCTGTTGGTACTAGCATTGGCTTTGCGTCATACCCTAACGAAGCAACTAATTTAGATGACCTCATTCGTCTTGCCGACGAACGAATGTTTCAACAAAAGAGTCTTAAAGAGGTGTCTAATCGATAAAAAGTGGACATAAAAAAAGCGCCCATTGGGCGCTTTTCTTGAAACCTAGTCTTAGCGACGTAGGCCTAGACGCTTGATAAGGTCAAGGTAACGCTGAGCGTTCTTGCCTTTAAGGTAGTCTAGAAGCTTACGACGTTGGCTAACCATGCGTAGAAGACCACGACGTGAGTGGTGATCTTTCTTATGATCAGCAAAGTGACCTTGAAGCTTGTTGATGTTGTGAGTAAGCAAAGCAACTTGAACTTCTGGTGAACCAGTATCGCCTTCTTTTACGCCGTACTCAGCAATGATGTTTGCGGTTTCTGCTTTAGTTAGTGACATATCATTCTCCTAATATTAATGCTTCGCCGATCACTAATTCAGCAAAGCGGAATGAGCGCAGTATTATAATGACGTTTATACAGTTAGCAAGGTTTGTATGCTGTTATTCCAAATAAAGCATTAATTAAGAATAAACCACTCGACGTTTTGGGTTTACAAACACTTCTTGTTTTGGAATTCCCTGATCTTTTGGGTCCAACACACCTTCCCCTACGCCAAGAAATAAGCCTTGAGTATCGACGCCGTGATAAACGCGATATGCAGTGCCTTCTTCAAGTGCTGAAGCGCTATTACCTTTTACCGACTGACCGTTGTCGAAGCGCTTGCGTTCTTCATCATTAATAGTAACGAATGGCAAACGGCTAACAGCGGTATCCATAGGAATAAGTAAATCGTCTAGTGGGGCAAAATCACCCTCTTCTAACGATTCTTGAATGTCGATTAATGTATCTAGCGATACCATTTTGTCGTTTGGATAGTCTGCCACTTCAGTACGATGCAAACGGGTTACGTATGCACCACACCCTAGGTTCTGGCCAAGATCGTCAACAATAGAACGAATATAAGTACCTTTACTGCATTTAATACGCATATCGACATAGGGCAATTCAATACGTAATACATCAAGCTCATAAACTTCGATATCACGTGGCTCACGTTCTATCTCTATGCCTTGACGCGCATAGTGGTAAAGTGGCTTACCTTGATGTTTAAGCGCCGAGAACATGGAAGGTATTTGCTTACTTTTACCTAAGAATGCAAGACACGCTTCTTTTACTTGTTGCTCGCTAACCTCTACCGGTTTCTCTTCAACTACTTCACCATCAGCATCAGACGTTGTAGTACGTACACCTAGCTGCGCGGTAACCTCGTAGGTTTTCTCTGCATCTAATAAAAACTGAGAAAACTTTGTAGCCTCGCCCAAACACAGCGGCAGCATGCCGCTTGCAAGCGGGTCAAGGGCGCCAGTATGTCCAGCTTTAGCCGCCTTATACAGCCAACGTACTTTTTGTAGTAGTTGGTTAGACGACCCACCTAACGGCTTATCAAGCAATACTATGCCGTTAATCTCACGGCCTTTACGACGTCTTGCCATCTACTCCTGCTCTTGTGAGTCATCATTGTCACGCTTAGACTCATCTTTAGCGATGGTCTGTGACACAAGATTAGAAATACGCATACCCTCTACAATCGACTTATCTTCAAAGAAGTGAAGGTCCGGTACAGAACGCATACGCAGTCGTTTCGCAAGAATGCTTCTGATAAACTTCTTGTACTCAACAAGTTGTTTAATTTGCACTTTGCCTTCTTCTTCTGTGCTGTTGTAAATAGTCACGAAAATTTTAGCGTGAGCTAAATCGCGCGACACATCAACGTCAGACACAGTAATCAAGGGCATATCACCAACACGGTGTTTGTATTCATTTTGAAGAATGCTAGCCACTTCTTTATGAACTTGCTGAGCCACTCTATCGGTACGTGAAAATTCACGAGCCATTGTATTCTCCTTTCCCGTTCTATATTTCGTTCATGTATTCGTCTTAATAGACAAAAGCGGGAGCACTCGGCCCCCGCTTTTTACATGCCGAATATTTTCAGGCAATTAGATTTCGCGCTTAACCTCAACGATTTCGAAGACCTCAATTTGGTCGCCTACTTTTACATCGTTGTAGTTCTTAACGCCGATACCACATTCCATACCGTTACGAACTTCTTGTACATCGTCTTTAAAGCGACGCAGTGATTCAAGTTCACCTTCGTAGATTACAACGTTATCACGAAGTACACGGATTGGGTTGCTACGCTTAACTACGCCTTCAGTTACCATACAGCCAGCGATTGCACCTAGTTTAGGCGACTTGAATACATCACGTACTTCTGCAAGACCAATGATTTCCTGTTTGAATTCTGGTGCAAGCATACCGCTCATGGCCGCTTTCACCTCGTCAATAAGGCTATAGATTACGCTGTAGTAACGTAAGTCAATTTCTTCAGCTTCAAGTACGCGACGTGCTGTAGCATCGGCACGAACGTTAAAGCCAAGTACGATAGCGCCTGATGCAGCCGCTAGGGTTGCGTCAGTTTCGGTAATACCACCTACACCACTACCTACAATGTTAACTTTAACTTCAGATGTTGAAAGCTTAATAAGTGATTCAGAGATCGCTTCTACAGAGCCCTGTACGTCGGCCTTAAGTACGATGTTAAGCTCACTAACATCGCCTGACTCCATGTTCGCAAACATGTTTTCAAGCTTCGCTTTTTGCTGACGCGCAAGTTTAAGTTCACGCTTCTTCTGATGACGCTTAGCCGCTACTTCACGAGCTTTACGCTCGTCTTTAACAACAGCTGCATCTTCACCTGCTACAGGCACACCTGAAAGACCAAGTACTTCTACAGGCGTAGAAGGCCCTGCTAACTTAATTTCGTTACCATTCTCGTCGCGCATTGCACGAACACGGCCATACTCTTCACCGCAAAGTAGAATGTCGCCAGAACGAAGTTGACCTTCCTGAACAAGTACAGAAGCCACTGGACCACGACCTTTATCAAGGCGAGATTCGATAACAATACCGCGGCCTGCGCCGTCGGCTACTGCTTTAAGATCAAGTACTTCTGCTTGTAGAACAATTGCTTCTAGAAGCTCGTCTACGCCCATACCGGTTTTTGCAGAAACATTACAGAACTGGTGCTCACCGCCCCACTCTTCTGAAATAACTTCCAACTGAGAAAGCTCAGTTTTAACGCGATCTGGATCTGCAGTTTCTTTATCCATCTTGTTTACTGCAACAATAAGAGGTACGCCAGCAGCACGCGCGTGCTGTACCGCTTCTTTTGTTTGCGGCATTACACCGTCATCAGCAGCAACTACAAGGATAACGATATCTGTTGCTGTAGCACCACGTGCACGCATTGCAGTAAACGCGGCGTGTCCAGGTGTATCAAGGAACGTGATTTCACCGTTATCAGTTTGAACTTTGTATGCACCAATATGCTGAGTGATACCGCCGGCCTCGCCATCGGCTACTTTCGCACGACGAATGTAGTCTAGAAGTGACGTTTTACCGTGGTCAACGTGACCCATGATAGTTACAACAGGTGCACGTGTTGTTTTCTCACCAGCAGTGTCATCGGCTAGCAATTCTTCTTCAAGCGCGTTGTCGTTAACAAGCTCAAACTTGTGGCCCATTTCTTCAACTACTAGTACTGCAGTATCTTGGTCTAGTACTTGGTTAATAGTGGCCATTTCGCCCATCTTCATCATCGTTTTGATAACTTCGTTAGACTTTATAGCAAGTTTGCTTGCTAGCTCGCCTACGGTGATGGTCGCGCCAAGTTTAACAACACGTTCAACAGGTGCAGCAGGCTTGTTAAAGCCTTGCTTAAGGTGCTCGCCCGCGTTTTTCTTCGACTTGCGACGACGACGTGATGAACGCTCAACCTGCATGTCTTCTTCGTCTTCCGCTTCTTGAGCGTAACGGTTAGAGTGCAAGTGAACTTCTTCAGCTTCCGCTTTCTTACGGCGCTCTTCTTCTTCTTTCCAGCGACGTTCGTTTTCTTCAGCTAGTTTGCGCGCTTCTTCAGCGGCTTTCTTCGCATCTTCTTCAAGTTTCTTCTGCGCTTCTTCTTCCTGCGCTTTACGTAGACGCTCTTCTTCCTGACGTGCCGCTTCCGCTTCTGCTTTCTCGGCTTCTGTCATTTCAGGCTCGTCTGCCTTGCGTGCTTCAGCCTCTTTCTTTGCTTGTTCAGCACGACGGGCACGCTCTTCATCAGCGGCTTTCTTAGCTTCTGCTGCTTTACGCGCTTTCTCTTCAGCGGCCTTTTTCGCTTCAGCTGCTGCTTTTTCTTCCGCTTCACGCTTCAGGCGTTCTTCTTCAGCACGTTTCGCTTCTTCTTCCGCTAAACGCTGCTGTTCTTCAACATCGCTACGCTTCACGTATGTGCGCTTTTTACGTACTTCTACTTTAACTTCTTTCGACTTGCCTACGCTTAGTGTGCTTGTCGTTTTGCGCTTAAGTGTCATACGCGTTGGTTCGGCTGCACTGCCGTGTTGCTTACTTAAATGATCCAAAAGTTTTTGTTTCTCGTCTTCGTTTACCTGATCGCCGGCACTCTTTGTGATACCCGCGTCTTTAAACTGGCCAACCAATCGGTCAACGGTCGTACCAATGTCGCTGGCGAGCTTTTCAATAGATACATCTGCCATTACGTAATTTTCCCCCTGTTGACCTTACTCTTCTTCACTGAACCATACGATATTACGAGCGGCCATGATAAGCGCGCCAGCTTTCTCTTCGTCCAGTTCTTCGATATCACTGATATCATCGGTACCTTGTTCTGCTAATTCTTCTAGGTCGGTAACACCGCGGCTGGCCAACACATAAGCCACGTGCTTACTCATACCTTCAAGATTTAATAAGGCTTCTGTAGGTTCTGCACCCTCTAGCGATTCTTCGTTTGCAAGTGCACGCGTAGTTAAATAAGCACGCGCTCGGTTGCGCAGCTCTTCTACGGTTTCTTCGTCTAACCCGTCAACAGCAAGAAGTTCACTTGCCGGAACGTATGCCACTTCTTCAAGTGTGGTAAAGCCTTCATCTACAAGTACAGATGCGAACTCTTCGTCAATGTCCAGACCTGCAGTAAACAGATCAAGTACCTTCGCATTTTCCTCTTCGTGCTTCTTGTTGAGGTCATCAACCGTCATCACGTTAAGTTCCCAGCCAGTAAGCTGGCTAGCCAAGCGAACGTTTTGACCGCTACGGCCAATCGCTTGTGCTAGGTTATCCGCTTCAACCGCTACATCCATGCTATTGCTGTCTTCATCAACAACAATTGAAGCAACTTCAGCTGGCGCCATCGCGTTGATAACAAATTGCGCTGGGTTTTCATCCCAAAGCACGATGTCCACACGCTCACCGCCTAACTCACCTGATACCGCTTGAACACGTGAACCTCGCATACCAACACAAGCACCTACTGGGTCAAGACGCTTATCATTAGTTTTCACAGCAATCTTTGCACGTGAACCTGGGTCACGAGCGGCAGATTTAATCTCAAGTGTTTCTTCCGCAATTTCAGGAACTTCTAAGCGGAACAATTCAACAAGCATGTCTGGGTGAGTACGACTAATAAATAGCTGTGCACCGCGCGCTTCTGGACGGATAACATACAGAAGACCACGTACGCGGTCGCCTGGACGGAATGTTTCGCGAGGAAGCATATCGTCACGGTAAATAACACCTTCAGCGTTGTTACCCAAGTCGATGATGATGTTGTCGCGGTTTACTTTTTTAACAGTACCCGTTACCAACTCGCCCACTTTGTCTTCATATTCAGCAATCATTTGCTGACGCTCTGCTTCACGTACTTTTTGCACGATCACTTGCTTAGCGGTTTGCGTAGTTATGCGGTCGAATTTGATAGATTCAATTTGCTCTTCTACATAATCGCCTAGCTGAATTTCTGGCTCGTCGATTTGCGCAGCAGACCACGTAATTTCAGCAAATGGATTTTCCTGCTCTTGGTCGTCAGGAATAACTAACCAGCGACGGAATGTATCAAAGTCACCTGAAGTACGGTCTATGCTTACACGAACCTCAATTTCGCCTTCGTTCTTCTTTTTGGTTGCACTAGCAATAGCAAACTCTAGCGCTTCAAAAATTTTCTCTCTAGGCACTTGTTTTTCATTTGAAACGGCTTCCGCCACTAACAAAATTTCTTTATTCATTTTCGCCTCTCTTTTGCTTTCGTCGATGAAAGCAGAGCTGTTCCGTTAATCGAACGTGGGAACAACGTTACCTTTTTCGATATTCGCCACAGCTAACTGGAACTGCTGGCCATCCACTTCAATACTTACCATGCCATTTTCGCATGCCAGTACTTTGCCTTTAAAATTACGTCTGTCGTCCATTGGCATAGACAAACGAACTTGAACTACTTCACCCACAGACTCGATGTAGTGCTTCTCTTTGAAAAGCGGTCTGTCCATTCCAGGTGACGACACTTCTAGGTTATATTCAGTGCTGATTGGATCTTCAACGTCCAAAATAGCACTAACCTGATGACTCACATCCGCACAATCATCTACGGTGATACCGTTTTCATGATCAATAAAAACGCGAAGAATAGAATGCTTCCCCGCTCTAACAAACTCGATGCCAACCAGTTCAAAGCCTAGCGCCTCTACACCGGGCTCAAGCATTTCGGTTAGCTTCTCTTCAAGTTTTGCCAATGCAAACCTCCAAAAACGAAAAAAGGGCCTAAAGCCCACCTGTCATCACCTAGCTCAGCAAGGCTGACTCCAGGTTTTTTAATACAACAAAAAGCCCCGGACTAGCGGGGCTTTTTATTAAAATTCTGAACCCATACCTGCCGACAAGGCAGTTGCAAGCCTATGGGTGAAACCACCGTGTGGTGATAGCTTGCTTTCGACGAATGCGTTACTTTCCTAAACACTGAGGGAGCCCGCGCTCGTCATCGAATGCGCACATTATACTTATAGGCGACACATTAAGCAACAGCGAAAAGCCTTTGGCGCAATTCTATTATGCATTCTATATGTCTAAACGCGTTTACTCTTCATCCTTAAAGGTGGCTTTTATCTCTAAAATCTGAGGTAAGTTTTCAATAAGCAAATCGACGAGCTTAGGCTCAAAGTGCTTACCCTTCTGATTTTGAAGGAAGTCTACCGTCTTCTCAATGCTCCAAGCCTCTTTGTAAGGTCGCTTGCTTGTTAATGCATCAAAAACATCTGCAATTGCACAAATACGCCCTTCAATGGGTATATCTTCCCCAGCTAAGCCTTTTGGATAGCCAGTTCCATCCCACTTTTCATGATGTGTTAACGACACCGATTTCGCTACTTTCAACAACAAAGAATCACCGCAATCACCAATTATCTCAGCCCCTATTTCCGGGTGGGCCTTCATGGTTGTAAATTCTTCGTCAGTTAATTTCCCAGGCTTCAACATAATGCTGTCGGCAATGCCAATTTTGCCAATGTCATGCATAGGCGCGGCATGAAGCAGTATTTCTGCTTGTTTCTCTGTTAAACCATAAGCAAGTGCGAGAACCTTTGAAAAGTGGCTCATACGCATAACATGCATGCCCGTTTCATTGTCTTTGTATTCCGCAGCGCGCCCTAAACGCTGCACTACCTGAAGCCGGCTTTCTAGCAGTTCATCTGACTGTACAAGACTTAAGTGTGTTTTTACTCTGGCTTTCACAATGGCAGAAGATATAGGTTTCGTGATGTAGTCTACTGCGCCGACGTTAAACCCCTCTGCTTCATCGTGTTCATCATTAAGGGCAGTAACGAAGATTACCGGGATATGTTTTGTTGAAGCTTCATCTTTGAGGTAACGGCATACATCAAACCCTGTCATGCCAGGCATCATAATATCCAGCAATATGAGATTGGGTTGGCGAGAAGTAGCAAGTTTCAGCGCCTCTTCACCACTTTTAGCGAAAATTAACTGATAGTCTGCGGCCAGTAACTGTTTAAGCACCCGAAGATTGACCGGCTCATCGTCTACCAGTAACAGCGTTGGTTTGTTAATTTCAATGTCTAACATGCTTTTCTCTGTTTTATCTCAATTTCTCAATTAACGCAGTTATCCGTTTTAATGCAACCTCAAACTCAAAGTCATCCAGTTCATTGAGTATTAGCGTTAGCTCTTCCTTATATTCTAGTGAATCGAATTGGCGTAAGTAGTTTAATTCTTCTTCATCAAGCATATTCTGTTGAACGCGCTGTTTAACCAGTTCAAGATACTCCAATAATAAGCCACTATCGATACTGTCATTAATTGACTGCTCTGCATAAAGCGGCGACGCCTGAAGTAATCTATCAATAGCATTTAAAGAGTGCCTTAACTCATTTACCAGTTGAATATCAACGCTACCCGCTACCGCTTGCGACTCAATAGTTTTACTTAGCTCGTAAAACGTGACAAGACTTAAGTTACCTGACACGCCTTTCAAACCATGTGCAAGCGAACCCACTCGCTCCCAATCTGCATTAGCAACAGCGGAAGTTATCTCATCAACTTTTGCGCTGGCTTCTACGGCAAATTTATCAACCTCTTTAAAAACTAACGCTTCGTTGCCCCACAAAGCACTCGCTTTGCTCATATTAAGCACCGATTCATCAATGTTAATATTCGATGTGCTATCACTAGTGTCGACAGCATGAGACGTTGATGCAGGTGCAGAAACCTGTGTTCCGAGCACCCTTGCCATCTCTTGCATAAGCACTGGAAGGTCTATTGGTTTGTTTGCAAAACCTTCCATCCCCGCTTCTTGTGCAGCTTGCTTATCTTCAATAAGTACGCTTGCCGTAAGTGCAATAATAGGTGTTGCAGAAAGGCTATTTTGACGTTCAAATATTCGTCGCTGCCTAGTCGCTTCTAAGCCATCAACATTCGGCATTTGTAAGTCCATTAGTACAATATCAAATGTCGCTTCCTGCATTTTATCTAGCGCTTGCTGACCATCGCGCGCTATTTCTACTGCGTGGCCATTTCGTTTTAGAAGTAATTCAAGTAGCTCAACATTTTGCTGCACATCATCTACAACGAGAATTGAAAGTACTTTATCAAACGTTGGCAGTGCTTTATCACTTGATGAACTGTCTGTTTGTTGAATCTCTGCTTCTTCAAGTGGAAGCGTAAAGGTGAACGTGCTGCCTTTTCCTTCTTCACTCTTTACAGTAATTGCCCCGCCCATCAATTCTACGAGTTGCTTTGAAATAGTGGTGCCCAACCCTGTACCACCGTACTTTCGGCTCATTGAAGCATCTGCTTGCGAGAACGCTTCAAACACTCTAGAGACCTGCTCTTCGGTCATACCTATGCCCGTATCACTTATTTCAAAGCTAACCCCTTGATCGCAATTTTTAACGTACAGTGCAACTTTGCCTGCATGGGTAAATTTAACCGCGTTCCCAATAAGATTATTCAGAATTTGACGAAGTCTTTCTGGTGCGCCAGATACCCCTCTTGCTACATCGTCTTCAACAGTCAACGCTAACTGCACACCTTTGCGCTTTGCCTCCAACCAAAACGTTGATACCACGAGATCTAACTCTTCACGGAGGCAGAAAGGACGCTTATCAATCTCTAGTTTACCTTTGTCTAGCTTGGCACTGTCGAGAATGTCATTAAGAATGTGCAGCAATGAACGTGCAGATTTATTTACCGTGGTTAAATGTGAAGTTTGCTCTGCGTTTAAGTCACTATTAAGCAATAAATCACTAAAACCAATTATCGCGTTCATCGGCGTTCTTATTTCATGACTCATATTAGCCAAGAAAGCAGTTCGGGCAGCCGCAGCATCCTCGGCTCTCACCTTAGCAGACTTAAGTTCCTCTTCCATCTGCCTGCGCTCGGTAATGTCCATGATGAAGCCGTCGATGTACAAACGCTCGCCATTTTCATCATAAATACACGTGCCTTGCTCTAGCAACCAACGCGTATTTTTGTGCTTATCAATGATGCGGTATTCAATAGAAAAGCTGCCGTCAAACTCGGCGACATTATTTAAATAGTCAGCGTCATCTGGGTGATATAGTTCAGAAAAGTAACGTTTTGGTTCCGGGAACTGAAAGTCATCGGCTGGATAACCAGTAATATCAACAATAGCGTTACTTACAAACATCATTGGCCAGCCGTCGCTGCATTTCGAACGATAAACTGCACCAGGAATATTCCCAATCAGACTTCTGAACTTCGCCTCGCTCTCACGAAGTGCATCTTCCATTTGCTTGCGTTTTCGAAGATCGGACGCGAAAGAAACAAATACGGGTTTTCCATCGACTTCTGTGTAGCCAATGCCAACACGGGCAGGAATGCGAGTACCATCTTTTCGTAAAACTTCAACCTCGCGCCCTGTGCCAATAATTCGTTCTGTAGGCACAACACGCTGGCTAAAGAAATCATCGCCATATAAATGACGGCGCTCCTCAGGTACTATGATGGACGCATGACGACCTATAATTTCTGCCTGTGTGTAACCGTATATTGCCTCTACTGCTGGGTTAGCTGTACGAATTATTCCACGACTATCAACTGTTAAAATAGCATCCACGGCCGTATCGGTAATTGCCGCTTGAATGCGTTCACTTTCAACTGCGCGCAGCATTACATCTCGATATTTGAAAAGGATGGTTATACCCAACACCAGCGCAATCATGAACAATGTAAAAACGGAAATCGAAATTGCTAAATAGAAGGATATATCCGAGGTTTGATCTGACAATTCCATGCCAGGAGGAAGCACAAAACGAGCCGCAGCCATTCCTGTGTAATGCATGCCCGCAATGGCAAGCCCCATTACAATACTCGCCACAATGACATATTTACCAAGAAATCGTTTTGACTTAGATGCCGCTGTAATACCAAACTTTATCCAAAGCGACAGCATGGCAAGTACAACGGCAACGACAATAGACAGCAAAAATATAGGTAGGTCGTAACGTAGCAAAGGTGCCATTTCCATTGCCACCATGCCGGTGTAGTGCATTGTACCAATTCCAGCACCCACAAGAATGCCGCCAACCACTATTTCTAAAGGCGTTATTCGGTGCCTAGTTAAAAGGTTCAACGCCACCCATGCAGCTGCACAGCCGGGAACAGCTGACAGTGCTGTAATGGTAAAGTTGTAGTTTACCGGTAAACATAGCTCAAAAGCCGTCATGCCCAGAAAGTGCATAGACCAAATGCCACCACCAAGTGCCAAACTTCCGGTACACAACAGTATATTTTTTCTTCTTTTATCTTCTGTAACTGCGGCATGACCTGCCACATTGAATGCCATGAAAGAGGCAAAAATGGCTACCAAAAGCGAGAGTATAACTAACGGGGGATAATACTCACCATTAATAAGGCGTGAAGGGTCGTCTACGGTAAAATACTGGAGCAACATAGAATGCTACGCCTCATAGAGAAAAATCAGTCAAAGTATAACGTTAGCATATAATTAACGCTGGCATCATACAATGATGTGGTATTTGAACCTGGTAGAGAAAGAAGTATTACTTAAAAATATACAAAAGATAAACAAAAAAGCCCTTGCATATGCAAGGGCTTAAATGTGGTTGCGGGAGCAGGATTTGAACCTACGACCTTCGGGTTATGAGCCCGACGAGCTACCAGACTGCTCCATCCCGCGTCTGTACAATAAAGCATGCACTGCACACTTTGAAAACTGGTGTAATTTCTGTGGTTGCGGGAGCAGGATTTGAACCTACGACCTTCGGGTTATGAGCCCGACGAGCTACCAGACTGCTCCATCCCGCGCCAGAAATTAGCATTGGAAGATTTGCTTTTCAGCGCCTCGCCTCAATGTGGTGCGTATTATACATAGGCACTTTACTAACACAATAGGCACAGTCATAAATATTTCATTTTTCTGACTGTTCGAGGATTTATTAAACAAAACGTGCAAAATAAACACAAACAGCGTTAAAAAATGAACTCTACATCTACAGTCAATTAACCAGGCTAATTACTGAAACTTTTCCATCTTTTCAGCAAGCATGAAGTCTAGCTCACTCAGTCCATCCACATCATGAGTGGTAAGTCTTACTTCAACACGGTTATAAACATTGAACCATTCTGGGTGATGTTTTAGTTTCTCTGCCCATATCGCAATTTGAGACATCCAACCAAACGCTCTTATAAAACTTTTAAACGTAAATGTTTTCTTTATCGCATCACCTTCTCTTACCCATAGGCTTTCGTCGGTTACTAGTTCATTGAGTTCCGATAACTTCACATCCACAGCATCATCATTTAATTTTGTAGGCATACATTCATCCTATTCAGTCAGTCTTATTGTGTTAGGTGTACTGTAATGAAAGTCTTTTAGATTAGAAAATTGAAATCACGAATGAAACCTAAAAACGTGCGATAAAGGTGGAGTATTTACTTTACAAAAAAGCCGGCTAAGCAGCCGGCTTTTACGCTTTATGGTGTTTTAAAACTCGACTGCAAGTCTTGCGTAAATTTGACGACCACGAGGGTCGTGTACTTTTGAGTCGAAACCACTGTTTGTGAACACCTGTGGAGGTTCTTCATCAAACAAATTAATACCACCAAGTGTTAACACATAGCTTTGGTCGGTATCAAACACACTGCCAAGGTCGATGTTGTACTGCGCATCTACCGTTAACATACTGTCGATTTCATAGAAACCATTAGCACAGCCTGCTGTGTTACTTGTTCCATCAGCACAGTTTTGGTCGTCGTCATACGATGAAATATAACGAAGGAAGACATTTGCTGCATGTACATCATGCTGCCAATTCAAGCCAATGTTCATTCGAAGTTCAGGAGACGAAACACCAATGTTATTAAAGTTACGGCGCCCTGCACCATCGATACTTCCAGCTTGAGGATCACTTAAATCGTATTTGGTAATATACGTTGCCTGAATTGTTGGCGTAAAGTTCCCCATTTCTGTTTCCATTTTATAACTAGAAACAAAATCGATGCCGGATGTTTCCAGTGAGCTCGCATTAACGTAAGTGTTGTTAATTTGAAGTACTGGACCAGAAACCGGATCACCTGCACGAACAATACGGTCAGTGTTTGTTGGATCAGCATTTAATAACGCTTGTGCATTTTCTTGAATTATCAAATCTTCAAATTCAAAGTTCCAATAATCAACCTCGATAGAAAGGTCTCTAAACGGCTCGTAAGAAAAACCAATGTTATATGCCGTTGACTCTTCAGGCTTAAGATCAGCATTACCTGATGTGCGCACTGCTACGAAAGCTTGCGCGCCTTGTACTGGATCAACGACTTGCTGAAGTGACGTCGCGCCGCCCTGTGCTAAGAACACTGTAGGTGCTCTAAACGATGTCGATATTGAACCGCGCAGCGAAAACTCTTCCGATGCACGCCACGACACTGCTAGTTTAGGATCTACAGTACTACCAATGCTACCCCCGTAGTCTTCATAGCGAACCGCAAGCTGAACATCTAATTCATCGTTAATAGGCAATGCTAATTCACCAAATGCAGCCCATACATCTTGGCTACCGTCTAAATCGGGGTTACCTATTACAAATGTAAAGCTGTCTTGATTCGACAATTCGTCATAGTCTTGGCGCAAGCTGTTTTCTCTATACTGTATACCTAGCGCTAGCGCAGCAAAACCACCACCCATTTCGAAAGTATCAAATGACGTAAACGCTTCAAACACCTCTAAATCAGCCTTCGAGTCGATAACTTGTCTGCCGGTGAAAGAGTTAATAACGTAGTCAGAATTTGGTGACGTAGTGTAAGACGTAGCAAAAGGATTAAAGAATTCACAGCTTCCTTGACCCGGTGTGCCGGTTACAGGGTTACAATCGGAACCTCCGAAACCAAGCAGCGCTAACTGGAACTCAGTGTTCAGCACATCTGGTACCGAGAATAAGAAGTCATTCACGGCTCTGGTGTAACTTACTTCCCAGAATCCGCTGTCGGTGACGCCCTGTAGATTCGTGCTAAAACGGAATGTATCCGACTCAGTATTAGCGGCATCTCCAGGTTGACCGTTACCCTCTGCTCGGCCAAAGAAAGCCACTGAACGACCGAATGGGTTTTGCGGATGGTAATCTGGCACTACCGGCGCGGTAAGAATAGGAAAGCTCGGTGCACCTCCACGTTCTGCGCGGTTTCTTGCCATGCCTATTTCCGTTGTCCATGTAATATCGTCGGTGAACTCATACTCAGCTCGAGTGTAGGCATTAATACGACTTTCATCAGGTACATAAGAATAGTATGGGCCGAAGTCGAATCCACAAAGACCTACGTCTAAGCCAGGAACAGTACCCTCTGGAGCTAGAATTTGAGGGAAACCACCAAACTCTGCACAACCGAAAGGATCGATTACAGGCACACCTGGCGCAATAAAGAAGCTAACAGGATTACCAAGAGCACTGGTATCGTCTTGAGGGCGACTTAATCGTCTATCGCTAATGAAAAGTGGAGAACGGTTGGTATAGCTAATTGCAGCTAACACATTCCCTTTATCGCCTGTAGCCCCCCATAGGCCTTGTAGTACATATTCTTTATTATCACCGTGTGCGCCGTCTTGGTAGTCAGCAGTAACCATTGCACCTTCGTAATTACGCTTTGTAATAAAGTTCACTACCCCGGCAACCGCATCAGAGCCATATAGTGCAGAAGCACCATCTTTAACCACTTCCATTCTGTCGATAGCAATCATGGGAACCAATGAACTGGTATCGACGAAGTTTAAGCCTTCGTTTGTAGGTTGCGCATTAACAACTTGCCGCTTGTTATTAAGCAGTACTAGCGTGGATGCCACACCTAGCCCGCGCAAGTTAATATTCGACGTACCTGCGGTGGCATTTTGTGTAAAAGCATCTGGGTTGTTTTCAGCACCCGTATTAATGGTGAGTGTTTGTGTAATATCGGCAATATTTTTAGCGCCAATGGAATCGATAGCAACGCTATCAACTACCGCCAAAGGTGAAGGAGAATCGAAGTTTTCGCTGCGGCGAACGAAACTACCGGTGACAAGGATAAGCTCAACATCTTTTTTCGCTTCTTGCTCGTTATTCGCATCGGCATCCTGTGCCATGGAAGTAAGAGGCGAACAAAACAATGCAGCACCAACAAGAGTGGCAACCGCAGTCTTACGCGTATTCAATTTCATAGTGTGATTCCAAATCTGTGCTTATCACTACCGGCACTACTACCCACACGCTCCGTTAGCAACTAGCTATTCGATTTCGTATTTTTATAGGCTCGAGGCCAACAACAATTACTGACCTACGTCGTTGATACTATGCTCCAAATTCATGTTTGTAAATTTATTGTGAATAATATGTTCACATTAATTTTACAGATGGTCAGACCAGAAATACTAAAGATTAATAGTTTTCTCGGTAGCAATTATCGCCAATATCGACAGAGAAAAACTTACGAACAGTGTGAAATATCTTCACATATGTGTATTTTCAAAAATAAGAAAGAAACAAAAATGCAGTTACTTTCAAAGACCTGAGAACTCACCTCAACTAGGAACGGTTCTTGAACACTCCATATCCAAACTAAAGCGCATAATCGTATAGGTCATGAAACAACCCATGAGGACGTATGGAATTTCCCAAAATTGATGAAATTTACAAATTGCTGAGTGAGAAGCTAGAGGGATGGATTGAAGGTGGCATAACACTGCTTCCCAATATTGCTGTCGCCTTTGTCATCGCTATTTTATTCGGCGTGCTTGCAAAGGTGATAGGTAATGTAAGCGGAAAGATAATGCGGCGTACGTTTGAGTCTCGCCAAATCGCGGGGCTGCTCACCTCAATTATAAAGTTCATCATTATTGTTGCTGGAATATTTATAGCACTCGATTTTGTTGGGCTTAAAGGCACGGTTACGTCATTGCTTGCTGGTGCAGGTATCGTCGGTCTTGCCATTGGTTTTGCTTTTCAAGATATGACTGAGAATTTTATTGCTGGTATTGCGATGGGAATTCGTAAGCCTTTCGAAATTGGAGACGTGATAGAAGCAGAAGGTGTTTTCGGTAATGTAAGAGAGATAAATCTACGAAACACCCTTGTAGAGACTTTTTACGGTCAGCTTGAAGTTATTCCTAACAAGATTTTGTTTAGAAACATACTGACTAACTACTCCTACTTGGGGCACAGAAGAATAGAAGTTCCCGTTGGAATTTCCTATGCAGACGACATTGAGCAAGCTGCTAAATGTATTACCGATGCAATGAATGAAAAAGACTATGTCATCAAGAAAGACGAAACAGCGGTGTACGCAGAGTCCTTTGGCGATTCGAGTATCAACCTGCTTCTATGGTTTTGGATACGATACCCAGGCACGCCTTCGTTTATGGAAGTACGTCACGACGCTGTAACTACTGTGAAAAATGTGCTGGACGAAAACGACATACTTATTCCGTTTCCAATTAGAACATTGGACTTCAACGCTAAGGGCGGTGATAAGTTAGATGCGATGTTAAGCAAGCGCCAAGAAAGCAACAACGAAAAAAGCGGGAACTCGAACTGCGCAAGCACTGCTAGCGACAATTAGGACGCTTTTAAACACCCTATTTTAATTCGCGCAGAGCACTGCGCGTTTAAAAGTAAACCCACAATGAGGATAAACAAATGGTTACTATCAATGCGAAAAAATTAACGTCATTCCTGTCAGCATTATTACTGATAATTGGCGCAACTGGGTTTAGTGCATGTGCAACCATTGAAGGCGCTGGTGAAGATATTCAAAGCGCAGGAGAAGCCATTGAAGAAGGTGCAGAAGAAGCTGGAAACTAGTGTGACTGTCAGGGCTGTCTATTGTTGTGAGAGCCCTGATTCCATCTAATCTAATACACTGTACGCGGTTAACAATTATTTACTGCTAAGCGCTACAACACCGCTAACATTAAAAAACTTCCTACTAGCGCTGGGTTACCGCTTGATTTTAAAACACAGCTTCCATCAACTTTAAAAAGTTTACCTTGGGGCTTTTCGGTTATCTCAGAAACCTTAAACTGATATTTGATAGCATCTCCGCTTTTCACTGGTTCAAGAAAACGCAACTTATCAATACCGTAGTTGATCATAGAGCGAACTTTATCGCCTGGCGTTATCACTTCTGCAAACGCTTTTGGCATAAGACTGGCTGACAAAAAGCCGTGCGCAATTGTAGTGCCGAATGGGCTTTCTTTCTCACATTTTGCCTCATCTAAGTGTATCCACTGATGATCACCTGTAGCTTCAGCAAATTGATTTATCATTTCTTGCGACACGGTTATCCATTGTGGTTGAGATAAGACATCATCTGCCTTTAAATCTATCAGTGTTTTCATATTTTCGTCCAAGGTGCGTTAATTAACGACCAAACTACTATTATTACGTTGAATGTTTCAATTAACTTTTAATAATAGGTATTTATAAATATTCTTGTTACACTCTCGTAAAATTAAAGTAGATGCCATGTAGCAAGTTAGCATTGGAAAGCCTTCTACACCATTTTCATTTTACGCCAGTTTCTTATATCTATTGGCTTTATCAGGGTTTTCGCTTTTAAAGGATTAGTTATGAATCTCAATAGAATTGATTTGAATCTTTTTGCGGTATTTGACGCAATTTACACCGCAGGCAGCTTAACCAAAGCAGCAGATGTTTTGTGTATAACACAACCCGCTGTAAGTAACTCTTTGGCGCGCCTTCGTGAAATGCTTAACGACCCACTTTTTGTAAGAACAGGTCACAGCATGACACCAACACCTGTAGCACAAAACATTATAGTGCCAGCGAGGCAGGCCCTGGCCCTACTAAGAAAAAGTGTTCAAGAAAGTCACACATTCGACCCGCTAACCGCTGAGACGTCGTTTAACTTTGCAAGTAGAGACTTATTAGAAGCGAGCATTATGCCCAGGTTGGTTGCACGTCTTCAGAATTTAGCGCCCAATATCTCACTAACGAACTATGAAATGCCCCGTAGTCAAGTGGTTTCAGCAATGGCAGCAGGAACACTTGATTTCTTTGCTGATGCATCAACGTTTACCGATCCTCACCTTTGTAAAGAGAAAATTGCTCAAGACCGTTTTGTTGTACTAGCACGCAAAAATCACCCAGCATTAAAAAATGGGCTTAACTTAGATACTTTTCTTCGCCTAGGTCACATTAATGTATCGCAGCGCAAATCCGGTGCAGGTCCTATTGAGGTTGCGTTAGATAAACTAGGTAAACGTAGAAAAGAAGTCATGCGTGGTCAGCACTTTTTAACTGTACCAAGTACCATTGTTAAAACCGACCTTATCGCATGCCTCCCTTTCCATCTGGCAAAACATTACGACCTTGCGATATACGAAATGCCATTTGAACTTCCGCCAGTAGAATACTTCCTTTATTGGCATGTAAGTGCAGATCACGATTATGCGCACATGTGGATGAGAGAACAAATAATGGAAGTAGCAAGCGCGTTCAAACCTCACTAGCGATTAACAAGCCTCTACAGCGCCCGAAAACACTGTACTTTCGGGCGCTCTATTTTCTCAAAACACCCTTCACACCAACGCTTAGTTATCAGTTTTCATACCAAGGTATAAGCGTTGCGATTTTTCCCTCACATTCTCTCTGGTCTAATCCGAGTCGCTTAAGAAACACATTATTCAAAGCCAAGGATTTAACCATGTTGAAAATCGTTAAAACTTCCCTTGTTGTTGCCGCCACTCTTAGCGTGTCAGCGACCGCACAAGCAGACGTAACAGAAGCATTAGCAAACATTTGCACAATAGTTGAAGCAGATGATAAGGGCGAACTGCGCAAGAAAATGCGCGCAGTAGAGTCAGATTACCGCCTTAAATTGAAAGATTACTATTCGGGCGTTAGTTGCGGTGGTAACAGCCTAATTAGAACAGCACTTTTGAGCAATGCGATTGAAGCGGGTTCATTACTTGTTAAGAAAATGCCAAAGAGCGACTTAAGCGCACCAGAAGCTGACGGTAAAACGCTTCAAGCGTGGGTTGCTGAAAACGGTTTGCAAGACAACCCCATCGCAGCAGTGCTTAACGACCGCCTATAAAACAAATTCACACCATGTGAACCAATTCAACATGGTTGCAGAGAAATCTGCACTTTAAAAGCGACCCTAGGGTCGCTTTTTTCTTTATTTGAAATATTGTGGTGTTTCAAACACTACCTTTATCAGCGTTGCGTTGGTATTAGCCGGCTGATGTAATAAAAGCTCACTCTCATACGCTTATATATTTTTTACGCACCCTTTGAATTACGCTGGCGCATAATGACCGTTTAACCACTATCACGTCAAAAACAACACTTTCTTGTGCGTTAACCCAGCCCACAAAAAAACACATAAAAAAATATAAATCAACAGTTTAAAAAAACAAGAAACGCAAACCATAAGGTTACGGGTATTAAAAAAAATACCTCGTTATAAGGGGGCATGTTTTTATTGTTAAACGGTTAGGGTTTAATCCATCCCAACGAACAAAAACAAACCGATTAACTTAAAACGAAGGAATTTAACCATGTTGAAAATTGTTAAAACTTCTCTAGTACTAGCAGCATCTACTG
>NZ_JAZETR010000005.1:0-299055 GCF_036864375.1 Alteromonas sp. S167
TATGCTAGCTGCCTCTCTCGAAGCGAGGTGCGCATTATACGCTGGAAGTTTTCAGTGTCAACACTTTTTGAAAATTTATTTTCGAAAGCGTTTCTTTCAAACTCCCGTCTTTACTGGCCTATGTAGGTAGTAGAGACTAACTTCTTCAGTGCAATTTGTTTTGCTTTCCTGTCGAAGCGGATGCGCATTTTAGGGATTTGAGCGCTCACGTCAACAAGTATTTTAAAAAAACCTTTATTTTTCGATCGTTTGCACAAAGTATAAACAGATCGCTGTAAAAACCGCCCAATTCATCATTGTTTGCAAGATCTATAACGGTTGTAAATTGGTGTCTTTCTTATAGTGCTATACATTTGTAGTTATAAAATTAACCATTAACGCTATCAATAGTTATAACGTGAACTATGAAGCGCTGTATTTAACACAGTACATTCGGTTTCAAGTAATAGTGAGGACGTCATGAATATTTCAGAGTTTAAAACCGCGGGGAAACTTATTACTGGTTTAGGCGCAGTGAAAGCCCTACCTTCTGAAATGTCCCGTTTGTCTATACACGCTTTCGCTATAGTTACCGATAAAGGTGTTTCCTCGTCTGGGTTACTAGAGCACATTAAGCAATTACTTCCTAACAACGCCGTTATCGTCATTGATGATATTCCACCTGAACCTGAGATAACGGTGATAGAGGAAAAACTACAGTTACTTCGTCAAAAGAAAGTAGATGGAGTAATAGCGCTGGGTGGAGGGAGTGCCATTGATAGCGCTAAGATCTTGGCAGCAGCCTACGATTACCCCGGTAATTTATCTTCTCTATTCGGAGAAAATACATTAGAAAAGCGCGCGCTCCCTCTTATCGCCATCCCAACAACAGCAGGTACAGGGTCTGAAGTAACCAATATCGCTATTCTTTGTGACCCCGAAACTCAGATGAAAAAGGGAATAGTAAGTCACTGTTTACTACCCGACGTTGCTATTGTGGCACCAGAAATGACAAAAACGTGCCCGAAGACCATTACAGCGGCTAGCGGTATAGACGCATTTGTACATGCCTTGGAAGCTTACGTTTCAGTTAACGCCACTCCCATAACTGATGCATTAGCTGAAAAAGCCCTTACGCTTATCTTCAAGGCATTGCCACACGCCTATAATAATGGAGAAAACCTTTCGGCTAGAGAAGACATGGCCACCGGCAGTTTAATGGCTGGCCTAGCATTTGGTAATGCTGGTGTTGGTGCAGTACATGCACTTGCGTATCCTTTAGGCGGACGCTTTCATTTATCTCATGGCATGAGTAACGCGGTTATGCTTCCTCATGTAATGAAAGTAAATGCGCCTTTTTGTTCAGAGAAGCTTTACTGTGTGGCTAAACTGCTTAACGTATGTGAAAGTCATCACACTAAGGATGAAGCAGTACAGTTGCTACTTACCGCTATAGAGCGACTTTGTAGAAACGTAGACATTCCACAGTCGCTTAAACATTTTGATATTCCCGAAGACTGTTTGAGTGAGCTAGCCATAGAGGCGAGCAAAGTTACTCGCCTACTACGTAACAATCCAAAGCAATTAAGCGTAGAAGAAATAGAAGATATTTATCGCCACGCTTTCTAAGCATTCGTTTTAATTAATAGGGTGTTATAGCTCCCTTACCCAAATGTTTCTAAAGCTTACATAGTTCCCGTGGTCCTGAAGCTGAAGAGGCGCACACCCGTGTGCTTTATATTGTGGTGCGCCAATCCATTCTGTTGTGCCTTGGATCTCTGTGTGGTTTTGTACCACTACACCATTGTGCAGCACTGTTACATAACCGGGCGACATCAATGCATCACCATCAAAACGGGGCGCTTTATAAATAATGTCGTAGGTTTGCCAACTATCTGGGGCCTTCATTGCATTCACCAGAGGAATAGTTTGCTTGTACACGCTTGCAGCCTGCCCATTAGGGTACGTTTTGTTCTCAAACGAATCTAACACCTGCACTTCGTATCTTTGCTGAAGGAATATGCCACTATTATTACGCTGCTGACCTTCCATGCCTTCTTCTGGCTGGGGTGCCATCCACTCGACGTGCAATTGAATATCGCAGAAAGACGCTTTTGTTTTTATGTCACCCGCGCCAGGCTTCACCGTTAGCACACCGTCTTTCATTGACCATACGACGTTACCACCTTCTAATGACTCCCACCCGCTTAAATCTTTACCCAATAATAACGTTGCATCAGAGGGAACGTTATTCGCACTGAACGATACTACGTTAGGAACGGGTTCCCACACTTCTGTTTTAGCAGCTTGCTGTTCGCGTGTAAGTCTACCGTTGTCTGACGAGTGAACGTTGGTTGCAACCAACATGATTGGCGAAAACAGCACGAATGCTTTTGCTACTGATATTTTGTTCATTTATAAAAGCCTAAATACGTTTATGTTGTTGTACGCTGTACTTGATTGTCTGTTAGATAATTGATTCGTTACTTAGTTGTACTGTTTCGATACACCTTGCTGCTAGGTAGCCCACGCTTTATCACCTTTTTTATAAGGTACGTTTCCGTCGTATTTGCCGGGAATGGATATATAACGCAATACCTTGGTAGCCCCAACTTGCGACGTAAAGAAGCAGTACAATGTTAGTTGTTTCAACAACGTGAAATAGTGCGGCGTTGGTTCATCAGTTCCGGGTTCCCATTGGCTGGGTTTTCCCGTTTCAACACCTTGCCAAACTCGGTTCGCTAAATTAGCGTCCTTTGCTTCAACATCAAGTTCGTTAAATAGCGCTTCTCGTTGTTGCATATCTAGCTGCAAAAATGCCTTATTGTACTTCGATTGGCACAAGGTATTTATGGTGGCTACGCCTTCTTTGAACGTCTTTTGAAGTAACGGCGTGTAGCAATCGGTGACTAGAACCGCCATAGTCTGGCCCACGTTTGCTGCTTTTGCTCCGGGAGTGTCAGTTTGGGGAATAATCACCTCGGCCATTTCATTGAAAAGCAATACATCTTCGCCTGTAAATAAAGTAGCGCTTAGTGGCACAGGGCGTAAGTTCTCATAGGCAAGCGCGTTGCCCGCAAACATGGCTGTACCCGTGGCTGTAGCAATAAGCTTTAATAGTGCTCTTCGTTCCATTACAAGTTACCCCGTTTTAACTCTTCCACTGCAAAGTCTGCCGCACGAGCAGTTAATGCCATGTATGTAAGAGATGGGTTTACACAGCTACCCGATGTCATTGCAGCACCATCTGTTACAAATACATTGGGTGCATCCCATACCTGATTATGCGCATTAAGTACCGAGGTTTTAGGATCGCGCCCCATACGCGCGGTTCCCATTTCATGAATACCCATTCCCGGCGCATAAGTGGCGTCCCAACCCTGCACATTCTTGAGGCCTGCCGCTTCGAACATATCAACAGCGTCTTGCTGCATGTCTTTGCGCATTTTCAGTTCGTTCTCTTTAATTTCAACATCCATGGCAAGAACAGGTAATCCCCACTTATCCGTAACCTTCTTATTAAGGTAAATACGGTTGTCGTGATGGGGTAACATTTCACCGAATGCAGTCATTCCAATCGTCCAAGGGCCAGGCTCACTAATGGCGTCTTTCAATCCAGCACCTATGCCCATTTCGGCGATATCTTTGCGCCAACCCGAGCGACTTGCGCTGCCTTGATAACCAAAACCACGTAAATAATCGCGTTTATCATCACCCCAATTTCTAAAGCGAGGGACATAAAAACCAGTAGGACGGCGACCATAAGTATATTTATCGTCAAAGCCCTCTACTTCTGCCGAAGCACCTACGCGGAAATGATGATCCATTACATTGTGGCCAAGCTCTCCGCTGCTGCTACCTAGACCGCCTTCCCAAACATCAGTAGCTGAGTTCATTAACACCCAAGCAGAATTAAGCGCCGATGCATTTACGAAAATGATCTTACTTTTGAATACGTAGGTTTGATTCGTTTCAGCATCGATGATTTCTACGCCTGTTGCGCGCTGCTTGTCTTTATCAAAAAGGATCTCTTTTACAATGGAAAACGGACGCAGCGTAAGGTTCCCGGTTTTAACCGCAGCCGGTAACGTTGAAGCCTGAGTACTGAAGTAACCACCAAAAGGACAGCCTAGCCAACATTTATTACGATACTGACAATGCACACGCCCTTCTTCAGGTTTGCCCTTTGTCATGTTCGACGTACGGCCATGCAAGATATGACGGGTGCCCTTAAAGGCTTCCTTAACACGGGCAGCCACCGTTTCTTCTACAATATTCATCGGCATTGGTGGCTGATAAATACCATCAGGTAACACATCTAACCCGTCGCGATTACCACTAATACCAGCGAACTTCTCAACGTAGTCGTACCACGGTGCTAAATCGTCGTAGCGAATGGGCCAATCAACAGCAATACCTTCTTTGGCATTAGCTTCAAAGTCTTCTTTGTTTAATCGATAGCTTTGGCGTCCCCACAACAATGAGCGACCACCTACGTGGTAACCTCGAAACCAATCAAAGCGTTTGTCTTCGGTATAAGGGTTTTCTTTTTCATTTGCCCACATACCCAAGGTTTTTTCATTTAGTGGATAGTCTCGTTTTAAAACGGGGTAATCCAGCTTCATTTTTTGTGTAGGCAAATCGCGATGCGGATAATCCCAATCTTCCTTATGCGCGTTTTGATAGTCTTTTATGTGCTCGATGTTTTTACCACGCTCAAGCATTAACACTTTAAGGCCTTTTTCGGTAAGCTCCTTGGCTGCCCACCCGCCGCTGATGCCAGATCCGATAACTATTGCATCGTATTCATTTGTTGCCATAACACATCCTTAATCGCTTAATTCGTCACAGTGCCTGTGGCACGTTACACATCACAGATTTGTATCGCGTCTTTAAGCGATTCAATTCTGCCGGCTTCGGTTTTAGGTGTTGGAATAAACTCTTGAGCCAAGTAGCCTGTAAACCCGGTATCAACTATGGCTTTGGCAATAGCTGGGTAATTCAGTTCTTGTGAAGCATCAATCTCGTGGCGACCAGGCACGCCCGCAGTGTGGTAGTGACCAAAGTACTGATAGTTTTCACGAATGGTGCGAATGATATCGCCTTCATTAATTTGCATATGGTAGATGTCGTAAAGCAAAGAGAAATGCTTGCTGTTAAGCCTTTTGCATAGCTCTATACCCCACGCCGAGTTATCTGCCATATAGTCGGGATGGTCTATCTTGCTATTAAATAGCTCCATAAAAATAACAACGCCACGCTGCTGTGCATAAGGCAGTATGCGCTTTAAACCATTAACAGCGTTTAGTAACCCTTGCTCTTGTGACATGCCTTTAGCATTACCGCTGAAGCAGATTAGGTTTGTGTAGCCTGCGTCTGCTACTAGGTCGATATGTTTGAGGTAGCGAGACTCAAGTTCGTCGTGAAGCTCGGTGTGAATAAATCCTTCTTCTAAACTAATTTCTGCACCATTGCACATTGAAGAATTGATGCCGTGCTGTTTAAGAACAGGCCAGTCTTCAGGGCCAACCAAATCGATAGCATTAAAGCCAAGCGACTTAACAGTTTTACACAGTTCTTGAATAGACAAATCGCCATAAGTCCAGCGGCTTACCGAATGATTCACATTGCCTTTTAATACTATTTTTGTGGCACTTCTTTGCTCTGCACCATTGTTAGCGGCATCGCCTTTTGAATTTTGAGCAACCGAGAAACCCGGCATTGCTGCCAACGCGCCAGCCCCTGTTATGGCCATGCTTTGTAAAAGTTTACGGCGCGTTAGGTTGTGATTTTCGTTATGCATCTGTTTGCACCTTTTCAGATTTAAACAGTAGAGCAAACAACACCAGTACAATTGCTGCGAAGCCTGCTGGGAACAGCCATACTTGCTGCCAACTATGTGCACCACTTTCCAGCGTGTAGGTGTCGGTAATAGCACCTGCAACAGCAAAGCCTACCAACATACCAACGCCGTAAGTCGCCAAGGTAATTAAGCCTTGTGCGGCACTTTTTACCGCCTCGCCAGCTTTTGCATTGGTATAAATTTGCCCAGATACAAAGAAGAAGTCGTAGCAAATACCGTGAAGCGCTATACCGATGATAAGCATGAACAAGGCGTCGTCGGCGTTACCAAAAGCAAACAAGGCGTAACGAATTACCCAGGCAGCCATACCAATAACTAGGGTTAATTTAATGCCGAAGCGGTTAAGGAAAACCGGTAGTGCCAGCATAAACAGCACTTCAGATACCTGACCTAACGTCATTTTACCCGTTGCGTTTTCAACACCTATTTCAGTAAGAAACGGGTTAGCATTTTGGTAATAGAACGCCAGTGGAATGCAAATAAGCACAGAAGATAAAAAGAACACCAAAAAGTTCTTATCTTTAAGCAGGGCTAACGCATCTAGCCCCAATACATCGCGCAAACCAACCGATTGATTACTACTTTGCGGCGGCGTGTTAGGCAACGTAAAGCTGAATATACCTAGCGCCAATGACGCTAAGCTGCAAAGTAAGAATGTGTTCTTAAGCATACCGTCGGCAATAGACTGTGCGGAATCCCATGAAAAAACATAGCTAATCATAAGCCCAGCCACAATCCAGCCGACCGTACCCCACACACGAACCTTTCCAAACTGTTTTGATGGGTCGTCCATTTGCCCGAACGACACCGAATTTACCAGCGCTAAAGTGGGCATGTAGGCAATCATGTATGCCAGAACATAAGGGTAGAAGCTGGCGAAATCACTTGCCTGATACATGAAATACATTAGCGCTGCGCCAACTAAGTGCAGCAAACCTAAAATGCGCTCTGCATTAAAGAAACGGTCTGCTATAAGCCCCACAATAAAAGGCGCAATAATAGCGCCCCAACTTTGGGTAGAAAACGCCATGCCTATTTGGCCGCCGTTCGCCTGAAGTGTGTTCGACAAATAGGTGCCAAGCGTGACAAACCAGCCGCCCCAAATGAAGAACTGTAGAAACATCATGATGCTGAGTCGTAGGGTAATCATAATTATTGTTTTCCTTATGCGCTTGGACTAACGCACTATCCCCAGAATACGCTTGTTCTTTTCATCGCTTACTTCGCCACCGGCGAAATCATCAAACGCATATTTACTTGGTTCTATAATGTGCGATGCAATAAACGGTGCGCCTTCAGCTGCTCCTTGTGCGCTGTCTTTTAAGCAACACTCCCATTCAAGCACTGCCCACCCTTGAAACCCATATTGGGTAAGCTTGCTAAAAATACCTTTGAAGTCTACTTGCCCGTCGCCTAGCGAACGGAAACGCCCTGCACGCTCTTGCCAGTCTTGATAACCACCGTAAACGCCGTTTCTACCGTTAGGATTAAACTCGGCATCTTTTACATGAAACATTTTTATACGGCTGTGATAACGATCGATAAAATCGAGATAATCGAGTTGCTGTAATACAAAATGACTGGGGTCGAATAAAATATTGGCGCGTGGATGGTTATCTACCGCTTTTAAAAACTGCTCGAAAGACGCACCGTCGTGCAAGTCTTCGCCAGGATGAATTTCATAACAAACATCAACACCGGCTTCGTCAAACACATCCAAAATTGGCTTCCAACGTTTTGCGAGCTCAGCAAAGCCTTGTTCTACTAAACCAGACGGACGCTGGGGCCATGGATAAACTAAATGCCACATAAGCGCACCTGAAAAGGTAGCGTGTGCCTTTAGCCCTAAACGCTTGCTGGCAATTGCGGCGCATTTAAGCTGATTAATAGCCCACTCGGTGCGCTGTTGCGGCTTTCCATGTAAATGCTTGGGAGCAAAATTATCGAAAAGCTCGTCGTAAGCGGGATGCACCGCCACCAGTTGTCCTTGTAGATGGGTAGATAGCTCGGTAATTTCTACGCCAGCTTTGCGACAAGTTTCAGCAACTTCGTCACAATAAGCTTGGCTTTCGGCCGCCTTTTCTAGGTCGAACAGCTTTGGGTCGGTAGGCACTTGAATACCTTTGTAACCTAACGATGCAGCCCACGTAGCCATATTCTCTAAGGTGTCGAATGGACTGCTGTCGCCCATAAACTGTGCTAGAAAAATAGCAGGGCCTTTAATTGCTTGTTGATTATTCGCCATGTTCCCGCCTTTCCTTCAGTTCATTTTGCTTATCAGATGGCTTACCAATATTGCAGTGCAAATGTGTGTAACGCATTAATTCGTACCTTCTTCACTTAATGGCGTCCACTTAACATCACTACCGCTGCTGGCCAGCATAGCGTCTATAAACACCATACCGCGCAGCCCTGAATTAATGCCCGGTACACCTTCGGCTTCGCCAGAATCACCATTTCGAATAGCCTTCGCAAAGTCGGTATACAAATTTGCCATGGCCTCAAGATACCCTTCTGGATGACCACTAGGCGTGCGGCAACGTGAAGACGCTTCATCACAAAGCCCTACATTACCTTGCCCAGCTCTAAATACTTGATAAGGCGCATCGGTAGGACGGTAGATAACTGAATTGGGCTGCATCTGCTGCCACTCTAAACCGCCTTTGTTGCCATAAACACGAATCTTCAGCGCATTCTCTTCACCTGCACAAACCTGCGAGGCAATTAGCACACCTGTAGCACCCTTCTTTGTTTTAATAAGTGCTGCGCCATCGTCGTCTAATCGACGGCCTTCAACGTGGGTATACAGTTCGCCGCTAAGCGCGGTTACCGAGTCGTTTAAAACAAATTCAACTAAGCCAAACGCATGGGTGCCAATATCGCCCATTGCTCCCGTTGCCCCTGAAATAGCGGGGTCGGTTCGCCACTGCGCTTGTTTGTTATGAGTTTCTTCTTCAGCCGATAGCCAACCTTGAGGGTATTCCACGTATACCTTGCGGATATTTCCTAGCATGCCACTAGTAACTAGATGACGCGCCTGCCATACCATGGGATACCCCAAATAGGTGTGCGCTAACCCATAAAGACTGGTATTGGCATGAATAACATCTTGTAGATCTTTCACTTCGCCAAAACTTACGCCAGCTGGCTTTTCACAAAACACATGAAAACCGGCTTTAATTGCGGCGATAGAAATGGGAACGTGAAGGTTGTTTGGAGTAACAATAACCACTACTTGCATGCGCTGTTCTTCAGGCAATGCAAGCTCCTGTTCTAACATGGTTTGCCAACTGGCGTAACAGCGAGAAGCATCAACGTTTAAGCTTTTGCCCGTTCGTGCATTGTTGTCTTCATTGCGACTAAACGCACCGCACACCAATTGATAATGACCATCTAGACCTGCTGCATGACGATGAACTGCACCAATAAATGCACCTTCGCCGCCGCCTATCATTCCCATTCGAATTGGTTGCATTGTTTATCCTCTTCACACTGTTGCATGTTGACTTACTTAATGCATTAAAATGTAACCCGTTACATTTTGTATTGTCAACACGAAACGCAGCAAACTGTTAAAGAATAATTTACATATAGGCCATTTCAACCTGCTCAAAACAGAAAACAGGGAAATAAAAGCGACCAAGAAAGGCCATAGGTTTTACAAATAAACTACATCTTGCATTTGATATTGATGCAAAAGTAGGTATTCTTTACTAAATATGAAAACGGTTACATTTTAAAATGCATGGCATATTGTTGTAGTGAAGAAACATTGAAGTATTCAGAAACTAAAAGCCTTAAGGGTACAATGTGCACATGCGTTAACCATACGATTGAAGTAAATGGCAAATATTAGAGATGTAGCAGACAACGCTGGCGTGTCTGTGGCTACGGTGTCGAGAACACTACAACAACCAGAGCGGGTGTCGCCGAAAACGCGCAATAAGGTTATGGCTGCCGTACAAGCGGTGGGTTATAAGCCAAACCTTATGGCGGTTAAGTTTAGGTCGGGTAAGACGCACAATTTAGTAGTGCTGGTACCTACCGTGGCGAATGTGTTTTTTGCACGGGTTATAAGCGGAATGCAAGAAGCTGCTGCCGAACTGGGCTATTCCATTTTGTTAGCTAACACACTTGGTAATAACGATATAGAAAACCACTACGCCAAAATGGTAAGTACATCGCAAGCCGACGGTCTTATTCAGCTGCGTGCACACAACCCTTTTGATGCCAGCATGATAAACGACAACGGTTTACTGCCAATGGTAAATGCGTGTGAAGTTATTGAAGACGGGCAATACCCTGTGGTGAGTTTGGATAATCGCGCTGCCGCAAAGGCCATGACAGAGCACTTAATATCGCTTGGCCATAAACGCATAGCCATGATTAAAGGGCCACACTCTAGCCCGTTAACACAAGAACGCCTTAATGGTTATAAAGATGCCCTGCGCGACGCCAATATTACCTTTGATGAAAGCCTATTGTTTGACGGCGACTTTACTTTACAGGCCGGGTATAACGCTGGGGTTACTATTAGCGAACTTGCGAACAAGCCAAGCGCTGTATTTTGTGAAAACGATGAAACCGCCATTGGCGCAATGAAAGCATTTAAACAGGCCGACTTGCAAGTACCAAGCGACATTTCAGTTGCAGGGTTCGACGACATAGCCTTTTCAGCGTTTGTTGACCCACCGCTAACTACCATTGCCCAGCCTGCGGAAGAGTTTGGCCGAACAGCGGTAACGCTATTGGTCGATTTACTAAACGGCAAAATTAAGAAAGCACCTAAAGTAATTATGCCGTTTGAATTAATTGTAAGAGAGAGTACCGGTGTAGCCGCACCACGCTAACTATAAAAGCACAAGGACATCGCCATGAACCTAAAACAACACCATACACCAATGAAAAGCCTAAACGCTGCACTAACAAGGCGACAGTTTATGACATATTCCTGTGGTGCGCTGGCATCGTTAAGTGCCCCAATGGTGTTGGCTAATAGTCATAAGGATAACGCCATTATGCATTCAAATTCTGCAAATGCCGTAGGGCTTCAGCTTTATACATTGCGCGATATTATGAAAGTGAGTGTGCCTGCTACGTTAAAATTAGTGGCAGACATTGGTTATACCGAAATGGAGTTTGCTGGGTATTTCGACCACAGCGCAAAACATATTAAGCAGCTACTTAACGACAACGGCTTAACGGCCCCTTCAGCGCACATTATGCTTGAAGAATTCGAAACAAATTTAAATAAAGTATTAGACGATGCCCAAACCGTTGGCCATAAGTATTTAGTTGTGCCTTGGTTAAGCAGCGCGCAACGTGGCGAAGGCATTGCCCCTTACCAAGCGCTGGCTGAAAAACTAAATAACATAGGCGAAGCCTGTAGCAAGGTAGGCATTACCCTTGCCTATCACAACCACGACTTTGAGTTTGAATACCGCGACGGCCAAATACCGCTAGATGTATTAATTACGCAAACCGACCCTAACCTAGTAGCCATGGAGCTAGACCTTTACTGGACAGTTAAAGCAGGTAAGAACCCGGTAGACTATTTTAAAGCGTACCCAGGCCGCTTTAAGCTATGGCATGTAAAAGACTTAGCAGAAGATGGCGGCTTTGCCGATGTAGGCAAAGGCACCATTAATTTTAAAGACATATTTGCCCATGGCGAATTGGCGGGTATTGAACACAAATTTGTAGAGCGCGACCACACCACCGACCGTATAGCCACGGTAGAGCAAGGTTATAAAGCAGTAAGGGCATTAAATGCTGGAGTAAACAAAGGGTAAACTCTTTTCTCCCAGTACCAAAAACCTACCTTCACCCTTTTAAAAAACCGCTTTTGTGAGAAAACAGAAGCGGTTACCATGCTTTTATCGTCTTTTTAAAAACCTTATAAACGCAGTACGTTATGAGTGAATTATTTAGCGCCCTTTCGCGCGCACTAAGCCCCTACTACACCGAAATGAGCATAATGCTTATGGCCACCATTTTAGTGGTATACGGCGATATTATTAACGGACATGTAAAGCGCATACTAGCGCCCTACCATTTTATTATTCGCGTAAGTTTATTCGTTGTGCTGTGTGCTTTTGGGTATGGTGCGTTAACCTTGTACGGCGCACCTTTTTTAAAGCACGTAATAGCCTACTTGCCTTGGCAGTACCAAGGCGCAGGCTATGTAGCCTCGTTTATGTTAATTGGCTTTTTAGCTGAGAGGCGTAGGTATATTTAGGACTGTTCGGCTATTGTTTTATTATATTGCTCGATGTACTTTTTAGGCGGCAGTTTCATTACTTTTTTGAATGACGTTGAGAAATACGTCGCCGTACCAAACCCCACGTCTAAACACGTATCAAGAGTTGTCTTTCCTTCTAATAACAAAGGTATGGATTTCTCTACACGATAGCGCGATAGGAATTCACTGAAATTATATTCGAACAGTTCGGCCATTCTACGATTCAAGCTTCTTCCGCTCATCAAAAGTTGTTCCGCCGCTTGGTCTCTACTAAACGTTTCTTCTTGGTAGTTCTTCTCTAATACAGCGATAAAATTAAGGTAAAACGCCATATCTTTTTCGTTAGTAAATTCAGGGATCTTCAAACAACCGTATTTGAACACCGGAACATCACTGCTAACTTCGCTGCCCTGCTGACTTTCGCGAATAGAGAGTAAGTGCTCAACACGAAGTTTTATCTCGTCATTCGATACGGGTTTCGTCAGGAAGTAATCAATTTTTTCTTCGATAGCAAGCTTCTCGGTTTCGCGATCGTTTTTCGCAGTAAGCATCAGTATAGGAGTATTGGCGTGTACATTATGATTTCGTACTTCTCTTGCAAGCGCTAGCCCATCCATCTCTGACATAATTTGATCGGTGATAATTAGGTCGACCATAAAACGATTTAAAACATCTAGCGCCTGTTTACCATTTTTTGCTACCAAACACCGATGCTTTGGTGAAAGCAAGTCAAATAAGAAGGTTCTGAATTCTCTGTCATCTTCAACAATTAGCAATGATTTTCTTCTTTTTTGAGAATCATCTGCCAGGTCTACTTGCGACTGACTATTGATAAACTCAATGTCATCTACTGGCAGAATGACTGTAAACTTACAGCCTTCGTCCTCACTGTCTAAAGTGATATTCCCTTGGTTTAAATCAACGAGGCTTTTAACAATAGAAAGGCCTATACCTTCTCCGTTTTCCTGTGTTTTTCCTCGTGTAAAACGGTTAAATATATTCGCTTGCTGATGCTTAGGGATACCTGGACCGTTATCTGAAACAACTATCTTTAAGTGTTTACTGTCAAGTGACACAACCACGCGAATGTTGCCATGCTCTGGCGTATATTTAATGGCATTTTGCACAATATTAGTCAGTATTTTCTCTAAGCTATCGCTAAGCAAAGCAATACTTAATTCCTTGTTTCCACGCGTTCTTATTTCAAGATTCTGACGCTTTTGGTTTGCCAATGGATCGAGTGAGTACACAATCATGCGCGCTACCTCTACGGTATAGGCACGGTAGTTTTCTCGTTTACTTTGCGCTATTGGAAGACCCTCGCTTAGTTGGTCGATAAGTAATTCAATTCGCTTCATGTTTTGTTCAATACTGGTTATAGCTTTGACCTTTTGAAAAGGTGAATCACCCACTTCGTCTAGAGTGCTTTTAATAATTTGAAGAGGTGTTCTTAATTCGTGAGTGATATCACTAATAACCAACTCTTTACTGCGCAGCATTTTTTCAAACTTAGACTGGCCGTCTGTTATCTCGTAGCGTGTAAGGGCTGTGTAGAGTTTGGTGGTTTGGAATTGTTTCCAGCGAGGTTGAATAAGATTAAAACTGTACATCGCGATAACAGCAATAAACAAAATAAAATAAAGGCTAATCGCCAAAGGTTGAAAATAAAATGGCTTCATTACTGTGAATGCAAATGTAGCAACCACATTTAATTCACCAGGTAGCCTGGCTTCAACCTTATAGTCACCATAATCAAGTTCAGATAATGAGAGATAAGCTTGTGACTTAGGATGCACTTTCCACGTATCGTCTAAACCTAAAATTCTAAACTCTAAATTTTGAACTTCAGGCGGCAAAAAGTTGTTAGATTGGAAAACTATTTCTAATTCATTGAAGTCATGCTCAAGCTCGATAGAATCCATTGCTGTCAAAGCATGTGATGAAAGTACTTTAACATCACCTTGTGAGTCGATTATTGTGACCTTTGAAATTATAACTTCACCAAGATCTCTGAGGGCTTTTGAAGAAGAACTTATCGCTTTATCTTCATCAAGTATATAAGAATACCTATCCCCTAAGACGACGACTTTATTACCAAGTTGTGCAATTCCGCCATATTCAAAGTCACTATCAAAAATCCCTTGTGCTTCAGAATATAATGCTAAATCACCGTCTGTTGAATAGGAATAGAGACCCATATTTGTGATAAACCAAAGATGACCGTCTTCGGATTTTATGCCTCCGCGAATAAATCGAACATCCTCGCCCTCTAAAATTTTTGACGACCCTACTTCCCCGGTATTCTTATTGATTGACCTAATGCCATAACCAGAAGTACAGACTAGATATTCATTTCCGTACTCAATTAAACAATGAATGTTTCCCCACCCTTCAGCATTGGGACTAAAGGTTCTCCAATTGAACCGAGTCATTTGCATGAAGACAGAATTGCTCGAGTCGAAGCCGACTATTTCTCCGGAAGAAGAAAGAAAAGCATTTACCACATTTGGCGGTGCAGGTAATCTATCGGTTACACCTCCTCTGTTCAAAATCGTGAAATAGCTTTCTTCACCATTTTCATGATAAAGAAAAGCAGAGTCACCATCTGAAAATTTAAATTTAAAACCCTCCCCACAATCGATTGAAGAACTTGGCAACGCTGTGACCGGGTACCTTAGAGATACAGTTTCAATCGTTTCGCAATCAATACTTGTATCAATGTAGTCAGATACTTCACCAGAACTTAGGTTAAGCTCTTTATCTCCTTTATTGGTGGTTACAAACGCTTTTCCATCTGTGGTCGTACCAAATCTTTTAATGTTTTCTCTTAAGACGACGTTTCCTTCATGAACTAAGTTAATTGATTTGTGGTTCTGAGTAAGAGCTATAAGACCAAGCTGCGAAGAAGCCAAAAGAACTTCTCCGCGAGAAGTTTCACTTATTTTGACAATACTTTTAATACTCTCACTATTAAGTAAAGGAGCCATGTAATTGGGTACGGATATGTATTCATCGTTTAACTCATAAAGCCCACCCGCGGCTACTAAAATCCTTCCGTCTTGAGTAAAGAATATATCGTCAATATCGTGAACCGACTCTCCCGTTGTCTCGATAGGAAAGAAAATTTTTGTCTCAGTGTCTAGCGATGAAGAGATTCTGTAAATTCCTTCTGCTCCCCCAATAAAGATGTGATCTTTAAAAATTGAGACAACAGAAATTGAAGACAGCTTAGGAAAGTATTCAGAAATAGCATACTTACTAATTTCCTCGTCTTTTAAATTAATTATGAAAAGGAAATTAGAAGATGAAAGCATCACACGATGCTCAGCAACCTTTGCTATAGAAAATACATTTTTGACTCCCTCTAAAACTTTACCCCAAGGTAAAACTTCGCCTGAATATTTGTCTACAACCAAAAAACCTTTGATCAAAGAGACAATGAGATAGTTTTCAGATTCAACAATCTTCCAAGCAAATTTAGGCCACAAAGCCTGTGTGAAATGTTCTTTTGTTTTACCAGTGATTAAATTCTTCGAAAAAACGCCAACACCATATTCCACCAACCACAGTGTATTTTGATTATCAAAATATAAGTCGGAAAGTGTTCCCCGCTGCTCTCGTTTATCTCCAAATGGAATAAGTTCGGAATGACTACCTAGTATACGAAAAACACCGTTCTCTGAAGCTATATAAGTAGCATCTCCAATTACCTCTATATCCCTTATAATTCCAGATGGTATACCTGAGAACTTTGTTTTCCCTTGAAGAGTTGCACCAAAAGCAAATGTGCTATTTGAGTGTAGTAATGAAAAAAATAGTAAAAATGAGCCAAAAACCTTGGCGAGACTGACGACAAATACTTCTGTCCTTTTCCGCATATCCATATGTCCAGCAAATAAACTACTTTATTAAGCGCTAAACAAAGCAATTAATTTCAAATAGTTTTAGAGAGTTTTAAATATGAATAACGAACAAGAAAAACATATGCAAGAGCTTACTGAGCAAGATTATACTAATGTATATGGTGGAGCATACAGTCAAACGGTCATCGTCATCCATAGCGAAACCATATTGCCAGAACTCCCCCTGCCGCCGGATGGAGATGCAATTAAAATCTAAACCAACAACCACTTCATCCCAGCATTTTCGGCGGCTTGCTGATCATAAATAAAGTCGCCTACATACAGGCAGTCTTCAGGCTGAAGCTGCCATGTATTGGCTACCATCAATAGCGCCGTTGGGTCGGGCTTGGCGGGGGCATCTTCACGGGTTAATACGTAATCTATCGGTATATTGTTGTTAGCTAGCTTAATGGCAGTGGCCTGGCGACAGTTGCGGGTTACTATGGCCATAGGCAATTTATGCGCCTGCGCCTTTTCAACCATTTCTTTGCCAATATCTAGCCATTTGGCGTTTTGCGCATCTTCTAGTTCGTGCTGTAAAATGGTGTCGTGGGCATTGGCTTTGGTGGTTTCGCATGAAATGCCATCTACAAAGGTAAGAATATCTTCGTGCTGTGGGCAACCAACATCGGCGCGCATTTTTGTAAAGTCTAAGCTCGACTCGACTAATGTGCCGTCCAAGTCAAAAATTACGCCTTTAATACCCGTTAAGTTCATCACTTTACCTCTGTACTGCTTTTTATTTTTTGAAATGTTTTGTGCGTGTATTTACGTTGTTTGGCTGCTATGGGTTTATGAAGCACACAAATATAAATTAAGTTTACCCCAGTAATTGCATGCATTAGCATAGCCGCTCTTTTTAATTGCATGTATTTTCAGGTGTTTAATGGGTGTTTTTGCTGCGCTAGGTACTGCGCTTTGTTGGGCCATTGCCGCACGTTTATTTCGCGGAACGGGTAACGCGTTTTCGCCGCTAACCATGAACTTCTGGAAAGGCCTAATATCTATTGCCATTTTGGCGGTAGTGCTGCTTTTTATTCAGCCTATGGGGTTAACTACCAATATAGTTTTATGGTTGTTATTAAGCGGTTTTATAGGCATTGGTATCGGCGACACTTGCTTTTTTAAGGCGCTACAAAGTATAGGCGACAGCCAGGCTGTATTAGTAGCTGAAACCTTAGCGCCGCTGTTTACTGCGCTGTTTGCCATGGCCTTTATTGGCGAATGGATTACGTGGCAGCAGTGGGTAGGCGTTGCTATTGTGCTGCTGTCGGTAGACATGGTAATAAAAGCGCGCAAGCGAAGTACAACACATGTGTTTGCAACAAGCGGTTATTTGTATGGCGTAGGCGCTGCACTTTGCCAAGCCGTTGGTGCTGTGGTTAGCCGCGACATTTTAAGTGCAGGCGAAATAGACGCCGCTAGTGCTGCCTTTTTACGCTTAATTGGCGGCATGTTCTTTGTGGTGCCCTTTATAGCGTTTACCAAAACCAAGTACATGCCTGTTATTGAAAAAGGTAAACGCATTTGGCCTGCCTTTGTTATGGCCACATTATTGGGCACCACCGCCGCAATTTATCTACAAATGTTCGCTTTTGCCTATGCAAAGGCGGCGGTAGTACAAACGCTAATTGCAACAAGTGCACTTATGTCGCTTGGCGTTGCGTGGGTGCTGGGCGAAAAAGCCACCAAAGCTACCGTGTTGTGGTCGGCCATAGCACTGGTTGGCGTAGGTATTCTTGTTAGCTTTGGTTCACCACCAACACATTAGTACGAACGCGGTTTTAACGCCTGCAGTGCTCTTGAGAATAATGGCTGTAAAACACCCAAGTTGTTACACTTAGACACAAAAAACAGTACATTTTTAGCGATGTTCGGTAGTAGTTCTTGCTGCAAGCCGATATTATGAAGCAAAAGTGATAACTCTGATTAATCATGCGCTTACTTATTTCTTTTATAATCTGGGCACTTACAAGCTTTCTTGCATTCAGCTTTTCCGCAAGTGCTAACGAAGATTTTGATGCTACGTTAGCAAAAATGCGTGCGCACACTTACGATTGCCCCAACGACGCCCTATTTCCTGAACTTGAAACCCTACTATCACAAGACACGCTAACTCAACGACAGCGATTTGCATTATCGGTAGCAAAGGGCCAATTTCTTATTTGCAGAGGCGACTACGCCAACGCACTTAGCCTGCTTCAGCAACAAGTAGCTCAAAACGATATTGATAAAACCTCTTACGCCTATGCGTCTGCGATTTACCAAATTGGTTTTGTTTACGATGCGCAAGAAAACCCTAAACGGTGCGAGTATTATAATGAAGCGCAAACGTTGTCGTCGCCACAACATCACAGTGATATTTTTACTAGTTCTTCGTTAAACCTCATTACTTACTGTTCGGCTTCGTCAGATGTTGGTGAAAGGCTTGGCAAAATGTTTAACGTTCTAGAACGTTACTCTGGCGTTGGCAGCCCCGGTGAACTTGCCCACATTCATAATTCTATTGGTTTGTTGTACGGCAGCCTTGGGCAGCATTCATTAGCAGCAGAGCAATATTTAAAAGCCCACGAAATGGGGCTTCAGGTATACGAAGGAAGCAATAAGTTAAGTATTTTAATAAGCGCTATTGTGTCGCTGTTAAGCAGTGGGCAAACCGATGAAGCATATCAGCGTATTTTGGAATATGGCCAATTAAACAGCACCATAGACACCCCTCTTACAAACTATCATTACCAATACGCGCTGTCGTTTTACTATCGTAAAACCCGTAACTACGAGCAGCTTGCTCTTACTTTAGCCGACTTCAAAGAGGCTGTATCGGCGGTATCTAGCTCGCTGGGTCAACTTTTCTATAACTGGCATGCTACTGAGGTGTGTTTGTACGACAACAACTTACCTTGCTTGCAAGACTATATTGAAAGCTTTGAACAAGAGGAAAACTATATTCCTCCGCGTTTGCGAACAAATTTAGACTATTTGTCTTTCAACTTATCGCTGTATTTGGCTTTGGGCGACATTGAAAAAGCTAAAGTTGCCGCCACAGCGCTAGACAAAGAAGTAGATAGAAAATTTGTAAAACAGCAAGACTCGGCAAGGGTGCTTAGTTCGGCTACGCTTTACAACAAAATTTACACGCTGGAATCAGAAATAGAAGCCGCTGAAAAGCGCCGCACTAATACGCTGTATCTACTTGGCGCAATAATGACATTGTTTAGCGGTATTATCGCTTTTGTTTTGCGTAGAAAGTTTTTAGCCAGCAAAGCTATCGACCCCGCCACACAGTTACTTAACGCCGAAACAGCTATTGCGCGCATAAACAAACTGCCTGCGCCTAAAGAAAGCCGTGCCATCGCTATTGCCATTTTTGATGTACGCAACTTAAGGGAAATTACCAGTCAATTGGGATCTACTCGTGCCGATAGCGTATTGCGGAAAATTTCACAGACTATGCAAAATGCCACTCGTGGTAACGACATTTTGGGGCGTTTTGGCACCGAACAGTTCATTCTGTGTTTGCACAATATTGAAGAGCGCAGCGCTCGCACGTTCTTTGAAAGGGTGCAAAGCGCGTTGAACACTACCTTTGAAACCGATGCTACGGCCGATCACTTAAATGTAGAATCGAGCATGAGCATTTTTATTTCCCATGAAAAAATAGACGGGCTTAACGCGGTTTTAGATGACATGGTGGTGTCGTTAGGCATGAACCAACGCCAGCACTAGCGTTTTAGTAGGGTTTTAAAACGCGTATACACACCGTTTGTCCAACCAAACCCAAGCTGTACGTCGTATTCACCGCCTCCTGCTTTTACCTCAGGCTGGCAAACGTTGTATTTTTCAAGCAATACGCCATTTACTTCGAAGCTGTTATCTATAGTTTTGTTGAAGCGCTTCATAATGTTGAATGCACATTCCTCAAAACCGTAATTTAAAAACCCTAGAACGGTAAAGTACTGTAGCGGCGCCCAACCGTTAGGTGCATCCCACTGCTGAGGCGTACTTTGCGTGGTAGTTACAATGCCACCCGCTTTTAACAAACTATCACACACGGTTACCTTTACGCGCGCGGCCTGTTCGTGGCTAGCTATTCCAACAAAAAGAGGCACTGTCATCGCTGCCGACACTACATTAGTTTGGCTATTTGAAGGGTAGTGATAGTCGAAGTAGCCGCCCTTTTCTTCATTATACAAATAAGTATTAATGGCCTTCGTACGGCCTTTTGCGGCCTTTTTATAGAATACTTGGTCACTACCGGTGCATACGTTAGCTAACGTATCTTCTAAGGTGTACAGCAAACAGTTTAAATCTACAGGCACTATTTCGGTGGTGCGTATACTGGCTAGTTCATTTGGCTGCTTTAGCCACCTTGAGCTGAAGTCCCAACCCGACTCACATGCGGCACGAATGTGTTGATAAAACTCAACTTTGTTCGCATCAATGTGTTCAGCGATTTCTATATCTTCACTATACGATTCAGGTCTTGGCGTAGTTTCGGTATCGAAGTAACGGTTTAGCAATGTGTTGCACGGCATTTTTACTACACGCAGCGATGCCGATGTTTGTTTGCTTGAACTTAATACGGCAAAGTCTTCGCTGCCCTTCATCCAAAATGCGTATTCTTTCTTCAAACCTTCTATAACATATTGGGTTTGCGCACTTGATAGATACGGCTTTAATAGATTAAAAAATAGTGCAAGCATTGGCGGCTGACTGCGCGAGTAATAGTACGCGCGGTTTCCATTAGGAATACAACCCACTTCATTTAAGATATCAACGAAGTTTTCTAGCATATTTACGGCAATATCGGTACGCCCTGCATCAAGCAAACCCAAGGCAGTGAAATAGCTATCCCAATAATAAATTTCTCTAAAGCGGCCGCCGGGCACAATATAAGGGCGAGAAAGCGCGATTAAACTATCTTTGTGCTGCGTATCAGGAGCACGAGTTAGTACATGCCACATATGGTCAATGTACTCGCTCGCATTTGAAAACATTTGGTTCGACGTGGCGTTTTGTGAACTGGGTAAAACAAAGTGTTGCTGAACAAAACCAGCTAAATCGATGGTTTCTTCGTTTTCTTTGCAACGCTTAAGTTCACTTTGATAGGCGCTTACTGCCTGCTGCAAACTGGTTTTCACAATTGCATCGGCAAAGGTTTTACTGTCTGGAAACAGCTTTGCCATTTGAACGTCGCGAAATAGATCGCTGGCATAAAAGGCTAAACACGCCTGCCAATTATGTGATGAAGAACTCATAGTGTTTGCGTACCTTTTACGGCAAGTGAAGACGAAGATTTTTTGAAGAAGAAGAGCGTTACCACCAAAATGGAGATAGGAACAAGCGACAAATAGAATGCTTGCTGACCGCCTACCGCGTCGAACACAAAACCAGTAACAATAGACCCAGTAGTACCGCCAAGCGCAGAAAACACCACTATCAGCCCCGTCATGGGCGCGTGCTTTTCTTGAGGAAGAGCACTGAGCATCACCGAGTTTATAACGGGGTAAATGGGCGCCATCATTAACCCAATTAATGGAATTAAAAAGGCGGCAAGTGGCGCGTCAAACCAATGCGAAATATTTTCATCAGCAACATTTTCTGCCAAAGGTAAACTTAGCAACATAACCACTGCCATACCTGCTAGGCATATATTTAAAAATGGGTACCAATGCATTCGAGTAAGCACAGCCCCTGCGGTTAAGCGACCAACGGCCAGCGCAATGGCGAAGATACTGGTAATTTGAATACTGACTTGCGTTGGAAGGCCTAGTACTTCTTTATTGAAAGTAGGCAACCACGAGCCAATGCCCTGCTCGATAAGCACGTATAAAAAGATAGAGAATATAAAAACAAGCACCAGTGGCTTATAGGCCAGTTTAAGCATGTCTACAAACTCGGTAACTGCACTAGTTGCCTGTGCATTTTCCACTGGCTTTATTGGCGCCAGCATAACTACCACAAAGGTAAGCGCCACTAGCGCTGCCAATAAGTAGTACACATTAAGCCAGCTAAGTGACGCGTCGTTAGTGGGGTCGATAAACCACGCAAACACCCAGTAACCCGACAACACTCCCAGCATAAATATGCCTTCTATGGTGTTCATTAGTGACGAATGGGCTTTGGTAGACGCGGAAAGCTGTCCAATAATGGCATAAACCGATACCTTAACCAGCGCAAACGCAGTTCCGATACAGGCAAACAGTAGTTTTATAAACCAGAAGCTAGCAACACTGGGGGTAAGTGCACAGGCTGCTGCCACTAGCGCTAAACCAAGCAACATGGCAAGCTTATAGCCTACCCGCGGAATGAAGCTGGCAACCAGAAAAGAAACCGCCGCAATGGAGAGATCTTTAAACCCTTCTAACGTGCTGGCCTGCGGCTTTGTAATGTCGAAGCTGTTGATAGATTGCAGAATAACAGTACCAACACTGTTAAGTAGTATGGCAAAGACGTAGTAACTAATAGCAATAGCTGCAATAACCAACAAACGCGACATGTGTAAACACTCTGTTAACTAATTCAGGCTGGAGTGTAGTATTTAGAACTACAAAATGCAAACGTTTGCATTTAACAACTATTACACACCAAAAGGCCATTTAGAGGGATAAAAGAAGCACAAATTACTTCTAAAAACCTAACATAACACGTTTGATTAAGTCCGAAAGAGCTTAGTCGAGCTTGGTTGAACGCCTAACAACAAGCGACGTTTCTACCACCTGACTGCTAGTAGGCTTGTTATCTAACTGATTAATAAGCTGTGCCACCATTAACTCAGCGGCTTGCTGTGTGTTTTGCTTTATAGTGGTTAACGATGGATGCATTAGTTCAGCAAGCGATATATCGTCGTAGCCCACAATACCAACATCACTGGGTATGCCAACGTACCGTTCTTTTAAGGCTTTTAATGCGCCGAAGGCCACCATGTCGCTTACGCAAACAATTCCGTCGAAGTCTAAACCGTTTGCTTTAATGCGGTCGTTAATAAATTGATAGGCTGATTTTGACGTAATATCAATAGCACAAACGGCATTATCGCTAGGCAGAATGCCGTGCTCCTCATGGGCTTTTAAAAACCCTCTGTAGCGTTCTTGCATTTCAGCGTGCTCAGGGTCGCCCAAGAAAATAACTTGTTTAGCGCCTTGAGTTAGTAAGTGCTTAGTAGCGCTATAACCGCCTGAAAAATTATCACCACCTATAACCGGATAGGTAGCTTCGGTTTTGGCATCGCCCCATACCACAATAGGCACACCTGATTGCGCTGCTAATTCAATTTTTTCGTCTGACTTTCCCTGACCTATTACCAAGATGCCATCTGCACGCTGACTACGAATAAAATAATTTGCCCAGTCGTCGCTTGCCATAAAAGAATTAGATAGTAGCAACTCATAGCCCTTGGCATTGAGCGCTTGGTTTAATTCACCTACAAGCTTAAGTAAAAATGGGTCGGTGGTACTTTGTTCGGTGTTATCGATTAAATTCAAGATAACGGCAATCACGTTTGTTTTTTGCGTGCGTAAGCGGCTAGCCGCGGCATTAACACTAAAATTATGAGCTTTTGCTAAGGCCTGAATTTTATTGCGTGTTTCTTGTTTTATAAGCGGGTTGTCGTTAAGCGCACGCGATGCTGTAGAGGTAGATACCCCTGCAAGTTCTGCTAGCTTAGCCAGTGTAAGTTTAGTTTCAGATGCCAATGTTGGTTGTCTCAGTGATCGGTGCTACGTTTTGAATACTACTGTTTCGCATATATAGTGTTCTGAATAATACTGTTCTGCATATTTGTTGGGGTGCTACATTACCTTTGCAGGCTTTGTATCGATTATTTTTCAGTTTAGCGACTGCCTCAAGTACAAAAACGTAACGCCAGCCAAGAAAGCCCCTTCAACGCCCTACACCAATATACCCTACATTGCATACACGTAAAACCTTGTTAACAACATACAACAATAAATTTGCAATCGATTGCATTTTGTTCTTGCAATCGATTGCAAACAGATCTATTTTGTTCGCAAATCGAGGTGCGTATAACAATTCATTAACCTGTTTAGCGCATTCAGTTAGCAACGAACATAAACTTTTCGGGAGCACACACCATGAAAACGTTGTTTACAAAGGGAATGCTAGCCAGCGCAGTAGCGGTAGCACTGGCGCAGCCTACCATGGCACAAGAAGAGTCGAAGCAACCTACTAGCGACAATACTGAAGTTATTATTGTAAGCGGTACGCCAGGTGGCGCGGGAATAAGAAAAATTGACGCAAGCTTTGCGGTAACAAACATTGATGCGGGTGACATTGGTCGCTTGGCGCCAAAGTCTACTGCCGACTTATTTAAAGCTATTCCGGGTGTTTGGGTAGAAAGCTCAGGTGGTGAGTCGGGCGCAAACGTTTTTGTACGTGGTTTCCCGGGTGGCGGCGATGCGCCTTTCTTAACCATTGCAATGGATGGCTCGCCAATTTATCCGGCACCTACCCTATCATTTTTAGAAAACTCACAGCTTTTCCGAATTGATGAAACCATTCAAATGGTAGAAGGTTTGCGCGGCGGCCCTAACCCTGTTGTAAGCAATGGTCAGCCTGGTTTAACCGCAAACTTCCGCCTTAAGCGCGGTAGCGACACCACAGAAGCATTAGCAAAATATACGGTTTCTGACTATGGCTTGAACCGCGTAGACGTTGTAGCAAGCGGCGCGTTAGACGATGACTTGTACTACATGGTTGGTGGTTACATTAAGAGCTCGCAAGGCATTCGCGATGCTGGCTTTAATTCAGAACAGGGCAATCAGTTCACCATTAACATCACCAAAGTTTTCGACAACGGCGAGCTAAACCTTTACACACGCCAAACTGACGATCGCGGCACATGGTATTTGCCAACGCCACTTAATGTTGAAGGCATTGATGCCAACTACACACAAATTGGGCCGTTGAACCGCCAAGCTACCATTACTTATGGTGCAGATAATGTTACTGAGTCGTTCGATTTTGGTGACGGTAGAGGCTGGGATGGTCACGTTAGTGGTGGTAGCTTAAAGCTTGATTTAGCAGATGGCTGGGCGCTAATAGATCGCTTTAATATTACAAAAGGCGCAGCCAATACCTTTGGTCTTGTGCCAAATGGTTCTGCGGTAACGGTTGGCGATGTAGCTGACAACGGCGAATCGGCAACGGGTGCAGTAACGGGCGTAGTGTATGATGCAGACACGCCAATTCAGCAAATTGGCCGATGGGTAGTACTTAAAGATATCGAGTCGTTCACTAACGATTTGGCAGTATCAAAAAGCTGGGATAGTGTTGACGCGTCTTTCGGTATCTACAGCGCTACAACCAAAGCGGAAGACTGGTGGAGTCTTGGCAACCATGCCTATCACGTTTTGGTACCAGGCGGTGAAGCCCTAAACGGTATTGAATGTAATAACAGCGCTGAAGGCTGTGGCTGGAACTACGACATAAATTCTGTAGGCGACGCTAGCACCATGGCGTTTTATGCTACTTCTACCTGGTACTACAACGCAGACCTAAGCATTGATGCAGGTATTCGTCGTGAAAATCACGAAGTGAATTACACGGTAGATGAGGGCCTTGATGGCGTAATTACAAAAGCGGTGCAGTACGACGAAACTAAGACATCGTGGACGTTAGGTGCAAACTACGCGTTAACCGACAACAGCGGTGTGTTTATGCGTATGAACCGCGGTTATAAAATGCCGTATTTCGACGACTTCCGTGACAACTTTGGTGCATTCTCAGCGGGTAATGACCTTATTCAAGAAGTTACTCAGGGTGAATTGGGCTATAAGTTCATGAATGAAGAAGTTCAATTCTTCGCCACTGCGTTTACTAACGAAGTTAAAGGCGACACCTTTGTTCGTCGCCCAGGTGCACCGGCTGAAATACTGACAAACGAAGCCTACGGTGTGGAATTAGATGGTCGTTATAGCCACGATTCAGGCTTCTCGTTAAGTGTAAATGCTACGATCCAAGAGACTGAAATTACAGCGAGTGCCACTAACGAAGGTAACGAAGCTCAGCGTCAACCGGGCTGGCAAGTACGTGTAACGCCAAGCTATGGCTTCGAAATTGGCGATATGTTTGCCACGGTGTACGGTACGCTATCAGCAGTAGACGATCGCTTTGGTAACAACGAGAACACTGTTGTACTAGATGGCTATGAAAAGGTAGACGTTGGCTTTACTGTAGAGCCTACAGAGTCGCTTCGCATTCAGTTCTCGGTTGACAACTTAACGGACGAACAAGGTATTACTGAGGGCGACCCGCGTAACCCAGACTCGCCAAACGGCCGCTACATTATGCCGCGTAGTATGCAGCTAAGCGCAACCTATATGTTCTTCTAAACGTATTTGAAGATAAACAAAAGCCTTACACTAGGTAAGGCTTAATTTTATTATTAATTTTTTAATGGGTAATTATACCTTAGCAACCTGCGCTACAGCTTTAGGTGCTTTTGACTCGAAGCCTTTGATGCTGCAAGAGCCACGCTTTGTGTTAAGGGCGTTAAGCTGACGCTTTAGCCAAGACTTTTGAATGTTCGACTTTGCTGTGTCCATTTCGGTGCTAACACGTGAAATTTCTTTGCCCACGTTTACACAGGCTTTTTTGTTTGGTTCGAAGCCACCGCTTGCTAGTGCTGATGAAGAAAAAGCTAGTGCTGCTAAAGCAATTAATGTGTGCTGTTTCATAAGAGTCCCCAACTACTCGTTATTATTTCTGATAGGTGTAATACCGTTAGAAGTGGCGTATTTGCCCTCACATCTGAAACAAATATAGCAGGCCTTTTCGGCTCTTTAGGTGTTGTAAAACATACGCTGTAATGAAAAACCGATTTATCAAAATCAATAAATCCGCAATGCATTGTTATATTTGAATTATTATTTTTTCAGCAATTTGCTATATGTTTTTGGTGTTCAGAATGTCTCTATTCTAACTAGCCCAACTACCCGTCTTTCCATAGTATCGGCCACAGCAACAGCCTTCTGTAGCAGCATCACTTGCAGTTAAGCGCGCATTATTAAAACATTGCGAACACTGGGTAACAAGTTAAATTCCCCATTGCTTTTACGACACGTATTCAATCCAAAATAGGTATGTTCGCACACACGTACTTACAAACGACTGCCAGCAGCCATTTTTTCCACGCTTTGCATTATTGCCTTACCCATAGCATCTAGCGGTAATACGTGTTTTGCTGCACCTTTTTCTATTGCCACTTTCGGCATGCCAAACACCACACAGCTGGCCTCGTCTTGACAAAACGTTTCGCAATTCTCATTAAAGAGTTCAAGTAAACCACGGGCGCCATCGCTACCCATTCCAGTAAGTAGTACACCTAGCGCATTGCTTCCAGCGCTTTTACAGATAGAGCCAAACAATACATCTACCGACGGTTTATGCCCTGAAACACGCTCGCCATCGGTTAAACGAATACGATAATCGGCGCCGCTTCGCTCCACTTCCATATGTTTATCACCGGGCGCTAGGTATGCATGCCCTGGCAGTAGACGCTCTCCCCCACTGGCCTCTCGCACTGTTATTTGGCACAGAGAGTCTAGTCGCCTAGCATACGTCGATGTAAAGCCGGGTGGCATATGCTGCGTAATAACAGTGGCGGGCGCATTAGCAGGAAACGACATTAGCACTTCTTTTATTGCTTCTGTGCCGCCTGTAGAAGCCCCAATAGCAATAAGCTTTTCTGTACCAGAGTAACTTACCTTGTTGACGGTAGGTGCAGTTGAGCCTACCGATTTTTTAACCTTTGAATTAGACGCAGTACGAATTTTTTCCACAATGAGCTGATGATAGGCAGCCATGCCCTCAGCCACGCCAATTTTAGGCTTGGCAACAAAGTCTATGGCCCCTAATTCTAAAGAGCGAAGTGTGGCCTGTGCGCCTTTCTCGGTAAGTGTTGAAATCATCACAACTGGTGTAGGCCGTGCGTTCATAAGTACTTCTAAAAATCGCAACCCATCAACTTTGGGCATCTCAATATCTAGCGTAATAACATCGGGCACTTTCTCCAAAACCATTTTTTTAGCAACAAATGCGTCTGGTGCTGCGCCCACTAGCTGCATGTCGGGTTCGCTTTTAATAATTTCGCTGAGAATTTGTCTAATTAGTGCTGAATCGTCCACTACCAATACTTTGATAGGCATAGTTAGTCCTCAAACATATCCACACTACCGCTAGGCGCTTGTTGTGTTAGCTCCCAACGGTGTTTGCTTTCGCGTTCTATAATAGTGGCGTTATTAAGCTCGTGAATACGCTTCATTAACACCTTACCCGTTGCAGGAAAGAAATATATTTTGCGCGCATATACATCGCACAAGTCACTTGCCAAGATCTCAATGCCTTCGGTATGAAGAAACTGCGTTACAAACTCTGCGTTAAACCTGCCCACGTCTTGCTGTACAAATGATGGCACAACTTTTCCGCCGCCAAACACCTTTGCTTTTATGCGCTGTTTATCTACCCCTGCTTTTACTAAATCGTTAATTAATATCTCCATAGCATGCACGCCATATTTGGTTATCATGCATTCGACTTGCTCAAGCTCTACCACTGTTTTGTTCACACTTGGCAGCATAAAATGGTTCATGCCACCGGCTCCTGTTTGCGGGTCGTACAAACAGGCTGCCACACAGGAACCCAGTACGGTCACCAACATTTTTTCTTGCGTGGTAACGAAGTATTGCCCCGGCAAAATCTTTACGGCGTCTATCTCGAATTTTCTATCGAAGTAGCTTATCGGCGCTTCAAAATTACAAGACTCCACGCCAACCTCTGCTGCTCGGTAATGTCATGAACTCATAGCCTCTATTGTGTCTAGGATGGCGCCAGACATATTACTAAGCGACACAACATGGGATGCCGCACCAAGTTCAATAGCTACCCTTGGCATGCCATAAATAAGCGAACTATTTTTGTCTTGACAAAAAGTAACGGCACCGGCTTGTTTCATTTCAGCCATACCTTTTGCACCGTCCTTGCCCATACCCGTAAGCAACACGCTAACAGCGTTTTTCTTGGCGTGCTTGGCTAAGCTGCTAAACATCACATCAACAGAGGGTTTGTGACCTGTTACTTTTGGGCCGTCATCTAGTTTAAGCCAATAGTTAGCGCCCTTTTTCTCTACCATTAAATGTCGATTTCCAGGTGCTAAATAAGCATTACCGGGAAGCAGTTGCTCACCACCCTTAGCCTCTTTAACTGCTATTTTGCAAAGCTGATTGAGCCTGTGCGCGTAAGAGGTTGTAAAACCGGGAGGCATATGTAGCGACATTACCGTTGCTGGCGCATTGCAAGGAAAATGCATTATGACGTCTTTTATAGCCTCTGCCCCGCCTGTTGACGCACCTATACCTATTACTTTTGCCGTACTTGTTTTACGCAGTTCCGCGTGCTGGCATTCTCGAGCATGAGTTGGACTTGAGGGTGTGGAACGAGCAGCAGCTTTTAACTTTTGAGTAAACACATAGCTATAATTTTTATCGCCTGAAGTAATGCCTATTTTCGGTTTTGCCATGTAATCAACAGCACCCAATTCTAGCGCACGTAAAATATCATTAGCTTTTTGTTTAGACAGCGCAGATATCATTACAACTGGCGTAGGCATAGCTTTCATCATCACTTCTAAAAAACGAACTCCGCTGACTTTGGGCATTTCAATATCAAGGGCAATAACATCTGGGCGAAACTCTTGCACCATCTGCTTAGCTACATGAGCGTCGGGTGCCGCACCAACCAGCAAAAAAGCGGTATCTGCACGAATGATATCGCACAGCACTTGGCGAACTAACGTAGAGTTTTCAACAACCAGTACTTTTATACGCATAAGGCGCTTCTGTAAGCGGCACTTCGCCGCTTTGAGCTTGCTCGGATAACAACTTGCAATGGAAAGACTCGCGGTTCTGAAGCGTTTCGTTATGGAAGTCGCGAATGCGTTTCATATACACATTGCCATTACTTGGGAAGAAATAAATTTTTCTGGCGTAGTTTGACTTTAAGTCGAAACTTTTAAGCGGAATATTGGCGTTACTTAAGTACTGAACCACAAACTCTGCGTTCACGTTACCAATATCTTGCTGCACCATGCCTTGCACAACCTTGCCGCCGCCAAACGCTTTTGCCACAAGCTTCTCTTTTCTTGCGCCTAAACGAATAAGCTGGCTAATTAACACATTCATTGCGTGCACGCCGTATTTAGTGGCTAGGCTGTTTGTAATGTCGCTACTTGCCGTTAAGTCGGGCAACATGAAGTGGTTCATGCCCCCAATTTGCTTTTCTTCATCGTAAATACACGCGGCAACGCACGAGCCCAAAATAGTAACCAGCGCTTTGTTTGATGCCGTTACATAGTATTGCCCGGGCAGCAGTTTTACAGCGTCTATTTTCAGGCGCCGATCGAAGTAACTTATTGGCGTTTCGTCTTGGCTCATGCTGCTACACCTTCAAAGGTTGCGGGCTTAGGTTACAGGCCTGTAAAGGGTTTTACCCATGGGCGTAACAAGCGAAGGATACATAGTGAAATTTTCGGAATGGCCCGCAACATACATACCTGTAGCTGGCATCATTTTTACCATTCGCTCGAGTATTTTCTTCTGTGTAGGCCTATCAAAATAAATCATCACATTTCGACAGAAAATTACGTCAACAGGGCCATTAACACACCACTGTGTAGAGGTTAAATTTAGCTGTTCGAACTGCACCATTTTTTGCAATTCAGCAACCACTTTCACCCTTCCCGCTTGTGCGCCCCTGCCGCGGTAGAAAAACTGTGATTTATACGCATTAGGTAACTGGGCAATACTGGTTTGTGTATAAACGCCGTCTCGCGCCTTTTGCAGTACAGTGCTGTCGATATCGGTGGCGACTATACTTATTCCTGTATTAAATGTGCCTAAGGTAGCGGCCACCGTCATCGCAATACTGTATGGCTCTTCTCCTGTGCTGCTTGCAGCACACCAAATACGATTTATGTTTGGATGGCGCCGAATGTATTGCTGTAACGCTTCAAAATGATGTGGTTCTCGGAAAAAAGCCGTTAAGTTGGTTGTTAGTGCATTAACGAAATGTTCCATCTCGCTTTTGTTTTTAGACACATGGGCCAAGTAGTCTTTAAAACTTCCCAGGTCTAAGGCACGTAGCCGTCTAGCTAGACGGCTATACACCATAGCATCTTTCGAGTCTGCTAAATTAATACCTGCATGTTTAAATAGCAGACTTTTAACGTGCTCGAAGTCTTTTCGGCTGTAGGCAAACTCGCGCTGAGCATCCGTGCTGGGTATGATTGACATACACTAAAACGCCTCCCAATCCTCGCCCTCCGGCGACGCTGGATTAAGTGCCTGCACGGGCTGTTTCGGTACTTCACGTTCTTTGGGTAAATGATGATTACCATTTAAAAACGTAGGGGCTACCGCAGATTCTCTGCTTGGCTTACTTTTCCCTCCTACTTTAAATACCGATACGCGCTGTGATAACTCGCCCGACTGTTGTCTCATGCTGTCTGCTGCAGCCGCGGCTTCTTCCACTAGAGCAGCATTTTGCTGCGTCATTTCATCCATTTGAACAACCGCATTACTTACTTCTTGAATGCCCGTGGCTTGCTCGGACGACGCCGCCGCAATTTCTGACATAATATCGTTCACGCGTTTTATCGCAGTCACAATATTTGACATGGTTTCACCCGACTTATTCACCAGCACGTTTCCATCGCCAATTTTATCAACCGACGCTGAAATAAGAGCTTTGATATCTTTTGCAGCCTCTGCCGAACGCTGTGCTAACGTCCGTACTTCCGAAGCTACAACCGCAAAGCCTCTTCCCTGCTCGCCCGCTCTTGCCGCTTCAACCGCAGCGTTAAGCGCCAAAATGTTGGTTTGGAACGCAATGCCGTCTATTACGCCAATGATGTCTGAAATACGCTGTGCTGAATCGTTAATTTCGCCCATGGTATGCACCACCTGCTCAATCACTCTTCCGCCCTCTGAAGCAACTTCAGACGCTTGGCTAGCCAGCCCTTTCGCTTGGTCGGCATTTTCAGCATTTAGCTTAACTGTGCTTGTTAGCTCTTCCATAGCAGAAGCCGTTTCTTCAAGGCTTGAAGCTTGCTGCTCGGTTCTGCTAGATAAGTCTGCATTACCTGTGGCAATCTCATTAGACGCAGTGTCAATGGTTTCCACTGCATGGTGAATTTTTACAATGGTATCTTTAAGCTCTTCAATAAAGTGATTAATCGACTCGCCTAATACCTTAAAGTCACCTTCTAACGGCTCTTCGATGGTCTTTAATAAATCGCCATCACTTAGGCTTGCCATTACATTTTTAATACTTTCAACAGCCAGTGTCCGGCCTGTTACATCTGTAGCGTATTTTACTACACGGAACGGCTTACCTTCCTGATCAAGAATGGGGTTGTAAGAGGCCTGAATGAATACGGGCTGCCCTACTTTATTGAACCGTTTGTATTCGCCACTAGCGTATACACCTTGACGAAGCTGTTCCCAAAACGCAGCGTACTCAGGGCTATTTTTATAGGTGGGATCTACAAATATGCTGTGATGCTTACCTTTAACCTCATCGAGGGTATATCCCATGGCTGCCAAGAAATTACTATTGGCGTTTTGAATAACACCATCCATATTAAATTCGATGACGGCCTGCGATTTGCTGATTGCCGTAAGCTGACCTTCGAAATAGGCGTTTTTGAGCTTTTCTTCAGTAATGTTAGTCGCGTATTTCACCACTTTGAATGGCGTGCCGTTCATGTCTTCAATTGGGTTATAAGATGCTTGGATCCATACTGCTTTGCCATCTTTATCAATACGCTTAAACTCTCCCGCAAAGAACTTTCCGGTTTTAAGCTCACCCCAAAAACGTTGGTACTCTTCCGATTGACGAGTTTCTGCATCAACAAACATTTGGTGGTGCTTACCTTTGATTTCATCAAGGCGATAGCCCATGGTATTTAAGAAATTTTCGTTAGCCGTAATAATATTGCCATCGACGTCGAATTCGATAACCGCCTGAGATTTACCAATAGCGTCAATCTGCCCTTCAAAATACGCATTACGCAATTTTTCTTGCGTTACATCGGTGGCAAATTTAACCACTTTAAAGGGCTTGCCACTGCTATCTAAAATGGGGTTATAAGACGCTCGAATCCATATTTCATTTCCACCTTTAGCAACGCGTTTATACTCACCTTCACTGTGCTCGCCAGAACGTAGACTCTGCCAAAATGCGGTATATTCGTTACTGAGTTTGTAGGCGGGGTCGACAAACATACTGTGGTGCTGCCCTTTTATCTCCCCAAGGCTATACCCCATCGCCGTCAAAAAATTTTCATTGGCGTTAAGAATGGTTCCTTCCAAGTCGAACTCGATAACTGCTTGCGACTTATTAATTGCCGTTATTTGCCCTTCGTAATCTGCATTTTTGTGTTTTTGTGCAGTAATATCCGAGGCAAATTTAATGACATACTCAACGTTGCCATTGGCATCGAAGACCGGGTTATAGGTTGCTTGAATCCATACCTCCTCGCCTTGTTTGTTGATGCGACGGAATTCTCCGCTATGCACATCTCCACTGGCTAATTTGTTCCAAAATTCAGCATATTCAGGACTTTTGGCGTAGTCGCTATCAACAAAAATACGGTGGTGCTTACCTACAACTTCGTCTTCGTGATACCTCATGGCATTTAAAAAATTAGGGTTTGCTGACAGTATTTCACCTTTTGTGGTAAACGAAATTACGGCTTGGCTGCGGGTAATAGCCTCAACCATCCCCTTATTGCGCTTGGCTTCGGTGTTGTCTTGCCATTCCGTTACATAAAGCTGAATACCTTCTTGTTCATCAGATAGCGGCGTGCATGAAACACAGAAAGTATGCGCGGCCAATGATACAAACCGTTTTCTATTGCCGCTTTGTGACAGCGTTCGGGTAACACTTGTATCGGCGGGAGCAATTTCATCAATTGGCTTGCCAATTAACGAGCCGCCAATATCCTCGGCAGTAAAGTCGCTGGTATAGCTCTTCACCAACGCTAAAAAACCCGCAGTGTGGTAGGCAATTACACCTGCACTATCAATGACACAGAGGTTTGATGCACTTGCCTCTAAAATCTTCGACTTAAGCAATGCTTCGTGCTTCGCTGTTTTTAACTCTTCGCCATTCAGAAAATTAAATACGCCCATAACTCATGTTCCCAATTTCATGTTTATGTTTAGGTAGCAGCTTGTAACTACGCGCTCTCTGTTACGCTTTCAGGTGCAACCAAACCTAGCTCGTCACTAGTAATTAAACTCTCTATATTCACAAGAATGACCATGCTTTCGTCTACATCAGCTAAGCCATATAAGTAGCGACTATCGAACGCTACACCGAACTCTGGTGGCGGCAAAACCTGCTCTTCCGACAATCTAATAACGTCCGACACGCCGTCTACCACAATGCCTACAATGCGCTGTTGAATATTCAGCATAATGACAATAGTGAAGTCGTTATAAGTGGCTTCGCCCACATTGAATTTAATACGCAAATCGACAATAGGAACGATATCGCCACGAAGATTTATCACGCCTTTAATAAACGCTGGAGCATTCGCTATTTTGGTCACTTGCTCGTAACCACGAATTTCTTTTACCGTGGTGATGTCCAATCCGTAATGCTCTTCACCTAAAACAAAACTTAAATACTCTTTATCTTGACTGCTCATAGCGCTTTGGTGTGCAACTGCTTCGCTCATGAAAGCAACTCCTCTATCTGATTTGAGGTATACGTGGTTGCGATAGAGTCGGCGTCGATGATTAACGCTACTTTACCGTCGCCCATAATGGTGGCCCCTGCTATACCTGCGACTTTTCGGTAATGTTCTTCTAAGCTTTTGATAACAACCTGTTGTTGACCCACCAGCGCATCCACTAATATGCCAAAGCGTTTTTTGCTGCTCTCTATCAATACTACAATGCCTTGTGTAGGGCACTTTGCCGCTCCCTCTACTTCCATAAAGTCGTAAAGGGGTACCAGTGGCCAATATTGATCTCGAATATGGAGAACTGTGTCATTGCCTAACGTTTTAAGCTGCGGCTTAGTGGGCTGGAAAGACTCAATGATGTTGAGTAAAGGAATAACGAATATCTGCTCGCCAACAGACACGCACATACCGTCTACAATGGCCAGCGTTAAAGGGAGGTGGATGAAGAATGCAGAGCCTTCACCAGCATTCGATTCAATGTCGATGCGACCACCAATAGACTCTATATTACGGCGCACTACATCCATACCTACGCCGCGGCCCGATACATCAGTAATGGCTTCAGCTGTTGAGAAACCAGGCTGAAAAATTAACTGCCACACTTCCGAGTCGGGCATATCGTCCGACACAGGAAGCCCGTTGGTTCGTGCCTTTTCCAATATTTTATCGCGATGTAAACCACCACCATCATCGACAATACTGATAATTATGCTGCCACCCTTTTGTTCGGCGCTAAGAATAACCGTGCCTTTTTCTGGCTTACCAGCAGCGGTGCGCTTCTCCGGTGACTCAATTCCGTGATCCACACTGTTTCGCACAAGATGAGTAAGTGGGTCGACTATTTTTTCAATTAGGCTTTTATCAATTTCTGTACTGCCACCTTGCAATACCAACTCCACCTGTTTGTTAAGCTTTCCAGCAAGGTCGCGAACTAAACGAGGGAATCGATTAAATGTAGCGGTTAAAGGCAGCATGCGCATAGACATAACCGACTCTTGAATTTCTCGGGTATTACGCTGAAGTTCATCGATAGCAAGTTGAAGCCTTTCACCTAGCTGACCGTCTACCTCTTGACCCACCATAGACAACATAGACTGTGTAATTACCAGTTCACCCACCAAGTTCACCATGGCGTCAATTTTGTGTGTATCGACACGAATAGATGCTGACTCTCGGCTTGGTGCTTTCTTCGCTGCTACCGGTTTGCTTGCTGCTTTTGGACTAGCCGCTTTTGTTATAACCTCTTTCGAAGGCTGAACTTGAGGTGTGTGAGCTTTAGGTTCACCTTCATTTAAAGGCTTGGAGTTAGCCTCAGTGTTTTCGCTTGAAGAGCCTGGTAATGCATCGTCATCGAAAAAACCAAAACCTTGTGCTTTCTCTTCTTCGTCTTTTACTCCAACAGGTTCGTCGTCAAAAAAGCCGAAACCGTCGTCATCAGCCTTGGTAGTGATAGAAGGTTCAATGTTAGGCTCGTCGTCAAAAAAACCAAAGCCATCGTCATTACTATCGGCAGTAGAACTTGAAACAGCTTGTGATGTGCTGGGTTCATCATCGAAAAAGCCAAAACTATTGTCTTCGCTAGCGACTTCTTCAGAAGGCTGTGATGCGATTGAGTCTGTAGCGTCTTGCTGATGCCCTTCAATGGCATTGTTTAACACTACAATACGTTGAGCTATTTCATCTTCAGGAACATCAGAAGCATTTCTGTATGCGTCTAGTGTTGCTTTTAATACGTCTAATGTTTCAAGCAGCACGTTTACAATGTCGGCGGTTACCTGCAGTTCGTTATTGCGCGCCTTATCTAGTAGGTTTTCCATTACATGCGTTAGGTTCATTAACGCATCAAAACCAAAAATACCGCTTCCTCCCTTAATTGAGTGGGCGGCTCTAAAAATGCTGTTGAGCTCCTCCGGATCAGGTGCTTCAACATCAAGGCTCATCAATAGCTGTTCCATATCGTCAAGGTGTTCGTCGCTTTCGTCGAAGAACACGCTATGGAACTGTTCAATATCGATGCTCATTCTGAATCCTTCCAGAGAATTGAATGGACGCGTTAACTACCCCAACACGCGTTTCGTTACGTCTAATAATTTATTTGGGTCGAACGGCTTCACCATCCAGCCAGTTGCACCCGCCGCTTTACCCTTTGCTTTCATATCATCACCCGCTTCTGTGGTTAACATAACAACGGGTGTTCGAGCATAGTTACCTAAGCCACGTAAGCTTTTCACCAGTGTTAGGCCGTCCATACGAGGCATATTCTGATCGGTCAAAACGAAGTCAAATTGGTGCCCTTTACACTTGTCTAAAGCGTCTTGGCCGTCCTGTGCAGTAGTTACTGCATAGCCAGCGCCTTTCAACGTCATTTCAACCATTTGCCTAATTGATACCGAGTCATCTACTACTAGTATTTGTTTTCCCATAACATTACCTTTTTCATTCAACCTTCACTGGTTCCTTGAACTACCTATTTTGACGCTAGAACAGCTCTACTTCTCCCGCATCCATCGAGGTTGCAGAAACAGGGTTGTGGTCGTTCTTACCTTTATCAGCTAAGCCTTTTTTGTATTCATTAAGCGCAGTAACGAATTCGTCAACGTTATCGGCAGTGAGCTTTTCTAATCGCTCTACCATAAACTTCACAATATCTTGGGTGTATTGAATATGCTGGCCATTAATATCGCCAAACTGCATACCTCGGATAGTATTGCTTAACGCTTCATCAAGCTGTTGGCCAATGTCTTCTATTTGTTTGGTGGTGTGTAAGTCAGCCTCGGCTTTTTGGATAATTTCAGCTAATTGCGCACTAATATGCGACTTTGCTTTAACCACATGGGAGATGTCTTGCGAGGCTACGACTTTTGCGGTTTCGGTAAGTCTATCAACAAGGCTACGAATGTTTTCCACCTGCGTTTTTATAACGTCACTAAACTGCGTAGAGCGAGTTGATAGCGCGCGTACTTCATCAGCTACAACAGCAAAACCTCTTCCGGCCTCTCCGGCACGTGCCGCTTCAATGGCTGCGTTAAGAGCAAGTAAGTTGGTTTGCGCGGCAATATCATCAATACCACTAAGTGCTTCAATAACCGTAGGCATCGCCTGCTGAATAGTTTCAACTTGCGACATCAGCTGTTCTGTAGACGACGACATTTGCTCGGTAGAATTAATGAATTGCGTTAGTGTGCCGTCAGTTTCTTTCGCAAACGTGCGCATTCTGTCTGAATAAGACAAGGTGTGTTCCTTATCAACACTTAATAAATCTTCAATGCACTCTATTTGCTGTGACACCAGCGACTTCAAACTGCCAAACGCCGTTGCCAACGTTTCTACTGCATCGTCTTGCGTTGACTTAATAGCCGTCAAATTGTCATCGCAAGTAGATAACGATGCTGCCAAAGTTCCACTGGCCTTTAAAATATCGTTGTTATCTGACAGCTTGGGCGGTACCGCTTCAAATCGCACTTCAGGTATAGCTGCGTTATTTTCAGGTATTGCCGTTTTATACAGAAGTAACAAACCCAGTACCGCTGCACTTGCAGCAACAAGACCAATAAAGGGAGAAATAAAAACAAACAATAACCACGCTATGGCAATACTGGTTATACCCACTATTACTGCCTTTCGCAGCATAACGTTTAATTCGTTTTCTTGAGAACGGTTATCAGACGACAAATACATGCTCCTTGCTTACGTGCCCACTGATTACTAATTCTGCGCTGTGTTGCAACAACGCCCTTTATCTAATGTGTGCTAGCAAGCCAATTAACAGATAATAAATACAGCCCACTAGAAATAAGCAATGCGGGACTAAAGTCTAAATATCTTTTCATGTTGTAAGCGTAGTACCCATTTTTAAAAGTAGGCAAGAATATGCAAAAAAATTTAATTGAAATGTTACACACCATCATTTTGAGGCAGGAATGCGTTGTGGAGTAGGAATTTAGACGTAGAAAGAATTTAGTAACACCGGGATTGTAACGCGCGGTGCAGCCGCAGGGATACGCCAGCGTGTGCCTGACTTTTCAACCACCGGGATCAAAAAAGCCCTCGCATTTCTGCAAGGGCTTTGATGATGGTGCCTCGACCCGGGATCGAACCAGGGACACGCGGATTTTCAATCCGCTGCTCTACCAACTGAGCTATCGAGGCGAAAACTGGTTAGCGCTTCAGGCGTTTACTGCCTGTCCTGCTGTGGGTGCGTATTAAACGGTTTTCGCCCTAACAAGTCAACCGTTTTTATCTCTTTTTTTTCGGTTTTATGACTGTTTGCACATTGTTTATTCAAAAACCGTATTTTTGCCTATTTTTCCGGCGGAACATAGCCTTCAATTGTAGGCTCTACACCATCAAAAAGGTACGCAGACATTTTTTCTTCTAAAAACGAACGCGCGTTAGGGTCCATCATATTAAGCTTATGCTCGTTAATTAGCATGGTTTGCTTTTTTTGCCATTCCGCCCATGCTTCTTTAGAAATGTTATCAAAAATGCGCTTACCCAATTCACCTGGGTAAAGTTGGAAGTCTAAGCCATCGGCGTCTTTTTGAAGCTTGTGACAAAATACTGTTCTTGCCATGGGTAATCCTCTTTTACGTTGCTGCCAACCTTTAAGATAGGCAGTAACCAATTAGTTAAAGTGCTAACTGTTTAATAATTTTTGTAGTTGGTGCGGCTAACCCTACTTCAATGGGTTCGTTTAGCGTAAACCACTTCGACGGCATTTCGGCCACCTGCTTTCGTGGGGCAGAGTTTACCACGGCAACCACCGGCGTTATATCTAAATGAAAGTGACTAAACGTATGCCTAAACGTTTCTAGCGTAATCGTACTGTCTACAGTAATGCCATTTTTTAATAGCTGCGCTAGTCCGTCCTCTACACTCGGTGTTTCTAAGAAACCGTACAATCCCCCCCATAAACCAGAGGGCGGACGCTGCTGCAGGTAAACCTGTTGATTAAACTGCGGCACCAGCATAAACGTGGTCTTTACTGGTAGTGTCTTCTTTGGTTTTTTACCTGGATATTCACTTTGCGTGCCCTGCGCATAGGCCAGACAGGTTGCCTGCAATGGACATTCATCACATTTGGGTTTGCTGCGTGTGCACACCATTGCCCCCAAATCCATCATGACTTGAGTGTAGTTAGCACAACGTGTTTGCGGTGTATTTTGCTCTGCCACTTCCCATAATGCACTTTCAACTGCTTTCTGCCCTGGCCAGCCACCTATGGCGTAATAGCGAGCAAGAACACGCTTTACGTTGCCATCTAAAATGGGAAAGCGCCTATTTCTGGACAACGACAAAATAGCCCCTGCCGTTGAACGGCCAATGCCCGGCAACGCAATAACGTCTTCAATATTATTTGGAAACTCGCCGTCGTAGTTGTCCACCAGCATTTTTGATGCCTTGTGAAGATTGCGCGCCCGCGCGTAATAACCAAGGCCAGTCCAATGATGCAATACATCATCTTGCGAGGCATTTGCCAAATCAAATACCGTTGGAAACGACTGCATAAAACGCTCGAAATACGGAATTACCGTAGTAACCTGCGTTTGTTGAAGCATGATTTCAGATATCCACACTTTATAAGGCGTAACATCTTGCTGCCACGGCAGGTGTTTTCTGCCATGTTTATCAAACCATGCAATTACGCGGTCTGAAAAACTTGGCGGCTTGCCTCTCTCTTGATAATTCGCTTCTTCGATGTTTGTTTTTTGGATATCGGCTTTTTGGTTTGCTACTTTTGAACTCATATGTCTCTTTATATGGCGATGCCAACGGCTATTTTAATGGTCGCTTTGTTTTCTTGTCGTTCATTCATAAACAGTCTTGCTATGGTAGCATGTACACTGAATAGTTTTAGTTAAGGAATTTGTGTGGCCGCACAGCACCCTGTATTGTTTTTTCCCGGAACACTTTGCGACGAACGTATATTTCTTCCACTTTGGAAGTCGCTATCTATTGCACAACGTCGTTATGTGCCACTTCAGTGGGCGGCAACGAAAGACGACATGCTAGCGCTAAGTAAAGACAGAGTACTTCCCAATGAAAAGGTACATCTGGTTGGCTACTCAATGGGTGGCTATATTGCCGCGTTATTTGCCAGCATGGTGCCACAACAAATTGCCTCTATTACGCTTATTGGTTATAGCCCTTTAGGGTTGTCAGCTGACGAAATAGCTAAGCGAAAGCAAATTGTTACTATGCTTAGAAAAGGTCAATTCAAAACCGATAACCATGCTTATCTGTCTCGCTTTGTGCACCCTTCACGTATGAACGATGAAAGTGTTATTGGTGTAGTGAAAGCAATGGCGAACGACCTTGGTAAAAATACCTTACTCAATCATACGCAGGCCACCACACCCCGAGAAGATACGACAGCTATGCTGGCAAAGATTAATGCTCCCGTTACTTTTATTGCTGCGCAGCAAGATAACATTGCACCGTTAAATGACATTCAACGTAGTGCTAAGCAAATACCTCACGCAACACTTCATGAGCTTGAAAACACGGGCCATATGATACCGCTAGAGCAAACTGCGCAGTTAGCCACTATTATTGATAAGCAAGTTAGCGATTAAAAATACAGCATTTTTCTTATTATGGCGTTGCATAAGACGCAGGTAAGTGGATAATGCGCCACCAGAAATTTGGGTAAGTAAGGCATTGCAAATGAGGCAATTCAAAAGTCAGGCGGAAGCAGAAGCCGCTGGTGTATACGTTAGCAAGGTAAAAAGCTACGTTAAACGCGAAGGAAGACTCACTAAAGGTCAAGAAAAAGCATTGGCAGACTACTGGCCAACGATGGGTATCGACTACGTTGATGCACCGCTTGAATTTAGTGACGTATTTGGCCGCACCGCGCCTGTAATTGTTGAAATCGGTTTTGGCATGGGTAAGTCTCTCGTTGAAATGGCCGGCGCTGCACCCGACAAAAACTTTGTGGGCATTGAAGTACACCGCCCTGGTGTAGGTGCATGTTTATCTGATGCAGGTGAGCAGGGCATTGAAAACCTACGGGTAATGGAACACGACGCGGTAGAAGTGCTTAAAAATATGATCCCCGATGGTAGCTTAGCGCGCTTGCAGCTTTTCTTCCCTGATCCTTGGCACAAAAAGCGTCATCACAAACGCCGTATCGTTCAAGCTGAATTTGCCGAACTGGTAAGAACTAAGCTTGCTATTGGCGGTTGTTTCCACATGGCAACAGACTGGGAACAGTACGCTGAGCACATGGCAGAAGTGATGAACGCGGCAGAAGGCTACACCAATACATCCAAAGAAGGTGATTACGTGCCTCGCCCTGATTATCGCCCTATTACTAAATTTGAAACCCGTGGCCAGAAACTTGGTCACGGCGTGTGGGACCTGATTTACGAGCGCACCAAATAATGATCCTTACACCTCAAAGCCAGTTGCTAGAGCGCAACATTTCGTTATTCAACACTGGAAGTTGGGCTTTTATTAATCCGTCTGACGCGTACTTTTTTGACGGTATTAAGTCGAAACACATTACCGTGCTACATCAGTACTTTGATGTATTTGCCGAATGTGCACGCGTTATTCCTACGGTGTCGTTCGACAGCAGGGATATTACCAATACAGGCTTTGAGGTAACCCAAAAGGTCAGTAATCACACTCACATTTTTGCACCGTTTGTAACGCTTTCGAAATCTCATACTGATGTAATGGTATTTTTGCCTAAAGCGAAAACGCATTTCCAAATGCTGCTGCGAATGGCTGCGGGCATGGTAGGAGAAGGTGGTCGAATTCACGTAGTGGGCGAGAATAAAGGCGGTATTAAAAGTGCGGCCAAGCTTATGCAGCAATATGGCCCTACGCAAAAGGTAGACTCCGCACGTCACTGTAGTCTTGTCACCGTTTTAGTTGAAAGCGATCACTTAGCTTTCGACCCTGCAGATTGGGTAGATTTTAATAGCTATAGTGTTGATGGTTGCACGTGGGATGTAGCGTCGATGCCGGGCGTATTTAGTTATAAAGAACTTGATACAGGCACAGAGCTTTTACTAGAAAAACTGTCGACAACATTGAGTGGCGATGTGCTTGATTTTGCCTGCGGTGCAGGTGTAATTGCCAGTTACGTTATGTTGAAGTACCCGCATTTAAAACTACACCTTACCGATGTAAGTGCGTTAGCGGTTTACTGCAGTGCGCTAACGTTAGCTAAAAACAATTTAACCGCTACTCTTTATGCGGCAGATGGCCTTCATGGATTCACCAAGAAAGTTCAGCACATACTTACTAATCCACCGTTTCATACGGGTATAAAAACCGACTACACCATTACTAAGCGCTTTATTTCAGATGCAAGAAGGCTATTAACCAGCCAAGGCTCAATGCAAATGGTAGCAAACCGATTTTTACCCTACCCAGGGCTGCTGGCAGAGCATTTTCAAACGGTTTACACCACTGCACAAACGTCACAGTTCTCGGTATATCAAGCTACGAGTTAAATATTAAACATTCTGCTAATTAAAAAGTGGTTGAGCTTGTGCTAACGTAAAAGCTCAACCGTGCACTGCTGCGAGCTATTCAGGAAAGCTATAGATCGAAACTAGCCATGCCGCTTGCCCACCCAACGTTTTTATTTTTTTATAACGAATGTAAACGTGCCTGTTCTTTGTATGCAAAGGAGATGTCCTGTGAATATTGTATTTGCGATTTCAGAAGTAGAAGAACTGGTTAAAACCGGTGGACTTGCCGATGTGGGTAAAGCTCTGCCATATGCACTTCACGCGCTTGGTGAAAGCGTAACTATCGTTATGCCCTACTACAAAGTGCTAGCAGAGCAATACAACCTGCCATCCATTACAGAGCAGCAAACGCTGTTTACTGAAGGGCAGGTATATCAATTCGACATTCGCTACATGCAGTGGAACAATTTAGCGGTTTACTTCGTTGACTCACCTGACCATTTTATGCGCGACGGCTTGTACTCGAATGCCTACGACGTGTACGAAGATAATGGCGAACGCTTCAGTTTCTTCAGTGGCGCGGTACTGCAAACGTTAAAAGCCATAGACAAAAAGCCTGATGTAATTCACTGCCACGACTGGCACACTGCAATGCTACCTTTCTTGCTTACTCACGATAGAAGCGGCTTTTTCGATTACTGCAAAACCGTTTTCACTATTCACAATGCGGCTTTTCAAGGCGTGCACAAACTTGAAGATATTCCTTTCCTTCGCCACCACCCTAGTATTTTGGCGCAGGTACATGGCGGCTACATCAATATGCTTCAAAGCGGCATTGAGTATGCCACGAAGGTAACAACGGTAAGCCCTAATTATGCTAGAGAACTCCTTACCGACCTAGGAAGCCATGGCCTTCATGAGCGATTAGTAAGTAGAAGCAGCGATTTAAGCGGCATATTGAACGGGTGCGATTACACGCAATGGAATCCAGAGACCGACCCTTATTTACCGCGCAACTACAGCGCGTCGAATTTACATGCAAAGCAATCGTGCAAAGAAGCCTTGCAAACTAAATCAGGGTTGCCAGTCAAACTTTCCGTACCGCTAATTGGCATGGTATGCAGACTGACCGAGCAAAAAGGCTTTGGCTACATCCTGCCAATTTTAGATGAACTGGTGAAACACAATTTGCAGATGGTTATTGTGGGTACTGGCGACCCAAAAGTTTGTATGGATTTAGGCGAGTTTGCTCAACAACACCCTAACCAATTTGCCTTTATCAATGGCTTTAGTTCCGAGCACGCCCATTTAGTAGAAGCCGGCGCAGACTTCTTCCTTATGCCTTCACAGTTTGAACCTTGCGGCCTAAATCAAATGTATAGTTTGGCTTATGGCACAGTACCTATTGTTCGCTCGGTGGGCGGCCTAAAGGATACCGTAATTGATCATTCACACTGTGACAAAGGTACCGGATTTGTGTTCGACGAGCCCACGGCAGAGGCGCTATTGGCTTGTATACGACGTGCGCTACTGTCTTATTATGAAAACACCGCTAAATTCAGAGAAATGCAGATTCGCGGCATGAACAAGCGCTTCACATGGGAAGCATCGGCCAAGCAATACCAACAGCTTTACGACAAAATAGTGCACTAATCACAAAGCGTTAGCGTTACATTTTCACTAAAGTTAATGTTTGTTAACGCACGTCTTTCTTTTTGCGCAAATATGCGCCAATATTGAATTATTGGAACGCGCGATGGACCAAGAATAAAAACATAAATGACGGATAAAGCAGTTAAGTTTTCAATTCGCAGTCTCTTTTTATGGGTAGTAATGTCTATTACTGCTTTCTCGCTTGCTGTTCTATCAGGCCTGTCTATTTATACGCAGATAAAAACCTACCGCCACGAATTAGAATCTAACGCTATTGTTCTTATTAAATTAGTTGCCAATAGCGCAGCAAATTATCTTTATGATGACACCCCTGAAGGCATTGAAAAAGCACTGGCTAACTTAGGCGCAGCTGATCACGTGTTAAATGCCCATGTTTATAAATCGCAAAGCAACGCAGACGAACCTGAAATTTTCGCATCGTTTAATAGTGAAGGTCAGCTGCTGTTAGGTGGAAAAGAAAACCAGCTAAAAGCGTTATACCTTTCACCTAGATTAGCCGACACTGGTAATTACTTAGAGCTAAGCACAAAAATATTTGATGAAGAAACCAATATACAGCTAGGTTGGGTGTATATTCGAGTATCGTCTGAGAACTTTAACGACTTAGTGGGTCAGTCGATACTCATTAATATTATTGTAGCCTTCGCGTTGCTTGGTATTAGTTTTTACACGGCAGTAAAAATGCAGCGTGTGGTAACTGGTCCGGTTGAAGAAATTGCAGGTTTTCTGCAGCGCACATCAAGACAACGAGATTACTCTGCACGTGCAGAAGGCTCAGCCATTCACGAATTGGATATATTGGCCGACTCGGTAAATATCATGCTGTTTCGTATGCAGGAATATATGCAAAAGCAGCGACAAGCAGAAGAGCAGCACAGAAAGTTAAACGCCAGCTTGGAAGATATGGTAAATCACCGCACCACCGCGCTAAAAGATGCAAACCAAGAGCTTATCCAAACCTTGGAAAAGCTGCATCAGTTTCAAAGACAAATTGTGCAGAATGAGAAAATGGCCTCGCTTGGCGACATGGTTGCTGGTGTTGCCCATGAGGTAAATACGCCAATAGGGCTTGGTGTTACGGCATCAACTATGATGCTTGACCGTTTAGCTATCATTCAAAAAGACTTCGAAAACAAAACGCTGAAAGCCAGTGCAATGAAGCGATTTTTGGATGAAAGTAACGAAAACCTGAATATTATTTATCGTAACTTGAACCGCGCGGCCGAGCTTATTTCAAGCTTTAAGCAGGTTGCCGTAGATCAAACATCAGAATCTAGCCGAAGTTTTTGCGTTGAACAGCTAGTTAATGAGATACTATTGTCATTGCAGCCTCGACTTAAAAAACTAAAACACAACATCAACGTAGTATGCGACCCTACCTTAAGCGTTGAAACGAAGGCTGGCCCGATAAATCAAATTCTGATTAACCTTATTATGAATTCGGTTATTCACGGTTTTGAAAACATCGAAGAAGGCACTATAGGAATTAGTGCTGAGTTGGTGAGTAGTAATAAACTGAAGCTCGTTTATACCGACAACGGAAAAGGCATTTCCCCAGAGATCCGCAAACGTATCTTTGACCCATTTGTGACGACAAAGCGCGGCCAAGGCGGTTCAGGTTTGGGAATGCATCTAGTGTATAACTTAGTGACACAAGCACTCAATGGTTCTATCTCGATTACCAGTGAGGAAGGTAAAGGCGTAGAATTTAGTATTCTTTTCCCTGTAGCCAATGCTAAAACGTCTAATTAGTTGTATATAGTATGAACTTTTCTTGAATTTTGTTGGCTAACCCCAATACCTTAACAGTAAGAATATTCACAAGTTACTTGCAATCAAGTACATGAATATTAGAATTTAACCAGTTAGTTGCTTAAATCGTATTTTAGAAAGAGTGTAGAACACCATGCAGACGCCAAATGTGTTAATTGTTGAAGATGAAGTGGTAACACGTACCACGCTTAAAAGTTTATTTGAGGCGGAAGGGTACAATGTATTTGAAGCCGAAAACGGTGATCAAATGCATGACTTCTTCGAGAATCACGCAATTAACTTGGTGATCATGGATATTAACCTACCTGGTAAGAACGGACTTATATTAGCGCGCGAAGTTCGCGATCGCAAAAACGTAGGTCTAATCTTCCTAACAGGCCGTGACAACGACGTAGACCGTATTCTAGGTCTTGAAATTGGTGCCGACGACTATTTAACGAAGCCGTTTAACCCACGTGAACTTACGATCCGCGCTCGCAACTTACTCTCTCGTACTACTAACTCTTCAGAAGATGATGATTTACCAAGCCGTGTAAGCTTTAACGGTTGGACGCTAGACGGCGACAGTCGCTCTTTAATTTCACCTAACGGTAAAGAGTTCCGTCTACCGCGCAGTGAGTTCCGTGCATTACACCTATTCCTTAGCAACCCAGGTAAAATTCTTACCCGCGAGCAGCTTATTATGGAAATGACAGGCCGTGAACTTCGTCCTAATGACCGTACTGTTGACGTTACTATTCGTCGTATTCGTAAGCACTTCGAATCAGATCCGACAGATGAAGAATTGATTGTAACTATCCACGGCGAAGGCTACCGCTTCTGTGGTCAGGTTGACGGCTAACACTAGAGTTAGCTCTAACGGTTGAATCAACTTCTAGGTTGAAGCAACAAACTTAATAAAAGAAAGCCGCTGTTACTATGAAGTAACGGCGGCTTTTTTATGCGTTCTTTTTCACGCGTTCTTCTTTACACTTTAGGGTGCGTTAAACACAACATTGTAGCTGTATTCCTTCTGTTCAAGTAAAAACGCTTTGTGCGTACTTGGGCTCCAAGAGTCATCACCGCCCACTCCCATATGAGCATGGTCGATATACACAAATACGCAGTCTTGCGCAGTTAAATCGCTAGTATGCTTTGCACTATCTAATTGGGCTTGCCCATATTCACTTACGCTGAAGTGAAACGTGCCAGAAACTGTTAAATTCCCCACATTCAGCCACTGATTATTACAGCGCAACCCGTTATCGGTTGGGAAAATATAGCGCGTTTGCATATCGCGTAACGGTAATGCGTAGTGACCGAAGCGAGTGGCAGCAAGTCTGTCAGGATAATTCTCATGTGGCCCTAGCCCTTTCCAACTTACACTCATTTCACCAAGTGCGTCTTCTCTCGCTGAAGGCACCGCGGTTTGCAATCCAATTCGTGGCATTGGCGGCAGGCTATCATCAAGCAACACCGATACGCTTAGGCTCAATTGCCCCAGTGTATTAACTACATAGCACCACTTAGTTGCAGCAACACGCTTATTGGCATGTTCATAATCAAATAACGCTGTTATACGCACATCGTGCGTGCCTTGCTGAACATCAATACTTGTGCAAGTTCGCTGCCATTGCCCTACCCCTGCACGGCGCCATCTTGATTCCCATGCGTTCGGATCAGGGTTATCTACTTCGCTTACCCCTATGTCGTTGTCTAGCGGTGCTCTAAAGAAACTGTCTTCTAGAGGCGCAGTCAACACATCGCTATCAGCATGTACCCAAGACGTTAGTAATCCCGTTTCGCTATTGAAGCTAAAGGTATTGTCTGCTGCTCTGATGTGCAGCATTACAGCGTCGGTGGTCAATTCAATGCTATCATTACGGGCTTGTGCAACAGCAATGCTAGTAAACCCTCCAATGCCTGCTGTGTTTATTAATGGCAGTTGTGCAGTATCCGAAACATGTCCTGCCTTTGCCCACGATGTGTCTTTTACAAGTTCTACATCAATATTTAAGTGATAGATACAGCCAGGCTTACAGATAAATGATGGGGCTATAGATAGCTGCTGACTTCCTTGCGGCGGTACATCTAATACTGCTTCTCCACTCTCTACAGCATCGCCATCTTCCAACACCTGCCATTTCAAACGTTCGTTGTCGGTAGGTCTGAACAAATAGTCGCTGGTTACTGTTAAAAGCAACACGTTGTTTTTTGCCTGCAATGCGAAGCTTAAGTGCTGCTGGCAGTATTTTGCTTCAAATAAATGTGGATGTGGTGTTCTGTCGGGAAACAACAGGCCATTTATACAAAACTGTCTGTCGTTTTCGGTATCGCCAAAGTCACCACCATATGCCCAATAGGCCTCACCGCTGTCGGTATGCTTAGTTAACCCTTGGTCTACCCAATCCCAAATAAACCCACCTTGAAGACGAGGATAGGCTTTAAATGCTTCCCAGTATTTATAAAAGCTGCCAAGACTGTTACCCATAGCATGAGCGTATTCGCACAAAATAACAGGGCGATTTTCGCCAGGCATAGACAGCCACTTTTTAATGGCCCACTTTGGCACTGCGTCATCTTCAATATCGGTGTCTACACGAGCATACATGGGTGCAATAATGTCAGTTGCGGTGGTGTCTGCGCCGCCTCCTTCGTACTGTACAGGCCGTGAGGGGTCAAACGCCTTGGCCCAACCGTACATGGCATTATGTGTTGGCCCGTGACCACACTCGTTGCCCAAAGACCAAATAATAATACAAGGATGATTTTTGTCTCGCTCTACCATTTGCGTAAAGCGCGCCATGTAAGCTCCCGCCCACAAAGGGTCTCGCGAAAGACGCCCCATTGGAAACATGCCGTGGGTCTCGATGTTCGCCTCATCGACTACGTACAAACCGTATTCATCACACAGCTCATACCATTTTGGATGATTCGGATAATGTGCTGTTCTTACTGCATTAAAGTTGTTTTGCTTTAACAACTTTATGTCTTCCAGCATATCATCTTCATTTATGGCGTGGCCTTTGGTTTGATGGTGCTCGTGACGATTTACACCACGAATAAGTACTGCCTTACCATTTACCAATAACTGCCCGTCTTTCATTTCAACGGTTCTAAAGCCCACGTTGTAGGCTTCAACGTCAACCACGTTTTTGTTTTCATCTAGTAGCGATACCACAATGCGATACAAGTAAGGTGTTTCTGCGGTCCAGTGTTTGGGCTCTTTCACTGCCAGCTTTTGAAATATCACGTCATCCCAACCGCCTTTTTCGTCTATGCGCTTATTGTTGGTACTCGCGATGTCCTGCTCTGTTACTGCGTTGTCGCCATCGAATAGTTGCACGGCAACGTTATAGCTAGAAGGGGCTTGAATAGCCGTTCGCACACTTATTTCACCATCTCTGTAGCAGGCATCAAGAGAAGGTGTTACAAACACGTCTTGAATGTGGTGTACAGGTTTTGAAACCAAATTAACATCACGAAAAATACCGCTTAGCCACCACATATCCTGATCTTCAAGATAACTTCCATCAGACCAGCGTATAACCATCACTGCTAGTCTATTTTCCCCTTCATGTAATAAAGGCGACAAATCGAATTCGGCTGGTAGCCGGCTGTCTTGCGAATAACCTACATATTCGCCGTTGCACCACAGGTGAAAGGCGCTGTTCACGCCTTCAAACACAATATGATTTTGCTTCGCAAGCTGTGTTTTACTAACGGTAAATGTTTTTCTGTAGCAGCCGGTGGGGTTTTGTGCTGGCACTATGGGCGGGTTTACTGCAAATGGGTACTTTACGTTGCAGTAAATGGGTTTATCGAAACCGTTTAACTGCCAGTTCGACGGCACAGGAATGCTAGTCCAGTGTGTTGCCTCTTCACTCTCGAGTGTTTCAGCAGTAAAGTTTTCAGGCACTTGCTCTGGTGCATCGTATAACCTGAAATCCCATAAGCCATTTAAACAGGTCTTTTGTGCCTTCGTATTGTGAATTGCATCGTGAAGCGAAGTAAACCCGTGAAGCGGGCTATGCGCATTAACTCTATTACGCTGATACACCACTGGGTTTTGCCAATCATTTTGAGCAACAACGCTTGCCACGGTTTTCATAGTTTATCCTTCGCTTTTCACATCAACAGATGCCTACAACACAGCAATGTGAGTTGCGCCTGTTTGTTTTAATTTGCTTAGGTGAAATATAGCCAAAATAGTCCTATTACTTTATGCTCTAAACTTTCAAAACTTTATCCAAAAATCTCTTTTTATAATGAAGCCCAATTTTCAAGACATTGTAAACATAGGCCCGCAGTGCTTTGAACGCTTTATTGATAGCACAAATGCGCCAGAAATTAACATTTACGACATTGAGCTTGCCGGTTGCTCAAATTTATCAGGCGACTATGTTGTAGGGCGCGTAACGCCGCCAAACCATACGCTGTTTTATTCCTTAAAAGGCACCGGACATTTTCGAACGCCCTCAGCAGAATTCAGCCTTACTCAAGGGCAACTTATATTATTGCCTGCACAGCAGAGTTTTGAAGTAAGCATTGCCTGCGAACAGTGGGATATTATTTGGTTAAACTTGGCTAATACTGAAAGGTGGCAGGCACTACCAAAAGCAAAAGCACTAGTGATAGAGCACTTAACGCTTGAGGGTTTACACCACGCTATGGAGCTTTTGTATTTAGAAAGCCGAGCTGAAAACCGACAACACGCCATGCACATTGTAATGCACTATCTTGAACAGGTGGTAAAAACGCAAATTACCAATGACGCCAACACACCCCATGCCAAAACGCGGCATGAGTCACGGCTACACGCCTTATTTTCTAATGTAGACAAACAGCTTCAATTTAACTGGAATATGCAAAATTTAAGTGAGCGCGCACACTATTCAGCTGCGCATTTACATAGGCTTTGTTTAAGTACTTTTGGCAGAAGCCCAATGCAGCACGTTATTCACTTGCGTATGCAGCGTGCTAAAAACCTGTTGTCTAGCACCCAGTGGCCTATTTCGTATATTGCGAATTATGTAGGTTATACAAGCGTTTTTACGTTTTCGAAACGCTTTAAAAAGTCGATAGGTGTATCGCCTAGCGAGTACCGAATAAACAGCGCTCGCTAGGCCAGTTTAGCAATAGCCTAAAAGTACGAAAGAAAATAGACAGTTATTAACTGCCTGCAATTTTCATTTGATTGATAAGTACAGAACCCGTCTGAACGCTGCCACGCACGTCTTTTTCGGCGCCGATAGCCACAATAGAACTGAACATATCGCGTAGGTTTCCAGCAATTGTCACTTCATGAACCGGGTACTGAATAATGCCATTTTCAACCCAGAAACCAGCGGCGCCGCGAGAGTAGTCTCCGGTAACGCCGTTAACGCCCTGCCCCATTAGCTCGGTAACTAATAAGCCTGTACCCATTTCTTTCATTAGTTCAGCGTCGCTGTGGCCTGTGTCGCCTACCAGCCAATTGTGAATACCACCTGCATGGCCATTAGATTTCGTGTTTAGCTTACGTGATGAGTAGGTTGTATATAGATAGGTAGCTAAGCGTCCATCTTCCACGATGGTCATATCTGAGCAGGCTACACCTTCATTGTCGAAACTTGAGCTTGCTAAACCACTTTTAATAAACGGGCGCTCTTCAATGTTTAACCATTCAGGAAAAATTTGCTTCCCTAAGCTATCGAGTAAAAAGCTGGAGCGACGATACAAGCTGCCACCACTAATCGCACCAACGTAATGCCCGAACAAACTAGACGCTACATCACGATGCAGGATAACAGGAACGTTTGCGGTATTAATTTTTCTAGCACCTAAACGCTCAACGGTTGCTTTTGCTGCTTCTTCACCTACTGCAGCAGCAGACTTTAATAGCGGCGCTTGGCGGTTTACTGTGTAAGCGTAGTCGCGCTGCATGTCCTCGCCTTCTGCACCTATTACCATGCAGCTAAGCGAGTAGCGGCTGCTTGGATAGCCAGCGTTAATACCATGCGTATTGCCGTAAACGCGCATACCTAAGTTTGCATTGTACGACGCACCGTCTGAGTTAGTGATGCGTTTGTCGTAATTCATTGCAGCGGTTTCTGCTTCAATGGCCGTTTTAATGGCTTTCTCGGTATCCAGCTCTTGTGGGTGATAAAGGTCTAAATCGGGAAATTCGGTGGCAATAAGCTCTGCATCTGCCAAACCTGTGCAAGGATCTTCACTGGTATAGCGCGCAATATCTACGGCTTTTTCAACGGCCAGCGTAAGCGCCTCTTTGCTTAAATCGGCAGTAGACGCACTGCCCTTGCGCTTGCCTACGTAAACGCTAATTCCTAGGCCACCGTCGTTGGTAAACTCAACGTTTTCAACTTCTTGCATACGTGAAGAAACGGCAATGCCCTGCACTTTTGACATGCTAGCTTCGGCTTGTGTTGCACCTTTTGACAGGGCTAATTTCAGTACATCATCTACGACATTTTGAATGTCGGCTAACTGCTGCTCAATTTGCATAGTAAGTTTCGCTGTCTTAATTCGACTGTGATAGTTACAATTTAGCTAAAGTGTAACACTAATGAGTTTGAAATGAGTGATCAGAAACATAATTCTCCTGAAGATCCTTACTTCGAAGATGCGCAAGCAGATGAGTTCGAAGAGGAAGAGTTAGTCAGTAAGACTGAGCTTAAACGCCAAGCTAAAGAGCTTCATAAATTAGGTGAAACCTTGGTTAACCTGACAGACGCTCACATTGCTAGCATTCCTATGGATGAAGAGCTAGCCGATGCTGTAGCAATAGCGCGAAAGGTTAATAAGAAAAAGGACGGCTATCGTCGTCAATTACAGTTTATTGGTAAGGTTCTACGCCAGCGCGATGTAGCGCCTATCGAAGAAGCGCTTGCTAAAATTACGCACCAACATCAAGCAGCTAATGCTGCGTTTCATGCGTTAGAGAAAGCCCGTGAAGCGGTTATAGAGCAAGGCGACCCTGCTATACAAAAACTTATTGAAGAGCACCCTGAGCTTGACCGCCAGAAGCTACGCCAATTTCATCGCCAAATTAAAAAAGAGCGCGAAAAAAATGCGCCACCTAAAGCTTTTAGAGAGCTTTTCCAATATTTGAAAGACGTTATTCACGAAGAATAAAAATAATCTATAACGTGATCTGAGCGCCTAGGAAAGGGTCGAAGGCTCACCCAATAAAAGAGGGGTAGTATGAAAATTTTTTCTAACCCTAATGCAACGTTGAAAAGTAAGTATGGCCAGTACCAAATTGCTGTTTTAGGCAATGTAGTTGGTGTATCGGCTGAAGGTATAGCCGATGGTGCAGCCATTGAGCGTTACGCGCGAGATATGATGGAAGTGGTTAATAGCTTTGCGGGTAACCACTGGGCGTTCTTAGGCTTTCTTCATGGCTCGGCCCTTCTAACTAAAGCGGGTGAAAAAGAACTTCAACACTCTATCGAGTGGCGCGCTAAACACGGGATGGCACTTGGTGCTCTGGTCATTGGAGAAACCACAGTGCAGCCATTAGTGAAGTCTCAGTTTCAGAGAATATACGACAAAGCAGGTTTAGAACTTGGTGTATTTACTGACGAACAAGACGCTATGCAGTGGCTTGAGGGTAAAGGCTTTAAGGGCTAGCCATTTAGCAGATTTATAACAAAAAAAGGTTGGGCATTTGCACCAACCGTTTTTATTTATCAGCAGTCTAAGCCGAACTATACCGAGTTTTGCTGGGCTAGGCCGTACCGCCCACTGTTAACTCGTCAATTTTAAGGGTTGGCTGTCCAACACCTACCGGTACGCTTTGACCATCTTTTCCACACACGCCAACGCCTTTATCTAAAGCGGTGTCGTTGCCAATCATAGAGATTTTCTGCATCACTTCAGGGCCATTACCAATAAGGGTTGCTCCTTTTACAGGCGCGGTAATTTTACCGTTCTCGATTAGGTACGCTTCGGCGCTAGAGAATACGAATTTACCTGACGTAATATCTACCTGACCGCCCGCGAAATTAGGGGCGTAAATACCTTTGTCGATAGACGCGATAATTTCTTGTGGGTCGTGCTGCCCTTCCAGCATGTAGGTATTTGTCATTCGCGGCATTGGCAAATGCGCATAAGACTCGCGACGACCGTTACCCGTTGGCGCAACACCCATCAGTTTGGCGTTGTGTTTATCTTGCATGTAGCCTTTTAGAATACCGTCTTCAATAAGCACATTGTGAGCCGTTGGCGTACCTTCGTCGTCAACTGACAACGAGCCGCGACGGTCGCTTAGCGTGCCATCATCTACCACGGTTACGCCTTTTGCCGCCACACGCTGACCAATGCGACCACTAAACGTTGAAGCACCTTTTCGGTTAAAATCGCCTTCAAGGCCGTGGCCTACCGCTTCGTGCAGTAATACGCCTGGCCAGCCGTTACCTAACACTACAGGCATAGCACCTGCTGGAGAAGCAACCGCCTGCATGTTAACGCGTGCCATGTGCAGCGCATCATCTGCTAGGGCCTCGTAGTAGGGTTTACCGTCTTCATCATTTTGGAAGAATGAATAAGCATAACGACCACCAGCACCTGCTGAACCACGCTCACGTCTATCGCCCTGCTCTAGTAATACAGAGCAATTCAAACGTACTAATGGGCGAATGTCGGTTGCTAGCGTGCCATCGCTGCCAGCCACTAGAATTTCTTCATACACACCACTGAGGCTTACCACAACCTGATTGGCCGAAGGCTCTTGCTGACGAATATAAGCATCTACAGCTTTAAGCAGTGAAATTTTTTCAGCGTCTTGCATAGCAAGAATAGGATTATTTTCGCTGTAACGCGCCTCAGCAGGCTTTTGCCCTAGTGCCGACACTTGCTGTGTGCCACCACTTGGCGCAATACCTCTGGCTGCTTTACACGCTTTAGTCAGTGCGTCTTCACTAATTTCGTCTGAGTAAGCAAACCCTGTTTTTTCACCGCTTATTGCACGAACACCTACGCCGCGTTCAATATTGTAGCTGCCTTCTTTGATGATACCGTCTTCAAGTACCCAGCTTTCATGCTGGCTTGATTGAAAATACAAATCGGCATAGTCCGTGTCGTGGCGGTGGATAGTGGCAAGCGCCTTCTCTAGCTTGCTAATATCTAGTCCTGAGTCGGATAATAAATGACGCTCAACAGATTTAGACAAAATGACTCCTGAATCGGTTATGTTCGGCAACCGGCATATTCTGTTTAATGGTTTCTCTTTCTGCAATGGTAACACACGTTTGCACTGCCCCTAATTCATGTGCTTGTTGGGCAAGCGTTTCGCCCCAAGGCGACAATACCAAACTATGTCCGTAAGTTTCACGACCGTTCTCGTGAACACCTACCTGATTTGCTGCTACCACAAAGCACTGCTTTTCGATTGCTCGTGCCTGTAACAATGCATGCCAATGCGCTTCACCAGTACGCTGTGTAAACGCTGCTGGTAACACCAAAATGTCGATGTCGCCCATTGCAGTAAATAGCCCTGGAAAGCGTACATCATAGCATACGGCTAACCCAATGTTGCCAATTGGCGTTTCTACGGCAACAACTTCATTACCGGCCAACGTTGTTGCCGACTCTTTATAGCTACCCGTATTGTCGTTTACAGACACGTCGAACATATGAATTTTACGATAGTCAGCCAGTACATCGCTATTGGGGCCAAATAGCATACATGCCGCAGAAAACTTATCTGGGTTACTGGTAGCAACGGGGAATGTGCCCGACACGATGTAACACTGATATTGTTTGGCTAAGCGTGCTAAATGCGACTGAATAAGGCCACTGCCTTTCGTTTCCGCTATCGCCAGCTGCCCTTTATCTTTACCACCAAAGCAAGCGAAACACTCTGGTAGTACAACTAAGCTGTTCTTTTGAATGTTATTACTGGCCATCAGTGCAGACACAGTACCGAGATTCTCTTGAACACGTGGCGTAGATGTCATTTGCAGGGCAATAAGATTAACCATCTATTATCTCCATCTTCATCATTTGCACATCGTCTTCAGTTAACGGTCTGTCTTGTGAGTTTGACGGTACAGGCGCGTTTTGCGCTGGCAAGCTTATATCTTTGGCATTGCGCTCTACCTCATCAAACTTTGGCTCTCGTATTGTGCCGGTAACGCGGTAGTTAACGTTAGATATTACTTTTGCCGATGTCAGTACTTGGTCAATAGCTAACGCGGCAAGTGCTGTTGGCGGTGTTGCGAGGAAGTACACTAATACCGGCAGGTTTCCCGTTACATTGGGTGCAAACGACACATTGTAATTCAACTCGCCCGTTCCTAAGTCTGTGTACCCTACAATTTCAATTTCACCGGCGCCGCCATCAATTTCGGTATCATCGGTGTAGGCCTTACCATTTACTACTTTTAGCGTTCCGCCCATATCATCGTAGAAGAACCCTTTTGCGAAAACGTCTCTAAAATCTAGGCTTAGCTTTCTTACTAATGAGTTTAAGCTAAACAAGGTAAAAATACGTGAACCTTGGTCACTAAGTTCAGTTAAGTAACCGTCTGATAGTGACCACGTTACGTCACCATTTAGCTTTGCTAAGCCGAAGTTAAACGGAGAATCTTGCCAATTAATGTCAAAATTTACATCGGCACTAGAGTCTTTAATGCCCGACTCAACGCCGAACTCTTTCAACATTTGCCCCACATCAGGCGACGTTAAGTTACCTTCGATGGCGCTCTCGCTGTTTCCGTTTACCAATGACCAGTAGCCGTTAGCGGTAATACTCGTCTCAGGCGAGCGCACGAGTAATTGCCTTATCTTCAGTCCAGATTTTACCTTGTCAACATCCAGCGTTACCTCACCAAAATCGATACCGTGCACACTGCATGTTTGACAATAGAAGTTAATTGGCGGCAATGTTCTAGGGTCTATCTGATAGGGCGATGTATCTGTGTTTGTTAACCCAGCGACATCTTGCACACTAATAGCATTGTCATCTGGTTTATCTAACGACAAGTAATCGGCATTAATCTCTATGCCCTGCGCGTCTAAATCACTGTTCACCCGAATAGTGGCTCGGGCTTGCGCCGATGCAACATCTAAAATCCAATCTTTATCGCGCTCTGCAGCACTCATCTCAACATTTTCAATGGTGTGTCCTGCAAAGCTTAAAGTATCAGCGCGGGCGAAAATACGCGAAGGCGTGCTAAAAATACTTTTATTTTGCTGGGCATCGCTCTTGTCACTACTGATGGCAAAATTATTAGATGATTGCTTATCAAGCGCTTTCCCTGTCACTAGCATATCAACCGTACTAAACCATTCCTGCACGTCAGCATAAGGCAGGTTTGCTGCAATACTAAAACCAGTTCCTATATTAGTTAAGTCGCTCTCACCAAGTGCTAAATGTGCCCGCGAAAATTGCATTTCCTCGTGAGGTAACACGCCGGAAAAGCGAATATCATCGCCCAATGTTGCAAATACCGAAGACGCCTTAGCGTCGCCTTCACTGCTAATGCGAAGCGGCAAACTTGTCCCCGCTGGTGTGTCAAATGGTGCTGGCAACACGCTTTGTGTTGCCGTTAAGTCGGCGGTCAGTTTTGCCCTGTAAGCAAAATTGTCTTTAGACAGTGTCATTGACACATCGGTACGCCACGTCGTCTCACCATCAATATATTGAATTAAGTCGGTGTTTACGTAGTTGGCCAGCGGATGCACATGCCACTTGCCACCTAGTGCTACATCTAACGAATAATCTCCGTTCTGTCTGCCTCTAAACGACAGTGTAATAGGCTGCTGTAAAAACTGCGCTTGCAAAGAAGTCGCATCAATATTGCCATTCACAAACTTGATATCGCCAACCGCATCATCAAATTGCATGCGAGTGCGAGAAATATAAATTGGATTTTCGTTCAAATGTGCTGTGCCAGACGCTACCACTTCTTTCCCTTTAAGCGGGATATCAAGCTTTATGTCCGCAGAAAGCGGGCCGCTAACCTGCACTTCATTTTGAAGAATATCACCCAGTGAATTTTTTATCGAAGAGTCCATCATCAACTGGGTAAGAGCTTCACCCGTGCCTACGCCCGTTGCATATATTAGCAATCGAGAATCTGGCTTAAAATTTGGTATGGCAGCCGACATATTGCTTATTTCCATGCCGCCTAAAGTAGCAGTGGGGCTTTCCATAACCAGCGCGTTATTTACAAAATACAGCGAGAGATCTAGCTGATTAAGCGCAGGCCAGTCGGGAGCAAATAGAAAATCCCCCTGTTTAATGTCTACGTAAGCTTGAAAAATGCCTGTGTTGTCATCAAACGGAAATTGACTTGGTTTGCCGTGCCACAAAACACGAGCTCGCTCTATTTCGCCGCTTCCATAAAAAGCGCGCGTTAAATAATTATCTGTATTCCTGCCCATTACCGCACTGGGGAATAACTCGCTCACTTGGCTAAGCGCTAGTGGGTCGACATCGACATACAACTCCATAAAAGACGTCGACGCGTTCAGCTTAAACTGAGGCTTAAGGGTGACGCTGTCAGAGTCGAAAAGAAGCCCTTCTCCTTTAACAATCCAATGCTGCGAATTGCTGTTTTCTATCTGTTTTTCTTCTGCAAAAGGGCTGTCACGATATATAAAGAAGTTGCCTTTAAGCGTGTTGATATTGACGTCTTTTTTAATGATGCCGTCGGCATAAAGCGTGCTGTTTGAACTACTTAAGTAAACCGCGCCGTTGTTTTTATACCAGTATAAATCGGCATCTAAAGAAGAAAGACCAGGGGTATTTCTGGCTTTAGACCATTGCAAATCTACCACTTTTGCCGCCAAAAGCGGCGCGCCGCTTTTAACGCTAAGCTGCAATGTGGCTAACTCACCTTTGGGGTTTAAGGCACGAATCTCATCTTCGCTGGTATCGTCCATAAAAAGAGGAAGCAGCAGTAAGAACGGATTAATTTGAACTGGTTTAACCGTGTTAATGAGTACATCGCCATTTGCACTAACACTGCCTACTAAGTCGGTGGTAAGCGACTCGTTACTTGAATTAAGCACCAGTTGGTCGACACGCACGTTCCAGCCATCATTTGTTGGTAGCGCCTGAATACTGCCACCCGTAATGCCTGTTACGGTTTTAAGTTCGTCATCACCCCACTGCAGTAAGCTATTATTCAACTTTGCCTGTACCGAAGTAATGTTATTGTTTTTGAGATTTGCCCATAATTCGAAGTTTGCTCGGCTTTGCGCAAGCGGACGTTTTGTGGCAATTAAATCACTCACCCAAGGCGATATATCTAGGTCTTCACCTTTAGCGTAAAACACACCTTCAAAGTCTTCATACGTACCGGTTACGTCAATAATAAACGATGCTGAATTGGCAGATACATCCGCCAACTTCATCCGTCCAAGACCTTGGTGACGCTCGTCAAAGTTATTCCACGACAAACTTTCAATATCAAATGAATTCGTACCGCCTGCGCGGTTAACTGACACGCTTCCTTCTTCAAGCGAGAAGCTTTGTAGCTGTTGTAAAAACAGCTGTTCTAAGGCTTTAACAACGGGGAAATTATTCTTTTGGTCACCGGCGAGCCTATCGGCATCAATATCTAAATGAAGGCCACGTAATTCAAAGCGGGGAGATGACAGTAGGCGCTGACGAATAGATTGCCAAAAGTCGACTTCCACGTAAATTTGACGAATATCGAGCGCCACTGGAGACGCATCATCTTTTGCTAAGGATACGTTATTTAAAACAATGCTCGGGCCATCCTGTTGCCACACCGCATAAACACTATCTATTGATAGATTTACACCGTATTGCTCGTTGATATAGTTTTCCAACAAGTGTTTGTTGTTCTCGATATGCGGTAGCGCGTAGCGAGCTGCACTTAATATCAGCGCGAATAAAACCAGCAATACGGCAAGAAGTAGCCAAAACTTCTTAAGCAGATAAGCGGCTACTGACGAAAAATTTGTCACACTTTGCCTTTGTATAAGTTAATGCATTACATCATAACGACGTCGTACTTATCCTGATTGTACAAAGTTTCGGTTTGTACCTTAATTTGTTTCGATACAAACACTTCCAGTTCGGCCAACATGTGTGATTCCTCGCCCATGAGTGCCTCGGCCACTTTTGGCGACGCATACACCACAAACTTATCAGCGTCATAAGCGCGATTTACCCGCACAATTTCACGCATTATTTCAAAGCAAATGGTCTCGATGGTTTTCACGGTACCACGGCCTTTACAGACGGGGCACTCTCCACACAAAATATGCTCAATGCTTTCACGGGTTCGCTTGCGGGTCATTTCAATTAGCCCTAATGCGGTAAACCCATGAATATTTATTTTGGCTCTATCCTTGTTTGTCGCTACCTCTAATGAGTGTAAGACACGTCTTTTGTGGTCTGGTTCCATCATATCGATAAAGTCGATAAGGATCATTCCCCCCAAATTACGCAGTCTTAGCTGACGGGCAATTGCCTGTGTTGCCTCAATATTGGTGTTAAAAATGGTTTCTTCTAAATTACGATGACCAACAAACGCACCTGTATTGATATCAATGGTCGTCATGGCTTCAGTCTGATCGATAATTAAATATCCACCCGACTTTAAATCAACGCGACGTTCTAGTGCGCGCTGCGCCTCATTTTCTACGTCATACAGGTCAAAAATAGGTCTGTCGCCTGTGTAGTATTCTAACTTGCCATTCATCTCTGGCACATATTCTTTAGTGAACTGATGCAGCTCTTGAAATGACAGCTTTGAGTCGATGCGAATTCGATCTAATTCGGTGCCTACAAAGTCTCGCAAAACACGCCTAGCAAGAGGCAAGTCTTCGTAAAGCACATTAGACTTGCGGCGTTTCATGCGCGACTGAATTTTATCCCACAGTCTTCGCAAAAACGCTGCATCAGACTGCAGCTCCTCTTTACCAACTCCCTCTGCGGCAGTTCTTAATATAAAACCACCGTTTTCATCACAAAACTCTTGTACCAGCGACTTCAAGCGTTCTCGTTCAGCTTCTTCTTCAATTCGCTGTGATACGCCAACGTGAGTAACCGACGGCATAAACACCAAATGACGACTTGGAATAGTGATGTCGGTAGTCAGTCTTGCGCCCTTCGTGCCGATGGGATCTTTTACCACTTGGACTACAATGTCTTGTCCATCGCGCACAAGCTCTCGAATATCTTGTTTCTGTATGTTGCTGGCAGAAAATTCTTCTGCTATTTCGTTGTGAATAACAATATCTGAGGCGTGCAGAAACGCGGCTTTTTCTAGCCCAATATCCACAAATGCCGCCTGCATTCCTGGCAGCACACGACTTACCTTTCCACGGTAGATATTACCCACTAAACCGCGTTTGGTATGACGCTCAACGTGTATCTCTTGTAAGATCCCGTTTTCAATTAGTACAACACGCGACTCAGACGGGGTAACGTTAATCAGCAGTTCAGCACTCACGACACAACTCCAAAAGCATTGAGTAATTGGCGGGTTTCATAAAGCGGAAGACCAACAACAGCACTAGCGCTGCCATTAATTGAGACAACGAATTCTCCGCCAATTCCCTGAATGGCATAGCTACCTGCTTTATCGGCAGGTTCTCCTGTTTCCCAGTATGCGTCAATTTGGGCATCCGTCAATGCCGCAAAAGTAACAAAGGTATGAATTATCTCGGTTTGCTGTTTACTGTTACTCAAAACGCTTATCGCAGTGAGCACTTCATGGGTTTGTGCCGATAGCATGGAAAGAATGCGTTTTGAGTCGGCTTTGTCCTCAGGCTTACCAACACTTTCTCCGTTGAAAGAGATCAGCGTATCACTGGCTAGAATTACCGTATCGTCAGTCATTTCACCTTGTTCAATAAGACGCTGTTTTACCGCAAGGGCCTTCTCGCTAGCTAAACGCTCTACCAGTGCTTCAGGTGTTTCACTGGGTCTCGGCGATTCATCAATATCGGCAGGTAAAATGCGATGTTCAATGCGCATTTGCTGAAGTAACGCAGTACGCCTAGGTGACGCCGATGCTAACACTACTGATTTGGTCATGGTATCGCCCTACTGGTAAACGTATTGAAAAGCTTAAGAGATAGAGAATTGACGGCGCGTGCGACGAAGCAACCAAAATACCCACGGCCACAGCACCATAGAGGTGATTACAGGCCACAAATAATCTATTTGAAAATAGATATTGGTAAGTAGATGCTGTACCCAAAATGTGAGCAGGTGATACAAAGATGAAAGTAGGCCAATAATAATCGCTTGTTGCCAAACCGAATAATTACGCAAACGCTGATAGTTTGCAGCAAGCACATACACACACATGCTTAAACCAAGGCTGTGTATTCCAAGTGTAGTGCCTACCAACACATCAACCATTATGCCTGTGATAAACGCAACGCCTACGTTAACGCGGTGCGGAAGTGCCATACTCCAGTACGCCAATACCACCAACACCCAGTCAGGTCGATACACATCAACCTGAATAGGTAACGGTACTATTTGTAAAACAAGGGCAATAAGAATGCTGGTCCAAATCACGAGGTTACGTTTACGCATCGTTTTCCTCGTCGGTATTTGTGGTGTTTTTTTCTTGCGTGTTGTCTTCGTTCTCTGCGTCTTTAGAGTTCCACAGCAAAAGTAGATGCCTTAGCCTGTCTAGATTTGCCAAAGGCGATACAATTACGCGGGCAAATGGACGACTTTCATCACGAATAACGCGAGTCACCTCAGCCACAGGGTAACCTTCGGGAAAAACATTCCCGAGCCCTGAAGAAATGAGCGTATCGCCCACTTGAATATCTACGCTGTGAGGCACATGCTCAAGATAAAGTTCGTTTAAGGTACCGCTGCCTGTAGCAATAAAGCGGATATCGTTTCTTAATGAACGGACAGGTATTGCATGTGTTACATCGGCGATAAGCAACACTCGACTGTTAGTCGACCCGACTTCCATTACCTGCCCCACAATACCTTCATTGTCGATAACAGGCTGTGATAGGTAAACGCCGTCTATTGCGCCTTTGTTAATTACCACTTGTTGGCTGTACGGATTTTTATCTACCGCCATTAGCTCAGCCACCATCTTACGAGCCTCGGTTCTCACCGGTGCCTGGAGAAGTTCTCGTAGCTGGTTATTTTCTTTTGCCAGAACATTAAACTGCTGCAGCTTTTCGCTCATTAACAGCAGTTGATTGTTTAATTTCTGATTTTCAGCCAGTAGATCTTCTTGCGAAGTAAGTCGTTGCGCACTCTCACTTAGCATTAACCCAGGCAGGTTTGCTAAATATTGCAATGGGCTCATAAGAGAATTGAGGTATACCCGCGTCGACTTAAAACCATCGAGTTTGTGATCAACAAATATCAACAGCACCGACAACACAAGTGCCAGTGTAAGTCGGTTGTTTAGCGATGGTCCGCGAGTAAATATGGTGTCCATTATACAAATAAGGCAACCTTAAGGTTGCCTTTCCTGCTTATTCGTAGCTAAACAGGTCGCCGCCGTGAAGGTCAATCATATCGAATGCTTTACCTCCACCACGTGCCACGCAGGTAAGAGGGTCATCGGCAATAACAACCGGAATACCTGTTTCTTCCATAAGTAATCTATCAAGGTCTTTAAGTAACGCACCACCGCCGGTTAGCACCATACCGCGCTCAGAAATATCTGAAGCCAGTTCAGGTGGCGATTGCTCTAGGGCTACCATTACCGCAGACACAATACCCGTTAGCGGCTCTTGAAGCGCTTCTAATATTTCGTTTGAATTCAGCGTAAAGCCGCGAGGAACACCTTCGGCCAAGTTGCGACCACGTACCTCAATTTCACGCACTTCTTCACCTGGGTATGCGGCACCAATTTCATGCTTAATACGCTCAGCGGTTGCTTCACCAATAAGTGAGCCAAAGTTACGGCGAATATAGTTGATAATAGCTTCATCAAACTTATCACCACCAATGCGAACTGATGAAGAGTACACCACGCCATTTAGTGAGATAATAGCAACTTCTGTTGTACCACCACCAATATCAACAACCATAGAGCCCGTTGCTTCTGATACAGGCAAACCCGCACCAATAGCTGCGGCCATAGGTTCGTCGATAAGGTAAACCTCACGCGCGCCGGCACCTAGAGCAGACTCTTTGATAGCACGTCTTTCCACTTGCGTTGAACCACATGGTACGCAAACCAGAACGCGAGGGCTTGGGCGAAGAAAGTTATTGTCATGCACTTGTTTAATAAAGTGCTGAAGCATTTTTTCTGTTACGTAGAAATCGGCAATAACACCATCTTTCATTGGGCGAATAGCGCGAATATTTCCAGGGGTACGACCAAGCATACGCTTAGCTTCTGCACCCACTGCCGCCACACTTTTTGGCCCCGCAGCACGCTCTTGACGAATAGCTACAACAGAAGGTTCATTAAGTACAATACCTTGGTCTTTAACGTAAATCAGCGTGTTAGCTGTTCCGAGGTCGATGGACAGATCGTTAGAGAACATGCCTCGAAGCTTTTTAAACATGAAGAGTGTATTCCTGTTCTTGTGTTAACGCGTTTTTGCAAAGGTGAGATGGCGACGCTTTAACGTGAAGTCGATATTTATTCGCACACTTTAACAATGGGGGCAAATTTGGGCAAGTAATGGTGTAACTTACCGTTAAAATATCTTCATTTAGCGCAACTCACTGCTTTGCACAACGCTTCCCTGGTCGACACAGTGAGGACTACATGTAGACCAAAAGGTTCAATATTTAACAATGCTAATTTTATGACGATAAGCTTGTCATTACCCCCATAGCGCGGTAGCGCTTAAGGTGTATGTTAGTCGTTTCCTACGCGCTCGCGTTTGTAAATAATATCGTCATTGCCACGGTATACGCCGAACGTTACCGTCGCTGAGGGCGACTCATCAGCATCACCATCTTGATCCCAATCCCAACGCAGCCACTGAGGAACCTCGTAAGTTACCGAAAAGTTTCCTTCACCGTTAGGAGATGACAAACGCATACCCTCGCGCCCTGCATAAGCACCTTGCGATAAGGTACTTCCTGTTTGACTTGAGACTAGCTGCCCTGTCGACTCATCAATGTCGTTATGGTCGAAAGTAGAGCAGCTGTCGGCCATATTAATTCGCCAATCGTTACCATCCCAATATTGGGTTGTCATGGGTAGCAACAGCGACTCATCGACACTGCCATAATTGTTGGTTAACGTGGCGCGCCCATAGGCAAAGTTAAGACTTGATTCGATAAACGCTAAACAAGGTGGCGTACAGTAACTACCGTTGAACGTAGCACCTTCAAGCTGCGCCGAATCTAATTCAAGAATTAGCGACGCCCCCATGTATGCACCATCTAAGCTAGCATCGGCAAGTCGGCTCACGGCAATATCGGTATCGGTGAAATCTATGCGCCCCGTCACGCCAGACTGTGGCCACGTAACGCTATCTACATTCACCAAGCGGTTATAAACACTACCGCTGTGTTCCATTTGCATGTTATTTGCGTTTAATTTATCAAAACCGCCGAAGTAATTGACAGTTTTGGCACCATTCTGATTAACAGCTTGAAGCGTGTAACTGACGCTATCTAATGGCTCATCAAAATAGGTGAAGGCGCTGGCTACATCACATGCAGGGGTCACGTCGCCACTTAATATGAAATTAGAAGGCGCAAAACGACCTACATTACTCATTTGCCCTTGCACTGTGGTAGACGACAAATAGTTGCTAGAAGCATTAATATTAATAACCCCTACTTCGTCGTAATCCACCGTTGTATTTACCTTACCTTCATCAGTGAACACCACGCTGGTGCCCCCGGACAACGAACCAGTAACGCCTGATGCCGGAAGCAGCGTGGTTGGAGTAAGTTCAACTGTGCCCGAGAAATGTTCTGCCGTATTGTTGTTTAAAAGCGATGTAAAATCGTCTGGCACGCCATCGCTGTCACCATCCTCACCTGCTACCCACTGTACCGTGCGTAAACCCACCACAAAATCTTGCCCTGTTAGCTTCAATAGCGAGCCATTGGCGTTAGCTGCGGTGGCATTTGGGTTTATATTGGTACCGGTGTCATCAAGCACTTCTACAGCGATACCGAAAGGGCGCACTTTAAAAATATTCGACGAACCCGCAATGCTGCTTCTTTCACTCAACTCTGCAGTTAATGAAATTTCGCCTGCGTCAGGATACTGCACTGAAAATAATGCTCTTGAATCGTCATCAAAATACACTGGCACAGTTGTGGCAGAAAGGCCTATTTCTGTATCGCTATTGTTATTTGAAAATACCAGCGAGTTTGAGCAATTGCTTGAGCTTGCGCAGTTGTAGTTAAGTTCAACGTCTACGGTTTGGTTACGCAGTAAATCGGTGTTACCGCACGCCTCTATGGCATACGTTTTTGCATTAAAGCCAGCGTCGGATGGCTTGCCAGACAGCTGCGTTACGATGGTTTCGTTTCCATCACTAATGTTTGAAAAAACTAAACCATCAGACTTAAAGTTAATTTTGCAGCTGTTAAGTGCAACCTCGCTACCTCCAATAAAGCAACGTAGCTGCGACGACGGTGTTTCACCTGATGTAGCTAGGGTTGGATCTTTACCTCTGAGGCTTTCTATCGTAAGCGACGTTTGCCCAATAAAATTCACGCTATCACCAGGAGACCACACGTAGTCGTTTCCGTTTGTGGGAACTAAGTTAACTGTTGCCTCTTGGGAGTAAAGCAAATCACAATTTACATCGGCACAGGCTTTAAGCGTCACTTCTTTTGCTGCACAGCTACTGCCTAAGTTATCAGCCATTTCAAATCGGTAATGGTTTAGCACTTCAATAACATCACGCCCGCAAATACCTGGAATATTGTTGGGAACTTCATTCGCAAGAACGCTTACGGCAGCATTAGCCGTAACGCCACCTCCGGCGGTAAAACGACCCGAAATGGTTTCTCCGGTTACGTTTACAAAACTAATATTGCCTGTAGCAATAATGATGGCATTTGGGTTAGTGCCGTCAATTATCACATCACCGTCTACGTATATCGCAAGGTAAGCGCCATTTTCCACGGTAATAGAAGCATTAACCATTGAAAAAATGGTAGAGGTGTTGACGACACCTCCAGGATCGGAAACATATATACGCGTAGGTGCTTTCACTGTGTACGCGCCTGCCGCCATGGTTACCACCTTGCGGCTGAAGAAATAGTCTCCTGCTAAATCACCAGCTTCAAGCTCAGGACCACTGTCATCTATAGATATCGTGGGAATAGCGCGAACTTGTGATGCGCTTAATGCGTCTGTGTTTGATGGAAAACAGGCTACTGCATTTTCGCCACATTTTGGAAAATTAGGGTCGCTTTTATTAACATCACTGATAACGTCGATAGTGGTTAAAACGCCGTTATTTTCATCGAAGATTCTGCTGTTAGACCCAAGATAAACTGTACTACCGTTAAATGTTGCAAGCGCCCCAGGAAATGCCACATCACAGCTTGGTAAATCGCCGCTAAATACAAACTCAGAGGTCATAGCAATAATGCTCGCCTCTTCTGCGGTATGGTTTCGTTCTGAATCTAAGCTTCGGTCTTCGTCAACTCTAAGGCCTATTCTATTATTATTAATACCACAGCTTCTTAACCAACCGCCGTCTTGTCCGTTGCGAGTAATCTTGCTCGCTGCCACAAGTGGGGTTTGATTATACTTATTTTTAAAGTCATTCCTGAAGCAGCCATCATCCCACCCCTCTATAAGGGTTTCGGCGAAGTGTGCCTCCCACTCTACTTGCAACCCATTGTCATCGAAAAACGATCTTCCTGACCCCGCTGTTGTTGCCATATAAGCTATGGTTTCATTGCGCGTTACTTCTTGATAAAAGGTTTCTGAAGCTTCCAACGCGATAAAGTACGCTTCATTCAATTGAGGTACAGGTGGCACTAAATTGCTGCCCACGTTATCGTATTTAGCGGCAACGGTTAAAAAGGGTAATAAATACGTATTAGGAGGCGTTTTGCCATTGACGTCCACCTGATTATTCACTGTTTGAAGAGAGTGGAAAAAAACGGGCTGCTCGCCAAAATCAGTAATTAAGGGCACCTGAACATAACGCGACTCATCACTACCCGACAGTTCAGGAGTGCCAAACCATGGCGAATTTGGCGACGCTTGCACTGCATTACTCCCCACATTCATTTTTCCCACTTCAACAATGTCGCCATTGGGAAATTCATGAACACCATAGGCAATAGCAAGGTAATGTCCGCCCATTGTTATATGGGGGCCATCTTCACCAGATGGCTCTAGTGGCAGTGCTTCAAAGCCCGTACGCGTTACATTTCTTATTTTTACGATGGCGGGGTTATTACCTTGGTTGGTCGATAACATAAATACTGCTGGCGGTTCATCGTACACCTGAGAAAAGCTTATGGTGGTCCACTCGGCTTTATTGTAGGTATTTTGAAGCTCTATAAAGCGCCCTTCAATTTGCGGTACAGCGAATAGCATACGAGACACAAAAACGGCGATGGCAAAAACGACTAACTGAACAGGTGAGATAAAACGCATTAATTTTCCTGCCTTACTTCAACAACAACACTGCGCGACGTAGTTAGCTGGCCACTTTCGCACACCGCAATAGATTCTAGTTGATAAATGTCGACTACGCCCGCCGGCACTTCAGGCTCGTTGACGTCGTTCTCGATGGCACATGACAAATTAAACGTACAGTATCCAAAAAGACTGACTTGGATATGGGGTACATCGGCACATTTTTTATTCAGTGTATTTCCACTACCATCCTGCATCCTTGTTTCGGTACTTATCACTATGCTTCTTACCGCTAGCTCCATTCCACTTTGTGCAGCAAGGTAAGCTTGGGCACCAAGGAACTCAATAGACTGCTGCCGCACATTCGAACTAATTTGATTTGATAAGCCAATGCCAAGCCCCAATAACACAAGACTTATGATGACAGCCACGATAATGGTTGAACCATTCTGTTTTTTTAGCGATTGCGGCGCGCGTCTGAATTTGCGTCTACGCTCGTTGCTGTTTAGTTGGTGCGATGCGTTAAGGAACATTGGGGAAGTGCACCTCATGCAATACTGCTAACTGTTCATTATCACTGCCGTCCAACGTCATTTGCAGCTCAATAAGACCATTTTGACGCAGCCCTGCCGTTACTACATTTGCATTCCATTGCGATACACCCGTTACCAATAACCCTGAAACGCCGCTTTGCGTTCTTACCAATGACTCACCTTGCGCGGTGGTTTGTCGGCAAACGGTCACTGGGGGTTCAGGAACAAAAAAACGCTTGCCAGGTGATGTTTGTGTAACCGGTGAATTCAAGGTGAAATCGTATTGCCTTGCACTGCTTGGCGCATCAGCAGCAACACTAATATTACTTATCGTTCTGCCGTTATCAGTAACGCTTTGAGGGCTTGTAGGGTATACCACCAATGTGTCGCCAACGTTTACTTGGCTATCGAAAACTACCGTATGCATCGGATTATCAAAGGCATCATTTACATAGGTGCCGCTACTTTTAATGGGATAGTAAGTTAAGCAACCAAGTGTGGCATCGAAAGACACTGAATTAGGCACGATGTTACGTAGCTCTTTTTCAAGACGCAGTATAACGAAACGCGCATCGGCAACCAGCCTGCCGCGCTCAGCACCCGAGATGTAAATTTGTGTGCTAATTGAAATAACCTGTGCAATTGAAACACTGATTATGCCTAGAATAACAATAACCAAAATGAGCTCAATTAGCGTAAAGCCACGAGCTTTCGAGCCTTTGTGCGCCGAGTTCATTTGCGCAAAGAACTTAGGTTTTACGTGCTTTGGCATCAATAGCTACCTCGATAAGCACTAAAGCGATATATTTGGCCGCCCGGTACGGTTACCGCTAAATCTACACGCTTGAAGGTATCGCCGTCAGACGCGGTGGCAGTATTAAAGTCACTGTCATACTCTACCGCAACGGTATAGCTAAAGCCGGCGTAAACACCACCCACGTCAGTAACGCTGAAACCATTGTAATCATCTACATCGTCGTAATTAGCCTCGCTGGCCTCTTCAGGCCCCAGCGTTGATGAGCACGTGCCTTTTTCATTGCAGGTTTCAAAAGGTGGGCCGCGATCGCTGCCTTCATCAAACGACCGACTTAAAATATCATTCATTAGAGATTGGCCAAGCTTAGCGGCTTTGACCTCTCGAAGCGGCTCTGCAGTTTGGGCCGCTTGTGGCGCAATTAAAGACAGCACCAGCGTTAGGCTAATAGTAAACACCACAATGCCTACTACCAGCTCTAGAAGGGTAAAACCTTTGTGCGTAGCTGCGTTAACACGCATAAACCGCACCTTCTTGTTCTAAACAAACCGCAAAGCTGCCTACCGTTATGCGACATGTACCAGCACATGCAATATTGGTAGGCTGGCCTAAATTATTGAATTGAATTTGCGAAAACGCATCGCTGTTTTGATCAGACGTTACAAAGGTGTAGTCGGTACCAGCACTGCTTATAACTTGGTCGGCATCAAAGCTCGTAGACAATGCTTGAGCGCAGTCGTGAGAAGCAGGAGGCGCAATAGTGGTAGCGGTAATTTTTACGCAGCTGGTGTCGTTAACGTTTTGCATTGCACGAAACTGCATATTGCGTGTGAACTGCAGCACACGGTCACGCAGTGCAATAGCTTCTTCCGCATCATTGCCTAGAAAGCGGGGCGTGACAGTGACTGCCAACACCCCAATAACCAAAATGGTTATAACAAGTTCTACAAGTGTAAAACCGTGTTTATTCACATTATTGAACGCAAGTGTTCACAGTGATTACCGGGCGAACGTCTGCTGATGTAGTGTTGGTATACTCAACAGAACATGCTGCGCCAGCAGCGTCCGGTGCATCCGTTGCATAATCACCAAATGCCGTTGAATAAATAAGAATTGCGTCTGGTGTACCGGTAATAACAGCAGTACCAAACTCGCCGCCGAAGTCAGCATCAAGAATAGACGTAAAGTTTGTATCCGTTGCCGCATCAGGATATCCGAATACGGTTGTAACGTTAGTTGGACCTACATCTACTGTACCTGTGCCACCAGTTTGGCCAGCAATGAGTGCTTTACCGTAAACAACAGATGACGCTGATTCTAGCGAGCCCGCAACACCTTGTAGCACTGCATCTCTTGCGTCGTCTTGAAGGTTTAGAAACCTAGGTGCAGCAGTTACTGCCAAGATACCAAGTAGTACAATAACAATGATTAGTTCGATAAGGGTGAAACCCTTTTGTGTCGATAGTTTTTGCATAGCTTTACTTCCTAATAGTTATTTTTAAAACACTGAGACCTGGCCAGTGGCAGGGTTATAAATGAATCCATCGTAAATGGTGCCGTCAGGGGTACCATTTGCAGGCGCTGAGTTATTGGGTAAGCCCATTGATTCAACAAGGTAATAAACACAAGATATGTTCACACCGGTAGCATCGGTGCGCACTAAATATCTAAATTGCACTACATCCGCGTCATTCGTTGAAATCGTGTTAGTAGGGGACGACTGTAAAATAAGGTCGAACACATTTTTGCACTCTTGCTCATTCATTGCCGCCACAAGTGTACTGCCATTTACACTACCCGTTGGGTAGCCAATGGTACCGTCTACACCTACTAGTGTTTGGTCGTAAGTAACAACGGTGCTATTGGCCCCATTGTTATTGCTTGGGCGCCCTTCCACTTCCCATTGCGCACGCACTAAACCAACGGCCGCAGCAAAGCCACCTGCAACGCCTTCAACGCTAGCTTCGCGCGCTTCGTCAGTAACATCAATAAAACGCGGTAGTGCCGTTGCAGCCAAAAGGCCTAATATAATCACTACTATAATTAATTCTATTAGCGTAAAACCTTGTTGTCTTACGTTCATATGTTCTCCTTAAGCGCCCTAAAAATGTGTTGTGTTTTTTTCATAACAATAACGCCAGTCACAATTACAATTCGCTTACTTCACCGGTTGCTGCACTGTAACTAAACCACGGCTCACCTTTTAAGTAATACGCACAATACAGCATTCCGTTTTTATAAATATCGTCAACGTACACATCAGATGGTGAACTCACCTGCTGTAGATTAGCCATATGAAGCAGTTGTTCACAGGCTTTGCTCGACGTATTGTCCATGCTTTGCGGCCACCCTTTGTTATTTAAAATAACAACGGCGCCTGCGGTTTTATCCTGCTCAATGGCTCCATTTTCACGAAGCTGGGTGTCATAAATAAACACTTCGTTTTGCTTACGCTTTATCCATTGTGCTCTAACTATCATTATAGCGCGTTTGAATTGGTCCATTGCGCTATGCCTGCTTACCTTATCGGCTTCATCGATAATGGGCGTTGCATAGAACACATAGGTTGCCCCTACTACTACCAACACCAAACTGATTATCAAAAAGTTTAGCAGGCCGCCTCTTACCCTTGCCATGCTATCCGCCTTTCACCGCAGACATCATGTTCCACATAGGCGTAAAGATACCTAGCGCCAATATCAATACCATTACAGCCACAAAACCAATTAAAATAGGTTCAATCTTCGCCGTTAAGCTCTTAAGGTCAAAATCAACCTCGCGCTCGTAATAATCTGCGCTTTCTTCAAGCAACGGCTCTAGCCGCCCGGTTTCTTCCCCAACTGCAACCATTTGCAGTACCAGGGTTGAAAACAGCTCACTGTTCTTTGACACCCTCAGCAAGCTTTCGCCTTTTTCTATTCCTTGGCGCATTTCTCTTATGCGCTGCTGCATAAATGCATTGTCTACGGCATCAGCCGTAAGAGATAAACCTGCCGTAAGTGGCACACCAGCGCGTAATATCATCGAGAAGCTGCGGCTGTATCTAGACAGCAAGGATCGTTCAATAATACTTCCTACAACAGGCAACTTTAGTTTAATTCTGTCCCACTTTAGGCGCCCAACTTCAGAATTAACGTATTGTTTTACCATAACTATTGCGCCAACAATACCAATAAGTAACAGCCACCAATAGTTAACGAAAAAGTCAGACGTGCCAATAAGCACCCGCGTCATAATTGGAAGCTCGGTATTAAACCGCTCAAACATTTGCGTAAATACAGGCACCACGAATAAATTCAAAATAAACATGGCAATGACCAGCGCAATAATCACGAACGTTGGATATCGCAACGCCGACTTTATACGCTTGCGCGTTTCCTGCTCTCGCTCAAAATATAGTGCAAGCTGCAAAAATACATCGTCAAGCTTACCGGTGTTCTCACCCACTACCACCACAGAAATTGTAAGACGAGTAAAAATTTTCTCGTATTTGGCCATTGCTGCCGACAAATTTCTGCCTTGCTCTAATTGGTCTGCAATGTCTTTCAAGATTTCTTGAAAACGCTTGTGCGATGCATTTTCACTTAAGCCTTTAATGGCCCGAATAATGGGTATACCCGCCTTTAACAACGAATACATTTGTCGAGCAAAAATAATGAGCTCATCAATACCCACTTTTTGCTCGAACAAACTAACAGCAGACAGCCCCTCGCTACTTGCAGCACTACCCCGTTTTGTTTCAGTAATGCTTGTTGGCACAACGTTTTGTGAAAGTAACGCTTGAGCCGCAGCCTGCGCAGAAGCGGCTTCAATAACACCGTTTTGAGCACCTCCTTGGGCTGTTTTTCCTGCGTACTTAAACTGTGGCATTACTGACCTACCGCCTCAGGTACAAACTCAGCCACTTTAAACACCTCATCTAACGACGTTTTTCCTTCTGCGGCATAATCTAAAGCCATGTGGGAAAGCGGCACAAAATCTTTGTTTGCTTTAGTGGCGTTTACGAAGCCTTGCGTATCGTCGTCACGCAGCGCATCCATCATTTCTTCGTTCATTTCTAAGAATTCAAAAACACCAATTCGCCCTTTATAACCAGTTTGATTACAGCTGTTGCAGCCGCGCCCTGTATAGAACGTTGTTTCGCCCATATCAGGCTTAAGGTAGCGCACCCATGCTTGCTCTTGCGCCGACGGGGCCTTTTCTGTTTTACAGTTTTCGCAAATTCGGCGCACAAGACGCTGTGCTAATACGCCGCGTAACGACGTTGCCACAAGATAAGGCGCTGCACCCATATCAATTAAGCGTATGGCGCTGGTTACCGAGTCGTTGGTGTGTAGTGTACTTAACACTAAGTGACCGGTTAGTGCGCCTCTAAGACCAATTTCAACGGTTTCTTGGTCACGCATCTCGCCCACCATGATGATGTCGGGGTCTTGACGAAGTGTGGTACGAAGAATGGCAGCGAAATCTAACCCAATTTTTGCGTTTATCTGCACTTGGTTAATACGCGGCAAACGGTATTCGATCGGATCCTCTACCGTAATAATTTTAAATTCTGGTTTATTTAGCTCGCTAAGTGCGCCGTATAAGGTAGTGGTTTTACCCGAACCTGTTGGCCCGGTTACCAAAATCATTCCGTGTGGACGATTGATGGCTGTTCTAAACTTTTCGGCCATGGCGCTGGGCATACCGGTTTGATTTAACGTTAACAACCCGGCTGATTGGTCGAGCAAACGCATAACCACCGCTTCGCCGTTTGCAACGGGCATGGTCGACACCCTCACATCAAGCGAATGCCCTTTTACTTTAATATTAAAACGACCGTCTTGAGGAATACGCTTTTCACTAATATCGAGCCCTGACATTAGTTTAAGTCGAAGCACCAGTGCTGAGGCAATCTTTACCTGATCAAGCGTATTCTCCTGCAAGACGCCATCGACACGCTGACGGATACGAAGGGTTTTCTCATCAGGCTCTATATGAATATCTGATGCGCGTACCTGCACTGCATCTTCAAAAATAGAATGCAGCAGCTTAACTACCGTGGCGTCTGAGGTCGTATCGTCAAGCGCAGACAGCTCAAACTCGGTATCGTCATCGTATTCTTCACCAAGCTTTTCAGCAAAAGATGCAATGTCTTGTGTTCTTCGATATACCGTGTCAAATGCTTCGAGCATTTGATGCTCTTGAACAATGGCAAGCTCGATATGTCGAGGCGAAACCAAGGGACCAAGCTGATCGAGTCCGCCAAGGTCGGTCGGGTCGCTCATTCCTATCAGCACTTCTTGATCGTCTGCTTCTAAAACAAGTGCGCGGTAACGTCGAGCGTAAGTTTCTGGAATTATTTTAGCTTGTTCAGGGTCGATACGACGTTGGTTAATATCTAAAAATGGAATATTAAGCTGCTGAGCCAAGAAACGAAGGAGTTGAGGTTCACTGATGTAACTTAAATCAATGAGCGTATCACCCAGTTTTCTCCCAGACGTACGCTGCGCCGCTAATGCGTTATCAAGCTGTTCGCTAGAAATAATGTTTTCATGAACCAGTAAATCACCCAGTCGCATTTTTAATCGAGGTCGCATTAACGTTGCTCCTGTAAAGCTTGCAATCGCGCAGTTGCGTATTGCGCTGATGCTGAGGAAAGGCCGCCAAGAGAAAGCGCGCGTTTATACGCGGTAGCAGCCTGTTGTGCTTGGTCTAGCGCATCTTGGTTTATACCAAGCGCCATCCACCACTTACCGTTGTTGGGCTCTAGTAATGTCATTGCGCTAAACGCTGACACGGCTTGACGAGGCTTATTAACCGCCTGAGCCGACGTACCTTTTAGTATGAGGTAATCGCTTCTACTTGCTTGAAGCGCATTTTCGTCAAGATTGTCTGGCATGATACTAAGCACTTCTTCAAAGCGATTTTCGCCAACCAGAATCTTTGCCATTAACTCGCGCCATTCAAGATTACTAGGCGCTAACAGCACGCCATCTGAAAGTACGGAAAGCGCTTGAGTGCTGCTGCCTTGACCATAATAAAGTGCAGCTAATTGCCTTCTTGCCTCGTGGTTTTCTGCGTTAGCTGTTAATGCTAGTGACAAGCTTTTTTGCGCCTCTTGGTACATACCGAATTCGTACGACTTCATACCAGCAGCAAAGTGTATTTCGCTTTGTTCTTCTGCAGATTTTGGTTTTACCGTTGTAGAGGGACCACGTGTGATAATGCTCTCTTGCGTTGCGTTCCTAACCGCCTCGTTGTTAGGTGCACGTGTATTTTCAGCTCTGGTGTTTTCAGCACTGCTTTGATTATTACTCGCTACATTCGCAGAACTAGAGTTAGCGGTATTGGTTTCATAAGTTGATGGCGCTGAGGTTGGTGCGGCTGCACTCGTTGATGCAGTGTCTATCTCTTGTGGTTCTGCAGTAGATGCTGCAAATCGAAAGGGCTCCTCGTCATCTATATCTTGCGCTGCATTAGTAATTACTTGTTCGGCAACCGACACCCCTTTAGTTCTCAACGCTAAATCTTCGCTGGATAAAGGGCTTGTTGTAATACCTTCCATACTGCCCGATGTGGGCGTTGCAGTTGGTACAGTATTGCTTGCCTGTGACTCAATGCCTTGTATTGATGTCCCTTCTGTACTTGCCTTGTTGGGTGCTACCGCTGTTTGACTAGGTTTTTCAGTAGTGCTTTTAACAGTGCCTGAGCGGTCGCCATTATCGTCAGTTAGAAGAAAATAGGCGGCCACTGTCAGTATTGCAATAACCAACACAACCGCAATACGAAGCGTCGGTCTTTGCTTGGAAAGTTGCACAGTAGGTGATAAACCAAAATCATTCGACTCGTTACGTTCATCTAACGATTTAAGCGTGTTATTTAAAATACTCATAACGCGCCCTTGTAAACATTAAACGAGAGAAAAACGGTTATAAGAAAAATTGAAAGATAGATAATACGCGTATTGGGAAGAAGCCTGGTTTTACAGTCTTCTGTGTCGGCAACGGCACTTAACATATGAAACCAACTGGCCCGCTCTTTACCCTGCCCATAGGCACGCAGTAACATTTTGTGGCATACAATATTCACTAGTCGCGGAGTACCCTTAGTGGCAAGCGCGATAACATTTCTAACTGATTGAGGAATAATACTCTCGCTTCCACCTGCCATAGTTAGCCGGTGACCAATGTAATAAGCAACCTCTTGAGAAGACATAGTACGCAAAGTATACGAGAAGCTTATGCGCTGCCTAATTTGACGTACTTTAGGATTCGACAAGTTATGATCTAGCTCTGGTTGACCGAATAACACCATTTGCAACAGCTTACTTTTTTCCGTTTCTAAATTACTAAACAGCCTAAGCATTTCAAGCGCGTCCCAACTAAGCGACTGTGCCTCATCAATAATAAGCACCGCCTGTCGGTTCTCTTTCTTAAGCATTAGCAATTGAGCTTCGATAGCATTGTGCAAATTCTGCCTTACGCCTTCCTGCTCGGTATCCACACCTAGCTCTTTTGCAAACGCCATGCGCAGTTCATCGGGCGACAAATAAGGGTTTGGTAAATAACAGGCAACAAATTTATCGTTTAAATGATTGATAAGCTTTCGGCATAACAGTGTTTTGCCTGTACCCACCTCGCCAGTTACTTTTATAAAGCCCTCTGCCATGCTAAGCGCAGACAAAATGACTTTTAACGCTTCATTATGCGGCGCTAGCGCACAGAAAAACTCTGTGTTTGGCGTTAGCGAAAACGGCATTTCGTTGAAGTGATAAAAGTCGAGGTACATGGCTAGTTTCTATACCACTGATCTAGCAACGACTGCGTCCGCTTACGCTGTTTTTCCCATGAGTCAGGCTGCACAACAGACGGTCGAATTAGAATCACTAGCTCACGTTTGGTTTGTGTTTTGGCGATATTTTTAAACAAATTACCAAACACTGGAATGTCGCCTAAAAATGGAGTTTTCGATTCGGTGTCGTTGGTTACCGTTTCCATTAAACCGCCAATAACAACAATCTCACCATCTCTTGCGCGAATAACGGTGTCTGACTCACGAATGTTACTTTGTGCTAGCGGCAGCTGAATTTGTTGTTCGCCCACTTGAATTACTTTGGTTTGCTCTGCAGTTTCAGTGACCGACGGGTGCACATGAAGAATAACCGAGCCAGAACGATCAATTTGAGGGGTTACATCAAGGGCAATACCCGAGAAAAATGGCGTAAGCTCAATGTCATTATCGTTTTGTGTATTTGCGGCATTTAGCTGCTCACTGGTGGAAACATCAGTGACAAAGTATTCGTCTTGCCCCACTTTAATTACCGCTTTCTGGTTGTTGGTAACGGTAACACGAGGGTTGCTGAGCATCTGCACATCGCCCTGCGTTTGCAGTAAATTAATCACGCCATCAAAATCACCGGCTGCAATTCGAAGCGTTGACACACCGCCAATATCAGTACTTATGGTGTTACCAATACCGTTTACGGCATTTATAGCAGGGTCGATACCGTTTACCGTGTTTGCAGCAAAATTAGACGCTAAGGCACCGCCGCTAAAACCAAAGTTGGCTCTGCCGGTAAGGCCGCTGGCAATGCGATCCCAGCGAACGCCTTGTTGGTAGCCGTCGTTAAGCGTAACTTCAATAATTCGTGCTTCTAACACGACCTGACGCTGAAGGCTTTCTTGGCTTTGCGTTAAAAAGTCTTTTACTACCGCAATTTCGCTAGGTAACGCTCTTATCGTCACCAAACCAGCTTGCGGTGACACCACTACATGACGGCCTTCTTCTGGCGGCAATAGTATGGCTAAAGCCTCTTTTAAATCTTCCCAAAAATCGTTTTCACTGGTGGTTTGAATATTAGAGCCGTTTAGCTGCTGAATGTTATTGCCACCAACACTGCCCAGGCCGCCCACGCCGCCTTGACCACCAATACCATTGCCCGCAACATTATTGTTACCGTTAATACCGCCGTTATTACCACCGTTATTTTGATTTTGCTCGCTTACACCGCCAGCAATCACGCTTACATTAGACAAACCAAAACGTTTGATCATTAGGAAATTTACGGGGATGGACTCTGTTTTCAGCTGAGAAGGCATAACCTGAATTACTTTGCCTTCCATAAAAACATCCAAAGGATACATACGAGAAACAATTTTCAGCACGTCATCTAGCGCAACTTCTTTCAGCGTTAAGCTAATCTGACCCGATACCTGTGGGTGTACGGCTACACTGTAAGGCGTACCGTCGACTAATGCGTCGAAGAAAGGACGAACATCAACATCGCTTGCCGATACATCAAAAGTTTTGGTAGCCGTTTGCGTCGGCAACGCTTTATACCGAGATACTTCAGACAAAAGCTCTTGATTAAAATCAGGAGGCGGAGGGGGCGTGTCGTTTTTAAGCTGCTGTTGCTGGTTTAGTTCATTTCGAATATGAGGCTTTACCTCTTCGCCCACGCCATACGATTTGCACCCAGCAACCGTAATAACCAGGGTTATGAACAACGCTTTTGCGATATCGCTATTTTTTAATTTCATAGGTGTACAGTTCAAGTGTTCGTTGCTCACGTCCATCGCTGATAACAACGTCTTTTGCATTTATTTTTAAGATAGTAAATTCGCCCACAGTATCTCCCTGACGATACGATTTACCCGAGATAATGGCTGTTTTTCCGTCAACGCGTTTAAAGATAGATTGTAGTGCAAGGTCGCCCTTTACAACATCTTGCGCTTTGTTTGCGCCAAGCGCCGCCACTACCGGTTTGGTAGGATCGACTTCAGCTGCAAACACGCCATTCGACAACGCTAGCATGCTAAACGCGCCGACAGTGCCTACATGATTAAAGCGAAATAAACGTTTCATTATTACTTACCGTGGCCAGTGCTAGGCTTAGTTGTGCTTTAGGGTAATCTGTCACGTTGTACGAAAAATCGGTAATAACCACCTTTTCTGGTGCTGCTTGTAAACGTGCCAAATAATCTTTCAAGTTGAAGTATTCGCCCTCAATAACCAATGTCATGTTGTGTTGGAACAAGGTTGCGCTTTTACTTTTATCCTCGCCAAAGCGCAGCGTTGTTGTTGGCAAAACATCAAACCTTTGCAAGCGTATGTCGCCCTGCTGATCTAGCAGAGTCATAAGCAAGGCCGGCATTCGGTCTGCGGCAACAAAGCTGTTATTTAGGCTTGCTAGTTTGTTGTCCACATCAAGTAATTGTTTGCGTGCACTGTCTAACTGGGCTTGTGCCTGTTTGCCATAATCAACCGCCAAAGCTTCATTCAAGGCATCTCGCTGTAAAACAAGGCCGTTATATTCTATGTCTTTGCGTTCAAGGTTTTTATTCGTTGCCGACATGTCGTCTAGCGCAGGCGCTACACCGAACCAATAAAATAAATACACTATCAACCCAAAGCTTACCCACAATACCAATTGTTTCTCGCGTGGCTGAAGCGCTGAGAATTTATCAGAGAGCTGCTGATACTGACTCATTAGTCTCTCCTTCAAAATCGGTTGAAATAACAAAGGTTCGTACGCGATCTTTATCTGCTACTTGATCGAATTTAACGTGCGAAAACGACTTACCTTTGAAAAAGGGTGATTGTTCAAGCTTCTCCAACCAAATTGGAACGGCCGCCGGTGTCACAGTTTGACCTGTTAGCCGCACCTTTGAAGGGTCAATTTCAATCTGAGTAAGCCATAGATCGTTGTGATGATAGGTAGCAAGGTCGCGCATGACTTCAACAAACTGTGTGGCATCGTTAGATAGTTCGCCGCTCTCAACAAACTCGAAAAGTGCTTCTCTGTTTTGAATTTTCTTCTGAATATCAGCAAGCTGTGCTTCTAGCGCTGTAATGTCACGTTTTTCTTCAAGCTGTGCTTGAAGCTGTTTTAACTCGTTATTCAGTGCTGATACCTCGTTAGCGCGGGCTTTTAATGCCGATTCCTTGCTACTTGCCAACACATTGAAGACAATTGTAAGGGCAAGCATTACCACAAAGGCGCCACCGTTAATCCACAGCACCTTATCAAAAGGAAGTTTTTCCTTTTGCGGCTTAAGTGACTCTTGATAAAGGTTAATCGTACGTTTCATTACACCTCTCTTGATGCAACTAACGCACTAGTCAGCGCAAAATGGCACGTAGAGTCTACAACGTCAGCCAGTTCTAATTCAGGGGTGAACACTTTCATAGCAGCGGGCTGAAAAGGTTTTAAGCGTTCTATAACCGGCTCGCAATCGAACTGAGTTTTAAACAAAATTTCTTTTAAGGGCGGCTGTTTTAGCTGCGATTCATAGAAATCCATTGAACGCTGTATTTCAAGGCCTAACGTATCACTTACCTGAGACACATCCGTAGTTTCATTAAACTTGTTTACAAAACCACGAAGGCGACGAGCTAGCCAAATGGAACCAGATCTCACAATCATCAAAAAAGGTTCGCTATTGGGCTCTTGAACAATAAGCAAACGAGCGTATTCATCGTCTGGCGCCATTTCAGCCACCAACACTTCTTTGGTATGAATATGAGTAAGGTGCTTATCTTTTTGTTTGGCAAGAGCTGCAGCTAATGTAGCAAGCGGGGCTTTTTCTGACGCAAATACATCAATTTTTTGCTCACCCGTTCTGCTTTTCACCGGGTAATCAACGTAATCTACTACCATATTGGCAGACTCGTAAGGCACCAGGTCGCCCAAGGTCCATGGCAAAGCTGCCGCGATATCCTCTTCAGGTACCTCTGGTTTTGTCACTTGTACCATGTGATACATTTCTTGAGACAATACTATTGATACATTACAGCTTTCTTCAACCGACTCTAAACTTGCACCAATCTGTTGTTCTAACGGAACATTTACATTGTAAGGCTGCGTATTCACAGTTTCGATAACAGGGCTACCGGTAGCGTTATTAACCGCGGCTAAATGAATATGGGAAGCACATACTGACACCCCAACAAACACCGAGGGAACTTTGCTTTTTGATGAAAATAAGCGAATGGGCATTTATAGAATTCTTTTCGTCTCAAGCGCATTAATTATTGTAATCACAATACCTTACCACACGTTGTACTAACACGACACTAACTAAAAAGTAGACTAATTATGTAGAAACAACAACCGGTAACTCTGCCACTTTCACAACCTTAATAGTAGAATGAAAATCGCATATAAAATGGCGTGTGCTTCAGCCTTCTAATTCAGACGTTTTACCCGTCGCAGGGAAGTAGTCGAAGTACGGTCCTCGGCTTAAACCAAATCGACACCAATAAACTTCACTATTTTCATTGTTCTGAGAATAAAAACGGGCATGTACTTTAAAGCCATCGACGTTTAAAGACTCAGCGGTTAATGATGTCCAAAGTTTTTCGCAGCCTTCATCATTCATTTCACCGCCCGGCCATCCGAAATGATTAATAGACACAGGACGTCTGCTTCGCTCTTTTCCTTGGTTATCGTAGTGACGAAGCATAATCATAGAGGTAGGTTGTTGCACCTTCCACTGCCAGTGTGACGACTCAACATGATGCTGAAACTGAGACATACGCTTTGTAAAAACTTCTAATGTGACATCGGTTTCATCAGACTTGAAGGTAGTAGCAAGAATACTTATTAAAGCGATGGTGGCAATAACCGCCCCCACTTTTAGTAATCCGTAATCTTGAGAAGGCTTATTGGATTTTCTTTTCATTTGTTATTTTCCGCCTGCGTCTATTTCTACCGTGAGGAGCCGAGCGGTTCTTGGCAAAAATAGGCTTTTTATTATAATTTTATCGGCATTATGACGGAAATTTAAAGCTACTCCACATTTTCATCTTACTCAATTAGTTTAAGTTTATGATTTTGTGAGCGTTGTGACACCCCAAAAATCACCACTCTTATTTTTAAGGTGCCAGCCATTTTTAATCAGCTGCTTACGAGTGAAATAGTTGGTCATACCATGGCCAAATAACACAATACGATTGTGCGTTTCGCTGAGTGTTTGAATATGCTGAGCAAGGTTCACAGTGCGCTTTTTAGCGTGAGCAAAGCTTTCAAAGTCGCCTTTGAAACCGGCAAACCAGAGCGTACGGCTTAGCAAAACCCAGTGCCATGCTTTTAGTTTTAACGGAATGTTATAGAAAGGAATGTCCATTTCTTTTAAGTTGTGGCACGTTTCATTGATGGTTACAGCGCCGTACTGTTTTGCTGATAATTGAGCGCGTAAAAGAGGACTCACTATTACATAACTATCCTCAAGGCTCGCTTCTTCTTCCGGAAGACTAGCAGGGTCGAGTTCAGATCTATCGTAATCCTTTACCCACTTTGCGTAATCTGCCGCGTTTACTTTGTCGTTATGTGCCGACAGTGGTTTACCATGGCGAATAAACACCACTTCCTTTTGATTTGTTTTCATCGTCACGTCCCTGTGCTGCTTTACTAATAGCTTTTAGGCTGTTTCAAGTACGGTATTATTGGCCCCTTGGCCATAAACAGCGTGACTTACATAGTCTGCCAACACATGCTTCTCATCTTCAGATAAACGTAAACCGTGCTTTGTACGACGCCAAAGCACATCGTCTACGTTCTTTGCCCATTCATACGCAATAAGATAATCAACCTCCGCTTTGTAAAGCATGGCGCCAAAATCAGCACCAAGGTCGTCCAACGACTTTGCATGCTTTAAGAATTTAAAACACAACAACCCGTACTGCTTAGCGTATCGTTGCGCTAAAGAAACTGGTAACCAAGGAAAGTCGCTGGTTAACTTATCAACAAAACGTTCTTGGCTTTCAAATGCACCACCTGGAAGCGGAACCTCTCTCGTCCACGCTTTTTTCGCCTTTGGGAAACACGTAACCAATTTATCTACGGCGTGTTCTGCAAGTTTTCTGTAGGTTGTAATTTTACCGCCAAAAATATTCAACAGAATTGGCTCGCCCGCACTGCCTTTTAGCTCTACTTTGTAGTCGCGAGTAAGCTCTTGTGCTGATGCATTTTTCTCTTCTAAAAGAGGTCGCACGCCACTGTAACTATGCACTATATCTTCACGGGTAATCTTAGTTTTAAAGTATTCATTTACCACATCAATTAAATAATGGGTTTCTGCGTCTGAAATCGCTGCATCTGACGGGTTACCGGTAAAGTCTTCATCGGTGGTGCCTACCAAAGAAAAATCACCTTCGTACGGGATAACAAAAACAATACGTCCGTCTTTGTTCTGCAGAATGTAAGCTTCTTCTGTGTCGTACAGCTTAGGAACAATAAAGTGGCTGCCTTTAACCATACGCATGGCATTTGGGTTATTCACATTCACTAAGCGATCTAGAAACGAGACAGCCCAAGGGCCTGCGGCGTTTACAATAGACTTCGCCTTAACTGTAAACGTTTTCCCGCTTTCGTCACGTAAAGTCACAAGCCATAAATTATCTTGTCTCTCTGCACTAACGCACTCAGTGCGAGTTAGAATTTCTGCACCTTGGTCTTGCGCTGCAAGTGCATTTAAAACAACTAGACGGGCATCGTCTACCCAACCATCTGAGTATTCGAAGCAAGTAGAAATACTTTCAACTAGTGGCCCTTGCGGAGTAGTTGCTAGCTTTCGTGAACGAGGAAGCACGTTGCGTTTAGCTAAAGAATCGTAAAGAAACATACCAATGCGAATCATCCACGCTGGGCGCAGATGTTTTTGATGTGGCAATCTAAAGCGCAGCGGCCACATAATATGCGGCGCTTTCTTCAATAAAACCTCGCGCTCTGCCAAAGCCTCTTTCACTAAACGAAACTCATAGTGCTCAAGGTATCGAAGACCACCGTGGATTAGCTTACTGCTTGAAGACGAAGTAGCGCCAGCAAGGTCACCCTTTTCACAAAGCATAACCGAAAGGCCTCTGCCGGCCGCATCAACAGCAACGCCAACACCATTTACGCCTCCGCCAACAACAAGCGTATCTAATACATGTTCATTTTGATTACTTTGAGTCATTGTTCGCCCTTACATGGCTTTTTCATCTTTTGGCTATTTGACAACCAATTTATTGTTAAGTCAACACAAAACGAAAACAAACGAACATTAAAGAAAAATTAAGAAGCAGAAAAGCGCTATCAGAACGGCTAAGAAAGTAATATTAGTCCAATGGAAAACGCAAAGCGCAAAAGTAGCGCAGGAGCTTGCGTGGGTCTTAACCTATGAAGTAATAAGGTAGATAAGTTTTATGACGAGAAGGTGTCAGGCTTTAACGAAGGTAATGTTATTTTCTTCAATTATTTCCATAATACTTTCAGGTGGCGTTTTATCACAAACCAGACAATCCACTTGAGAGATATGCCCCTGCTCAACCATAGCGCGGCGCTCGAACTTGCTATAATCGGCGGCAAGAATGACATGCTGTGTATGTTCTAATATGGCTTGAGACACCTTCACTTCGCGAAAGTCGAAATCTAATAGCGCGCCATCTGCACTAATACCACTAATGCCGATAATGCCGTAGTCCATTCTAAACTGGCTGATAAAGTCGCAAGTCGCCTCACCAATAATGCCTCCATCGCGATAGCGCACCTCACCAGCAGCAATTATGACTGAGAAGTCTTCTTTTGCTGACAGTATAGTAGCAACATGAATGTTGTTGGTAACCACATGCAGGTTCTTGTGGTTCAGCAACTTAGTAGCAATAAGCTCTGTTGTGGTACCGATATTGATAAACAGTGAAGCACCGTCCGGTATCATAGCGGCCACAGCATCGGCAATTTTTTCTTTTACCTCGGCATTTTGAGTTTTACGCTCCTGGTAAGGCGTGTTTTCCCAGCTTTTGTTCAGCCCAGCACCACCGTGATAGCGACTTAATACACCGTTGTCGGCGAGTTGATTCAAATCTCTTCTAATAGTTTGTGGCGTAACGTCGCATGCAGAAACAAGATCATCAATAGACATAAAGCCATGTAGCTTTATTAAGCCAACAATTTTTTCATGTCGCTGCGTTTGATTCATTATTTACCCCAAAACTACCTATTAGTTAGGCACTAGTATAATGATTAATGCGTTTACTTAACACGAAAATCGAAAACATAAATGTTCGTTTACGAAAATAGACCATTGTTAATCACGTGTAAATAATGCACACTTTAAAAAAATATATCTTTTTGGAGTGACGTCATGGGGCAGCATATTCTTGCCATCGACCAAGGTACTACAAGCTCACGAAGCATAATCTTCTCGCCAAAAGGCGCCATTGAAGCTATTTCCCAAACTGAGTTTTCACAAAAATATCCGCATGATGGATGGGTAGAACACGATCCTGAGGAAATTTGGGAAAGCGTTGTCTCTACAATAAAAAACGTTTTTGATAGATGTGCACTTAGTGCTAAAGACATTGCAACTATCGGTATTACAAACCAGCGTGAAACTACACTGGTATGGCACAAAGACACAGGAAAGCCTGTGTATCCGGCTATTGTGTGGCAAGACAGACGTACATCGCCACTTTGTAGAGAGCTAAGTGAAGATGCGGAATTGGTATCGCACATTACCGAGTCAACAGGCTTACTACTTGACCCGTACTTCTCTGCTACAAAGATTGCATGGATATTGGATAATGTAGAGGGCGCACGTGCTCAGGCAGAAAACGGCGAACTACTGTTTGGAACGGTTGATACGTTCCTAATCTGGCGTTTAACAAACGGAGCATCACACAAGACCGATGCAACCAATGCATCTCGTACCATGCTGTTTGATATAAACAAGCAATGTTGGGATGAAAAGTTGCTCAAAACTTTCAACATTCCAGCATCAATGCTGCCAGAGGTTATGGACTGTGCAGCAGATTTTGGCGTGCTTGACGAAAGTATTATTGGACGGGCTATTCCTATTCAAGGTGTTGCGGGCGACCAACAGTCAGCGCTTGTAGGGCAAGCGTGTTTTGAAAAAGGTATGGCAAAAAGCACTTATGGTACTGGATGCTTCATGATCCTTAATACAGGTGACGAGCCGCTTCAGTCGAAAAATAGACTGCTTACTACTGTTGGCTATCGAATAGATGGAAAAACAACGTATGCACTAGAAGGCAGTATATTCATGGCGGGGGCCACGGTACAGTGGCTTCGCGACGGTCTTAAATTGATTGGTGACGCCGCAGAGACAGAAGCGCTTGCGCAGCGCGCTAGACAAGATAACGGCGTATTTTTAGTGCCCGCCTTTACCGGCCTTGGCGCACCGTATTGGGACCCCGATGCGCGCGGCGCAATTTTAGGGTTAACTCGAGACACTGGAATTAGCGAAATTGTTGCTGCGGGTCTTCAGTCGGTATGCTACCAAACTAAAGATTTGCAAAAAGCCATGGAAAGTGACGGCGCGCGCCCCACTACAATACGTGTTGACGGTGGTATGTCGCGTAACGACTGGGTAATGGGCTTTTTATCAGATATTCTAGGGGCAGAAGTTGAGCGACCTGAAAACACGGAAACAACGGCGTTAGGCGCAGCTTTTCTTGCCGGCCTACAGGCGGGGATCTTCACTTCGTTAGATGATTTAACGCAGTGTTGGAAGAGTGATAGCGTTTTCACCCCAAGACTCACCAAAGACGAACGCAACCGCGCCTATGACGGATGGAAAGAGGCGGTAGATCGTATTCGTTGTAGTTAATCTTGCCCTGCAATGCTTCTCAACTTTTTAGTATTTTCTATATGTTAATAAAGTGCGGTTATAAACCGCACTTTTTTTATACAAAAAAAATTTTATAACATTGTAATTACATTGTCATTTTGTGTTAGTATTGAAATCAAGGTAAACGTTTCACCTTTTACCTTGATTAAGAAATGTTATTTTTTTCAAGAAGTTACAAATAATAAGCGAGAAAAAATAACGCTAAATGTGTAAAAGTAATGTTAATAAGCTTGTTCCGCACACACTAAAAACGTAATTTAAGTGCAAAGTACGTTAGAACGTAGCCTACTCACGGAGAAAACACAGTGACACATAAAATTAACACATCACAGCTAGGCCTTATTGCAAAGCGCTCTCTGCTTGGTGTTGCAATCGCCTCTGCCCTACACTCACCGATTGCCTTATCACAAGACGCTGACACTCAAAATGTAAACGATGCACCTGTTGAAGTTATTGAGGTTCGCGGCATCGTAAGTAGTCTTAAGCGTGCCATGTCTGACAAGAAAGAAAACCTTGCCGTGTCAGATGGTATCGCTGCTGAAGACCTTGGTAAGTTCCCAGATCTGAACGTTGCCGAATCACTTCAGCGCATCACTGGTGTTTCAATTGACCGTAGTGGCGGTGAAGGTCAACAAGTAACCGTGCGTGGTTTCGGCCCGCAGTTCAACACGGTACTTGTAAACGGTCGTCAAATTGCCTCTGACGATGCAGGCCGTGCATTTAACTTTGACGTACTAGCAGCCGACCAAATTACGGGTGCGAATATCTTCAAAAGTGGCGTAGCTAACTTACAGTCGGGCGGTATTGGCTCAACCATTAACGTAACAACGGCTCGCCCATTCGACTACGACGGCTTCCAAGCGGTCGGTAGTATTAAAGGCATGTACGAAAGCCTTTCTGAAGAGACGTCGCCACAAGCGTCGTTCCTTGTAAGTAACACTTTCGCAGACGACAAATTCGGTTTATTGCTAGCAGTATCTCACCAAGAACGTGACGTACAGATTAACCGTATTCAAACTGCTGGCTGGCGTCCAGGTTTAACACTTTCAAACCGTAATGACGGCGTATTAGCAAGCAATGTTTACCTACCTCGTAACTGGGACCAAGTTGTCGACCAGCAAGAAAGAACGCGTACCAATGCATCATTGGTTGCTCAGTTTGCGCCAAGTGACGACATTACTATTACCCTAGACGGTTTCGTGTCTAAGTTTGAGGTTGATTCTCAAGTTACTGACCTTGCATCATGGTTCGAGCCAGATCGGGTAGGCTCTGCAACTATTTCAGAAAACGGCACCGCCATTCAATTTACCCAAGAAATTGATTTACACCAAGGCAGTGGTAACCCTGCCTCTGACTTCGTAAGCTCAACCCGTGGCGTTCGTGATGTTACCAATAAAGGTTTTGGTTTAAACGTTGATTGGCAGGTTACTGATGCACTTTCTGCAACGTTTGATGTTTCGAATTCTGACGCCAAAAATGATATCGGCGGTAGAGGTCGCTTCAACGTTGTAGGTATTATTAACAATTACGAATTTGACGGTACTGGCGGCACGCCAACGGTCATTCACGACGGTTTTGGCAACGGTCAACTGCCAGACATTAATTTAAACCGTCTGCACTATAACGACCTCGGTAATGTTGTAGCATCTGAAGATGAAGTAACTGAATATAAAGCTGATTTCACTTATCTTGCTGACTCTGAAGTGTTCCGCAAAGTCGACTTCGGCGTTTTGCGTTCAGAGCGTGAAAAATTTGTGTTCCAAGAGTTCGCTTCTCAATGTGCTTTTTGTGGTTATGGCACTGCTGCACCGATTGATGCACTGAACATTCGTCCATTTACTGCAAACAACTTCTTTAGCGGTCTTATTGACACGTGGTATACCTATGACGGTGATGCTTACCTAGACTACCTTGCTTCTCAGGGTGCTCCAGTTACGCCTACGCTGCAAAATAACTATTACAACATTGAAGAAGAAGTAACAGCGTTATATGCACAGTTCGAGTTTGGTTATGACATCGGTGATATGCCATTAACCATGAACTTCGGCGCACGTTATGAAGAGACTGACGTAGCTGTTTCAGCAGTTCAAGCATTTATCTCTGACGTCGTTCCAACGTCAGATCTTACGCTTTTCGCAAACCGCTTTGCGCCAGCACAAGACATAGTGGGTACGTCGTCTTACTCGAATATCCTTCCTAGCTTGAACGTTAAGCTTGAAGTGCAAGAAGACATGATAGTTCGCTTCTCGCGCTACGACTCATTGACTCGCCCAACAATGTCGCAGATGTCTCCAGCAACAACGTTTGGTGAACCTCGTCGTCAAAACCTTCAGGCTAGTGGTGGTAACCCTAACCTTAAACCATTTAGTGCGGAGAACTGGGATCTATCGTTTGAATGGTATTACAGCGATGACTCTGTATTCTCGTTTGCAGTATTCAGCAAGGAAGTAGAAGACTTTATTATTACGTTGTCTGGTCCGGAAACTTACAACATGACTGACCGTCTTCCTGGAGATTTCCGTTGCGCTGCAGCAGATTGTGCTCCGGGTGTATCTCTTGACCCACAAGACCCATCTCGCGACGTAGTAGCTGATACTGAAGAACTCAATGGTGCAAGTGAAGTTTACACAGTAACGCGTCCGCAAAATGGTGAAACAGCAACGGTTAACGGTTATGAAATTGCACTTACCCATGTATGGGATAACGGCTTTGGTGTAACCGCAAATGCTACAGTAGTGAACAGCGACGCAGAGGTCTCTGGCGATATCACTCAATCATTTGCGTTAGAAGGTCTCGGCGATTCTCAGAACCTTATCTTGTTCTACGAGAAAGACGCGTTCCAAGCGCGTGTTGCATTTAACAACCGTGAGTCGTTCTTGTTTGCACTTGATAACGGCTTCTCAGGCGAGCCAACTACGACCGAAACATACGGTCAGTGGGACGTAAGCGCAAGTTACGACATCAACGAGCATCTAACGGTTTTCGTTGAAGGTATTAACGTAACTGAAGAAGAACTAACGCAAGTTGGTCGTTTCCCAGACCAAATTTACTCAATTGAAGATAACGGCTCTCGTTACGCAGTGGGTATACGCGGCTCTTTCTAAGAAGCGTGTGTTTTGGCAGGGACTAGTCCCTGCCATTTATTCATAAGCTTAATGGCAAATTATTTGAGTTTATGAATAAATGTAGTAAACACGTTTAAGTAGCGACAACTCATGAACCAATCTACTCAATCTTCTAAAAAGCAACGCATCGTTATTGTTGGAGGCGGCACAGCTGGGTGGCTGACAGCAGCCATAGTAGCGGCAAAGCATAATATTGCTGTCGGTGAATGCGGGCTTGATATCACGTTGGTTGAATCTAGCGATATTCCTACCGTGGGCGTGGGTGAAGGTACATGGCCTACAATGCGAAACACGCTGAAAGACATTGGTTTATCTGAAAAAGAAGTGTTTCGACGCTGCAGCGCTGCCTTTAAGCAAGGTGGTAAGTTCGTAAACTGGGTAAAAGAAGAAGGCGACTATTACTATCACCCATTTACCGTGCCACTCGGTTATGGTCGCGTTGAAATGGCGCCTTATGTAGGCAACATTGCAGAGTTTGCTAATGCAACCAATTTCCAGCAGCACGTATGTGAACGCAATATGGCGCCGCGCACGCTCAACGAAGAAGAATACAGCAGTGCTCAGTCAAACTATGCCTACCATTTAGATGCCGGCGCATTTGCTGATTTACTAAAAGAATTTAGTAAAAATCAGCTTGGCGTTAATCACAAAGTTGCCACCGTAGAACGTGTTCACGCCACATCAAGCGAGCATATTCAAAGTATTACACTGAATGACGGTAGCACGCTTGAAGCCGACCTTTTTGTAGACTGCTCAGGCTTCCGCTCTTTGTTACTAGGTGAAACCCTTGGCGAAGCAGTGGTTTCTACCGACGATGTATTGTTTAACAACTCAGCAATAGCCCTTCATGTACCCTATGAAGATGATTTTGAGATAAAGCCCTATACCCAAGCAACAGCACAAGAAGCAGGCTGGATTTGGGATATTGGTTTGTCATCAAGGCGTGGTGTTGGTCATGTGTATTCTACCGACTACACCAACGACGCCCGTGCAGAAGAGGTGTTACGCCAATATGTGGGCGACGAAAAGGGCGAGTTAAACGCAAGAATCATTCGCTTTAACTCCGGTTATAAAAAGCGTATTTGGAAAGGCAACTGTATTGGCGTTGGTTTGTCAGCAGGCTTTGTAGAGCCCCTTGAAGCCACCGCATTAATGCTTATTGAAATATCGGCCCGCTTTATTGCAGAGCAAATGCCGCTGCCGGTCAGTGCCATGCCAATAGTGAGCCAGCGTTTTAACAAACAAATGCAATATCGTTGGCAACGCATTATCGATTTTCTAAAACTTCATTACATTTTTAACCAGCGAAGCGAACCTTATTGGGTAGCGAATCGTGACCCCAAGTCTATTCCTGATTCTTTAAAAGAAGACCTAGAGATATGGAAATATCGTGGGCCCCAAATTACTGATTTCGCTGCAGCAATAGAGCTTTTCCCTGCTGCAAGTTATCAATATGTTTTGTATGGAATGGGTTTTTCACCAGACTTTTCTTTGCAATCTCATTTCTACACAGAACGCCAGTTAGCTGATAAGGTTATTCAACAAAATCAGCTTATTACACAGCAAAAACTAAGTAGCTTACCGAACCATCGCGATTACATAGAGCAGTGGTTAGCAAGCTAACGAGAATAATAATATGCCAAACTTTCAGACGTTATCATCTGACCTACACAGCGAAATACGTGTCGATGAAAGCAAACTTACCGCTACATTCGCAAAGTTCCACTTGGTGAATGTAGAGGTTAAAGAAGCTGTTCAAGCCTCTTGCGAGTATCCTCTTTTTTTTAGCAAAGCCGCAAATAATCAATATTGGACTGTATCCGCATTATGCGGTTTAGCACTGCAAGAGAATGTATTTGAAACACAAGGCGCGTGGCTTGCACACTTTACGCCATTAAGTCTAAAAACGCTTCCGTTCACATTGAGCTTTGAAAACAGCACTGACCAACCTGACACACTTTTAGATATGGATTCACCTGCGGTTTCGCAAAATACTGGTGAAACCCTTTTTCTTTCTTCAAAGCGCCCTACCGCCTATTTAGACAACAAGAAAAAGCTGCTTTCGGAGCGTGTGTCGGCTATGCAGCAAACGGCTGCACTGCTTAATCAAGTGAGTGAAATGGAGCTAATTCAACCCGTCGACTTAATTATTGAATACGCTGACAACACTCAACAGCGCGTTGGCGGCCTTGCTACCGTGAACGAGCAACGTTTACACAATTTAAGCAGTGATGAAATGGCATTGCTTCATCAAAAAGGGTTGCTGAATGTGCTGTTTAACGTGCTTGGATCGATTTTTCAAGTAAACCGCATTATTCGACTGCACAACACCAAATTTCCATCTCGCGCTGTTAAGAACGTTAAGTTCGAAACCAGCAAGTCATAAGCACCTTAGGAGTTAATTATGTTTTCTAACACACTACAGGTGTCTGTTTTCGTATTTGTGACTGCGCTAATTGGCTTACTTACTTACCTGAGTTGCCGCGGGCAAAACAGGGGCTCGCAATCACAAAGTGAGTACTTTCTTGCTGGTGGTGGTTTAGCATGGTATTTCGTTGCGGGTAGTATCACCCTTACTAACTTAAGTACCGACCAGCTAGTAGGTATGAACGGCAACCAAATGGCGCTGCTTGCTTTATGGGAGCTTGCTGCGGTTGTAGGCTTATTTGTTCTAGCAAAAGTATTTCTGCCTGTTTATTACAAGTTTAAGTGCACCACAACTACCGAACTCCTAGAACAGCGTTATCACGACAAACACATTCGCGCCGTTATCAGTGCGCTTTTTTTTGCCGGTAGCGCGTTAATCTTCTGCCCCGCGGTAATTTACTCTGGCTCGCTGTTTATGCAGTCAATGTTCAATATTGAACTACCGCTTATGTATATTGCAGTTACCTTCGTTATAGTGGGCGCACTTTATGCAATATTCGGCGGTCTTCGCGCCGTTGCGGTATCAGATACCTATTCAGGTGTTTTACTGCTTACCATGGCTGTGCTCGTCGTCATACTTGCGCTCCAAGCTATCGATTACAACTTCGATGGTATTCCTCAAGAACGCCTAACCCTTTTAGGCGATGATGAATCACCTATTCCTTGGCACACCTTACTCACGGGCATGATTTTTATTCAGATGTTCTATTGGGGCACTAACCAAGTTATTACCCAACGCGCCATGGCCGCACCTTCTTTAAAAGAAGCACAAAAAGGGGTTTTTGCTGCTGCCGGTATTCGCCTGCTAATTGTGCCAGCAATTATCGTTATCCCTGGTATTGTGTCTTTTAAACTGTTTGGTGATATTGGTGATAGCGCCTACGGGAGAATCGTAGCTACCGTGCTACCCGATTGGCTTTCTGGTGTATTTGCTGCAGCCATGGCAGCGGCAGTACTCACTACCTTCAACAGTAACCTAAACTCTGCAGCAGCGTTGTATGTGTGCGATATTCACGAAAGCTATGTGAATAAAACGCCAAACGTTCCCAAGCTTAGTGGCTATGTTACCGTATTGCTTTGTTTAGTGTCTCTTGCTCTTATTCCGGTATACCAGGAAGCAGACAGCATTATTAACCTAGTTCAAAAGCTTTACGGATTACTAAGCATGCCTATTTTGTCGGTATTCATAGTGGGCCTATTATTTAGAAATGTGCATGCATTTGCAGCCATAGGAGCGGTTGTCTTTGGCGTGTCTATTTATGCACTTATGAGCTTTGAGGCATCACCGTTATACGCGCCATTTGGCTTACACTATATCCACTTAATGTTCGCTACGCTTATCGGTTGTGTTGCATTCGCATTAATCGTTAACAGAATGGTATTTCGCCAAAAGGCTGAGTTTTCATTAGCGATTTACAAAAACGATTAACAAAAAACTCACAACGCAAAAAGGGTGTCGTTGTGCACCCTTTTTTATTTGTTAACAATTTATTTCAACTACAATTTGAATATAAATGCTTAAGCCAGGTTGCTTCCAGCTTCATATATTGCAACAAGTTAAACGTTTACCCATTTATACTAGAATCGCCGTGTTTAACGTGCTTAAATATGCAAGATCGCGTTAAGCATTAGCTTTCAAAAAGGCTTAACAAATTTTCTACACCGCCAAATTTACATTTTTTTAACGCTGAGGTTTCTATGTCGTCAATAACCCCCTTCGTTCGTTTATCGAATGAAAAAACCACCCTCATTTTCGACTGTCAGGGGCGAATGCCTAGAGTCATTTATTACGGCGCAGCGTTAAGCGAAAGTACAACACCACAAATGATGTCCGTATTAAATACGCGACAAGAGGCAAAGTGCGCCCCGGTTATTGAGCCACCTATTACATTGGTGCCAACTCATGGTGAAGGTTGGACAGCGCAACCAGGACTTGAGGTATCAGGTGATGCCGACCAATGGTCTGCGGGCTTTACTTTGGTAGAGGTTAATCAAACCAATAATGCGGTTGCGTTTGTAGCCGAAGACACTCATCGCGGCATGCGCCTAATTACCTCTGTTGCGTTAGATGAAAATACGTCGGTAGCGCAGTATTCATCACGCATAGAAAACATTGGCTCAACAGCGATTAATTTGGGTTATTTAAACGCGGCTTGTCTGCCGCTTCCCACCACAGTAACAAAACTTAAAACCTTCGAAGGAAGATGGTCTGCTGAATTTCAAACCAAAGATCACGACCTGTTTTTTGGAAGCTATGTGCGTGAAAACCGCAGAGGAAAAACCTCTCACGATACATTTCCCGGCCTTATTGCATTCAGTCCTGGTACAGGGGAATTACAAGGCGAGTGTTACGGCTATCATTTAGGCGCCTCGGCCAATCATAGGCTACGGGCAGAGTTAATGGCGGATGGACGCAGCTACGTACAGTTCGGCGAACTTCTTTTCCCCGGCGAAGTGGTACTAAGTGCTGGTGAAAGCTACACCAGCCCAGTGTTGTATACCGGCTTTGGTGATACAGGTTTCTCGTCGCTTTCGCAGCAGTTTCATCAGTTCATTCGCGCAAATATTTTAAAGCACGACGCACAGTCAAAGCCTAGACCCGTTCACTACAACACATGGGAAGGCATTTACTTCGACCACAATGAAGAAACGCTTAAAGCACTTGCAGACAAAGTGGCGCCATTAGGCATTGAGCGATTTGTATTGGATGACGGGTGGTTTAAAGGAAGAAGAAACGATAAAGCAGGACTTGGAGATTGGTTTGTAGACGAAGCTATCTATCCACATGGCCTTGACGGGTTAATTGACCACGTAACAGGTCTTGGAATGGAGTTTGGTATTTGGTTTGAGCCTGAAATGGTTAACCCTGATAGCGACTTATATCGTGCGCATCCAGACTGGGCGCTGCAAACGCAGAACAACCCGCACGTGCCTTTCAGAAATCAATATGTGCTGGATTTAACCAACCCTGAAGTGGTTGATTATTTGTTTAATGTGATAAACGACGTGCTTTCGACATACCCAAAAATCAGCTACATAAAATGGGATATGAATCGCGATGTGAATCATCCAGGAAATCATGCCGGTAAGCCTGCAATGCATGGGCAAATGGCAGCGCTGTATAGCCTTATTGACCGCGTTAAAGCTTCTCACCCCGGTATTGAAATTGAAAGCTGCTGTTCTGGTGGTGGTCGTGTTGATTTAGGCATTTTACCTCATACCGACCGTTTTTGGACATCAGACTCTAACGATGCGCTTGACCGCCTTTACATTCAGCGCGGATGCTCATACTTCTTCCCTTCTGAAGTAATGGGAGCACACGTTGGTCCGCGTGATTGCCATATTACAGGGCGCAACTTACCAATAGAAATACGTGCGGCTGTCGCTATGTTTGGCCATATGGGTATAGAGATGGACCCACGAGAGCTAACCGACCACGAACAGCGAGTACTAACAGACGCTATATCGCTGTATAAGAAATATCGACACATCACCCACAGCGGCAACTTGTATCGCATGGATGACGATGGCATGAATGTTAAGTTTGGATATGTCTCTACTGACAAGCAAGAAGGTATATTCGCCTATAACAGCGTTATTGAAACAGTGCGTACTACGCCGAATCGTTTCTATTTTGCAGGGCTAGATGCTGATAAACAGTACACCATTGAACGTGTATGGCCTGGAAAATTAAAAGAATATACGCCGTCTATTTTACAGCAAACAGAAGGGCAAATTTTCTCAGGTGAAGTGCTAATGAAATACGGTATGCAGCTGCCTGTATTATTTCCACAGACTGCATTAATTTACGCAGTGAAAGCGGTGTAATACACCGCTTTGAGCGATAAAAACGAGCAGCACAATATTTAACGTTTTATGCTGCTCGTTTTTTTATTGTCTTCTTAATTTTCTTGAGGATCTTCACAAATCGCTTGTCGCTTTCCTCACCTAACTCATTAACCACACGTTGCGCCTCGTCAATTTTATCTGCATTTAGATATAATTCGGCCAATCGCAACTGCGCCCAATTTTTTGAAGGCAAGCCTTCGGTATCAATGTCAGCCACTGCATATTCCGTCAAATAGCCTTCGAGCGCATCAATACCCGCTTTCGTGTAGTCGCCGCTTTCAACCGCTAAATGTCCAATACGGTATTGGCCGTACATCAAGGTACTTTTATTTTCTTGATAGTTTCCCCATGCTTCATCACTGCTTTTCGGCACACTTGGCAACTCAATTACCGCCAGAGGCACTAGAACGTCGTAAGAAGCGCCATATTCCTCTTCTAATAAGTACAAGCTACCTAGCTCCATACGCGCCCGAATTTGCGTATTCTCATTTTCTATTAGTGACGCATACAGCGCTTTTGCTTCTGTTTGTTTATCGTCCTGAAGATACAAACGGGCAAAAGCAAACTTCCCATCTACTTCGTTTAGGTCTGAAATCTTTTGAGCAAGCAGTGCAGCCTCTTCCATATCACCACCAGCAATAGACGGCGCCATCATATGAAACTGCATTAACGCCTGATACACCTCAACATTATCCGGCGCTATCTTTACTGCTGGATGCCTGTGCCCCCATTACACTCGCATGCATGTGATAAGCTTTATAATTGTCGCTATGCGCATCTATAAACTGCTCTGCCGCTTCCTCAGCATCGTCCAAATCGATATTCATAAGCGACGACACTAACATACTGTATTGCTGGGGCGTTTTTGACTTTATTGGCGCTAGCGTATCCACAATGCGCGAAAATTCTCCCTGCTTAAAGTAACGCTTTAGGAGCATTTCCTCCTTGTTTGATTCAACAGCATTGATAGGGTTGTCGTCATGACTTTCGGCCTCTACATAAGAAAAGGGGGTTAGTAGAGCGCAAGCAAATGCGACTACGAGCAAATTTCGGTAATTCATATCATGTCCCTATGGTTTGGATGGTATTGATTTAAGTGATTTGGGTGTTATGAGTAAACAAACATAAGCCAGTAAAAAAGGGCGCTTAGCGCCCTTTCAAAACTTACTTGCCTTGCATTTCTAAGCCAAGGGCCCAGCGGTCGTCAAAGCCTTTCCACGGCGAGGGTTTCTTACCGTCTACAGGAGTTTGCGCGCTGCTGCCTTCAATGTTTAAAAAGTCACAATATTGGGACAATAATTTCACATGGCAGTTCATTAGCGCTAACGCAAAATGTTCATTTATGGCATTTAGCTTTTGAATCTCCCACGCAGGCTCTATATAACTGCCTAAATCAAATTCACTTTCGTAAGCTTCTGCTGGCGCTGGATGCCCTGCCACATTATGACGTGCGTTTTTAACCGTAAGCAGCTTTGTACCTTTACTGCCGGTGTTATCAAAAAGCCATTTTATGCCGTCGTAGCCTGAGATATCGTCGTTGTCACCTGCAACATAAAGCACTGGAATTTGGATATCGTTCAACGACTTCACATCAAACAGCTGATGTTGCCCACCCCACGGCGCAAGTGCCAGTACCGCTTTCCACTCAGGTAGAACCTTGTCGCTTGATGCGTTGCCACCAGCACAGGTATTCAGTGCTTGCTTCACCTTTGCTACTACCTCTGGCGCGGTAGTGCCAGTAAATGTTGCCGCAGTTTGGTCGTTAAATGCATAGCACGCACCAGCAGTACTTACTGCCCCGTAGCCACCCATTGAATAGCCAATAACACCCGCTTTTGTGGCATCTACCGCATCTTGAAACAACGCGTGGTTTGCTATTGCGCCTAAGGTGAATACCTGATCTCTAGAACGGTTTAGCAGTGTGCTTGGAAATCCAGAATAAGGACTTTCGGCAAAGTTAACTTCTTCGTTGGTAGAGTCTGTGTGGTCGATAGCGGCAACCACATAACCATGAGACGCTAAATGCTCCCCCAAATAATACATAAGCGTTCTGTAGCCCGTGTAGCCATGGGAAATGACAATAACGGGGTATTTTTCTTTCGACGTCGCAATGGCTGCATCTCTATACGCGTTCGCCTGAATTGCAAAACGCTTACCGCTGCGAGTTTCATTACTATAAGACGCTAAAGCACTCCCTTTTTCTGCTGGGTACCACACCTCTAACGTTAACGAACGTTCCGCCATCCCTTTTATTAAATCTGGCACCATCTCTGTGTAGGCGACTTCAACAGTTCGAACGCCCACAGCAAATTTGCCGCTATCACTAAGTTCAGGCATAACGTCATGAGGAAAAGGTTTATAAAGCGTTTGCGCAGCACTTGCTGTAAAACTCAGCGTTTGAAGGGCAAAGAGTGCAGCGCCACAAAGTAGGGTTAACGTTTTCATAATGGTGACTTATAAGTTGTTATTTGAAGTATCAGTGTAGCTTTTTGAACCTACCAAACAACCCGCAAACCATTGTTATTAATGATTGTAAAACATAACACCAAGTAATTGATTAGGCGTTTATTCTACGTTCTCTTCAACCACGTTGAAATAAACGGAATGACGAGAGAGTTCACCGAGTGAAACAAGCTTTTGAAAAACAGACCAGCGTGATTCAAATAACGTTTTGAACATGGGCGAATAGCCTTCGGCTTCAAAGTTAATGTCTCGCAATGTATTGGCACTTTCTTCACTAGATAAAATTTTTGTTATCGCTTGGTCAAGAGCCGCCACTACCTTATTACCAAGCGGCGTTAGTGAACAAAACAGTCGCTTTGTTCCTCTTGTATTAAAAGAAAGTTCTTCTGCTTGAAACGTGGTGAACTGAGCAAGCTCACTTGGCGAAAGCGTATTCAATTCACTATGACCTACGTACCCAAAGTCAATGCGCCCGGTTTTGAGCAACGCTATGGTATGTAACCCAAGATCCTTTCCAAGCCCGTTAAGCACGATAACGTTCTCTAAGGTTTGCCACTTCTTCACCGTTTTACCATAGGCATTTGTTACGCCTTCGTACAACACAGTCTTGAAGTCTGCTTCAAGCAAATTTTGAATAGAAATTAAAGGAAAGGGGCCGTTGATATCTGTTGTGCCAGCAGCCTGCGCGCGGTTTATTACAGCTTGGTTGCCTAGCACTAGAATAGGAAGATTAATTGAAGTGGGCGTTGAAAAATATCCCCATTGCTTGCGTTCTTCATTTAACGAAGCACCAAAAAAGCAGTAAACGTTATTGTTGCTACTTCCCTTTTTTACCAGCGATAGCGCACGTTTTACGGGATAGGCTTCGAACTTATGGCGGAATTTGGGAAGATGCGAAGCTAGGTGCTTCATATTCTCAAGCATTGGCCCAGATGCGATGGTTACACCATCAATTGCCATATTAGCTTCTGGCGGACGCAACCAAACTACCGTGGTCGTTTCGAAGGTGCTTTCCTCTGCTTGATCCGCGCTAACGAAGCCCGCATAAAAAAACACAACAGCAAATAATACCTTTTGAACCAACGTCTGCACGTAAATGAAGTTCCAGTGCCAAAATATTAATCAGTATTATTGTCAATGTTAACCAATATTTACGCGATAGTCTCTTCAATTAACGCACTTGTATGCTGTTGAGGCTGAAAAATGAGGTAGGGCTGTAAAAAAGTTGAAAACCTATAGAAAGTAAGCTTTCAAAAAACTAACTGGCAAAAAAAAGCCGCGTTAAACGCGGCTTTTTGAAAACAAAGGCACCACTGTGAATTAAAACGGGATATCGTCATCAAAATCGAAGTCTGGCTCTGCCATTGGTGGTGTTTTAGGCTGAGACTGATTGCCGCCTTGTGGGGCTTGATTATAACCGCCACCTTGGTTTTGGTTGTAACCACCTTGGCCACCCTGTTGTTGGCCGCCTTGCTGCTGATAACCACCTTGATTTTGGTTATAACCGCCACCTTGGTTATTTTGCTGACGCTGATAACCACCGTTACCGCCACCGCCTTCACCACCGCGACCGCCAAGCATTTGCATTTGGTCTACGATAATTTCAGTTGTGTATTTGTCTTGACCTTGCTGATCTTGCCACTTACGCGTTTGCAATTTACCTTCAACGTAAATTTGTGAGCCCTTTTTAAGGTACTCTCCGGCAATTTCTGCTAAGCGACGATACATAGTAAGGCGGTGCCACTCAGTGCGCTCTTGAACCTGACCCTGTTGGTCTTTCCAGCTTTCGCTAGTTGCTAGGCTCAAGTTCGCAACGGCGTTACCGTTAGGCATGTATCTAACTTCTGGATCATTGCCAAGGTTTCCAACAAGAATAACCTTATTAACGCCTTTCGTTGCCATTGATGTCTCCTGTAACGTATTTAATGGCTTGTTACTGCGTACAGCAACAAGCACGAAATTGTATCGGTATTAGCCGGTTAGTATATCGTATTTTATTCACGATATTGGAAGTTTTTCTGCAAAGTCCAGCTTTCCCGTTAAAAGCTAACAGAATTTTTCCAAAGCGTCTTCTGCACTTTCGAACCGTTCGTTCTAAAACAATCCTTACCACCACGCTCCGTAGAATGCGATAAGCAAAAACACCACGGCAACTGACGCAATGTTAAACCCTTTTGATGTTGAAAAATCAACATCGCCAAGCTCCACCGCGTTCTTATGCACACCTTTCTTCTCAACTAAAGACACCACCACGGCAAGGGCAACACACAGTAAGAAAATAAGGCCTACTCGGTCAATAAAAGGTAGCTCTGGCCAAAACTGTCTAAATAAAATGCTTAATACAAACGACCCTAGCGCAGCCAACAAACCGCCGTTCGCTGTGGTTTGTTTCCAAAACATACCCAGCACAAACAGAGCACAAATACCCGGAGTAAAGAAACCGGTAAACTCTTGGATGTATTGGAACGCTTGGTCAAAGTTTCCAAGTAACGGCTTTGCCACCACCATGGCAATAACCAATGCAACAAAGCTCACTGTTCGGCCCACTTTCACATAGTGTTGCTGCGTTTCATTTGGGCGTTTGTCTTTGTATAAATCCATAGTAAAAATGGTAGACACGCTGTTGGTCATCGACGCAAGAGACGACACAATTGCTGCTACCAATGCCGCAAAGATAATACCTTTTAAGCCAATAGGCATAAGCGTCATTAAGCTTGGGTAGGCTTGGTCTGGCTTTGCGAGATCGGGAACAATAAGAATGGCAGCAATACCAGGCAGCACAACGATAAGCGGCATCAACAATTTCAAGAATGCAGCAAATGCGATACCTTTTTGCGCTTCCTGCACACTTTTAGCTGCCAAGGCACGTTGAATAATGTATTGATTAAAACCCCAGTAAGATAAGTTCATTATCCACATACCGCCTATTAACACCGAGATACCAGGCAGATCCATATAGTGCGGATTGTCTTTCGACAAAATCATGTCGAATTTTTCAGGAAGCTTGTTGGTTAAATCAATAAAACCTTGAATAGCACCATTGCCATCGCTGATAAGGTTTAGTGCGGTATATGACAAAAACAAACCACCGAACACCAATAACACCACTTGAATAATATCGGTTAGGGCAACCGCTTTTAGACCACCATAAAGTGAGTAAGCCAATGAAAAAAGCCCCAAAAACATCATGCCGTAAATCATGTCTACGCCGGCAATGGTGTTAATAGCTAGGGCGCCAAGCCATAGCACCGCGGTCAAGTTTACAAATACATAAACACCTAACCAAAATACCGCCATCACTTTACGAACTCTGTGATCGTAGCGCTGCTCAAGAAACTGCGGCATGGTGTAAATTTTGTGTTTAAGAAAAACCGGAAGGAAGAACTTACCTACAATAATTAGGGTAATGGCTGCCATCCATTCATACGATGCAATGGCTAAACCTAGCTGATAGCCAGAGCCAGACATACCAATGATTTGTTCCGCTGAAATATTGGCGGCAATGAGAGATGCACCGATGGCCCACCAAGGAAGGCTTGAGCCAGCTAGGAAGTAATCGTTGGTATCTTTTTCATGACCCTGTTTCTCGCGCGACACCCACCATGCAATTCCGATAAGCGCGACAACATATATCACGAACAAAGTGATATCTAATGATGCTAATTTCATAGTTATTCCCAAAGTGTTTATTTTTGGGTGCGGCGGCACTTACGTAGCGATATACGTAGTAGGGTACACAGGTGAAAATTGTATTTTTTATAATTTTAAGTATGCCACACCAGTGTTGCATCTAATAGAAAGATGCGGGTGCCAACCATGTGCGATATCAATGAATTTTGTTATTGTCGTCATAGTCAGCATGCGATATTTGTATCACACTTTGAACGGTCGTATTAACAAAAATTAACAAGAAATATGCAAATATGTAAAAACAGCCGCATCAGGGATACGGCTCAAGGGACACAAACAATCGTACGGGTAGGATTGTTTTGACAAGAAAGGAATATGAGTTGGTGTATCAATTCACTGTTTAAGCAAAAGCACCTTGCGTAGCTGTGCAAACATAAATGTCTGCCTGATAGCCGGTTTCGTCGAAATACTTATCAGCTACAACTTGTTTAACAGCGTCTACTTTGTCGGTAGGAGCAAGTGCCACAACGCATCCGCCGAAACCACCGCCAGTCATACGTACACCACCGGTATTGCCAAGCACCTCATCAATAATTTCTACCAAATAATCAATAGGACGAACGGTAATTTCAAAGTCGTCACGCATCGACACATGAGACTGTGCCATGGCAGTACTCACCGTTTGAATATCGCCCACTTTAAGGGCTTCACTGGCTTCAAGGGTACGCTGGTTTTCAGTAATGATATGTTTAGCGCGTCGGTACACTACGTCTGACATGCGAGACTTTGTCTCTTCAAGCATAGTCATATTGGCTTCGCGCAAAGACGAAACACCTAGAATGGCCGCGCCTTCCTCGCACTGTTCACGTCGAAGGTTATATTCACTGTCTACTAGTCCACGCTTAACATTCGAGTTAATAATGACTATCTGGTGTGAATCAGGTAATGGAGAATGCTGAATATCTAACGACTGGCAATCTAACAGCATCGCTTGGCCTTCATTACCCATAGCTGATATTAGCTGGTCCATAATGCCGCAAGAGCAACCCACAAAAGTGTTTTCCGCCTTTTGCCCCAGCAACGCTGCTTTAACGCCATCTAACGGTAATGCATAAAGCGCACTAATTGCTTTAAGAATCGCAATTTCAAACGATGCTGACGAACTAAGCCCTGCACCTTGTGGCACATTACCTGTTACCAGTAGGTTGGCACCACTAAAATCAGGCATTGCTTCTTTCAATACTTTTACAACGCCACGAACGTAATTCGCCCATCCCTGGTTTTCATCATACTGAATATCAGTTAATGCAAACTCGTTTTGCTGGTTGTCATAATCCATGGCCGTTACATTAATAACGTCGTCGCTACGCTTCGCCGCCGCCACCCAGGTACCAAAGTTAATTGCTGCGGGAAAAACAAACCCTTCGTTATAGTCGGTGTGCTCGCCAATTAAATTCACGCGGCCGGGGGCATGCGCAACCAGTGCTGGCGACTCACCATAAAACTGTTGAAACGTTGCAGAAAGTGTCTGATTATCCATTCGCGTTCTCACGTTTTTTGTAATGCACATTCGACAGTGCTTTTAATCTATCTGCTGCTTGTTCTGGCGTTAAATCGCGCTGCGCTTCGGCCATCATTTCATAACCCACCATGAATTTACGCACGCTGGCAGAGCGAAGCAACGGCGGGAAAAAGTGTGCATGAAGCGTCCACTCTGGATGAGCGTTATCATCGAACGGTGCACTGTGCCAACCCATCGAGTAAGGGAAAGACGTTTCAAATAAATTGTCGTATCGCGCCGTTATGTCGCCAATAATTTGAGCAAGGCTAAAAGACTGTTCGTCGTTTAGTTCATGCATAGACTGCACATTAAATCGTGGAAGAAGGAGTGTTTCAAAAGGCCACGCTGCCCAATAGGGCACTACCACTACCCAATGTTCGTTCAAGCACACGACACGCTCATTTTTACTAACCTCTTGCTCAGCATAGTCCAATAACATTGGCGTGTTATTGTCGTTAAAATATTGCGTTAGCTGAACGAGTTTTTTGGCTGGATCAGAAGGGATGTGCTTCTGCGCCCACACTTGTCCGTGAGGATGAGGGTTTGAGCACCCCATCATTGCACCTTTATTCTCAAATACCTGAACCCAGCAATAATCTTTACCTAATTCAGCAGTTTGCTGCTTCCAACAACTTACAACGTCTGCACGCTCTTCATCGCTTAATTCAGGCAATGTTTTACTGTGATCGGGTGAAAAGCAAATTACGCGACTGCAGCCTTGCTCCGTTTCAAATTGAAATAAGCCTTTCTTTTCGTTTGTTACTTCGGTGTCTTTCTTTAAAGCAGCAAAGTCGTTTTCAAAAACAAAAGTACCTGTGTATGCCGGATTAACTTCGCCATTCACTCTAGTATTGCCGGGGCACAAATAACAGGTTGAGTCGTAAGAAGGCTTTTGTTCGTTATCCGGTTCGTCAGACTGGCCCTGCCAAGGACGTTTAGCGCGATGCGGAGATACAAGAACCCACTCACCCAGTAAAGGATTAAATCGGCGGTGCGGATCATTTGTTGGGTCGAATGGCATGGCCATAATCACTCTCTCAGAAAGGCGTTACAAAAATTGCTCTTAACTTATATAGGTTGAAAACAGGTTAAACGTTTACCCAACAATAGTATATTAAGAATAGATGTTTATCAAACCCACGGCAAAGAAAATTAAATGTTAATTTAATAACATTTAATTTTCTTTTGGTATGTAGTAAGCAGCTATTGGGTTACTGAACAGAGAATTGATAGCGAAAGTTTGCATGTAGTGTTTCGCCAGGCTGCACTATACAGTTGGGAAACTGCGCTTTGTTAGGTGCATCGGGAAATTGCTGAGGCTCTAGACACAATGCGCCAAGTTGTTCGGGTGAAGATAATGACCCTGTATAAAACTGCAGGCCAGGGAGATTGGTTGATAGCGCCATCGAAATGCCGGTATCTTCAGCCTTTACCAAGGCTTGCATCGCATTTTCTGCCGATGTGTTTAATACGTAGTTGTGATCGTACCCGCCCACCATCTTGTAAAGTGCTGAAGCCGGTGAACTAGCCGCTTTTTCTTTAATAACAGACAGTTCACGGAAGTCGAATTCGGTGCCCTCTACTGATACTAATTCTCCTGTTGGCAACAGTGTCTCGTCAGCATCGGTTACTTGGTCAGCAGCAATATAAAGTAGCGTATTACCTATGGTCTTTTCATTACTCAATGTGAAATATGCATGCTGCGTAAAGCTCAGCGGCGTGGCTTTATCTGTGTTTGCGGTAATGTGAAGTGCCAGTTCGTTGTTATTGTTCAATGTGTAATGAGCGGCTACCGACACATTTCCAGGAAATCCCCCTTCACCATCAGGACTATTTAGCGTAAAGGTTACACTTACACTGTCTTCTGATTCACTGTTCTCTGGTTCACTGTATTGTCCATGCCATACTTTTTTATGAAACCCAGCAAGTCCGCCATGTAAGTTGTGCTCACCGCCGTTTTTATCCAGTTGGTACAGTTGCCCATCGAGCGAAAATTTACCCTGCCCTATTCTATTTGCATATCGTCCTACGATGGCGCCGCGATAACTCTTATCATTGATGTATTCTTGTAGCGTTTTAAAGGTTTGAACACAGTGTTTCTGATTACCGTGTTTATCAAGCAGCACAATCTCTTTAATAATTCCGCCGTAGTTCAAAAGCGCAACTTTCATTCCGTTGTTATTATTTAGCACGTACTGATAAACCGTAGCACCGTCAATTTCACCGAATGTAGAAACATCCACTTTCATAACAATTTTTTAACCTTTAGCTAAGCTGGCAAACGATGCGACGTAATAACTAGTACGTGTTTGATTTCAAAAAAACCGTGTTTTGTTGTACAAGTCGCATCATTTTTTCACCTAATAATGTTTTGAGGTTATACGTTTTCCATTGTTTTTAATAGTGTATTTGCCAATAAATACGTATGTAACGGCTTTGTACTAAAATTTGCACTACTTTCACTGCTGTAAACCCGTAGAACCTTATCTTTTTATGTAAATATAATGTACGCTACTGATTCATTACTTACATAATGCCTACCTGTAATGTGCCCATCACGAAGGTTGGCCTAAAAACACTAATAAGAAATAGCAGCAAGCATGGCAACAATAAAAGATATCGCTCAAGCAGCGGGTGTATCACTGGCGACGGTTTCACGAGTCATTAATAACGGACCTAAGGTAGGCGATGACACGCGCAAACGCGTTAAAAAAATAATGCAGGAAATGGGCTATCGTCCGAACGCTAACGCTCGAGCATTGGTTACAAAACGAAGTGCATCGCTTGGCGTTGTTATCGCCGAACTTCACGACCCCTTCTTTGCCATGCTGGCGCACGGCGTTGAGTCTGTTACACGCAAGAACAACGTGCAAATACTGTTAAGTGCTGGGTCTATAGAAAAAGAGACTGAGCTACAAGCCATTGAAACACTACTTGAGCATCGGGTAGAAGCAATGGTTGTGCACAGTAAAGCGCTTGACGATGATACGCTGATTGGGTTTGCGAACCAAGTACCAGGATTTGTACTGATAAACCGCTACATTCCCGAAATTGCTAATCGCTGCGTATGGTTAGATAACATAACTGGCGGCCGCCTTATGGCTGAGCATGCGATTAACCAAGGTCATCAAAACTTGGCGGTTATAAGCAGTCAATATCGAATAGACGACCCAAATCATCGTTTAGAGGGCATTAAAAATGCCGTGGACGCAGCTGGCTTGTCGTTGCCGGAAAGCATGATTGAATACGCCACACCTGATCAGGAAGGTGGCGAACTGGCTATGCAAAACTTGCTAGCAACTGGTGCTAAGTTTACTGCCGTATTGGCCTATAACGATGCTATGGCATCGGGTGCAATGACAATGCTTCAAGACCACGGAATTGCAGTGCCCGAGCACGTTTCTGTAATGGGGTACGACGATGTATTACTCGCAAAGTATTGTCGCCCTAAGCTGACAACGCTGCGTTACCCAGTTGAAATGATGGCCTCCAAGGCAGCCGAGCTTGCACTTAAATATGCATCGGGCAGTACGCCTGAAGACGGGCTTACCTTCAAATACACACCAACCATTGTGAAACGAGAGTCTATGGTGCGGGTTTAATCGACAGACGGTTCTAGTCGGTAAGTTCTTTCAATCGCTATAACCTTCTAATCGATTATTACTGGAGTTTAGTGGCAGCTCAATTCTAAAAATTTCATTACGTCAATCTATTGACAATACAAAGGTGTTGATCGTGTTGGAAAGTTTTTTATCCCCAATCGTGAAAATCGCACGATCCTTCATCTAAGTTCGATCAAATTCAATCACGATCGCCATTTATCCTGCTGTACCACTTGATTTTACTGAAAAGCCGTGATCGGACCAGATATGCCGAGTAAGATCGTGATCTATTGCTACACATAGCTATTAACAGAGTTACCAACAAGGTTTTCCACTATTTATCCACAGGTAAAAAGCGTCAATTTACTGTGTGAAACGCGTAATGAATTGTTTGTATTCTGCAATTGCATAATCTGATTTAAGCGTTGCGTTATGGGTTGCTCCTGGCACTACTGAAATATATTTTTGCGAACTTGCGGCATTTTCTAATAGCTGTTGGCTAATAGGGTAAGGCGTAATTTTATCAGCTTCGCCTACAAGTAACCAAAGCGGGCCATTGTAATGACGAAGAATAGGCGCTATCTGCATGCTGTGTACTTCGTCATGCAGCTTCATACGCGTTATGGCGTTTGATAAACCAGGCATTATGTTAGCAATTAAGTCGGAAATATCGTTAAACGCACCATCAAGTACTAGCGCATTAACATTGCGATTTGCAGCCACATGACTGGCAAAATAACTTCCAAATCCTCTGCCGTGAACAATAGTGGGCAGTGAACTATCAAACGTTGTCGCGGCATAATCATACTGCGTAAGCGCATCTTGTTTGATAGCGTTAATGCTTAAATTCATTGCTTTGTCACTGGCACCAACGCCTTGGTAGTCAAGCCATAGTATGTTGGCAGGCAACTGTCCTAAGCGATGAATAACACTGTTATTTTCGCTAATTGCCATACGGTTATCTGCAAAAAACACAACATTCACTATAGGATTAGGGTAAGAAACCGCCACGCCTCTAAGCGTTAGCCCTTGCGTGTTCTCTATTTCAACACGTGTAATACCCGCAGACGTTTTGTCATTTTGAATAGACGCGTGAAGCTTTGTTGTGTCTAGAGGTTTAGTGGCGCTGTCTTGATAAAAAAACGCTGATGGTGTGACATTAATAGCACAGCCACAAAGCGTAATAACGCCTAAGAAAAGGTAAAGCGCTCGACTAGTTTTCATTATAGGGACACTGTCCATGCTGTCTAAATGTTAGACTTTACATGCTATGCCAACTGAAACAGTTTGCAACAGTTGTTGTGTTTAACGCCCTTAAATAATTTCTTATACTTAAAAAGAAATAAGTAGGGCAAGTGCATAAAGGCGCCTCCCAGCAAAACAAACAAGAAGAATCTCCTTATGACGACTTCGCATTTTCACGCTACGCCATTCTCTCAGCTTTTTGCCAAGTTATGCCGTACGGCACTTATTTGTGCATCTGTTACGGCGATTGTAGCCTGCGAGTCGACGCCAATGCCTGTACTCGACTCTACGCTAATACCTGAAGCTCAACGAAAGGGTTACCAAGCAAGTATGTCTAAAGCAAAAGCGTGTCCGCTTCACTTAGATGAACTTACTGACATACGCGCTAGCAAAGACTTACTAGTAGGTAGTAATAGCGTCTCGGAAGACGCGCTGTACGGCTTTTTAGAGCAAAGCTTACTAGACATGAATGTTGCGCCAACTGTCGAAAGTAACAACAGCGTTAAAGTGGCCCTTGAAAAAGCGTTTGTAAAAACACTGGGCAACAACCTAATGGCGATTGTGGTAATAAATGTTCAATACAAACCGCACTATGCAGACAAGTTTTCGCCCGAAGTGTCGTACAGAGGGCAAAGCGTAAAAGTGAATACAAACAGTGACAACGACGACTATGTCTTAGTAGCGAAAGATGCTGTAAAGGAAGCGATTCACAAAGCTACACAGCGCGTTAAGTCGTCACTACTGCACCAATGTGACGACCCAGTAGACGGTATTGCGGGATTAAACTAGCCGTTAAGGACTACTTTAGTCGTTAAGGACTTTTTAATCGTTAAGGACTTTTTAATCGTTAAGGACTTTTCTAGCCGCGACGGCATCAAAGTCGCGGTCAACCTTTAAATATACCGCGCCATTTTCAGGGCTAAGCGTTGCCTCTAGTACACCGGGTACCAGCAACAGGTCGTGCGTAATTTTAGGTTGCTTGGCCTGAGGGAAGTCACCATGCATCATGACACGTTTTACGCGGCTAACTTCTTTCATACCGCTTAATATGCTTAACCATAAAATGTTGCTAATTGCGCCCACGAGGTACGCCATTTCAGGTGTCCATATATCGGTGACTACGCCAGACAATACTCCGCCAAGAAACGCCCCAAAGAATTGGAAGCTGGCATAAATGCCCATAGCCGTTCCCTTTTGACCTGCAGGTGCAATACTTGAAACAAGCGCAGGAAAATTGGCTTCAAGGTAATTAAAACCGGTAAAGAAAAGGACAACTGCAGCGGTAATCATCCACCAATTTTGTGCCTGAAATGCCAGCATAACAAATGCCGAGCCCATCAACATGACGCCGGCAAGAAGCAATGATTTAGGGGTTCTTCCTCGCGCTATTCCCATCATGATCACTAAGCCAACAATAGAAATACCTAACACAGGAACATACACCGTCCAGTGCTCTGCTAATGAGATGTCGAAATTTAAAAGCGTAACGGGAAGCTGCACAAAGAGCAGCGTAATGAGCATGTGCAACAACATAACGCTTACGTTTAAACGCCATAACTGAGGAGAAAAAAACAGTCGTTTTAGCTGGCCTTGCTGAGGAAGCGTGTCGCCGCTACTTAACTGTTCACCATTAGGTACAACCCATTTCACCAATGGCATGCATAACAGTGCTAGAAGACCTGTGATGGCAAATACGCCCGCCAAACCATAACTATTGGCAATAAGCGGCCCAACAATTACCGCTAGATAAAAGGAAAAGCCAATAGCGATACCTATAATGGCAAGTACTTTGGCCCGCTGGCTTTCCCGACTTACGTCGGTGGCCAACGCCATAATAGCTCCGGCTATGGCGCCAGCGCCTTGCAAAATACGCCCTACAATCATCATGGCCATGCTGTCAGCTTGCGCTGCAACAAAGCTGCCCACGGCAAAAACACTAAGCCCAAGCAATATGACTGGCTTGCGGCCCCATTTGTCAGACATCATGCCCATGGGAATTTGTAGCGCCGCCTGAGTTAAGCCATAGCCACCAACAGCCAGCCCAACAAGCAAAGGAGAGTAATCAGGATAGTCCATGGCAGCAACGGCAAGCACGGGCATTACCATGAACAAACCCATCATGCGCAAAACATAAACCGATGCTAGCGCCAACGCAGCGCGTAATTCCAAAGCGTTCAAAGCAGCTGTATTCCTCAATAAAATCAAAACTGAAGCTCAGCGCCCCAGAGTAAGTTACTCTGCGGCAAAAATTCGGTGCAGGAGTGTAGCATAAATTGTATTGCTTCCCACGTACCTTAACGCGGATTAATTCATACACATTTATATGTTAATTCAACGCATCGAATTCAATACGTTGTAGTTATTGCAATGTGATCTCCACACTGAACACACAGTATAACTTGATTGTCATATCACTTTAGTTGACACCTATGGCATACTGATTCTTTTTTCTCACACTTTTATTCTCACTTAGGCTTCAATGGATAAAATCGAAATTCGCGGTGCCCGCACCCACAATCTGAAAAACATCGATTTAACACTGCCACGAGACAAACTGGTGGTAATAACCGGCCTTTCTGGCTCGGGCAAATCGTCTCTTGCATTCGATACGCTGTATGCTGAAGGCCAGCGCCGTTACGTTGAATCGTTATCGGCTTATGCGCGTCAATTCCTTTCCATGATGGAAAAGCCAGATGTTGACCATATTGAGGGCCTGTCGCCGGCAATATCCATTGAGCAAAAATCAACATCGCACAACCCTCGCTCAACCGTGGGCACCATTACAGAAATTTACGACTACCTACGTTTGATGTTCGCTCGCGTAGGAACGCCGCGATGCCCAGACCATGATGTGCCTTTAGATGCACAAACGGTAAGCCAAATGGTAGACAAGGTGTTGGCAATGCCTGAAGGCAGCAAGCTAATGCTGCTGGCGCCTATTGTGAAAGATCGAAAAGGTGAACACGTGAAAACCTTGCAGAATCTTTCTGCCCAAGGTTTTATTCGCGCTCGAATAGACGGTGAAGTGTGTGATTTGTCCGATCCACCGCCACTAGATTTGCATAAAAAGCACACCATTGAAGTGGTTGTAGACCGTTTCAAAGTGCGCGACGACATGGCACTGCGTTTATCTGAATCGTTTGAAACCGCCCTTTCGCTTGCTGGCGGTAACGCTGTAGTTGCCGACATGGACGATAAAGACGCTGAAGAAATTGTATTCTCGGCTAATTTTGCATGTCCGCACTGTGGCTACAGCTTAAGTGAACTAGAACCTCGTTTGTTCTCTTTCAACAACCCTGCTGGTGCTTGCCCTACGTGTGATGGTTTAGGCACAAGACAGTTCTTCGACCCTGCCCGCGTTGTTGGCAATACTGAATTAAGTTTATCCGGCGGTGCTATTAGAGGCTGGGATAAACGCAGCTATTACTACTTCCAAATGCTGCAAGCGGTGGCTGATCATTACGATTTCAGTTTAACAGACCCTTTTGAAAGCCTGGATGAAAAGCACAAAGACATCGTGCTGTACGGCTCAAAGGGCAAGTCTCTTTCGTTTAAGTACATTAACGAGCGCGGCGATATTATGGAGCGTAAGCACCCTTTCGAGGGCATTATTCCAAATATGGAGCGTCGCTACCGTGAAACCGAGTCTAACTCGGTGCGAGAAGAGCTAGCAAAATACCTTAGCCAACAGCCCTGTAATAGTTGCGACGGCACACGTCTTCGCGTAGAGGCGCGCAACGTGTTCATCGAGGGCACTAACCTTCCCGCCATCGCCGATATGTCTATTGCCGATGCATTCGATTTTTTTGAAACACTGAGCCTTGCAGGGCAAAAAGCGCAAATTGCTGAAAAGATTTTAAAAGAGATAATGGACCGCCTTCGTTTCTTGGTAAACGTAGGGCTTAATTATCTGTCTATGTCGCGTAGTGCCGACACACTATCGGGTGGTGAAGCGCAGCGTATTCGTTTAGCAAGCCAAATAGGTGCGGGTTTGGTAGGCGTGATGTACGTGCTTGACGAACCATCAATAGGTTTACACCAGCGTGATAATGAACGCCTTTTATCAACGCTTACTCATTTGCGCGATTTAGGTAATACCGTGCTTGTGGTAGAGCACGATGAAGATGCTATTCGCGAAGCAGACTACATTGTTGATATTGGTCCCGGTGCCGGTGTGCACGGTGGGCAAATAATTGCTGAAGGTTCGCTAGAAGACATCAAGAACAGTGAAGACTCACTTACTGGGAAATACCTTTCTGGCAGGGAAAAAATTGATATACCTGTTTCTCGCACACCAGTAAAAGACAATCATTGGTTAGAGTTAAAAGGCGCGACAGGTAACAACTTACAATCGGTCGACCTACGCATTCCTACCGGTGTAATGACCTGTGTAACCGGTGTATCGGGCTCAGGTAAATCTACGCTTATTAACGATACCTTTTATAAGATAGCTCAGCGAGAGCTCAACAAGGCCACCACGTCTGAACCTGCCCCGCATAAATCTATGACGGGTTTGGAGCATCTAGACAAAGTAGTGGACATCGACCAGAGCCCAATTGGAAGAACACCACGCTCAAACCCTGCAACCTATGCAGGCATTTTCACGCCCATTCGCGAAATGTTTGCTGGTACCCAAGAGTCACGCTCTCGCGGTTATAAGCCAGGACGTTTCAGTTTCAACGTTAAAGGCGGCCGCTGTGAAGCGTGTCAGGGTGACGGTGTCATTAAGGTTGAAATGCACTTCTTACCTGACGTATATGTTCCTTGTGATGTATGTCAGGGCAAACGCTATAACCGTGAAACCTTAGAGATTAAATACAAAGATAAGAACATTCATGAAGTGTTAGAAATGACCGTTGAAGACGCTCGCACGTTCTTCGATGCCATTCCTTCGATTGCCCGAAAACTGCAAACGCTGATGGATGTTGGCTTGTCTTATATCCGCCTAGGTCAAGCCGCAACCACGTTATCAGGTGGTGAAGCGCAACGTGTAAAATTGGCAAAAGAGTTGTCAAAAAGAGACACTGGCCAAACACTTTATATTTTGGATGAACCGACAACAGGTCTTCATTTCCACGATATTAAACAGCTACTTGCAGTGCTTCACAGGCTGCGCGACCACGGTAATACTGTGGTGGTTATTGAGCATAACCTAGATGTGATTAAAACGGCTGACTGGATTGTGGACTTAGGTCCAGAGGGAGGATCCGGAGGTGGCCAGATTATTGCAGAGGGAACACCGGAGCATGTGGCTAAACAAGACGTTTCACATACAGGTCGTTTCTTAAAGCCCATGCTGTAACAAGCTTAAATAGCGTGCTTTTATCAATCAAAGCGGCAATACGCAGTAAAAACGTGTGTTTTGTCGCAAAAATTCATAAAAGTAGCGCTGGTCAGAGCTTGTTTTGGGATTTCCTAAGATAGGATATAAACGTATTTGCAATAAGCATTGCCGGAGCAACAAAAAATGAATCAAACGCCACCACTTGCCCTTGTTAAAACTTGGTACCACCTGCTGTCTTCATCGGAAGACAATGACGTGAAGGCGCGTGCTCAAGAGATGTTATTAAAAGCGTTTGAGTCTCCTGAGGCCATCGCGGTATACCTTAAAGAGCACAACATCCTTAAACACTAGTGCTACCCTAGTTTGCCGTATCGGTTAGACACCATGTAGACAAGCCTAAATAACCAAGGCAACAATAGATTCAAAAAAAGCGTTAGCCCTTTTAGGGTTAACGCTTTTTTCATTGTGCTACTGATGCTTCGCCGCTTGAATAGCCAACCCTTCACACACCGAGTTGAACGCATCATTTTCCAAGCGTGGAAGTCCAGTAAGCAACTGCTCATACAATGCATCAACCACGATGGGTGACAAGCTCATGCCCCCTGTAATCATGACCACTTCGGGCTTCTCTGCACTATTTTCTAGGCATTCAACCACCAACGCTTTTACTTTATCTAACCAAGGCTTCAACGCTTTTTTCAGTGCGTCTTGCGAGATCTCAACATCGAAATCATCTTCAATGTAAGCAAGTGGTAGCGTAATGTTTTGTTTGCTAGATAACAGCTCTTTAGCAAGGCGTGCAGAGTTCACTACTCGCGCCGACAATTTATTTTCTTGCACAATAAGCAAGCGCTCAAGCTGAGCAGGCTCTTTAATGACCGACATGGTTTGTGAAATATCTAGACCGTAGTCGTCTGAGAAAAAGCGAGTAAGGGCGGGAATATTGTCTACAGCACACATATCAGAAAAGTAGGTTGGCGGCACGGGCAAGCCGTTTATCATTTTAAGCCCCATACCCATTTCTGGTGCGATAGCTTTCAGCACCAAGCTCTTATCGCAATCCATACCACCTAAACGACGCCCGGTTACCGACAGTACATCATCTTTACGGTCGAGCTGATTTGAGCGCTCTGGCGATAACTTAATACAGCAGATATCCGTTGTTCCACCACCGATATCAACAATAAGCGTAGTTGTGTCTTTAGGCAGCGTTTGTTCAATTTTATATGCTGCCGCAATAGGCTCATCAAGGAAGTTCACGCCGGTAAACCCGGCTTTAGTGGCAGCTTCGGTCATTATTTGGATGGCCTGAGCGTTACCCTCTTCGCCGCGCGTGCCATGAAATTTAACAGGTCTACCGATAACTGCACTTTCCACCTGCTTGCCCAACTGCTGTTCCGCACATTGCTTAAAATACGCTAGTTGTTTAGCAATAATGCCAATAAACGCCTGTTTTTGATCACCATCAAGTGACGCGCCAAGAAAGTTCTTTGGCGAGTAAATTAATCTGCCTTTATCAGGCATTTTTAAAAAGCGACGAAAGCCTTCTTCACCAAACGCAAATTTACCGTGTTCAACCAAACGAAGAAGTGGAATTTCATCAAGCGACATAGCATGCATAAGCTGCGCAATAGCTTTTCTTTGCAAGGCAGGTTTGTTGTGTAGGTCGCCGCGTAGCGAATCGATGCGATCACTGTACATGGCCTGCTCTTTAGGATCTTTAGCGGAATAGTAGCCATCTTTCGCTTTATCGATTTGATCATTGATTGCGCGCTGTAGCTGCGACACTTTCGCCTCTACCATTGCATCGGGCGGTGGCGGCAGTTCATCTTCAAAATAGATAAATACTGAAGAGCGAATCTTATTCCCTTTCTTATCTAACGGATCAAGCTTGATGTGTTGATGAGTGCTACCATCAAAATACACAGCTTCAGAATTTGATGTACCGTAGTCAATCCCAATTGCAGTCATAAATTGTTCGCTTAAATCATTTCGCATTAAACACAGTGATGCGCGATTGTAAGGAAAAGCGTTTGCGCTTTCTACCGTTGGTTTTCATCAAATGTTTTGAGTATATGGTATACAATCATTCTGGTTTAATTCCATGAAGCCCAAAGGCTTGTGCACATTGGTTGCCATATTCTTAAATAAAGAATGTTAAGCAACGACGATTTTGCGCTGAAAAGCCGTCTCCTTAGTGCTAAAGTGGCGATATTAAAACCAAAAAAATCCTACACACGTTATGACAGATACAGCACCTTTAGTAACGTCTTTTGACGTACGTTTTTGTGAAACAGACGCCCTGCAGCACGTAAGTAATACCGCGTTAGTTGCGTGGTTTGAAGCTGCGCGTGAACCCATTTTCCGCATGTTTACGCCCGAGCTTGATTTACAAAACTGGCCGCTGATTCTGGCAAGCTACAAAGTGGACTTTCTTGCCCAGATTTTTTACGGCAAACCCGTTACGGTTAAAACTTATATAAGCCGTTTGGGCAATAGCGCTTTTGATGTGTTTCAGGAACTTTGGCAAGACGAAAAATTATGCTCGACAGGTATCACTACCATGGTGCATTTCGATTATAAAACCCAGCGCTCTGCACCCATTCCTGATGACGTAAAAGCAGAGCTCCAAAGTCATTTTAAAACACTAGAAACCAAATAACGTACCATCAGTAGTTAGCGAGGCGCCCATGAGTGATTTTATTGAAGTAATTGACGATGTACTTCCTCCAGAGTTGTGTACCCAGTTAATGGCACGTTTTGAAAGCAGCCCCAATGTAGTACAAGGGCGTACTGGCGGCGGCGTTGATTTAGACAAAAAGCGCAGTATGGATGTGTCGATAAGTAGAAATAGTGAATTTCAGGACTTATTCCAGCAGGTAATGCAGCACACAGGTCAGCAGCTTGTAGCCTACATAGAGAAGTATTTTTACGCCTTGGTAGGCCCAATTGGTCTAACGGTACGTCACCCAAAAACCGGTGAACCGGTAAAGGTGACAGGCGAAAACTTTGAAGAAGTGGGTAAACCCAACCTTGCCAACCTAGTGAATTACCTTTTTCGCGTAGGTGATGTAAACGCACAGCGCTACACTGCGGGGAATGGTGGCTACCCTTATTGGCATTCTGAAGTGTATCCGCAAATGCAGCACAACGACGCACTGCACCGCATTTTACTGTTTATGTATTACTTAAACGATGTGGAAGAAGGTGGAGAAACCGAGTTCTATTATCAAAACCGTGCGGTTAAACCGAAGGCGGGTAGAATGGTTATTGCGCCTGCGTATTTTACCCATACGCACCGCGGTCAAATTCCAAAAAGTAACGACAAATATATTCTTACGTCTTGGCTTTTATTCAACCGCGCCGAGCAAATTTACACCCAGGGCTAGCCTTTGCGGCTAGCTAGGTTTAAAAACCTTCTACAGCTTCACCTGTTAGGCGGTATCCCACCGACGCGATATCGCCTTTCCAGCCGTCGGTAGACAAGGTCCCGGTAACCCAAATGGCATCGTAGATGTTGTCTATGCGAACGCCGTCTTCAAACTTCACATAAACAATTTGATTTGATGGCGGAGGCGGTACGTGAATACAAGCGCCAAAGTACGGCACAAGCAAAAATTCAGTGGTAAGTTCACCGTCACCTTCTAGCGGAACAACAAAGCCTGGAATTTTCACCCGCTTTTTGTCGTAGGTTTCAACTACAGGTGCATCGGGTTGAAGCTGACTCATTTCGCCATTGTGCTGCACGGCTGGTGGGGCAAGCTCATTGAAACCCTCAGGTACTAGGTCTTCCCAGTATACTTCTACAGGTTCGTTGTTTGCAGACAACGAAAGACTTGTCATCATCACACACAAGACCAGGGTTAATGACCATGTTGTTTTTAAAAACTGCATATCTGCTTATTTCTCTATTTATCTTTTCACTATGCTTTTTTAACTAAGCGCTTTACAGAATACTCTTTACTAAATCTTAGCTAAAAACAAAAAGGGCTGGTATCGACCAGCCCTTTTTATCACTAATGTGTAGCAGCGTGAATTATTCTGCTTCGAAACGCGCGATGCTTGCGGTAATTTCGTCTTTAGCGGCTTGAGCGTTTGCCCAACCGTCAATTTTCACCCACTTACCTTCTTCAAGATCTTTGTAATGCTCGAAGAAGTGTTCAATTTGCTTAAGAAGAAGCGCTGGGCAGTCTTCAATTTCTTTAACGTCGCGGTAGATAGTAGAAAGCTTGTCTACTGGTACTGCTAGTACTTTTGCATCTTTACCAGATTCGTCAGTCATGTTTAGTACGCCAACTGGACGACACTTAATTACTGAACCCGCTAGAAGAGGGAAAGGTGTCATTACTAGTACGTCAACTGGGTCACCGTCTTCAGACAATGTGTTGTTTACGTAACCGTAGTTAGTTGGGTAATGCATGCATGTTGCCATGAAACGGTCAACAAATAGTGCACCTGTGTCTTTGTCTACTTCGTACTTCACCGGGTCAGCGTGCGCTGGAATTTCGATGATTACATTTACTTCGTCTGGTACATTCTTACCAGCAGAAATAGCACTTAAGCTCATTCTATGGTCCTTTCAATGATATGTGAGAAATTTTGCGCTAAGTATACGGCGAGCGCGGCAAAATAAAAACGGTTTACGACTGTTGTCGTACTAATCTCTTTATTTTTCGTTAAATTTTGCCACTTTTTACCGTTATTTGCTTACGAACGGTAGCTCACACACATATCAACTTCGTTACTTGAACCAATAATACAAGGAACGCGTTGATGAATTTCTTCGGGCATTACTTCAAGAATACGGCCATCACCTGTTTCGGCTTTACCACCAGCTTGCTCCATAAGAAACGCCATCGGGTTTGCCTCGTACAGCAAACGCAGCTTGCCCGCTTTAGATGGGTCGCGACTGTCATATGGGTACATGAAAATACCACCGCGGCAAAGTAAACGATGAATATCGCCCACCATGGCGGCAACCCAACGCATATTGAAGTTCTTCTCGCGCGGCCCTTCTTTACCTGCAAGCAAATCGGCAATGTACGCTTGCATTGAAGGTTCCCAGTGGCGCTGATTAGATGCGTTGATAGAAAACTCTGACGTATCGGCAGGAACCTGAATGTTCGGATGCGTAAGTAGGAAGCCGCCGTGGGTTTTATCAAGCGTATAGATATGCGTACCGCGACCTGTAGTCAGCGCAAGCATGGTAGACGGGCCGTAAAGCACATAGCCTGCTGCAACCATTTGTGTACCTGGCTGCAAAAACGCCGATGGGTCATCAGGCTCCATCCACTGAGGCGCGTGAGTTATTGAGAAAATAGTACCAATTAGGCTGTTAATTTCTGTGTTTGAAGAGCCGTCTAGTGGGTCGAAGCTTACTAGGTATTTACCTTCTGGATTACACGGTACAACATCATCTTCTTCTTCAGAAGAAATTGCTTTTACATAGCCAGACTCACGAAGCGTATCTTTAAGAATTTGGTTTGAAATAACGTCGAGTTTCTTTTGCGTCTCGCCCTGAACGTTCTCAGATAGTGTAGAACCGAGTACACCAGCTAGCGCGCCTTGACTCACGCGGAAAGAGATTTCTTTGCAGCCTGCTAACAGCGTACGAATGAGCAGAATTAACTCAAGCGGAGCACCGTCTTGTTGCAATTGGGAATTTAAACGTTTCATTGAATGTAAGCCTTTTTTCGTGTGTAGGGTGTTATGTAAAAAGCAGCTACACGTTCCTTAGTGGTCACTACGCTTTTCACATTTATCGGCGCATAGGTTCTATTTTTTGTGCTTTGCAGAAACATCTGCATGCATGCCTTATGTCATCGATGATTAGATTGTAACCGTGTTCGACCTCAAGTGAAACATGCATATCAATAACCTACTACACAACATACCAGTTTTAGGCTGAAGGGCGATTGCAAAATGTTGCTAGGCAAGTACACCGCTAAAGTACTGCCCAAAAGCGTTTCATAAATTCACAGCCAAGCAATAAAAACCCGTAAATTGCATGATGGCAGCCTTACGCGGTTCTGATACAGTACCCCATCACATGATAATTCTTAGAGAATGCGCTATGCATGTACACATTTTAGGCATTTGCGGCAGCTTTATGGGTGGTATTGCCGCTATCGCCAAGTCGCTAGGTCACAAAGTAACTGGTTCGGATAACAATGTTTACCCGCCTATGAGCACGCAGCTTGAAGCCTTGGGTATTGAACTTACCGAAGGATATGATGAAAGCCAATTTAACCCTGTACCTGATATGGTAGTAATAGGTAACGCGATGTCGCGTGGGAATCCGGCTGTTGAATACGTTTTAAACCGCAATTTGCCCTACACCAGCGGCCCACAGTGGTTACTAGACAACCTCTTAAAAGACCGCTGGGTTATAGGCGTGTCGGGAACTCATGGTAAGACAACCACCACAAGTATGGTGGGTTGGATATTAGAAAGTGCAGGACTAAACCCCGGTTATCTTATTGGCGGCGTACCTGAAAATTTTGGGGTTTCTGCACGTATTGGCGAAAGCCCATTTTTTGTTATCGAGGCAGACGAATACGACAGCGCCTTTTTCGATAAACGATCTAAGTTCGTGCACTATCGGCCTAAAACACTGGTCATCAACAATTTAGAGTTCGACCATGCCGATATATTCGCCGACCTTAATGCCATTCAAACGCAATTTCATCATTTAGTAAGAATGGTGCCTGAAAACGGTCTTATACTTACCCCTTACGATACCCCTTCTATAGAAGATACTTTGAAGCGCGGGTGTTGGTCGTCGCGTCAATTTTTGGGTAAAACATGGTCAGCAGCATTGCACAATAAAGATGGCAGTGCATTTGATGTGTTACACAACGGTGAAGTAGTGGGTACTGTAAACTGGTCACTAATGGGCCAGCATAATGTCGATAACGCATTAATGGCTATTGGTGCGGCGCACCATGCAGGCGTGACATTAAAAGACGCCATTCACGCGCTATCAAGCTTTAAAAACGTTAAACGACGTATGGAAGTTAAAGGGCAAGTGAATAATATAACGGTATACGATGATTTCGCACATCATCCAACCGCCATAGCCACAACCCTCGACGGGCTTCGTAAAAAAGTGGGTAACGCGCGCATACTTGCCGTGCTTGAACCCCGTTCTAATACGATGAAAATGGGCGTACATAAAGACACACTGGCTAATTCGTGGCAGAAAGCCGATGACGTATTTGTGTATGAACCACAGGGTATGGATTGGTCTCTGGTAGAGTCTGTAAAACGAAGCAGCGCACCCGCACAGTGTTTTCGAGATGTGGAACAGATCGTTCAGAAGGTTACAAACGTAGCACAGGCAGGCGACCACATTCTTATAATGAGTAATGGTGGCTTTGAAGGTATTCATGGGCGCATCTTGCAAGCGCTAGAAAACAAGTAGCAAACAGATAGACAATAATTACGTTTATGCACAGATTGGGGTGTTTAAGCTTGTTACAGAATGCCCTACACATGGACACCAAGCATCTGTGCTTTCCACTGTCACTAGACATTGGCGCATATCATTGAGGCAATAAAATGAAACACGACAAGCAAGTCACACTTGCTATCACAGGCGCATCAGGTGCCCCCTACGCGCTTACACTGCTTAAGTCGCTAGTAAACGCTGATTATCAGGTTTACGTGTTAATTTCTTCGGCGGCAAAAGTAGTTTTTGCCACTGAAGAAAATGTAAAAATTCCAGCGCGTCCTGAAGATGCAGCAGCATTTTTTGCCGAACATTGCGACGCTAAACCTGACCAAATAAAAGTATTTGGTAAAGAAGAGTGGTTTTCCCCGGTAGCGTCGGGCTCGGCCGCACCAGCTAAAATGGTGGTTTGCCCGTGTTCAACGGGTACGCTGTCTGCCATAAGCATTGGCGCAAGCGACAACTTAATTGAACGCGCTGCCGATGTTGTACTTAAAGAGCGCGGTCAGCTTATTTTAGTGCCGAGAGAAATGCCACTGTCATCAATTCATCTTGAGAATATGTTAAAGCTATCACAAATGGGCGCAACCATAATGCCAGCTGCGCCAGGGTTTTATCACAACCCTAAAACTATTGATGACTTGGTAGACTTTGTTGTAGCACGTATACTTGATCATCTAGGTATTGAACAATCATTGGTAGCACGTTGGGGCTACCACACTAAGAAACACGCAGAGGAATAACTATGTTCGCGTTCGCAAACAGGACTTGCGCAGTCGCGCTTAGCGCAGTAATGGCATTATGTGCCGCATCACCCGCTTTTGGATGGGGGCAAACAGGCCACCGTGTAACAGGGGCTATTGCCGAGCAGTATTTAAGCCCGCTTTCACAAGCGGCACTGATGGAATTATTACCGCATGGTTCGCTTGCCGAGGCATCGACACATGCCGACGAAATGCGCTCTAACCCAAGTGAATTTTGGCAAAAAACGGCAAGCCCATGGCACTATGTTTCTGTGCCTGAAGGCAAAGAATACCATGAGGTAGGTGCGCCTCCTCAGGGCGATGCAGTAACCGCACTAAAGCAATTTACCGAAACGTTGAAAAGCAAAACCGCAACTATTGATGAGAAACGCTTAGCGCTTCAGTTTATCGTTCACATTGTTGGCGATTTGCATCAGCCACTTCATGCGGGTAACGGCACCGACCGCGGTGGTAACGATGTTAAAGTACGTTTCTTCTGGCAAGACTCCAACCTGCACCGCGTGTGGGACTCGCAAATGCTAGATCAGCGCGACTTGTCTTATACAGAATGGACTGAGTGGCTTACCAAAACTATTACTTCACAAGATATTCGTGATTGGGCAACCACTGACGTTATGGTATGGATAAAAGAAAGCACTGAAATTCGCGACACCATTTACCCAGAAAATGCGAATAACATGAGCTATGACTACCTTTACAACCATTTGCCCACGGCGAAGAAACGCTTACAAATGGCTGGTATCCGCATTGCTATGTACCTTAACGAGGTATTTGAAGAGGCACAGCGATAAGAAAAACGGAGGCTAAAGCCTCCGTTTTTTTATGAAAATCTAATCAACATCGAGAGGTTCGGGCGAAAGAATAACGCCAGTACTGTCTGCATAAAGATGGTCTTCGGGTAAAAATGTAACGCCACCAAAATTTACTGGCACATCAACTTCACCGATACTTTCACTCTCTGCATTTACCGGAATTGCGGCCACAGCCAGCACACCGATATCTAACTCAGCCAGGCTATCCACTTCTCGCACACTGCCATAGCAAACAATGCCTTCCCAATCATTATCAATGGCAATTTGCGCCGACGATGCGTCAAAAAGCGCGCGTCGTGTTGAACCACCGCCATCAATAAGCAGTACCTTTCCCGCACCGGGTTGAGCAAGCACTCGGTCTATCAACCCTCGGTCTTCAAAACACTTAATTGTAGTGACCTCTCCCCCAAAGGAATAGCGACCGCCAAAACTTGCGAAAATAGGGTCTACCACGTCTACGTTGTCAGCAAACAAATCGCATAATTCAGATGTGTTGTATTCCATTGCTCTGCCTTACATACATTGATAATGAGAGAGGAGTTTAGGCCTCTTAATAACTAGCATAGCATTAAATGAAGTAATGCAAACCTCTGATTATTCGTCACTCGCAGAATTATTCGGTTTCAGTCAAACAACATCATTTTATTTAACACATGCGTTAAATGAGCACACATATTGCTAACACACATTGTTAAACCTATGGTGCAGAAAACATTGTGTGCTTGATTGTAAGAAAAGTTTCTTTTTTTCGTCACCCACAGGTCACAGAGCGACTTTAGCCTGTGCATTAAATAACCGAAAGAGGACGAGGCGATGCTTATAAAATCCTTGAATAAGGTCGATACTGACTTATTTTATCGCCTGTACAAACTGACGCTAAAAAGAGACTGTCGCAGTATTATTTGGTTGTCTAAAACAGGTGACGGCTATCTTTATTTCGTTATCGGCATGCTGCTGTGGGCATTCGAACCAGAGCACGGCGAGATATTCCTCTATACAGCACTTATGGCTTATGCCCTTGAGCTACCTATTTATGTATTGCTGAAGAAAATGTTTAAGCGCCCTCGCCCATGCGACTTCCTTATCAATTTAAAGGCACACGTAACACCATCAGATAAGTTTTCGCTTCCTTCAGGACACACTGCGGCAGCATGGCTAATGGCGAGCATTGTTGCGCATTATTATCCGCCTTTTGCAGTTATTGCTTACAGTTGGGCTACGCTTATTGGCATGTCACGCATTTTACTTGGCGTACACTACCCGTCAGATGTGTTGGCAGGCACCTTACTTGGCATCACTATCGCTTCTACCAGCATTTACATTTTAGGTTGATATGAAATTATTATATGGCGTTCAAGGCACAGGTAACGGCCACATAGCACGCGCTCGAATTATGGCTGCCGCATTGGCACTACGTGACGACATAGACGTTGACTTTGTTTTTACTGGTCGCCCGCCCAACAAATATTTCGATATGGATGTATTTGGTAGTTACCGAACGTTCACAGGCTTAAGCTTTATTACAAAAAGTGGAAAGGTAGATAAATGGGCCACGGTAAAAGACGCCAACATTAGCCAGTTTATTAAAGACGTAAAAGCCTTTGATACTTCGGGCTACGACCTGCTCATCAACGATTTCGAGCCGGTAACAGCGTGGGCTGCAAGACGACAAGAAACCCCGTCAATCTCTATTAGCCACCAAGCATCATTTACCTACGATGTTCCTAAAAGTGGTAACACGTTCTTAGACACCTTGTTGATGAAAATCTTTGCGCCAACAAAATTACAGCTAGGCGTGCATTGGTATCACTTTAATCAGCCAATTATACCGCCGTTTGTGGTAGACAAACCTGCCCTCACGCCAGCCAAAGGCCACGTACTGGTATACTTACCGTTCGAAGAAGTAGCAGACATACAGCAAATGCTCGAACCGTTAAGCGATCAGCAGTTTCAATGCTTTCACCCCAATATCGAGGAGCAAAAAACGGCTGGGCATATTACGTGGTATCCAACGTCCAAAAAACAATTCCAAAAAGCGCTGCAACACTGCAGTGGCGTAATCGCTAACGGCGGCTTTGAACTGTCTAGTGAAGCATTACAGCTGGGTAAAAAACTCTTAATAAAGCCGCTTCACGGTCAGTTCGAGCAATTATCAAATGTGTTAACGCTCAGCCAGTTAGACTTGTGCCAAACACTGTTTCAGCTAGATACCGACATTGTTGAGGAGTGGTTAGAAGCGCCGGACAACGAAGCCATTGCTTTTCCAGACAACCCCAATATTCTTATTGATTGGCTGAAAAATGGCGACTTTTCTGATACCAAAAGTCTTTGCGATGCACTTTGGAAAACAGTGCAATATGGCGATAAGACGAAAGAACGATTATTGGCTCTTGCAATTTAGTACCGCAATGCGATGATAGCGGCATTTGTCGTATTCTTCGCGGGATTTTTCGTGCTTAAAAAGTCGGTAGTTTTTCTGGTAACACTTACAGCATTATGTGGCTGTGGTTACAAAGGGGCGCTTTATATTCCAGATGCGCCCACACAAAATGCACCTTCTGAAACACCCTCTGATAACGCTAGTGGCGCTGATCCTTCTTCAGACACTGATACACCCGCATTTACCTCTGGAGAACTCAACTAGTGGATTACTTCGCTTACAACCAGGGCCAACTGTGTGCTGAACAAGTGCCGGTTGCCGACATTGCTGCAACTTACGGTACACCTGTGTATGTGTATTCACGCGCTACGCTAGAACGTCATTGGCATGCTTTTAATGACGCTATCGGCGAACATCCACATTTAGTGTGTTACGCGGTAAAAGCTAACTCGAACATCGGTGTGCTTAGCGTTTTAGCAAAACTAGGTTCTGGTTTCGACATTGTATCTGCAGGTGAACTAGCTCGTGTCATTGAAGCGGGTGGCGACGCAAAAAAGGTAGTATTTTCAGGTGTAGGCAAAAAGCACGATGAAATACGCTATGCCCTTCAAAAAGGTATTATGTGTTTTAACGTTGAGTCTGAGCCAGAACTTCACCGCATTAATGAAGTAGCGGGTGAATTAGGTGTAAAAGCCCCTATATCGCTGCGTATTAATCCAGACGTAGACGCAAAAACGCACCCGTACATTTCTACCGGTCTTAAAGCTAACAAATTTGGTATTGCGCGAGAGCGCGCTTTGTCTACCTACGAACTAGCAGCTTCACTTCCCAACCTAAACGTTGTAGGTATGGACTGCCACATTGGTTCACAGCTTACTGAAATTGGCCCATTTGTAGATGCGTTAGAGCGCTTGTTAGTACTTATCGACGAGCTTGCTGAACGCGGTATCATTATTGAGCATTTAGACGTTGGTGGTGGTTTGGGCGTGACCTACAACGACGAGCAGCCGCCCCATCCCAAAGCTTACGCACAGGCCATGGCAGAAAAAATGGTAGGCCGCGAGAACTTAAAGCTTATTCTTGAACCAGGCCGTGCAATCGCAGCTAACGCAGGCATTTTAGTTACTGAAGTTGAGTTTATTAAAGAAGGTGAAGAGAAAAGTTTTGCCATTGTTGATGCCGCAATGAATGACTTACTTCGTCCGTCGTTATATCAGGCTTGGCAAAAAATCATTCCAGTAAAAGAAGGTAGCACTGCGCAGCCACGCACTTACGACGTTGTAGGGCCAGTATGCGAGACGGGAGACTTTATTGGAAAAGACCGTGTTTTAGCCATTGAACCCAAAGATTTGCTTGCGGTACGCAGTGCTGGCGCCTATGGTTTTGTAATGGCTTCGAACTACAACAGCCGCTGCCGTCCAGCCGAGATTATGGTTGATGGTGACAAGGCAATTGTGGTGCGTGAAAGAGAAAATCAAAAAGATCTCTGGAAAGGTGAGTACAAACTTCCGTAAACTAGAGACAAACTAATAAGATAGATGCGCTGTTAATGCAGGTTCAATTTTCAAAAATGCACGGTTTGGGTAACGATTTCATGGTTATTGATAACGTTACTCAAAATGTATTTTTCTCAAAAGAAAAAATTCAACAACTGGCCGACCGTAACTTTGGTATAGGCTTCGATCAGCTGTTGATGGTTGAACCGCCTTACGACCCCGAACAAGACTTCCATTATCGCATCTTTAATGCCGATGGCTCAGAAGTAGAGCAATGCGGTAACGGCGCGCGCTGTTTTGCCCGATTCGTAAAACAAAAAGGTTTAATTAACCGCAATAAAATTGTGGTAAGCACAAAAGCTGGCAAAATGGTGCTGTACCTTGAAAAAGACGGCCAAGTTACCGTGAATATGGGTAAGCCTGAGTTCGAGCCAGCTAACATTCCTCTTAAAGCTAACAAGCAGGAAAATACCTACATTCTTCGCGTAGGTGAAAGCACCCTGTTTATTGGTTCTGCGTCAATGGGTAACCCGCACTGCGTTATGGAAGTAGACGACGTTAACACTGCCAACGTAGCTGAAATAGGGCCACTAGTGGAAAAGCACGAGCGCTTTCCCGAGGGCGTAAACGTTGGCTTTATGCAAATTCTAAACGACTCGCATATCAAATTACGTGTATTCGAGCGTGGCTCTGGTGAAACCCTTGCCTGTGGTAGTGGAGCGTGTGCCGCTGTTGCAATTGGTCAAATACAGGGTAAATTAAGCAAAGACGTGCGGGTAGATTTACCCGGGGGCAGCTTACGTATACGCTGGCCGGGCCCAGATAATGTACTTAAAATGACAGGGCCTGCAGAACACGTATACGATGGACACATTAATTTATGAGCGAAGTAACAGGGCATTCTAGCGCCACAAACATAGTTGAGCCGTTTGATAATACGCCATCGCTTTCTGTGGAAGAGATACGCGATTTTCTGTTAGAAAACCCAGAGTTCTTTGCTCAACATCCCGACCTTCTTGAAAAAATAAGGCTTCCACACGAGCAAAAAGGCAGTGTATCGCTGGTCGAGATTCAAAGTGATCAACTTCGCAAAAAGGTACGTCACTTAACTCACAAGCTAAATCAGCTGGTAACCATTGCCAAACAAAACGAAAAGATTTACCGCGTTTACACCGACCTAAACGTGCAGCTATTGCGATGTGAGAGCGTTGCCGAAGTTCAGTTCACACTAGAAGATGTGCTTCAAGAGCGCCTTCAGCTGTCGTCAGCAGTAATAAAAAGTTTTAAAGGGCCACACGCGATCCCTGAACTGCAGCAACGCCTTTTCACCGAAAAGCGTTTTAAAAACACCAATTTCTTCTTTGGACGTTTATCGCAACACGAGCGACAGCTGTTGTTTGGTGAAAACCAAGCCGAGTCAGTAGCGCTTATGCTGTTAGGCGATAACAGAGATATCGGCATATTGGGCATTAGCAGTAGCGACGCCAGCCATTTCACCCCCGATATGGACACTTTGCTTCTTCAGCAGCTTCAACAAGTGTTAAACATTATTTTGCCTGAAATGATGGGATACTAACGGTTGTGTCTACGGACGCGTTACTTAGTGAACCATGCCAGCAATGGCTAGATAAGTTTTTACTTCACCTTCAAGTTGAACGGGGCCTATCGCCTCATACCCTTTCTAACTACAAGCGTCAGCTTAGCGAAGTGGGTAAGCTTTTAGGGCTTTATGAATGGTCAGGACTTACACCAAGCGATATTAAGCGCGTAATGGCAGATGCAAAAATGTCTGGCCACAGCGCGCGCAGCATAGCGCTGCGCCTATCTGCTCTTCGTACCTTTTGTCAGTATCTTATCGATCATCAACAGCTATTCAGCAATCCCGTTGAAGGTATACAAGCGCCCAAGCAAGGTAAGCCTTTGCCGAAGCAGTTAAGCGTTGATGAAATGCAACAGTTACTAGGCTCGAAGGTATCGAGCACTGATGACGAAGAAGGCATGCAGCTTCGTGACATCGCTATGTTCGAATTAATGTATGGATGCGGCCTTCGATTGAGCGAGTTAACTGGCCTGAACCTAGCTGACTGTTTAAAAGACGGTACAGTAAAAGTGATGGGTAAAGGCAGTAAACAACGTATTCTTCCCCTTGGAAGACATGCACAAAAGGCGCTTAATGCGTGGTTAAAAGTACGACCAGCCTACGCATCGCCCTATGAAAGTGCTGTATTTGTTAGCAAACGAAAAACACGTATTTCCAATAGGCAAGTGGCGAACAGGCTAAATAAAATGGCAGAGGAGCAATCGCTTTCGCAAAAAGTAAGTCCTCACAAACTGCGCCATTCTTTCGCTACGCACGTATTAGAGTCGAGCGGCGACTTACGCGCAGTGCAAGAGCTGTTAGGCCATGCAAACTTGTCTACTACGCAAGTGTATACCCACCTTGACTTTCAACATCTTGCAAACGTGTATGATGCCGCGCACCCTCGTGCACATAAAAAATAAAGGCGTAAAACATGCAGTTTTTTAGACCTATCAATAAGGTAAAGGCCATGACCTTCGACCTTGACGATACGCTTTACAACAATGAACCTATTATAAGAAAAGCGGAAAAAGCCCTTCAGGCGCATATCGCTAAACACCATCCAGTAGCAGCCAAGCTGTCTGCAAACCACTGGTTTGCGCTAAAAAAACAAGCCATAGTGAAAGACAACAGACTGGCGTCTGATATGGGTCAGTTACGTCGCGTAGTACTTACCGCTGCGCTATCTGGAACAGCGCCTGACGCTTTAAGCGTAACGCCATCCGAAGACCCGCTGTTGAATCAGGCCGTTGATGAATGCTTCAACTGCTTCTACGATGCAAGAAGCAAATTCGCTATTGAAGAAAACATTCTTCAAACGCTTGAAAAAGTAAGTGCCCACATACCCCTAGTTGCCATCACAAATGGCAATGTAGACACTAAAAAGATTGGAATAGACGGTTTCTTTCAAGCAAGCTTACACGCCAGTTTGCAGCGGCCAATGAAGCCAGCGCCCGATATGTTTAACGAAGCCGCCAATTTGCTAGATATTTCACCAAAGCACATATTGCATGTGGGAGACAATATAATTAAAGACGTTTACGGCGCACTAAACGCGGGGTATCAAACCGCATGGTTTGCGTGTAACAGACCCATGAATTTAAACAGTGAACCCGCGCGATTATTACCACATGTGAAGCTAGATTCACTGAGTGAACTTACTCTTTTTATAAACTAGCAGATAGAATTTATCGACCAATAGTCTGGCTTGAAGATAGTGCGAGTTACCGTGCGTATACAGCGCTTAAAGATGTAGTAAATGCTATGCCTTTAGGACTTATACTTCGGGGTTGTCTTCTAACACATTTTGACGCATCGACTCGCATGGGCTTTGGCAAATGGGTCTGCCTACAACCTTCGCAGGTACGCCTACCACGGTTACGTGGGCTGGCACATTGTCTAATACCACACTTCCGGCCCCTACTTTTGAGCCTTCGCCAATCTCGATGTTACCTAGTATCTTCGCACCAGCACCTATTAACACGCCCTGCCTTATTTTAGGATGGCGGTCGCCAGACTCATTACCGGTACCACCTAGCGTAACGCTTTGTAGAATAGATACATTATCTTCGATTACTGCGGTCTCGCCCACCACAATGCCCGTAGCATGGTCAAACATAACGCCACTGCCGATACGAGCAGCAGGGTGAATGTCTACGCCGAAGCTAGCTGAATTGCGGCTTTGCAGGAAAAGCGCTAATTGATGACGGCCATGTACCCACAAGTAGTGCGCCATACGATGTACTTGAACTGCATGAAACCCTTTGAAATGTAATAGCGGTGTAAGGAAGTCATTTACCGCGGCGTCACGTGCTTTAATGGCTAAAATATCGGCCATCGCAGCCTCGCTTATGCCCGGCTCTAGCAAGTATGCTTCATCGAATACTTCACGAATAGCCAATGCAGGCATAACGTCGTCTGCCATTTTGTTAGACAGTATAAAACTCAGCGATGACTCGAAGTTATGATGGGCAAGTACACTCGCGTGAACGTAGCTTGAAAGCAAAGGCTCGTTGTCTGCGACAACTTGCGCTTCTTGTTTCAACGTTGACCAAAAATCAATGGGCATAGCTTGTGCGGTCATGGGCATGTTCCAAAGTAAGTGAACTTAAGTTTGTCTTTTACTATTTAGTGCTTGATTTAGTGCATGTACAGCTAGCTTCTCGTCAATTTTAATCAGTATCACTAGCCAGCAAGCATACGCTAAAGTGTACCTGAGAATACTAAGCGGCAATACCGAAGTTGTACCTTTCGAGCCGATAATTCGATCAACTTATCGAATTGTTTCGTTATTACTTATTTCAATTTGCGCGTTTTACCTAAGCTACCTGTAGCTCCAGTCAAAACCATGTATCAAAGCCATGCAATTGAAAACTGGACTGTATAAATTAACAGGCAGCTGGCATAATACTGGCCTCGCCGAAAAGCGTACATGCTGTAATGAAATTCAATATATAGGTGCCACACTATGGATGTATCTCGACTGCTAGACGAGCTAAACGATAAACAACGTGAAGCGGTAGCAGCGCCACTGCAAAACGCACTTGTTTTAGCGGGTGCAGGCAGTGGTAAAACCCGTGTTCTTGTTCATCGCATAGCGTGGCTAATGGAAGTAGAAAATATTGCGCCATTTTCTATTTTAGCGGTAACGTTCACCAACAAGGCCGCAAAAGAAATGCGTGGCCGTATTGAATCATTGATGGGTCGCAGCCTTCACAACATGTGGATTGGTACTTTCCACGGTTTAGCACACCGTTTATTGCGTGCCCATCACGCCGAAGCTAACTTACCCGAAAACTTCCAAATTATTGATTCAGACGACCAATACCGCTTAATTCGCCGTATTTTAAAAGCCATGAATTTGGATGAAAAACATTGGGCGCCGCGACAAATCCAGTGGTATATCAACGGCAATAAAGACGAAGGGTTACGCCCACAACACATTGAAACCCACGGCGATCATATTCAAAAAACCATGCGTGAAGTATATGCGGCCTATCAAGATGCTTGCGACCGCTCAGGTCTGGTAGACTTTGCCGAACTGCTACTTCGCGCTCATGAATTATGGGCGAAAAACCCAGAGGTACTTGCGCACTATCAACGCCGTTTCCGTGCAGTACTGGTTGACGAATTCCAAGACACCAACAACATTCAATACGCTTGGCTTCGCATGTTATGTAGCGGTGGCGACAACAACATTATGATTGTGGGTGACGACGATCAGTCTATTTACGGCTGGCGAGGTGCTAATGTTGACAACATTCAGCATTTCCTTAAAGACTTCAATGAACCCGCGACTATTCGCCTTGAACAAAACTACCGCTCGACAGGCAATATTCTTAAAGCCGCTAATACCGTTATCGACAATAACACTGGGCGTTTAGGCAAAGAGCTGTGGACCGAAGACGCGCAGGGTGAGCTTATTTCAGTTTACGCAGGCTTTAATGAGCTTGATGAAGCGCGTTTTATTGTCTCTAAAATTAAAGATTGGCTGAATCAAGGCAATGCGTTAAGCGATACTGCTATCTTGTATCGCAACAACGCCCAGTCTCGTGTGCTGGAAGAGGCGCTGCTGCATGAAGGTTTAGCCTACCGTATTTATGGCGGGCTACGCTTCTTCGAGCGCCAAGAAATAAAAGACGCGCTGGGCTATATGCGCATGGTTAGCCACCCACACGACGATGCAGCCTTTGAACGTGTTGTAAATACACCAAGCAGAGGTATTGGTGAGAAAACCCTTTCTCAAGTGCGAGACACTGCGCGCATGCACAATTGCTCGATGTGGCAGGCCTGTCAGCTGCTTATTAACGAAGGTGGGTTTAAGGGCCGTGCATTAAATGCAATGCAAAGCTTTGTGTTGCTTATCACCGAACTAGAACAAGCAACCCTTGATGAACCTCTCGAACAGCAGGCAGATAAAGCCATTCGCCAGTCTGGCTTATACGCTATGTATCAGGCAGAGCGCGGTGAGAAAGCACAGGCACGTCTAGAAAACTTAGAAGAACTGGTAACTGCATGTAAAACTTTTATCGTGCCTGAAGAAGCCGAAGAAATGACACCGCTCGCTGCCTTTTTGGCACACGCCTCGTTAGAAGCTGGCGAGCAACAGGCCGACACTGACCAAGACGCTGTGCAAATGATGACTATTCACACCGCAAAAGGGCTCGAGTTCCCACTGGTGTTTTTAGCCGGTGTTGAAGAAGGCATGTTTCCAAGCCAAATGACCAACGATGAGCCAGGCAGAATGGAAGAAGAGCGCCGCCTTTGCTATGTTGGTATGACGCGTGCCATGCAAAAATTGTATATAACGTATGCAGAAAGTCGTAGATTGTACGGTCAAGATAAGTATCATACGGCATCGCGTTTTATTCGTGAGATGCCTGCGGATTGCGTTGAAGAAGTACGTTTAAAATCAACCATCTCGCGCCCTGTTCATAACCGATTTAGCCAAGCAACATCGCACGCAAGCTTTGAAGAGACTGGATTTCAATTAGGCGAGCGCGTTGTACATCGCAAATTCGGTGAAGGCATAGTTTTGAATTATGAAGGCAGCGGTGAACACGGACGTGTTCAAGTAAACTTTGACGAGTTCGGCAGTAAATGGCTAGTCCTTGCCTACGCTAAGCTGGAAAAAGCGTAAACATAACGGCAGGGTAGCCCAAACCTAAGTTGGAATGTATGCAGCAACACGTGCTGATCATCGAAAATGGTGAAGGCAACCTTGAACTTATAGCAAAGCTGGTGCGTCGCGCCGGCTTAACACCTGTGGGCGCGACGTCGCTTACTGAAGGAAAGGCACGCTTCTCTCAAAATGTGCCTGAAACCTTTTTGTGCGCCATTGTTGCCTATTCGCTTCCCGATGCCCCTCACGGTCAAGCTATCGACTTTACTGCCAGTGCTTATATTCCTACCATCGCCACCACAGAAACCCTCGACAACGCCACCCGAGATAAAGTGCTAGAGCGTGATGTGGTTGATTATATACCCAAAGAAAACTCACAAAACTATGACTACCTAAGCCGTCTTATTAGTCGTTTAGAGAAGAATAAATCGACAGGCGTTTTAGTAGTGAGCACCAATCGTGTGCTGCGCTCGCGCACCATTTCATTGCTTCAACGACACAACTTTGTTGCTTTTGAATCACTTACTGCTAACGACGCTATGCAGCAGCTATCGGGGCATCAGAACATTCGTTTGGTGATTACCGATAACACGTTGCCCGACATGACAGGTACCAAGTTTGTTGCGTTTTTGCGTAAGTCTTTTTCAAAAGAGCAGCTGGCCATTATGGGCGTAGCAGGCGGACAAGGTATGTTGATGTCTGCCCATTTCATCAAAAGTGGTGCTAACGACTTTTTACGCATTCCTTACTGCCATGAAGAATTTCTTTGCCGTGTTATGCAAAACGTTGAATATATTGAAAGCGTTGAAGAAATAAGACGCGTAGCTAATACCGACTATTTAACTGGGTTACCTAACCGTCGCCATTTCTTTTACACAGTTACCGTTCAGCACCAGTCCTTATCTGAAGATCATGCTCTCGCGCTCATCGATTTGGATTTTTTCAAATCGATAAACGACACCCACGGCCACGATGCAGGCGACATTGTGCTAAAAGCCATGGCAGCCCTTATCGAGTTTTACTTCCCTGACGAGATAATTTCACGGTTTGGCGGCGAAGAATTTTGTATTTACATGCCAAACACGCCTCTTGATGAAGCGTGTGAACGATTAGATGACTTTAGAAAAGTGGTAGAAGCTGAAGTTATCAAGCTGCCAACAACCGACATAAAAGTAACGTGCAGTATTGGCGTATGTGGCGCGCGCACTCAGCGTGTAGACAAACTGCTTAGCAGTGCAGACAAACAGCTATATGCGGCAAAAAATAACGGCCGAAACCAAGTAATGTGCGAACAGCCCGATACATCTAGCACCGAGCAAGCATCGTTACTTTAACTACGCTTACACAGCAGCGCGCTTTAATTTACGCTGCTGACTGTAATTCACCAGAGAATCTGCGCTGAATAGCAGCAAAGCACACCATACAAAACCGAACGTTACCAAACGCGACTCTTCAAGTGGCTCGTTGTATAGGTAAACCGCAAGAATAAACATTAGCGAAGGGCCAATGTACTGAAAGAAACCTAGGGTTGAGTACATGATACGTCGTGCCGCTGCCGTAAAGCATAGCAATGGTGCTGTAGTCACAATTCCTGCTGCCAAAATAAACAGGTTTAGCGTTGTGTCGTTATTAAATAAGTTACTGTATTCTGAACCAAAGAATATCCAATACCCAATCGCTAAAGGCGACAGCATTAACGTTTCAATGAAAAGGCCGGGTAAAGAATCAACTGCAACTTGCTTGCGCAACAAACCGTAAACACTAAAACTACCTGCAAGCACAAGTGCAATCCAAGGTACTTGTCCGTAGGATATAACCAAAATAGCAACACCAACCACGGCTAATCCTACCGCTACTCGTTGCAATGCGCGCAAGCGCTCACCCAAAAATAGCCTACCCAAGAACACGTTTATAAGCGGGTTAATATAATAACCAAGGCTAGCATCAAGAATATGATCGTTGTTAATCGCCCATATGAACAGTAACCAGTTCGCTCCTAGCAGCAAGCCGGCTACAAACAAAATCTGCATAACGCGTTTATTTTTAAACGCTGCCATCACTTTTGGCCACTGCTTTAAACCAGCAATTAAACCCACCAGCAATACCACCGACCAAATAACGCGGTGCATTAGAATTTCTGCAGCCGGAAGTACCATTAGCTGTTTAAAGTAAACCGGTGCAACGCCCCACATACTGTAGGCGGCAATAGCGCAGATAACACCAACTTGGGCAGCGTTTGCTTGCTTAGACAAGGAAGACTCCGAATATACTGGGGGGTGAAAGGCGCGTATTGTTTATCACAGTAGGTGATTAAACAACCTTTTTTACTTTCCGATGCGGCAAAAGCAATAAGATAGAGGATGTAAGGGCGTTATTAGTTAATCGTGTTCTTACAAACGTGATATCGCGCTTCTTAAAAATGAAAAAAGGCAGCTTTATAGCACACTGAGCTGCGCTTTAAACATATTTACAGTAAGAAGAGTGTGCCTAACCCTAAGAACGCAACAAAACCAACAATATCAGTAACCGTTGTTAAAATTACCGAGCCTGAAAGCGCTGGGTCTATTTTCAATTTATCCAAAATTACCGGCACAAACACCCCAGCTAATGCGGCGGCTACGATGTTAAATAAAATTGCCAGGCAAATTACCACGCCAAGCATAACGTCGGTAAACCAAAAATACGCCACTATGCCAATAACCAGGGCCCAAATAACGCCGTTTACGCCTCCCACTTTTAACTCTTTTACCATTAGCGCCCGCAAGTTTGCAGGGGTTACCTGCCCTAGCGCCAATCCACGCACAATAAGCGTTAGTGTCTGGCTACCGGCAATGCCTCCCATACTCGCTACTACTGGCATCAACACTGCTAGCGCCACAACTTGTTGAAGCGTACCTTCAAAAAGTCCTATAAACCACGACGCTAAAAACGCGGTTAACAAGTTAATGCCTAACCACAAGGCTCTGTTTTTGGCACTTTTAGCCACTGGCGAGAATAAATCTTCGTCTTCATCCATACCCGCCGACGCCATCACTTGGCGTTCATAGAATTCGTTTACCAATTCGCTTGCCGAAGTAACATCCAAACGGCCCAGTAACTTATTGTTTTCATCAACTACGGGTAACGAAGCAAGGCCCGAACGTTGCACCAATAACGACGCATTAGTGGCGTCGTCTTCACCTTGAATAGTGGTAACATTTTCTTCAGATAAATCGAACAACGACACATGGTCTTGCGCGGTGAATAAATGATTTATCTTAACCAAAGCAGAAAACTGTCCAGAGCGATTTACCAAAAATATGCTGTCGCAGTGCTGCGGTATATCACGACGCAGCAAACGAAGACCTTCGCGCACTTTGGCGTTTGAAGGCAATACCAGTTGCTCGTGATTAACCCAGTGACCTATTTGATTGTCAGAAAACTGAGTGGCCTCTCTAAAATACTTTCGCTCTTTTGAGTCAAGTGACTCATAGGCCATATCAACGAGGCGCTTCGGTAAAGAGTCTAAAAGCTCCAATAAATCCTCGGCGTCGATGTCTGCAAAGATAGAGGCCCATTCATTATGCGGAGTATTGTCGATAAGAATTTCACGCGGGTCGCTACGCATTTCAACCAGCACATCTAATTTGCGGTCACGGGGAATTCCTTCCCATACAGCAAGACGCTTTTCAACAGGTAAAGATTCAAGTAACGACGCAATATTTACGTCATCTTGCCCACTGAGCGTGGCTAATAGTGTGGCCGGATCGTCACCCATACTCTCGGTAACAATCTCTTCAATTAAATCTGGTAATGGTTCAGCCATGCTGTACCTCCTGTAAAAACACTGACTTCAACTCATGCTTATAGGTGGGTATTTTCCCATATTACAAACACCTACGATATGGTTATTTACCCCAACATATAAGTACCGGTGCCAAACGCGGTGCGATCACCCTTTTTGTTATGTCGTTCTACTGTGCCAACCACAATCTTGCTGGTATTCCGACTGTTTTTTCAATTAATCGGACAAAATTCACCCATTCGCTTTAAAAATAGCCGTGTCACACCCATACCGTAGAAATTTACGCTGAATTTTAGTCTAGTTTTTGCATTTGCCCCGTGAAGCTCACAAGAAAAAAGCGTAAAATCTCACGCATGACATCTGCTATTGCCGACAACATTTCAGAATCACTATCTGATACCAAACCCACACCCGAACGCGTATTAAAAGACGTGTTTGGTTATGGTGCATTTCGTGATGGTCAAGACGAAGTTATTCACCATGTTTGTGACGGCGGTGATGCACTTGTGTTATTGCCAACAGGTGGCGGCAAATCGCTGTGTTATCAAATTCCAGCATTGGTGCGTGAAGGCACGGCGGTTGTAGTATCTCCGCTTATTTCCTTAATGCAAGACCAAGTAGAGCAGCTAAAAGCGTTAGGCGTTAAAGCCGCGTATTTAAACTCTACGCTTGAACCGGAAGCTCAAGCGCGTATTAACGACGACCTTCAGTCTGGCAAGCTAGACCTTTTGTATGTGTCACCAGAACGGCTAATGCAGTACTATTTTCAGCAAGCACTTAGCCATACCAACATATGCTTGTTTGCTATTGATGAAGCGCACTGCGTATCGCATTGGGGCCATGACTTTAGACAAGACTATCGCGCGCTAGGGCAAATTAAGTCTCGTTTTCCTAACATACCTGTTATTGGGTTAACAGCCACAGCCGACACCGCTACACAGGCAGATATTCTTACTCAGCTAAATTTAGCTAAGCCCCTTGTTTACAAAGGCAGTTTCGACCGCCCTAACATACGCTATCGCGTTATGAACAAATACAAGGCTTTCGATCAGGTTGTCGACTACGTTAAACAGCAAGACGGTAGCGGAATTATTTACTGTAATAGCCGAGCAAAAGTAGACGACCTGTTTGCCAAACTTTGTCGCCAAGGTTTCCGCTGTGCGGCCTATCATGCCGGCATGGATAACGATGAACGCGAATTGGTTCAGCGACAGTTCCTTAATGACAAAGTAGATATTGTGGTAGCAACTGTTGCGTTTGGTATGGGCATTAACAAATCGAACGTGCGTTATGTTGTGCATCACGACGTGCCGAGAAGCGTTGAAAGCTACTATCAAGAAACCGGTAGAGCGGGACGGGACGGACTGGAATCGGAAGCGCTACTGCTGTTTGATGAGAAAGACGCAGCGCGCGTAAAGCAATGGATTGAGCAAGGCGAAATTGCCGAACGCAATCATATTGAGCTACAAAAATTTGCGGCTATGGAGGCTTTTTCAGAAGCACAAACCTGCCGCAGACAGGTACTATTAAATTACTTTTCTGAATTTAGCGATAGCGCCTGTGGAAATTGCGATATTTGCCTAGACCCACCTAAAATGGTTGATGGGTTAGTAATAGCGCAAAAAGTGCTGTCTTGTATTTTGCGCCTTTCACAGCAGGCGTCCAGCCAATATGTTATTGACGTCTTGCGTGGCAAACAGCTGCGAAAACTTCAAGAAGTTGGCCATCATCAGCTCTCCACTTACGGTATTGGCAAAGACAAGTCAGACAGCTACTGGGCCAATATTATTAATCAGCTGGTACACAAAGGGCTTATTCGCGTTGATATTACGGCCCATGCCGCATTACGGTTAACCGAAGCAGCTCGCCCAGTATTGAAGGGTGATGTAGCGGTCCAATTAGCCGTACCACGCTTAGAATTTAAGCCCGATAAGAAGAAAGCCAAACATGCGCCCGCTAATTACGATAGAACCCTATTTACGCGCTTAAAGCATTTACGCAAAGTATTGGCAGAGGAAAACGAGGTGCCACCCTATGTGGTATTCAGCGATGCCACGCTGGTTGATATGGCGTGCAAACTTCCAACTACCAAAAACACCATGCTAGATGTAAGCGGTGTTGGGCAAACTAAACTAGAACGTTATGGCGAAGCGTTTATTCAGCTTATTAGCGACTACATTAGCCGCGACGACTAGGTAATTACCTGTCGTCGCTCACAGTACACTACTTTTACTATTTCACGTTTTACCATTTCACGCTTGCAGTGCTTAACAGCGCTATGCGTAAGCGTATTCCCCACCTTTTTCAAGAGCTGCTTTGTAAGCCTCTCGTGCGTGAACTCGCTTCACATAGCTTTGGATGGCGGCGAAATCTTTTGCGCGACCGCTAGCCACTATCGATTCTAGTGGGAAAATCATTTGCACATCAGCGCCCGTTGGTGCGTCGCCCGCAAACCAGTCGTTTTTAGATAGGTAAGATTCAACATAGCGCAGGCTTTGCGCTAAGTTAGGGCCGTAATAGGCATTTAAAATACCATCTACGAGCTTGTTGGTAATAGGTTTAATAAAGAAAGGTTTCGACCCTTTTTGACGCGCTTTTTCTAATACCAAGTTTGCCACTAATGGCGGCATAAGTGAGCCCTCTGCGAAATGCAGCCAAAACCAATATTGCTGTAAGGCTTCTGGTTCGGTAGGCGTTTTAAAATGCGAGTCGCTATGATTGTGAATGAGGTATTCAATAATAGCTCCCGACTCAGCAATGGCACCATTTGGTGTGCTAAGTACTGGTGAGCGCCCTAATGGGTGTACAGCTCGAAGCGAATCAGGCGCCAAATTGGTAACACTATCCCTCTGATAACGTTCAATTTTATATTCAACTCCAAGCTCTTCAAGCAGCCACAATATTCGCTGTGAACGTGAATTATTTAAATGATGTAGTGTTAGCATATCCCTTCCCTCAAAACGCTTTATTAACGCTGTTGTTATTGTGTTGTAATATATACAGCAATTAATGGATGCTGGTTTAATTCCTAAGCTTCAATGTATTTTCTTTTTTAAATGCACACTTTCATGCACTTCATTACTAAGGATCTTTGATGACAATAACCCATAACTATGCAGATTCGTTGTCATCATTAGGTCAGGTTATAACACCTACACCATTAAAAGAAATGCAGCTTGCATTTTTTAATGCGTCGCTTGCCAGAGAAATTGGCTTAAATAAGCATATTGATAGCTCAGAAACGCTGCTTCCGTGGCTTTTATCCCCTGTTACCCCCCTCACAAAAAAAGCGTTTGCACAAAAGTATGGTGGCCACCAATTTGGTCAATGGAACCCAGACTTAGGAGACGGACGAGGGTTGTTGTTATGTGAGGTTGCCAATAGCCAAGGAGAAATAACCGACCTCCACCTTAAAGGCGCAGGCCCAACACCCTACTCTCGTCATGCCGATGGTCGTGCCGTGTTACGTTCAACGTTACGGGAATACATTGGCAGCGAAGCACTGCATTATTTGGGTATTCCATCAAGCCGCTCGTTGGCCATGTTTACAAGTGGCGAAACCGTTTACAGAGAACAACCTGAAATGGGTGCTATGATGATCCGCACCGCACCAAGCCACCTTCGATTTGGTCATTTCGAGTATTTCTATCATTCTCGCCAAACAGACAGGCTTAATGCGTTATTTGATTTCGCATTCACTTACCATTATCCACAATTTAAGCATGCCGATAACCCGCATAAAGCAATGTTAAAAGCCATTGTGTTACGAACCGCAAGAATGATTGCCTTGTGGCAAACCCATGGTTTTGTCCACGGTGTAATGAATACCGACAACATGTCAATTCATGGAATAACCTTCGACTACGGCCCTTATGCATTTATCGATAACTACAAAGCCGATGCGGTATTCAATCACTCTGACTACAGCGGCAGATACGCGTTTAAACAGCAACCTGGTATAGCGCTTTGGAACTTAAATGCGCTAGCCCACGCTTTCTCGCCATTTGTGAGTATTGAAGAAATTAAAGAAACCCTATCGCTATTTGAAACAACATTTATAAACCAATACCAAAAGGCAATGACAGAAAGAATGGGCTTACCAGCTACGCAGGAAGGTGTTGGCTTAATGCAAGGGTTTATCGCAATGATAGAAGACGAGCAGCAAGACTACACGCTGTCGTTTAGAAGACTTGCGCTGTCGCTTTCACAACAAACACAATCGTCGCTGCCAATTCGCGACTTTTTTGTAAATAGAGAGAAATTTGATAGCTGGTATACGGCATACCAAGGGGCTGTAGTAAACCGTGATACGCTTGCTTTTAACCCCTCTTTTATTCCAAGAACGCATATTTTGCAGCAAGCAATAGAACATGCAGAAAAGGGTGATCTAGCGCTTGCACAACAGGTGCTTAAGGCCTCGTCTACACCGTATAATGCAAAATGGGACCACGACGAAATTGCATTGCCTCCTAAGAATGCACACCAAGTAAGTTTATCATGCAGCAGTTAACAAGAAGCACTGTGCTAAACAGCATGCGAGTTGGAGAAACAAGTATTGAAATTATGCAGCCACTACCAACAACACCGCTAAAAACTCAGCAGTGGGTAGATAATTTCAAACAACTATTTTCATTGGAAGCTAGTGAGTCAGATTGGGGGGCAGACCGTTTTCAAGTGGTACTTTCAAGCACATCAAGTGACCCTTTCTTTCAATGCGTGTTATGCATTGAATGGCTATGTGAATCTATGTGGCTAGAGCCCATTGGCACTCAACAAGATACTGCTGCACTTGTGCGTTACTTACACAATGCTGATGAGTAAACATGAAACAAAGCTGTTTTTATAACGTGATGTGGATTAGTATTATTTTATAGAAAACACACGTTTAAGTGCGAAGGTTGCCATGAATCTGCTTCCTAAACCGCTATTAACTTCCCTTTTAGCTTTGCTATTTAGCTACGTGTGTTCTTGTGCATCTGCTTATGCTAATGGACAACTTGAGGTAAACGAATCTTTCTCACGTGCGGTTATTAATCAACACGCGTCCATCACCTTGGCACCAAATGCTGCAACCTATTTTGATGTATTGAAAGGCAGCCATGCCGTTGACGAATCATCAAACAACAGTAGGCTTTGGCTTACCACAGCGCTTAAGCACGAAGGCTACAGTGAAATACCTCTGGTTTTAAATATTGACCGCCTAAACGTGGATGACCTGCAGATTTATTTGCTCGATAGTAGCCAGCGTATTATTAAGTCCTACCGTTATCGCGCGGGTAAGGGCGACTATTCATTAAAGCAACCATTACCCAACATTAGGTTGTCGTTTTCACTTCAGCCGCAACAAGACGCCAAGCTGCTTATAGGTATTAAAGATCTAGGGTTACGGCACTTCCCTATTGCGCTGTGGAACCGTGACTTACTGAGGCAACACGACACGCATTTACTCACATTGCTAGGGGCAATGTCGGGTGTGATGGCAGTGCTTACGTTCTACTTTTTCTTCTCTTATTTGTACCAACGCATACCTACACGTTTTTGGTTAACCATGTCGTCGCTCACAATCGTAGCACTGCTATTTATAACGCAAGGCGGGTTAGCGATATGGCCGTCTATTACTAACACCAGCGAATGGGCATACGCCGCATGTTTTGGTCTGTTATTGTTATGCCTTGCAAAAGTAACACACCATTTATTTTCACCGCTGCCATCATTATTAAAGCTAGCAAACTACGCAGCGCCTACTGCTGCTGTTGCTTATTGTTTCTTGCTAGATGCCTACGCCGTTACTATTACACTGCTGGTACTCACCGCCACGATGGGTGTTTATCAAGTGATTCTTTCTTTGATGTTTTACAATAATGCCAGCATAACGGTAAGCCGTACCTACAATGTGGCGTGGCTTGCCTTTTTTGTTTTTTACGCTTTGGTATCGCTAAACCTTTTCAGTAACCTCGTATACACCATCGACGTCGCTATTGGCATGCTGTTTTTCCTTACCATGGGCTTTATGTGTTTTGGCTTTGCCGTTATTGCGAAAGAGCGAATGCTCAATCAGAAAAGATTTTCAAAACAAGCAGAAACCATCACCAACCTTAATCACTTCTACGACTTATTCAGAAATTCTGCTGAAGGTCACTATACGTCTACATGGGACGGCAAACTCATTTCAGTTAATCCAGCAATGTGCAAAGTGTTTGGTTTTAAGGACGAAAATAGTATGTTGTCAGAAGGTGCTAGCACTAAGGTCTTTTACGCTAACCCAGAAGACAGAAACGTGCTGCTTGGTGAGCTGTCTCAACAAGGTCATGTTACAGGTAGGGAAATACGCGGTAAGCGACAAGACGGCAGCGAATTTTGGTTTTCTTTGTCCTGTCAATCGCGAGAGAGCGGTGAAGGACAATACTTGTATGGTTCTATTATTGATATTACAGAGAAAAAGCAATCAGACCTAAGCCTGCAATATCTTGCATCTCACGATTCTTTAACTGGCGTATACAACCGCAGACAATTTGAAAGTGAACTCAAAAACAAAATAGCGCAAGAGTCCGATGTTCCAATGTGCTTGTTGTTCCTCGATCTCGACCGATTTAAAGTTGTAAACGACACCTGTGGCCATAAAGCGGGTGACGTGCTAATTAAAGATATCGCTCGATTAATAGAAAACACCGTCAGCAGCAACACGTTGGTCGCACGCTTAGGTGGCGACGAGTTTGGTATCATTTATTTTGGTGAAGATGATGACAGTGTTTATGTAAATGCAGTAAAAATACTTAATGCCGTTCAAGCATATCGGTTTATGTGGGACAACCGCATTTTTAACCTTGGCGTCAGTATTGGTATGGTGGTGTGTGATGACAGCATCGTTAACCCTGGTCAGTATTTAAGTATGGCCGATGCAGCATGTTATTTTGCTAAAGAACAGGGGCGGAATCAGGTTCATCGATATAATAAAAACGATGAAAGCATGCAGCGCTACCAACGAGAATTAGACTGGGTTTCATCGATTAACAATGCACTAGAAGAAGGTCGCTTCGAGCTTTACTACCAGTCGCTTAGACCATTAAGGCAAGCTAACGAGGGTCACTACTACGAAATTCTGCTGCGCTTAAGAGAAACCAACGGCAACATTGTAGAACCCGCTAACTTTCTTCCTACGGCCGAACGATTTGAAATGAACGTCAAGGTAGATAAATGGGTAGTCACCAATACGTTTACTTGGCTTTCCGAAAACCCTGAGCACCTAGAACAGCTTAAACGCTGTAGTATTAACTTGAACTGCCATTCTTTAGCAGACCGAGACTTCACGTTATTTGTGTTAAACGCGTTTGAAAACTACAACATTCCTTATCATAAAATATGTTTCGAAGTTATTGAGTCTGTCGCCATTATAAAAATGGAAGACACGCTTAGCTTTATGCGCACGTTCAATCGTCTAGGCTGTACTTTTGCACTTGACGACTTTGGCAGTGGCTTTTCATCTTATAGCTACCTAAAAAGCTTACCCGTAAGCCAGGTAAAAATAGACGGTATGTTTATAAAGGATATGCTGAACGACAGCGTAGATACCGCTATGGTAGCGTCGATTAATGACGTTGCCAAAGCCATGGGCATGCAAACTGTTGGAGAGTTTGTTGAAAGCGACGCCATAATGATAGAGCTAGGAAAAATAGGAATAGACTTTGCCCAAGGTTTTGGCGTTGCCAAACCTGCACCACTGAAAGACTTCACGCCTCTGTAACTTTCAACGCGTCCATGACCGCGCTAAATACCGATAAAACGCGTATAATGTAAAAAACCCGATATGTTAAGCCCCAAAGTTGGCGATAACTGGCTTGCAAAAAACAAAGTTATCCCCACTTACTGCTTACTGTCCAAAGTGTAGAAGTAACATGAGTAGCAAACAGCCTAAATACGAATTCGTCAGTTCAGCAAAATTACCCACACGAATGGGTGATTTTAAAATTCACGGCTTTGTGGAAGCCAGTGGCCAAGAGCACGTTGCACTTTCCTATGGTAATTGGAAGGAAGACGACGTGGTGCCAATTCGAATTCATTCAGAGTGTTTAACCGGCGACTCACTATTTAGTACCCGCTGCGATTGCGGCTTTCAGCTTGAAAAAGCGATGCAGAATATCGTTGACAAAGGGCATGGCGTTTTACTTTACCTTCGCCAAGAAGGGCGAGGCATTGGCCTTCTAAATAAAATACGCGCTTATAACTTACAAGATAGCGGCATGGATACTGTAGAGGCCAATGAGCACCTTGGTTTCGACGCCGACTTAAGAAGCTACGACATTTGTAAGTTGATGCTAGACACGCTTAACGTAAAGCACGTAGAACTAATGACCAATAACCCTAAGAAGCTAGGCGCATTGAAGGCGCTGGGCATAGACGTTGTGGCTAGAAAACCTATTGATCATGGCATTACCAAAGACAATAAACACTATTTAAAGACAAAAACCGAAAAGCTAGGGCACGCATTCGACCCGCACGTTTTTAAATAGCAAGCAGCCCTCTCACTACCGCAATTAAAGAAGCCCGCATTTGAACCACGTTCAATTGCGGGCTTTTTATTCAGGTTAGGTTAATGCAAGGTTGTTTATAACATATACAGACTTACCACGTTGCCATCGTAATTTCTTTGTGAAGTTGCAGAGCAATGTAAGGAGACTGTATGAAAAACATAACCTTATCAGTACTATTGGCGCTTTCAGGCACAGCCTCGTTGCCTGCCCTTGCGCAAACCGAGCCTTTACTCAGTGGCGCCGACATGTCTGTTGTTTCAAGTGAACAGCAGTTTTCTGACGCTGAACTAGACAGCATGCTTGCGCCAATCGCGCTCTATCCCGACACGTTGCTGTCACATATTCTAATTGCTGCTACTTACCCGCTCGACGTGGTTGCTGCCGACCGCTGGCGTCAGAGCAACCAGCATTTAACGCCCGAGCAAGTGGAAAATGTATTAGAGAGCGTAACTTGGGACCCAAGCGTAAAAGCGCTCGCGCCCTTTACCGACTTACTCAATACCATGGCTAGCGACCTTGAGTGGTTGCAGCAGTTAGGCGATAGTGTACTGATTAGCGAGGCGCGCGTGTTGGACCGCGTGCAGATACTTCGACAGCATGCACACAACACAGGTAACCTTGTCACCAACGATTACGTTGAAGTTGAAAGAGAACGTGAGCGTGAAAGAGAGATAATCTACATTGCCCCGCGTCAGCGTGAAGTTGTGTATGTACCTTTCTACAACCCACACGTTGTGTATGGTAATTGGTGGCATGCCACATCACCTATTTACTGGCACCATCGCGTAAGCTATCACCATCACCATAATGTGTTTTGGGCCCCTCGCGTTCGCCTATCGAGTTTCTTCTACTTTGGTGGCCTTCACTGGCATAACCGCTATGTAGTGGTGCATAGACAGCCGGTACGCCACTTTTATCACGGCAGCCCGCGTAAACGTGTTGTAAGCAATGGCTATCAACGTTGGCAACATCGAAGTGAACATCGACGTGCACGCTATTCATCACGGGTTGTGCATCATGCACCGCCGCGTTACAACAAGCACGTGCAAAGTAAAAGCAGGCATTCTCCGGTAGTACGTACCACTGCGTCGCCAAGAAACAATCTTGCTGTAACAAAGCGAGAGATAAGTGCCAACACATCGCGTGCACTGCAAGCCAGCAGACTTTCTGAAAAAAAACAGGCAGCGGTCAATGTACATCGCGACAAATTGCACAACGCTACGCCACGTAAGCAAAAGCTAGAGACCACAGCACAGCTTAAGCAGACAAAACAAAGCAGGTTATCACCGTCGCGAGAAGCAACGCTTCAGAAGCTTAAGCAAAGTAGGTCGGAACGTATTTCACCTGTTACCGCAAAGACAGCGAAAACACAGCGCGTAAGCAGCGCTAAGTCTGAGCGATTAGCAAGAGTGGATAATAGCTATAGGGCTCAGCGACAAACTAGCGCAGTGCCTGCGAGGCAATCAAAAGCGCTGAAAACCTATAACGAAAGACGAGCCATTGAAAGACAGCCAACCAAAAGACAAGCTCCTCAGCAGCTAAAAACGCAGCGCGAAAGTAGCAAAGTGAGTCAGCAAATAAGTAACAAGGTGAGCAGAAACGTGGCAAGCCCCAGCAGAGCGCCACAACGAAGCTTTGTGGAGAGTAAGCGCTCGGTGTCGTCTAAACAAATGGTAAGGCATTAACCCTTCAGGCTTTTAGCCTTTGCCCCAACAGAGAATCTGCGCTGTTGGGGCCTTTTTATTTTTGTGCCGCCTCATGATACGCCAGCATGGCGTTAACAAAACGTTCAGGCGAAGCATCATCTAAGTTAAAATATAACGACGGTTCAATAAGCTCCAACTCCATAATTGCCCATTCGTTGTTATGTTTAATTAAATCCACTCTGGCATATAACGCGGGTAGCGGCATAGCATTTAACGCTTGAGTAGCTATTTCTTGTTGGGCGGCATCAGCGTTAACCAAAAACAAACTACCGCCATGCTCTTCCTGCACTCTAAAATCACCACGCTGGGGCACTTTTTTTATGGCATGGCTTAACTGCCCACCGAAATAAAATAACGAGTATTCTCCCTCTTCCACAACGCTCGTTAAGAATGGTTGAATCATAAAACGTCGAGATGCAAACACGCGCGCAAGTGTATTTAATTGTGCTGCCCAGCCCTGTTTAGATAGCTTAAAAGTATCGTCTGCATTGGCACTTAGTACAGGCTTTACCACAATGGTATCGGTCGCAAAATGGGTAAAGGCGTTTTCAATTTCGCATGAGTCAAAGGCGTCACACCACAGGGTATCTACAATGTTTACGCCTTTATTGTAGAGGTCTTTCAAATAGAACTTTTCAATGTTCCATTGCATTAAACGCAGTGGGTTTAACAACGTAGCCTTCGACGCATCAATGGCCTTAAGACATGATAGGAATTCGTCTGCGTGCTGCTGATAGTCCCACGTGCTGCGCACAATGACATAATCAAAACGGGACCAGTTTTCTGATGCACAGTGCCAGGAAACCGTTTCTACCCCCCAGCCCTGCTTGCTGAAATACGGAATCAACAGTTCGTCATACACAAAAAAGTCTTCAAGATTGTCGGTCGATAACAATGCAATGTTTGGCATGCCTCTAGTTCCTTACGCGCTTTTTCGTCTCTAACGTTTTTATATTTTTCACATGTCACGGGAAATAAAAAACATTTTTTGATGCTTTTTATACCAAAGTTAAATGGTCTTAAATCACTCGCTTACGTAAAACATTGGAAGTTAGCACACCTTAAATTTATAACCTACACTTACCTCAGAATATTGGTCGGAGAATAGCATGCAGTACCCTTGGCTTCAGGAAGGTCATAAAATATTTCGCGTTGTTATAGTGGCACAGCTTATTATGGCAGTGGCCATAGGTATGTTTACTGGTGAGCTATTGCCTGCGTTTATGTTTGGTATTCCTATTGCTGCCGTCCCTTTATTTTTAAGCTTTCAAGACCCATACTCTGCCATAAGCCGTCATGCTATGGCCATTGGCGCACAATTACTTACCGCACTGCACATACATCAGTCTTTCGGTTTGATCGAAATGCATTTCGAGATATTCGTGCTGCTGGCATTTTTATCTTACTTTCGTGATTGGAAAGTGGTAGCTACCGGCACTGGTGTGGTAGCTGTGCATCACATTAGCTTTTTCTTTCTACAGTCTGGCGGCGCACCTCTGTTTATTTTTGAGGAAGGTCATGTAACCTTCCCGCTTCTACTGATGCATGCTGCTTTTGCCGTGTCTGAAGGAGGCGTCCTAATGTATATGGCCAAGCAAGCGCATCAAGAAGGCGCCGGTGCAGCCGAACTTCGCTTAGCGATAGACAGTATGCAGCTAGACGATGGAAAACTTGACCTTACCGTTGAGATAGATAAGAAAAACAGAGTAGTAAGGCCATTCGCTGAACTTATCGAACAAGTAAAAGAGCTCGTAGAGTTGGCATCTTCGCTTACCGACGACGTAGTTCGTGGGTGCGGCAAAATGGAAATCTCGGCCAATGAAATGTTTGAGATAACGCATAAAACAGACCAAGAAATCGCCATGGTTTCAGCATCTTCAGAAGAAATAGCCCAAACCATGCAGCTGTCGTCAGAGCAAACTGCTGTAGCTAGCGACAAAGCGTCTGCGGCAGAATCGTCTTCCCAGGCAACGCGTGAGTCAATTTCAAGTTCAAGCCGCACAGTCGATTCATTACGTAAAACCTTAAATGACGCGGCTAAAACCAACTCTGCGCTAAATGAACAATGCGCGCATATCTCAGAGGCCATGCGTTCTATTACAGCAGTGGCTGAGCAGACTAACCTGCTTGCACTTAACGCAGCCATTGAGTCTGCGCGAGCGGGCGAACATGGCAGAGGCTTTGCTGTAGTTGCTGACGAAGTGCGAACGCTAGCTATTCGCTCGAAAGAAAGTGCTGACCAAATTACCAGTATCACCGAGCAGCTCGTAGCACAAACCGCAAGTTCGGTGGAGCAAATGCAACAATGTATACAGCTAGTTGATGAGGCTGTGTTATCTAGCGAGACCGCTTCAAATTCTATGACACAAATTATGAGCCTGATTCGTGATGCAAGCCAAAGCATGACTGAAATTGCCTCGTCGGCAATGGAGCAACAAACCGCATCATCATCCATTGCACAGAGCACCGCTCGACTCAGCGAATTTACTTCTGAGGAGGTAGTAACGGCGAAGTCATTAGCGTCGGAAGTTGAAATTCTTACAACAGTGTCTCGAAAAATGCGTGGCGCTATTGAACGCTTTAAGCTTGCAACATCATGCGCCAAACCATTCACTGGGCTTTGCTTATAGGTTGGGCCGTTTCAATGCTTGTGGCGCTGCTTCTTCATGGGCAGCGTCAGATATCTGAATTCGATCCGGATGGTGTTTTGCTGCACGCTTCAACATCACCGCACTTCGACAGCAACTTTGTTGCTTTTTTGAAGGAACAAAACGTAGAAGCAGGTAGCATTGTACACATTGGTACTGCCTCAAACTGCTATTGCGATAGCCTAACCAAACCACATCAGACACAGCTGCTCAATCGCTTTGAAAACGAGCAATATCAGCTTACTTCAATGAATATTGAGTCGGCGCCAAACCTCAAAGAAATGCTTAGCTCGGTGCCGGCACTCGTGATTGTTGATAAAGACTATCAACTTAGATACCTGGGCCCTTATGCAACAGGCTATGGCTGTTTCACCGGCAAAGATATGGTGGACAAGGTTGTGACTTATACCCAACAAACTCCGTATCAAGGAGCCGTAATTAATGCTGATGCACAAGGCTGCTTTTGCCATACTTAACAACGAAGGGGCGTTAAACGGTAATTCACTCAAATTGTGGTTGGCTCATCCCTTTGATATGCGCCACCACGCTTCGTCCTAATGCACTTAAGTCATAACCGCCTTCAAGCATACTGACTATACGTCCACTACAGCATTCATCGGCTATCACCCGCAAATGCTGACTTATCCAAAAATAGTCATCTTCAACCAGTCGCAAGTGTGCCATTGGATCTTCGGCGTGAGCATCGAACCCCGCTGATACCAAAATAAGCTCTGGTTTAAAGTTTCTAATCGCATCGAACCAATGCTGCACTTTATTTCTAAACACGTCGCCGGTGGCGCCAGCTTCAAGCGGTACAGACAGTATGTTACTGGCGAGCACTGGCGAGCCGGTATGTGGATAAAATGGATGCTGAAAACTGCTTAGCAGCATAATACGCTGATCGCCTGCAACAATACTTTCGGTACCGTTACCGTGATGCACGTCGAAGTCCACAATGGCGACACGCTTTAGCTCGTAATGCTGCAACGCGTAGCGCGCCGCTATAACAATGTTATTAAAGAAACAAAAACCCATTGCACTATCATAAGTAGCATGGTGCCCCGGCGGACGAGTGGCACAAAATGCTTGTCTATCTTCACCGCTCATTACCCAGTCTACGGCTTCACAACCTGCTCCTGCCGACTCAAGCGCCGCGGTAAGACTGTATCGCATAAGGCCAGTATCTTCATCAAGCCATGATATATTTTGTTTTTCACCTGCATACAAAGTTTGCGTTTTATCACCAAAGTTGGCTTGTGCAGCACGTTCGAGTACGCTTCTTATATAGTTAGGATCGTGGGCTAGCTGCAAATGCGCTTCAGCAATAGGTTTAGCATCAGCGTGCTCGCACACCATATCTAAACCTGAAGCCAATAGCTGATCATCAATCGCAAATAGCCTGTCTGGTGATTCAGGATGCGCGTTACCTAGGTCGTGCTTGGTGCCGTGTAATCCGCGGTAAATCTTTACAGTCATGCTAGCGACGCCACATCAAGAACTAACTCAACATCACTGGGGTCACCGGTAAATTTACGTTTAAATTGCGCTTGCTCGAATATCGCTATCATAGGTTTGTTGTCGCCCCGTACATACGCCATCATTTTGCTTATCTTTCGCGCCTTTGCCACATTGATAAGCTCGTTTAAAAGACGGCTTGCCATACCCTTTCCTTGCTGAGTTTCCCGTGTAACAAACGCCGCTTCACAGGTGTTATCTGACGGGTTGAAATAAAAACGCCCTACCGCGTGAATGGTAATGCGCGACCCTTCTTGGCGAACAATGCAAAGTGCTGCATCGGTGCTTTGATCTACCGACACTAAATTACACGATTTTTCTCGCGACATTTGCTTAGGGTCGTAGTTATAACGCAGTCTTAGCGTTTCTTTAGTGTGTGAATAGAAGAACTCTTGCAAACGTCGCTCGTCTGCCGGGTTTAGCGGGCGCATGTAAAAAGTTTCGCCTTGAATATCGAGTTTTTTAAGCTGTATAGCTCCTAACTCAGCAATATCTGTAGGGTACTTTTCTTGGTAGTGCGGCACCCAATAATGCTGTCGTACTTCTTCTAAAAGCGCTGCTCTAAACTTCGGATGTGCAACACGTATGAGTTCTAGCGCACGCTCTCGAATACTCTTTCCTTTCAACGACGCAATACCGTATTCAGTTACTACGTACTGTACGTTGCCGCGTGAGGTCACCACGCCTGCACCTTCACTAATACGTGGCGTAATGCGCGAAACACTTTCACCTTTTGCGGTAGACGGCAGTGCAATAATGGCTTTGCCACCTTTGCTAATAGACGCGCCAGTGACGAAATCTACTTGCCCACCAATACCACTGTAAAAGTCGTAACCCAATGAATCGGCCACAACCTGCCCAGTTAAATCAACTTCTAACGCACTGTTTATGGCCACCATATTGTCATTTTTAGCAATATTGGTTGGCTTATTCACATAGCTACTGGGGTAAAATTCAATGTGAGGGTTGTTGTCGATAAGGTCGTATAGTTTACGGGTGCCAATGGCAAAACTGGTTACCACTTTTCCTGGGTGAAAGGTTTTTTTCTTATTAGTGACAGCGCCCGATGCAAGAAGTTCTATTATGCTGTCGGTAAGCATCTCGCTATGAATGCCTAAGTCTTTGTGATTACACAAATACTTTAATGTGGCACTGGGAATTTTACCGATACCAAACTGCAACGTAGCACCGTCATTCACCAGCATAGACACATACTGCCCAATTCGTTCGGCAACCGAATCGATAGGTGGCGGCGCAACTTCCACTAAGGGCTCTTCGGCTTCAATACAGGCATCAATTTCGCTTATATGGATGTAGGAGTGGCCTGCCGTACGGGGGATTTGCTTGTTTATTTGCGCAATGACTTTCTTGCTTTGTCGCAGCGCCGACATGGCAATGTCTACCGCAGCGCCTAACGAACAATAACCAAATTCGTCAGGCGGACTCACATTCACAAGCGCCGCATCAAGGGGAAGGGTTCCGTCGCTAAACAAACTGGAAATTTCAGATAAAAACACAGGGGTGTAATCGGCGCGCCCCTCATCAACGGCTTGACGCATGGCTTTGCCACCAATGAAGAAGGTATTGGCTTTGAACAGGTTTTTGTATTTGTCTTGCACCCAGCGCGTGTCGCCTAGCGCGAGCATGTGCACCAACTCTATATCACTAAAGCCATCGCTATTATCAATAAGGTGCTGAATTAATGCGTAAGGCACTGAGGCATTGCCGCCAACAAAAACACGGCAACCCGATTTAATTAACGAAGGCCAATGTGGTGCTTGCGGTAGTTCAAATGCCATACCTTTTTACCTTTTTTCGTTAAGCCCTGTGTGTCGTCGTTTTTCATCGCTAGGTCATAATGCCATAGCCAAACGCTAAGCGGGAGAGCGTAAACCACTATTTGGTCTACGCTTTTGGTCTTAAGTAGGAGTGTATGGCACTTGTCGAGCTCTTACGTAGCGCTTACTTAACGCTTACGTATTTTCCTTTCCGTGGAACAGCTTTTCTACCATCACATAGAACATGGGCACAAAGAAAATGGCTAAGAAAGTGGCCGCAAACATACCGCCCATTACCGCTATACCAATAGCATTTTGACTTGCAGCGCCAGCACCGCTTGCCAACGCTAATGGCGTCACACCTAAAATAAATGCCATTGATGTCATTAAGATAGGGCGAAAACGTTGAGACGCTGCGTTAGACACCGCGGTCATTAGGTCTACGCCATTCTCAAACTGCTCTTTGGCAAACTCCACAATAAGAATGGCGTTTTTCGCTGCTAAGCCCACCGTGGTAAGAAATGCCACCTGCAAATAAACATCGTTAGGCAGGTTAAACATAAAAGCAGCAGTTACCGAGCCAAGAATACCCAGCGGCACCACTAGCATAACGGCAAAAGGCACCGACCAGCTTTCATACAAAGCAGCCAGGCATAAAAATACTACCAATATTGAAATGGCATACAGCATTGGTGCTTGCGAACCCGCTTGCTGTTCTTCAAATGACAGCCCCGACCATTCAACTGCAAAACCCGGTGGTAGTTGCGACACCAACTTTTGCATCTCAGCCATGGCTTCACCCGATGACACACCTTGTGCCGCACTACCTTGAATATTCACGGACGATACGCCGTTAAAACGCTCTAACTTCGGTGAGCCATATACCCACTGGGTAGTGGCAAAGGTGCTGAAAGCCACCATTTCGCCGTCGCTGTTTCGAACAAACCACTTGTCTAAATCTTCCGGCGTCATTCTGTGCGGCGCATCTGCCTGCATATAAACACGCTTTATTCGCCCTTTATCAATAAAGTCGTTCACATAGCTTGAGCCCCAAGCAATCTGCAGCGCGCTATTTATCTCGCTTAAATTAAGCCCTAGTGCCGACGCCTTTTCGCTGTCGATATTTATTTTAAACTGCGGTACATCACTGAGCCCGTTTGGACGCACGCCAGCTAATTTAGGGTTTTGCGCTGCCATGCCTAATAATTGGTTGCGGGCATTCATTAGCGCTTCATGGCCATTTCCTGCACGATCAACTAGCTGCATGTCAAAGCCGGTAGCGTTACCTAATTCCATTATGGGTGGCGGCACAATGGGAAAAGCAGAGGCATCTTGTATTTGTGAGAAAGCGCCGAAAGCTCGCCCTACTACAGCAAAAGCAGAGTTACTTTCGTCTCGCACGCTCCAGTCGTTAAAGTTTAGAAACGCCATTCCCGCGTTTTGCGCCTGTCCAGCAAAGCTAAAACCCACTACCGCGAACATGCCGTTAACGGCGTCTTGCTCTTTGTCTAAAATGTAGTTTTCTACTTCTTTTAGCGACTCTAACGTACGACCTGCAGTAGCTCCCGGTGGCGTGCTAACCAGCACCATCATTCGGCCCTGATCTTCATCGGGCAAAAACGCCCCCGGTAGCTGATTGAAAATAAATACCATTCCGCCAACTAACAGACCATAAACCACAAAATAGCGCTTAGCGCGTTTCGCCATATGTGTGGTTGTGGCTTGATAGCGGTCGCGCCCTTTGTTGAAGTTTCGATTAAACCAACCAAAGAAGCCCTTGTTTTTGTCGTGATCTTCAGGATGCTTTTTCAATAAGGTGGCGCATAGCGAAGGCGAGAGCACAATAGCAACTAAAACGGAAAAGCCCATGGCAGACACAATGGTAATAGAGAACTGGCGATAAATAGCGCCAGCAGAGCCGCTGAAAAACGCCATTGGAATAAACACAGTAGACAGTACCGCGGCAATTCCCACCAAGGCACCCGTAATTTGGGTCATCGATTTTTTAGTGGCTTCGGCGGGTGATAACCCCTCTTCTTCCATAATGCGCTCTACGTTTTCAACCACCACAATGGCGTCGTCAACCAACAAGCCAATAGCCAATACCATGGCAAACATGGTTAAAACGTTAATACTGAAACCAAAGGCAAGCAGTACGGCAAAGGTACCTAGCAGTACAACAGGCACGGCTATGGTAGGAATTAGCGTTGCCCGCCAGTTCTGTAAAAACAGCAACATTACAAGAAATACAAGCACTACCGCTTCAATCAGCGTATGCACCACCGACTCGATAGACAGTTCGATAAATGGCGAACTGTCTAGTGGATAGACTATTTTTACGCTGTCGGGAAGGTTAGCGCGAAGCTCTTCAACACGGGCTTTTACCGCTTCTATGGTATCTAGTGCGTTTGCGCCCGATGCCAAACTAACTGCCATACCAGACGCTGGGTTTCTGTCGTATCGAACAATAACATCGTAACTTTCGGCCCCAAGCTCTACGCGAGCCACATCGCGCACACGAACCTGTGAACCGTCGGTGTTCACACGCAGCACAATTTTTTCAAAGTCTTCTGTTGTTTGCAGGCGGCTTTGCGCCTGAATAGTGGCGTTAATTTGCTGATTCTCGATAGACGGCATACCGCCTAACTGACCTGCAGATACGTCGGTATTTTGCACCTGCACCGCAGCTTGAACATCGTTTGGCGTTAGGTTGTAGCTATATAATTTGTCTGGGTCTAACCAAATACGCATCGAACGTTGCGCACCAAAAACGCGTACATTGCCCACGCCGTTAACGCGCGAAATAGGGTCGCGAAATTGCGATATCAGCATGTCGCTTAAATCGTATTGCGTCATGCTGTCGTCTTCTGAATAAAACCCAATAACTAACGCAAACGCACTATTTGATTTGGTGACCGTTACACCCTGTTGCTGCACTTGATTGGGTAAAAGCGGCAACGCACCCTGCACTTTATTTTGGGTTTGAACCTGCGCGATATCGGGGTCGGTGCCGGGCTCAAAGGTTAGGTTAATGGACATACGGCTATTCGAGCTGCTGGCCGAAAAATAACGTAGGTTGTCGATGCCCGATAGATTTTGCTCGATAACTTGAGTAACCGAGTTTTCCACTGTTTCCGCTGACGCTCCCGGGTAAGTAGCACTAATGCTCACCGTGGGAGGAGCAACTTTAGGGTATTGCTCGATAGGTAACGTGTAGATAGCTAGCACACCAGCCATCATGGTAATTATTGCCAGTACCCAAGCAAATACAGGCCTGTCGATAAAAAAGCGCGCCATAATAGTGAATTCCCTTTTTACTTAGCGTGAGCCGCGTGAAGATGGTTGCCATGATGACGCGTTAACTTTGGCGCCAGGTTTCACTTTTTGATAGCCAGTAACAATAACCTGCTCACCCTCTTGCACGCCGCCAAGTACAACGTATTGGTCGCGATAAATTTTACCAATTTCTAGCGTGCGCCCTTCTACTTCACTTTTGCCGTTTACAACATAAATCGACAACGAGCCATCCGGCTGTCTAGTTGTTGCGCGCTGAGGCACCAGTAATGCCTCTTCTCGGCTGGTAATAACATGACCTTTCACAAACAAGCCTGGTAATAGCACGCTGTCAGGGTTTGGCATTTCAGCACGAAGCGTTACCGAGCCTGTCGACTCATCTACGGTTACCTCAGAGAACTTTACGCTTCCAGTATGGGCGTAACGCGCCCCTGTTACCTCGTCTACGGTAAGCTCTACATCCATAGCGCCCTGTTTACTCATGGCTTGACGCAAGGTCAAAATGGCCGAGCCAGACTCTTGCATATCAATAAATACAGGGTCTAGCTGAGTGATAGTGGCCAACTGCTGAGCTTGGTTTGTTGTAACCAGCGTGCCTTCTGTTACGAATGAACGACTAATACGACCGCTTATAGGTGCGTACACTTTGGTGTAACCCATGTTCACCTTCGCTACATCCACTGCTGCTTCAGCCACAGAGATAGCCGCTTGCGCCTGTTCTTTTTGTGCAATTACGTCGTCGTACTCTTGTTTACTTACCGCATTTTGCGCTACCAAGTCATCGTAACGTCTAGCTTTAGCTTCTAGCGTTTTTAAGTTAGCTTGCGCACTTTTCAGGTCTGCTTTAGCACTGTTTAATTGGGCTAAATAGCGCGCTTCATCTATTTGATAAAGCTGCTGCCCTTTTTCAACCTGAGCACCTTCTTCAAAAAGTCTTTCGGTAATAACACCGTCTACTTGAGGGCGTACTTGCGATTGACGAGAAGGACTTACCCTACCAGGCAATATCATTTCATGTACTACTGGCTGTTTTTTTATAGTAACAACAGACACCGCAGTGGCTGGCATTTGCTTAGGCGCACTCTGCGACTGCTCGCTTTCATTTGAGCAACCAGTAATAACCATTAGCGCAACCAACGCTGCAATAACATTAACAATGCGACTCATAGTCAATCAAATTCCCAGTAGTTTGCTCAGACAACGCTAAAGCACCGTTTGCGTTTACAAAAGACGCCGAGCTACGTGATATATAAGGTTAAATATAGAACATGCGAACACGTAACGTTATGTAGCTTGAAAATGCTTGCTCGTTCCGTGTTACCAAGTGCTGCAATTGTGCGGCCGAAAAGAAAAAGATGAAAGATAAGGAAGGCGAAGCAACGAAGGTTTCAGGTAAATCACTGATGAGACTGTTTAGAATACCTTAATCGCTGGCAGTGACGTGGGGTAATAGCAATTTGTATGAAGCAATTACGGCTTGTGCACGCTCTTTACAGCCCCCTTTATCTGGGTGCGCTAGTTGAAGGGCCTTTCTATAGTATTGCTTTAATACACTGCGTGATAGCGTTATGTCTACAGGAATCGCTAGCTGATTTTTTGCTGCATTAATATCTCCACTACTCGCGTTAGCGAGGTTGTCATGCCCACCTTTTACAAACCTTTCCCAAAAGCTCGCCAGTAATGTGTCTATTTCCTTGTCTGTCGTTTTGTAATTCGACCAGTCTAAATAATACTTTGCCAACTCATCTTGTTCAGACACGTTAACAGCGTTTTGCCTAGAAAATTCGTCGTCAGTGGCTTTATGCTTGCCATCAAACACGTTCAACTGAATACGCAAAGCATGTATTTCCAAGTACCCCTTGCTAGCCATTAAATACTGTTTTTGTAGCCGATACAGGCAATGAAACAAAATAAAGTGAGTTTTGAACAACGTAGACTGATTGGATAAACAGCTCTCATCAAAAAGACTAAACGGTGGCGCTTGTAGCAATGAAATAAGTGCATACTCACTTATCCCCTTTTCCAACTCTTCTTGTAAGGTGCCTATTGCGTCAATCAGCACTTCATTAAATTGAAGATGCAAAGCCTGTTCAACCTTGTTTTTTATCACAACTTTACTCTATTGGGTTACTTGACTACGATAAACATTCAAGCACAAAAACGCTGGAAGCGTTAGGGCTAAAAAAAATGACCAAGATAGACTTAAAAAAAGCGCTCGCATTTTTTATAGCTTGTGCCTCAATTGTGCTGTTAATTAATTTTGTTGTTCTTATCGCTGGGCGCGCAGACGCTAAAGACAATGAAAAATGGGTTACCCATACTCATGAAGTAATACAATTAAGCCAGCAGCTTTTTATTCAAATTCAGAATGCTGAAACTGGCCAGCGCGGCTTTTTACTTACTGAAGATAACTCTTATCTAACTCCCTATCTCATTGGTATCGATCGTATTCAAGAGCTACTTCGAACACTTCAAAACAAAACCAAAGATAACCCTTCTCAGCAAACTCGCCTTTTAAACTTAAGCACCCTAATTGACGCGAAATTACGCGAACTAAAGCGCACCATAGACCTTGCCAATAGCAATGAAAAAGCCGCTGCACTAAGACTTGTTAGAAGTGACTTGGGTCAGTCGTTGATGCTGCAAATAAGGCAGCTACTAGATGAATTCAACAGCGAAGAACAGACACTGCTTGCAGTAAGAAAAGAAAATTACGCATTCTCTAAAAACCGACAATTTTTTGGTGTCATGTTCGCAGAATTTCTTTTACTCATTGTCGTTTTAACGTCGATTTTCGTGCTTAACCGTCGCGTCATTGAACCTATCATGCAGCTCACAAAAGCGGCACAACGTTATGACAATGCAAAAAAGGCCGACTTTTCTATCCCCCCTTCTACATCAGAAATTGAGAAGCTCTCTTCTACATTACGAAACATGGCCCACAACGTTTCCGTTTATGTAAGCGCATTAACTGAGTCGAAACAAAAGAGTGAAAAACTTGCCAATGTGAAAAGTACGTTTTTAACTAACATGAGCCATGAAATAAGAACCCCTTTGAATGGTATTTACGGCACACTTCAGCTCATAGGAAACGAGGCACAGACGCCTAAAAGCACTCAACTTATCGAACGTGCTATGTATTCCGTTAAATCGCTAAACGCTATTGTTAACGACGTTCTAGACATATCCAAAATTGAGAAAGGAAAGTTAAATATTGAAGAAACCACCTTCAATATGAATGAGCTCATTGAACTTAGCCTGACTGATGTAGCTATACATGCACACAATAAAGGCATTTCTTTTACGCTTAATAACAACGTAGAAAAACCCTTTTGGCTAGGGGATCCAGTGAGGCTAAAACAGGTTATCGACAACCTTGTTTCCAATGCACTTAAATTTACTCACAGCGGCAACGTGTATTTTAGTATCGAAGAGAACAACGACAGCTCTGGAATAACCCTAACTGTGAAAGATACCGGTATTGGTATGACACAGTCCGAGCAACAGCGCTTGTTTCGGCGTTTTGAGCAAGCCGACTCCACAATAACACGGCGCTTCGGTGGTACAGGGCTAGGTATGGCAATTACACATCAGCTGGTAACGTTAATGCGCGGAACAATAAAAGTTGAAAGTACGTTTGGTGAAGGAAGCAGTTTTACAGTATGCATTCCGCTGACACGTGCAACAGACCCAGTTAATACGATAGAAAACGAGCGAGAAGAACACGTCAGCCAGGACGATAAGTCTGTGCTTATTGTAGAAGACAACGACATTAATCGGCTTGTTATATCAGAAGCCATTGAAGCGCTAGGCACAACGCCTACGCAAGCCGAGAACGGTGCTGAAGGGTTTAATCAGTTTAAAAAGAAACAGTTCGATATTGTACTAATGGACATTCAAATGCCGGTATTGGATGGCATAGAAGCATGTAAGCTTATGAAAAAAGATAATTCAAAGATCCCTGTGGTTGCATTAACGGCAAATGTTATGGCTGATGACAAAGCAATTTATACAGCTACCGGGTTTGACGCCGTTTTAGAAAAGCCTTTAGATTTAAAAGCACTTTACAGCACACTACGACAGCTTGTTACATAATAGTTTGCACGATACGATTGTGAGAAGTCTTTTGAACTATTATTGAGAAGAATAAGTTAAAGTAACAACTATAATAAAAACTGGGATAATAAAAACTGGAGCTCACTTGAAAGTATTAATTGCCCTTGCCAGCATTGTTGGCTTTTTAATGGTGGTACTACCTGGACCACTCTATCAGTTCGCGGGCGTAAGCCTTGGCACTGCATTTACCTCTCTACGTTTTGGCGTGTATGTAGGCGGTGCAGCCCTAATTCTAATCATTTTGCAGGTTTTGATAAATCGCAAAAGTGTAAGCTGGGGAAGCACCTTTATTTATGCAGCTATGGCGCTTGTTGCAGTGGGCATGCCAGTAAGCATGATGAGCAAAGCCAGTGCAGTTCCGCCCATTCACGATATTACTACCGACGTTACTAATCCACCTGAGTTCGTTGCTATCGCACCACTACGCGAAGGCGCTCCTAACCCAGTAAGTTACGAAGGCGGAGATGTAACTAAGCAGCAACTTGAAGCCTACCCAGAGATTAAAACCCAACTTCTTCCTCAAAGCATTAATGAAGTTTACATTGCCGCTGAACGCGCTATTGATGCACTAGGATGGGAACGTGTAACGGAAGGCGCATTGCCAAACACGCTTGAAGCAACAGACACTACGACTTGGTTCGGCTTTAAGGATGATGTGGTAGTTCGTTTAACCATTCAAAACGACGATACATTGGTAGACGTTCGAAGCAAGTCTCGCGTTGGAAAAAGCGATTTAGGAAAAAATGCGCAGCGAATTGATGCGTTTCTTTTCGAACTACGCAACCAGCTTGGTTATCATTAAGCAAACAATGTTGTTATAAAAAAGCCCGCCGTTGCGGGCTTTTTAATGATACGAACACTAATTTACAGGCTTGCTAACTGAACACTTACCATACCCAATACAGCGGCATTAAGCCTATTAAACCAACGCCAGAAATTAGGGCGTTGCATATGATGAGCAAATTTAGCGGTAAGCGTACTTAAACCAACGAACCAAACTACCGACGCACCGATGGCACCACCGACAAACCACCACTTATTTTCTTGCCACTGACTGGCCAAATTTCCCATTAGCAATAACGTATCTAAGTAAAAATGCGGATTAAGCCAAGTAACCGCTAATGCTATCAACAATGCTTTTTTAAATGACAGCTGCTTTTTTGCCATTTCTAGCACAAGAGAGTCGTCTGCCATTGATGACTTTATTTTGTTAAATGCAATGTACAATAAAAAAGCAACGCCAGCCCACTTAGTGACGGTAACCAGCATCGGGTATTCTTGTAGTAGAAGCCCAAAGCCCATTGCACCAAGGCTAATTGAAATGGCGTCGCTTAAAATGAACAGAATGACAAAAAGTGCTGTCCATTGACGCTTCATCGACTGTTCAATAAGAAAACTGTTTTGCGCCCCTACTGCAATAATAAGGGTACCACCCATAACAAAACCGCTTGTTACCGCCGCCAACATAATTAATCGCCTCTATATGCTTTAAGTTTTTGCTTTGCTTACAACGTGTACCTTCACGTTTAAAGCGCTAACTGCTAATGAATTGGCTTTATTTTAATCAACCTTATAAACTAAATTAAATTAATGATATTTGTTTTTAATAAGCAAAATTAATGATTATAACGCTTTTTTTACACCCACTGCTTTTTCAAAAGTGGCTCGGATAAGGTAACTCTATATGCTGGACTACGATGCTTTACGCTGTTTCAATGAAGTGCTGCGCTACGGCGGGTTTGAGAAAGGCGCGCAAGCGCTTAACCTTACACAATCTGCAGTCTCACAAAAAATAAAGCGGCTAGAGCAAAGCGTGGGAGGACCTGTACTGGTTCGAACTAAGCCACTCAAAGCAACACCTTTGGGTAAGGTACTGTTGGGGCATATTCAAAAGGTGAGTGTGCTTGAGGAAGCATTGAATATTCAAAGCGGTCTTGAGTCTAGCGCGTCACCATTAAATGTGGCGGTAAATAATGATGTATTGGCTACGTGGTTTTCACAAGTTATTGCGCACTTTAGCGATACACGAGCCAATCCCATTCATATTGTTAACGCCGATCAAACACAAACCCGCGATATCCTTCAACAAGGCAATGTAATGGCATGTATCAGCCAAACGGGAACGCCTGTTACTGGAGGCCAATCGGTTAGGCTTGGCACTATGAAATACCAGCTATTTGCCTCTCCTCGTTTTATCTCGCGTCATTTGAATAAAGGGATCACGCCAGACTCTGTCATGAACACACCGGGTCTTTTATATGACGAGTTCGATGTAACCCTACTTACCGACTATCAAAGAGAGTGCTTGGATATTGCACCGTCTTTTACCACTTGCCATTGGTACCCTTCATCACATGGGTTTGTAAAAATGGCGCTCGATGGCGTGGTGTGGGCGCTATTGCCCACGCTTCAGGTTAAAAACGAGGTAGCTTACGGCGAATTAGTGCCTTTGTTTCCAGACAAAGCGCTTGGCGTTCCGCTGTTCTGGCATTGGCTAACTTTAGATTCAGGTGCCCTTGACGATTTAACCAAAGCAGTAAAAAAAGTTGCAAAAGCAGAGCTTTATTAACGCTTGAACGAAAAAGATAACTACACTTTACTTGTTGTGAATCAAGAGCACACGCCGAGAGCAGCATTTTATTTTTTAATAAAATGCGTCTGTTTCAGGTATTGAAACGTTTTGCTTATTACATCATTCAATTGGACTGCAAAATGAATTACAAAAAATTGTGGTTAGGGATAGCCACCGCTCTTTCAATCACTCCCACTTTTTCTCATGCTCATGGAACGTCAATAACTGACATTGAGCACATCCGCGTAAAGGGTGATGTTAGCACTAAAAATGGCGCTTATGTCTCTGCCTCACAGGGCTGGGTGAGCGGCGATACGCTTGTTGAAAGACCAACTTTGCGTACGGGCGAAATTCTTGAGTTTATTCCAGGCATGATGGTCACGCAGCATAGTGGTTCAGGTAAAGCAAACCAGTATTTTCTGCGTGGTTTCAACCTTGATCACGGAACAGATTTCAGCGTTAACGTAGATGGCATGCCAGTTAATATGCGTAGCCATGGTCACGGACAGGGCTATAGCGATTTAAATTTTATTATTCCCGAGCTCATAGATAACTTACGTTTTTTCAAAGGTACGTATTATGCCAATATCGGCGATTTTTCGAGTGCCGGCGGCGCACTATTTAGCTTAAGAAACTCGCTTCAGCAGAATATTGCGGTGTTCACGGTAGGTGAATATGGTTTTTTTCGCGGTGTGGCATTAAATCAATTAGAGCTTGAACACGGAAATATCGTCTCTGCGTTTGAATACCAAACTTATGATGGACCGTGGACAGACGTAAGTGAGGATGTGCGTAAAAAGAATGCCAACATTCGTTACGTTACACCGCTTGCTGATGGCGAATTATCTATAACTGCAATGGCCTACGACAACAGTTGGAATGGCGCTGATCAAATACCAGAGCGCGCCGTTGAAACCGGTTTAGTAGATAGACTTGGCTCACTGGATACACAAGTTGGCGGTACCTCATCGCGTTACAGCTTATCGGCAAATTATAAAAGTGAAGCCTTCAATGCATCACTTTATGCCATTGATAGCGACCTCTCATTGTTTTCAAACTTTACCTATTTTCTTGATGATCCAATAAGAGGCGACCAGTTCGAACAGACTGACCAGCGCAACATCTTCGGTGGCGAGATTTTTACTGTACTTCCCCTGCCTGTTACACCTGGAAGCAGTGTAACAATAGGTAGCCAGTTTCAATATGACGATATTGGCAACGTTGGGCTTTACCGTACACAAAATTTACAACGTTTTAGCACTACTAGAGAAGACGCTATAGATAGCTTAAGCGGCGCGTTGTTCGCACAATCTAATATTGTTCTTTCTGATTCACTTAGCCTGTCGTTAGGTGGAAGGTATGACTATTTGTCTGTTGATGTTGAAAGTGACTTACCTGCTAATAGTGGCGATGACAGCGACGGCCTCTTTACCCTAAAAGCGGGCCTAAAATACCTATTAAGCGACGAAGTCACTACGTTTATCAACATAGGCCAAGGCTTTCACTCAAATGATGCCAGGGGCGCAACCCTTAATGTAGACCCAGTAAGCGGAGAGTCTACCGAGCCGTCACCACTTTTAGTAAAGTCACTTGGTTATGAAACAGGTATAAACTTTACCGATAGCCATACCTTCAATGTGTCTGCTGCATTATGGTATTTAGAACTCGACAGCGAGCTGGTTTACGTAGGCGACGCTGGGTTTACGGAGGCTAGTCGACCGTCAGAGCGTTACGGCTTGGAGTTCAGCGCTTACTATTGGATAAATAAATATGTTACCAGTGACATAGAGGCAGCATGGACCCGCGCTCGTTTTAGCGACAGTGTTGACGGCGAAGGCGACTATATACAGGGAACAGTTCCGGGTGTAATAAGTGCTGGGCTGACCTATTATGAACAAAGCAATAAGCGGGGGTTAAGTTACGCTTTACGTGCACGTTACTTAAGCTCGCGCACGGTAGACAGTAATGATGAAATATCTCCTCCTTCAACATTCATTGTTAACACACAAATTCGCTATCGAGCAACTAACTGGGACGTTGTACTAGAGGTATTAAATACACTCGATAGTGACGACCATGACATCGATTACTTTTATGCGTCGCGGTTACAAGGTGAGCCTAATGAAGGTGTAGAGGACCTACACTTTCATCCCGTAGAACCGCGCAACATAAGACTGTCGTTTGCACTGCGTTATTAATTCATTTGCCTTAGAAAAAGAACAAAATGTAGATAGGGCTAACTACTTACCTTTCAGCGTGACAGTTTCCTTGACCATGCGGTTATTCACCGCATGGCATCAATGTTAGCAAGCGCCAGTGGCAACTGCCTCTTTAAACGTACGTACCGCCAATATACAAATAAAAGAAGCACACTATTAATAGCAAGTTGAACTGTCCATATTAAGTACGCGTTAACCACTAGAAAGTTATAAAGTGATACGGCTAAAAGTGCAGTCCATAGTACAGCAAACCCATATAGACTTACTTTCCAATAGGTCACACGCTGCACAAGCTGATGCTGTTTAAAATCTAACATCGCTTTTGTATCAAGAGTGTCGGTTAAAAGCTGTTTCTGCCTGAACTTATAGCCCCATATGCCAAACCCTAATGGCACAGGTGCAAGCACTGCGAACAGTAGCATTTGATTGCTCGTTTCTGCTTTAAAAAACATCGCATACAAACAAAACAGCGATACAGCCACACCAAGTAGTAAGTCGACCGCGGCCTTCATTTTCAAAGCGCGTTGTGCTTTGTTTGTTTGTTCGATTAACGCTGCAACATCTACTTTTGGTGTCGCTTGTTTAAATGACGTCTGCCACTTCGCAAGCTGGTCATCTACGTTCATTGTGTTTCCAAACCTATTTCAAATTTACGCTTAATACAAAGCTATCCCATCAAGCTGGTAAGCTGCTGGCGTGCTCGACTTGCACGCTTTGCTACAGCGCTTTCGGTTAACCCAAGAGTTTGCGCTATTTCGTTCTGATTAAACCCTTCAAGCTGTAACGCCATCACCTGCCTGTACTTCACCTCTAACTTGTGCAATGCACTCATTAAATCAAGGGTTTGGTCTGTGCCATCACCCTCTGTTACGGCATTTTCGTACTGCACGTTTTCAGCCCCTGAAACCTCAACACGTTTTTGCTCTTTTATAACGTGATCAACGGCTTTGTTGTGCGCTATTCTAGCCACGTATGTTTTAATGCTTGCTTCGCCACGAAATCCCTCTTCATGTGAAAAGCTACCCGCATCGAAAGCGCGCCAAACAGCAAGAGACATTTCTTGAATAAGTTCGTCTTGAAGCGCTACATTAGCTTCGAAAGTTGCAGCAACACGCGCCAATAAAGGCGCGTGCTCTGTTAAGATAGTCTGTATTGGAACGTGTAATTTCACCGTACATCCATGTGGCAATGTATTATTTTATTAACTGCTTATATGCACTAAATAGGCAGCAAGTCAGAATGGGACCTAGCAGTAGTGCAGATAAAACTGCCGTATAAGGTGCCAGAAATGCAATCAACATTGCAATTAATGTTAACAGTGCCATTGGCTTATATGCAGGCACAATAGACGACACACTGTCTTTCACAGCACGCAATATCGACTTGTTGGCAATTAAAATTTGCGCGCCTACAAACATAAACGGCATTTGCACTAACGTCATAAACGCAAAAGTACTACCTACTCTCCAAGGTGCAACATCAACCGCTTGGCCAGCTAGTAGTGAAGTTAACTGCTCTCCTTCAATAAGCAAACCCGCAAAAGCGAAGTGTAGGGCCATAAACACAATGCCACTGAGCGACCAAAGCGCCAAGCGTCCCCATTTTGCCCACGTTGCATTATGCTTAAACGAAAACTTATTGTCCTTCGCTATGTTATGCATTATTGGCCAAACCAAAGCCATAAGAAGCGGGCCAAGCCACTTTGAAAACGTTACGCTAAAAGGCGCTGGCAACGCTTGAAACACGGCCGGCACTAAAACAAACAGCATGGTAATAAGTGTTAGCTTTACTGGGGCTTTTTTATATAAGGTCCAGCCGCTTTTCATCCATTCTTTAGCTTCACCTACTTTAGGCTTGCCTGTACTAAGAGAATGCGTTGCAGATACTGCGCTATAAACCGGTTGTGTAGTTGATGTAGTCATCATAAATTCCTTGGCGTTGTAGTGGTTAATAAACTTTATAAACACAGCCTATGACTTCTCACCTAAAGGACTCACCTGTAGGACATCACCGTGTTAATTACCCCTATAGACGTGACAACCTCAGAAAACCTGACAACTTTTTTAAAACTTTTTTCAAAAATTCGTAAACCAATAATTTAAAACAATTTTTTATAGCTCAACAATACTTACATTCATCGCAATCGCATTGACTGCACAATTTATACACTACACTATCGAATAAAATAAAAAGTGCGCCTCACATTTCAAAGAAAGCGACTGTTCAACAACAAGGGAATACACATGCAAACCATAAAGAAATGGGCTGCTCTGCTTATGCTAATTGCAGTAGCCCCCTCTTATGCCGCGGTATTAATGAAACCCATTAACGACCCAGACCTTCACTACAACGGAAAGCTACTAGACGGCAATTACGATACTAGTATTACGCACCCAGACACACTTTTAGGCTTCGACGTTGGTTCGAGGGTTGCTACGCCGGTGCAAATTCATAACGCCGTTATGAAGTGGGCAGAACAGAGCGATAGGCTTCATGTTGTTGAATACGCGCGTTCTCATGAGGGGCGTCCTCTAATAGCGGCGTTCATATCAACACCTGCGCTACTTGCTAAACTCGACAAGGTAAAAGGTGATATTGGCAAGTTGGCCAACCCGCTTTCTACAAGTGACAACGAAGCTAATACACTAATCGACACATTGCCTGCCATTGCGTGGATGGCCTACTCTATTCACGGTAATGAAACATCAGGGGCAGACGCTGCGCTTGCAGCAATTTACCACCTTATTGCCAGTAAAGACGCAGACGTTTCTGCACTGCTAGACAATATGATTGTAGTTATAGATCCTATGATGAACCCCGACGGACGTGCTCGCTTTGCAAAGTCGCTAGAACAATATCGCGGTACAGCGCCTAACGTCGATGATCAGTCATTGTTACACCGAGGCGATTGGCCATATGGTAGAACTAATCACTACTTTTTCGACCTTAACCGTGACTTCTTCTACCTAACCCAACCTGAAACCGTAGGTCGTGTTGCCCTAATCAATCAGTGGCGCCCACAGCTCATGATTGACGGCCATGAGATGGGAAGCCAAGACACTTACCTGATGGGTCCACCTCGTCAGCCATTAAATCAGAACATAGATAAAAACCTACAGAAATGGGCCGTAACCTTTGCCGAAGATCAGTCTGCTGCCTTCGATGAAAAAGGCTGGCGCTACTACACAGGTGAATGGTTTGAAAATTGGTACCCAGGTTACTCAAACTACGCAGAATATCGCGGCACGATGCATATTCTTTATGAACAGTCGCGCATGGCAGAAGACGGTGTAAGACGCCCAGAAGGCACGGTTCAAACCTACACAGAATCGGTACATCACCAGTTTGTGTCTACGCTTGCAAACCTAAAGACGCTGGATAAGCACAGCAAAGCCATGTACCAAGATTACTGGAAAGGTAGAAAGGCAAACGTGGCAGCTAAAGGTAAATTCGCAAAACGCACCTTTGTGATTTTAGCCAATGGTAATGTGGGCCGCACTGAAACCTTAGTAAGCAAGCTACAAGCACAAGACATCAATGTTTATGTAGCCGACACGGACATTGAAGTAGACAAAGCCGTTACACAAATGGGTGAAACCAAAAGCGATTTTGTTATTCCTAAGGGCAGCATTGTTGTACCAAATAGACAGCCAGAAGCACCGCTCATTGCCGCCATTATGGAATTCGATGCGGGCGTTAACAACGCAGTATTAGTTGAGGAGCGCCAAAAGACACTGCGCGATGGTTCATCGGTAATGTACGACACTACGGCGTGGAACCTATCTATGATGTACGGCCTTGAAACAGTAACCGTACCTGAACATTTAACCCGAAACTTGTCTGCTTACACGGCATCTTCGGCTGAAAACACACTGCTAGAAAACGCGATTGTGTGGTTTGTTGATGGCGCAGATGACCGCTCTGTATCTTTTGCAGCACGCCTTATGGAACAAGGCGTGTATGTAAGGTTTGTAAATAAAGAATCGGAGTACGAAGGTAACCGTTTTAGCCGTGGCTCTATTGCCGTAACGGTAACCGACAACCCCAATAACGCGAAACTAGAAAGTCTTATTACCAATACTGCAGGCGAACTGGGCATTGCAGTTCATGCTTCTACAACAGGTTTTGGCGAAGGCGATTTACCTGAATGGGGTGGTGAGCACTTTGAACTATTAACAAAACCACAGGTTGCCATTCTTAGCCACGGAAGCTTCTCAAGCTATGACGTGGGTGCAACATGGCACAGTATCGATACCAATCTAGGCATTCGCCACAGTCAGCTTGATGTAAGTTCTATTAACCGTGCAGACCTTCGTCGTTACAATGTAATTGTGCTTCCCACCAGCTATGGAGCGCTAACCAAAAACGTGCAAGCTACCTTAGACGAGTGGGTTAAAAATGGTGGTACGCTAATAGCTCATGGCCGCAGTACGCAAGCCCTTGCAGGAAAAGACGGCATTGCTAAAGTGAAAACCATAGAAAATAGCTTCGAAAACGCCGTTGATTACGACATATCGCTTATGCGCGAATACATGGCACTTAGCGACAAGGTTGATACCAAAGCAACTATGACGCATGCTTTTGACGAAGACTACACCGTACCTTGGGATGACCTTCCAAAACCGCTTAAAGACGAAGAACTACTTCGCCGCGACAAGTGGCTTCGCATCTTTATGCCAAGCGGTGCCATGGTGGCAGGCAGAACCGATCAGAAGCATTGGTTAACTGCTGGGTCGCCAGACGTGCTTCCACTATTATACAGCAATCAACCCTTGCTAATGTCAGACGACAGCAGTGAAGCCGTTGTGCGAGCAGGCGTATACCGTCCATTCAAACGCAAAGAAAGCAGCACAGAGAAAAAGAATGCGGATAGATGGTTCACCTTGCCTGAAGGACAGACGCTTAATGTACGCATGAGCGGTTTACTATGGCCTGAAGCACAACAGCGTATTGCAAATACCGCCTATCTTACTCGTGAAGCCAGTGGAAAAGGGCAAATTATTTTGTTCTCTGGCCAGCCTAATTTCCGAGGTGCATCGCATGGTACTAACCGCTTGTGGTTAAACGCTATTGTTTATGGCCCTGGATTAGGCAGCCGCGCTCGTATAGTGCTTTAACACGTATTTGGCTTCATAGCTTCATAAAAAAGGGCCAGCGATGGCCCTTTCTTGTTTTACTTTCCATGAATGCGCTTACGCTCTTATTAACCAGCCTTTCTATTGTCAGCCATTGCCGTAAGTTCGGCAGCGTCGAAAGTGAGCTGTTCAACACCGTTAAGTTTAGGCTTCGCAAACAGAAAGCCTTGGAAGCGATGCACGCCTGCATGCTGAAGCCAAAGCCATTCATCAATAGTTTCAACGCCTTCAAACACAACCGGGGTTCCCATTGAATTAGCGAACTCAATTACCGCTTCAGTGATAGCCTGTCTTGGCCCGTTCTCATGAATACCCGTTGTAATTTTGCGGTCTACTTTAATTTTGTCTGGTAGAAAGTCAGCTAACAGCGACAGCCCAGCATATCCGGCTCCAAAATCGTCAATAGCTATGCGTATTCCTTTGGAACGTATTTTTTCGATAGCTCGGTAAAAAGGAGCGCTTTCTTTAATTATTTCCGTTTCTGTCACTTCAAGCACAAGTTGCTGAGGCTTTAAATTATTGGACTCAACCAAAGCAAATAAATAGCCACTTACATCGTCCATGTAAGTCAGTGCGCCGGGGCACAGATTTATAGACAGCGATTGGTCTTCTTGCAAAAGACGGGCACCTTGAGAGATGGCAATAGCCTTGGAGGTTAAGTCAAATTCGTACTTTTGCGAAGGCGACATACTATTCAAAACGTCTTCGGGATAACGTCCATCATCAGAGCGAAGCAGTGCTTCTATCGATGAAATTATTCCTCTGTATGTATCAACAATAGGCTGAAACGCAAACTGAATGTTTGAAGATGGGTATTTAGACACTTCCACAGAAGGTGCCTGCACCTTATTGCGAAGTGCATTGCGCGCTTCATCAGATAAACAGGTACGCCATTTGCCTGTAGCAAAACCGTTGAGTAATGCGAAAACGCGGCTCTCTCGGTGAAGATTAAGTTCAGGTGGAGTCCAATAACAGCCGCTACCTGACTCTACCGTTATGGTTCGTAAACACCAGCAACCGAAATCGCGCTTATGCGTTACTGTATCCATTATTTTTACGACATTATTATGCCGGCTATCGGCTTTGATGACTTTGAACAACGAATGAACAGCGTCTGCGTCACCTTCGAGCACTTGGAAAAAGTACTCGCCGTCAAACAACAACAATCCATTAATGTTGTGACGCTTATTCGCTGCGCACGCTTTATCTGTTAAGTCTTTAAGCTCCTTCTCATTCATTCCATTGCTTGCACGACTTCTGTAAATTAACTGTCTAAGCACATCGGAGCCTCATTATTAACAGTAAACTTTGTACATCTTAGAATTGTTAAAGTTCACATTTACACATCACGCCCTATACTAAAGTATAGTATCCAATTGAGGAGCTCGCACAGTTTTCTAGGAAACGAGCGCCAACAAACACGCTTTGATTTAATGCGACAGAAACTAAATCCTGTGCTATTCGTATAAGCTTTCTAATGCTTTGTAGGCAAAAAACCGTAACCTAGTATTAATACTCAGGTTGTCTCTATTGGCTCTTATACAAGTGCAGTTTAATGTATGAAGAAATTAGTCGGTGTTAACGAGCTTGAAGTCGGCATGTATGTGACCAGGGTTACCAAGTCTCAACGGTCAGCCATCATGACATCTGAAGGCATTATCAAAAGTACTGGCAATATAGCGCACCTGAAAAAGCTGAGAGTGCTTGAAGTCGAAATTGACACCAGCCGAAGCGAAGGTCAAAGCTCCCACGATGTGACTGCTGAAGCTACGATTGAAAATATGGATAAATTCAGCGAAGTAGTTAACGCCACGCCTTTAGCTCGGGAATTGCCTGTTGCTAAGAAAATGTACGCTAAGGCTCGAGAATTTCAACGCACAACATTCGATAGACTAAAGCGCGAAGGCACTTTTAACGCAAAAGAGTTTGAAGCACTGGCGTTGGAATTTTTAGATTCCATAACTCGCAATTCAGACGCACTACTTTGCATGACCAAGATGCAAAACAAAGACGCCTATTTGCTTGAGCATTCCTTAAATGTGTCTATTTTGCTCACCATTTTTGCCAAACATCTCAATTTTAATAGCGATATAGCACTGCGCTTAACCCTTGCTGGGCTTTTACATGATATGGGAAAGGTGCGTATTAGTGACGATATTTTATTAAAGAACGGAAAGCTAACTAAATCTGAATACGAAGAAATAAAAAATCACACCGTATATGGCGCAGAAATTCTTGAGAAAGCGGATATTGACGGCCTTGTAGTTCAAATTGCCTTGGAACACCACGAAAGACTGTCAGGCGGTGGATACCCTCACGGATTGCTTGCACACCAGCTGAATCAATATGTTCGCATGACCTGTATTGTAGACGTGTTTGATGCTATGACGGCAGAGCGGGTTTACAAACCGGCGATGACCGCGCATCACGCTTTTAAGCTCATGAAAAAAGCCGGGCCAGAGCAGTTCGATGATGCCTTGCTAAACGAATTCATTAAGGCCGTTGGACTATTCTCTATTGGCACACTTGTAATGATGGCAAGCCAGAAAATTGCAGTGGTAACAAAGACTAATTTTGAAGACCCGCTGAAGCCGACGGTGACCATTTTTTACAACGCTAAATATAAAAGGCATATTGAGGTAGAGACGCTCGACTTAAGCTCAAAAAAAGTAAGTGATTCTATCGAAAAAGCCGTAAACCCTAGTGATTTCGATATTGATATTAATACAGTAATCGACAAGCTTATAGTAACGCAATAACAACAGAAATTTGTATGTAAGGAACAGCATGGAAAGAATTCTAGCGTTTTTAAATAAACCCGCGTTTGAGTTTATGTCGCGGGAATTTACCGTGGGTATGCTAATTCTTATCCCCGTCATGTTCCTTCTAGCCGTATGGCTTCTTAAGTTTATATCGAAAATAGTGCCACGACTGCTTTCAAAAAATGGGGCAACACCTGATGCCGTTCATTTAATCAATCGTGTTATTCAAATTCTGGTGCTTGTGGTGATGGTAATAACGGCGCTAGACATTTTGAATGTGCCGCTTACCGCATTTGCTTTTGTTTCCGGCGCCGTTGCTATAGGTGTTGGATTTGGCGCTCAGAACATAATTAACAATTTCATCAGCGGCTGGATTTTAATGTGGGAGCGCCCAATCCGCATTGGCGACACGCTAGAGGTTGATAATACCAGAGGTAGGGTAGAAGCAATTAATACTCGTTCTACACGCATACGCCGCGTAGATGGTGTTCATATGCTAGTACCCAACAGCAAGCTGCTTGAAAACACAGTAATAAACTGGAATTTGGTAAATACCGAAACCAGAACGTCAGTAACTGTAGGCGTTGCTTACGGTTCGTCGGTAAGAGAAGTTGAAAGGTTAATATACGATGCGGTAGCAAAGCTAGACGGTGTGCTTACCACACCTGCACCGGCAGTTATGTTCGACGACTTTGGTGACAATGCGCTTAATTTTGAAGTGTATTATTGGCTTAACGCCAGTTCAGAAATGGAGAGGCGTAAATCGCGAAGTGATTGTCGCTTTTTAATCTGTGAAGCCTTTGAAAAAGCCGGAATTGTTATTGCGTTCCCACAACGAGATATTCATATTGATGGAGAGCTTTTACTTTCAAATAAAGAAACGTTGAATGCTAAATAAGCATACCTCACACTAAAAATAACCAACTAATTTTCAATAACTTTGCACAAGTAGCGCGCTTTATGTGCATTTGTTAGTGCGCATAAACACTAAAACTACTCTACCCTTTTTACTGCTTCAGCATTTTTTCAAAGCAATGTGTTTCGGGTAGTTGTGTAAGTAATGGTTAGTATGAGCAAGCAATTTTTATTTGGTGTAATTGTATTTTCAGTGATGGCACTCTTTGTGCCAAATAGCGTTAGTGCTAACAACGCAGGCCACCATCATTGGCAGTCTTCACCTCATCATCTTTCCGCTTTAACCGGCACCACGTACACAGACGAGCATGGACATGCATTCACCTTCGGTATCGATTATGAATACAGAATTAACGACTTTCTCGGTGTAGGTGTGGTGGCTGAATATGCCTTTGAAGATCTTGATGCCTATACATACTTGCTGGTTGCTGACTTACATATAACACCCAAGTTTATTGCACAGGTGGGCCCTGGTGTAGAGTTTCATGGCGGTGACAAAATTGCCGTAGGGCGATTAGGGTTACTGTATGAGTTTGAAATAAACAACTTCACCGTATCGCCACAGCTGCACTACGATTACCATCATGATCATGAAGATGCTGTAGTTGCTGGTATTGCTGTGGGCTTTTCGTTTTAACTTTATGTTTTTTAACCCTTCGACTACTCATATACATGAAAATTAAGGACATTCTACACACTCAAGTTCCTCTCAAAATTAACAATATTCACGCCCGGCTTTAGTTTGTAGAGTTGAGCTTGTCGTTTGCCTGTTACCGCTTTTTCATCAACTTCTTCAAACATATCGCTTGCTTCCACTCTACGCATCAACGACTTTCTCTGAACACTTTTACCAATGATGGTTTCGATAACCTGTTTTAGCTGAGAGATAGTGAAAAGCGATGGCAAGCAAAATGCAGGCACCATTGAATAAAGGGTTTTCTGCCTAAGGCGCTGTAGTGCAACCTTCGCAATATCTTTATGGTCAAAAGCTAGGTCAATATTCTCTAGGTCTTCAATGCTTATCCACTCTGCGTCGTTCACTGTGTCGATATGAATAGATGTTTGCTGATACCCTATTAATGCGAAATAAACGACCGTGACAGAGAACCCTCTTGGGTCTCTATTTGGGCCTGAAAAAACTTCTAGCTGCTCAAGGTAATTCGGTTGTACGCCCGACTTTTCAAGCAATTTACGTTTAGCGGTGTCTTCCGTTGACGCATCAACTTTTGGGTCAACAAAACCACCAGGTAATGACCACATGCCTTTACATGGTGCTATAGAGCGCTTCACCAGCAGCACTTTTAGCGCATTTTCATGCACTGTGAACAAAACATTATCGATTGTCAGCATTGGGTTTTCGTAGCTTCGCATGAGTGAACATTCATTAAAGTGTCGCAGTGACATTTATTCTTACACACCACTGTTTAAAAGCCAATTTATAAAAATTTGAACATTGCACTTTACAAATGTGTCGCTGGGACATATATTAAAAGTGTCACTAAGACATTAATAAAGAAAAAAGGAAATTATCATGTTCGGCATAAGCTTCTACAAAGCAGACCCTTCTACTCACGTGATGCTATTTAAAAACGGAAAAATAAAGCTACAAGGAAGAGGTACAAGTTTCTATTACTTCGCCCCAAGTGCATCATTAGTTGCCGTGCCGCTCAGTACAAAAGAAATTCCATTCGTATTTCGTATGAAAACCAATGACTTTCAGGACGTGACGGTTCAAGGGCAAATTACATTTCGCATTGAGAACCCCGAACTAGCCGCACAAATGATCAACTTTTCAATTAATGCCAGTGGTAGTTACCTGTCTGAGGAACCTGAAAAACTAGAAGAACGTATTATGCGTAGCGTTCAAGTTGTAGTTAGAAATACCATGGACAACATGAACTTGCAGTCGGCATTAACGAGCGCACAGCTACTAACAAAAACTCTTCAAGACGAGCTTCCTGCCCAGTCTTCACTGCAAAAAATTGGCATTGAGATAACCGAAATATCACTAACCGCCATTACACCTACACCGGAAACGGCTAAAGCGCTAGAAGCAGAAGTAAGAGAGTCGCTATTAAAAGATGCCGACAATGCCATTTACGCAAGACGTTTATCGAGCATAGAAAAGGAAAAACAAGTGAGAGAAGAAGAGCTTGAAACTGAAAAAGCCATTGCACGAAAACAACAAGATTTAGAAAAACAGGTTCTTGAAGCGGAACGAGAAAAAATGCAGCAGAAGTTCACTATGAACCAAGAAAAGCTTGAAGCGAGCACTGACAACGAAAGAAAAAGAGCCGAATTAGTAGAGCTTGAAAACGCTAACTCGAAAGCAAAAGCAGATACAAGAGCTTACGACATTCGCGTTCAGTTAGAAGCCTTTAACGATATTGATGTTGAAAGACTAAAAGTGATGAGCATGAACGGTGCAAAACCCGAACAGTTAATTGCACAAGCTATTGAAAATCTAACACAAGGCGACAACAAAGTTGAGAACTTAAACTTGTCACCTGACCTACTTCAATCACTTATTAAATAATTGGCGCTACCATGATTACCGATAGAAAAATTGTGATTGTTACGCGTAAAACACGCTTTGCAGAGTTAAAAGAAAAGTACTGCACGTTGGGTCAGGCAAAGTTTTATTTGGAGCATCTTGGTGAGTCTATTGAAGCCTATCAGGATGAACACACTCGATTTGAGCAAACGCTGAAACAATTGCAAGATGTAGTGAACAACATAGCTAGAGTTCAGCTATTAGAGCGCAGCTTTTTGCCCAGCTATAAGTTTAATCAAGACGATGTTGTTATAGTACTGGGGCAAGATGGACTGGTTGCAAACACCATGAAGTATTTAAATGGCCAGCCTATCGTAGCCATAAACCCTCTTCCTGACTTATTTGACGGTGTGCTGCTACCTTTTCTGCCTGCGCAGTGTAAAGAAGTTATACGGGCTGTTTTAAACACCAGCTTCTCAACCAAAACAGTAAGCCTTGCCGAGGTGAATACGAATTTAGGGCAACGCTTAATAGCCGTTAATGATCTATTTATTGGCCCTCGCTCTCATACATCGGCACGCTATAACTTAGCTATAGGTAACAACACAGAAGAGCAAAGTTCGTCTGGTATCATTGTATCGACAGGTCTTGGATCTACAGGTTGGTTCAAAAGTATTTTAGCTGGAGCAAGTGGCGTAGCGGGAACCGCTGTTCGTCACAAGCTTCAGAACGGTTTTGCATGGGACAGCCGTTTTCTTTACTACAGCGTTCGCGAGCCCTTTCCGTCATCAATTACAAGCTGCAACCACACCTTTGGCAAAGTGAACGCAAATAGCACGCTTACGCTTACCTCAAAAATGGCTGAGAACGGCGTCATTTTTTCAGACGGTATTGAATCAGATTGTATTGAGTTTAATGCGGGCACTGTTGCCGAAGTGGCGCTCAGCAAACTTAAAGGGCAGTTGGTGGTTGGTTAGATTGCATCATATGGTTTACTGCGTTCATTTTTCGTCGGCAGTCTATACAACACCGATGATATAATTGAACCGTAAGAAAAAATCTACGGTATCCATAGGACTCATGCAATTGTTGTTGCCCTCTTTTATGAAAGTCATTCGATCACGCTCAAAGGTCCATCTACGCTCAATGTGCATGAGTGCACTTATGATTTTTTCCTCACCAATTGCGCTAGCAGACATTCGTTCGACAATGTCGGTGTCATATACCGGCGATACCTTTCAAAACGTTTCTGGTGGAGTTCGCAGAGGTAATGAATATCTTGATCTGCTAGATATTACATTTAATACCGATTTTGAAATATCAGAGACATGGACACTAACAGCCGCAGTTCAAGGGCTTTACAGCAACGGTAATTCAATATCAGAAGAGTTAGCCGGTGATATACAAATTTTATCAAACTTAGACGGCGGCGGCGCTTTTACAAAGCTTGGTCAAGCAACGATTCAGCTATCAAGTACTGCAGGCTCAGTTTTAGTAGGCCTTTATGATATCAACGCCGAATTTGATGTGCTTGAAAGCGCCAACTTATTTATAAATAGCGCACATGGTATAGGCAACGATATTGCGCTTACCGGCGAAAATGGGCCATCTATTTACCCCTTCTACAGCTTAGGCGTTAGAGCAAAATTTAATATTGATAATAACCAAAGTATTAAAGTGGCTATTTTAGATGCCGTCCCGGGTAGTGAAACATCGCTAAATGCACCACAACCAGAATTCAATAGTGATGAGGGCTTCTTTACGATTGCAGAGTACGCTTATGAACTTCAACGTAGCAAATTGTTGTTAGGTGTGTGGCAGTACTCTAAAGACGTTGAGACGAACAACAGGCAAACAAAGAATATGGGTGCTTATGCAAGGTTCGAACATCAGTTTAACGATCAGCGAACCCAAGCATTTCTTCGATTAGGCTATGCCAATGAAAAGGCCAATCTGCATGATTGGTTCATCGGCACAGGAATAAGCTACACAGACCCTTTTAATATTAACGAAAACGATGTTGCTGGAATCGCGATAGCGTATGTACAACGGGGCGAAAGAGTTGCCGAAGAGCGAGCGTTAACACAACCTCATGAAACCAGCTTTGAGCTAACGTACCTTAAAAACATTAATGAGTATTTTTATCTTCAGCCCAACGTTCAATACATTGAAAATGCTGGGTTTGAAAATAGGCATGCGTTGGCATTTGGAGTAAGGCTACAAGTTACTTTCTAAGAGAAACACTGTAAGAACAACTACACCACCTGCCCTGCTGCCCAGCCACTGCTCCATGCCCATTGGAAGTTAAAGCCACCTAGCCAGCCCGTTACATCTACTACTTCACCAATGAAGTATAGGCCTTCTACGTTTTTCGCCATCATGGTTTTTGATGAAAGTTCATTAGTGTCTACACCACCAATGGTGACTTCTGCGGTGCGGTAGCCTTCTGTACCGTTAGGTTTTACTTGCCAATTCTCTAACGTGTTGGCAATGGTGTCGCATTCGGTGTGAGATAGCTGCTTCACGGGTACGTTGCGCCACTGATTATGCTCAATAAAGCTTTGTACCATGCGCTTTGGAAATACTTTATTTAAGCATGTGGCCAGCAACGCATCGGGTGTACTTTCACGCGCTTCTTTAATAAATGCATGGGTGTCGTGGTTTGGTAGTGTATTAATGCTTAAGCTATCGCCCGCTTCCCAGTAGCTTGAAATTTGCAGCATAGCAGGCCCACTTAAGCCGCGGTGAGTAAAAAGCATGGCTTCTTTAAATGTTGTGTCGTTACAGCTTGCGTAAACGTCTACGGCTATACCGCTTAGCTCTGCCAGCGTTTCTTTGTCTTTATCGTGAAGCGTGAAAGGCACAAGGGCAGCACGAGTTGGTAGTACCTTAAGGCCGAACTGCTCGGCAACCTTATAACCAAATGGCGTAGCACCTAGTTTAGGCATGCTTAACCCGCCAGTAGCAATCACCAAAGACTCACATTGGTAATCGCCGTTCGAAGTTGAAAGTAAGTACCCACTTTCCACTTTTTCTACGCTTAAAATCTCACAACGCGTGGTAATGGTAACGCCCGCTCTGTCGCACTCTTTAAGCAGCAAATCTACAATGTCTTTTGCGCTATCGTCGCAAAACAATTGCCCCAATGTTTTCTCATGGTAGGCAATACCGTAGTCGGCCACTAGTCCGATAAAATCCCATTGGGTGTAGCGGCTTAATGCCGACTTACAAAAGTGAGGGTTTTGGGAAAGAAAGTTTTCTGGGCCTGCATACATATTAGTGAAGTTGCAGCGGCCACCGCCCGACATCAATATTTTGCGACCTACTTTTTTTGCATGGTCTAGCACTTCAACGCTTCTTCCACGCATACCTGCTTGTGCTGCACAGAAAAGACCGGCAGCACCAGCGCCTATAACAATTACATCGCGCTTTATCACGTTTTAGCCCCGAGGAAATACAGCGAGTGGGTGTGTGGTAATTAAGGCCATATGTGCTCGTTCGCCGGGCTTAATGGCATTTTCGTGGCTTACGCGCACTTTTAGTTGGCTACCATTATCTAGCGTAACGGCATATAAGCGACTTTCACCTTCGTAACGCACCCAATCTACCGTGCCGTTTGGTTGTGGATGCGTTGCACTTAAGCTTAGATCATCAGGGCGAACCAACAAGTCTACATCGCCACTGGCGTTTTGAAGCGGCGTACCCGGCACATTTCCTATGTCGGTAACAACCGTGTTATCTGGGTTATTGCTGCTGTTGTCAAAGGTTGCAGTTAAGAAACTTGCTTCACCCATAAAGCGGGCCACAAAGCGGCTTGAAGGCGTTGAGTAGCATGCTTCTGGCGTGTCTAACTGCTCTAGCACGCCTTTATTCAATATACCAACTCTATCGCCAACACTTAACGCTTCATCTTGGTCGTGTGTTACCCAAATGGCTGGTACACCGGCTTTTTTAAGCGCATCACGTATTTCCCAGCGTAGACTGTCTTTAAGCGCTGCATCTAGGTTCGATAATGGCTCATCTAGCAACACAAACGAAGGCTCATGCGCTAAGGTCCTTGCTAGCGCCACGCGTTGCTTTTGCCCGCCCGACAAGCGCGCAGGCTTGGCATCGCGAAATGCATCTAGCCCCAGTAGGTTTATCCAATGATCAGCAAGGGCAGTGTCTTTTAAACGAAAGCACACGTTTTGCTGCACGGTAAGGTGCGGAAACAAAGCGAAATCTTGAAACACCATACCTACATTACGCTTTTCAGGTGGTACGTGTTTAGATGACGTGCTTTCCCATTTGCCCAACGACATTGCGCCTTCAGAAATAGGAATAAGCCCAGCTAGTGCTTGCAATATTGTGGTTTTACCGCAGCCAGTCGGCCCTACCAACATAAGAATTTCGTCGTGCCCAAGCTCTAGGTTTAACTTGTCGACTACGCGGGTAGACCCATAATTCACAGACAAATTACTAACACTTAGCATTACGAACGATCATCCTCGGTAACAGTAAATTGGGCTTTTCTTTCGCCCGACAGCATAAGCACTAAGCCCACGCCAGATAACAACACAAGCAATAAACCAGGTACTGCCGCGCGGCCAAAGTAACCCGCTTCATATACACGCCACATATAGGTAGCCAGTGTCTCAAAGCCTGTAGGTCCAAGCATTAGTGTAGCGGGTAGCTCTCGCATAGCTTCAAGAAATACGAGTGCAGCGCCTGCAATCATACCACGAAGGGTAAGAGGAAGCGTAATGCGCATAAAAGCTTCACGCGGGCTAGCGCCTAATACACGGGCAGCCTTAACCAAGCCAGAATCTATATTTTCAGAGGTGGTTCGAACGCTACCTACCGCTAGCGGGATAAAACGCAGTACATACGCCATAACCAGCAAGCTCAGCGTTTGATAAAGCGCCGGAAGCTGAAGGCCTACGTAAACTAACGCGGTACCCATAACAATGCCGGGCACGCCAAAACCAAAATAGGTAATGCGTTCCATAAAGCGTCCTGCTTTACCTGCAATAGCCGCATTCGCAACAGGTATCGCTAGTAACACCGCCACAATGGCTGCAATAAACGACGCATGGGCAGAATTCCATGCGTACTCAAGCTCAAACCCACCTGTGCCCTCGCGCACAAGCCACAATATAAATACCGCCAGCGGCAAAATAATAGCCATAAATACCACAGGAAACGCCGCGGCTAACATGGCATTACACTGCCAACGTGCCGGAAACAGCATAAGGTGCTTACCTGGTCGCTCTTTTGCACCGCCTATTCGGCTCTCTATAAACAATATCAGGCACACAATAACCATTAGCTGCAAACTCAGCATGGCTGCTTGGCTAAGCCCGAACGCGTTGTATTCTACGAAGATAACTCGCGTGAAGGTGTCTAACCCCATAATGGCAGGCGTGCCAAAATCGGATAACGCATACAGCGCTGCCAATAAAGCACCTGCTGCAACGCTGTTTACTACGCGCGGTAGCACAACTCGCCATAGGCTTGCACCAAGCGACAAACCTAATGTACGCGCTGCGTTTACCAAGCTCGCGTCTAAGCTCAAAAGACTTGCACGGGTTGTCATCATTACAAAGGGGTATGTGTACAGGCTCATAACAAGTGCCGAGCCCCAAAGCCCACTAATTGGAGGTGTAGTTATGCCAAGTACGTTTTCTATTTCACCGCCGCGACCAAAGGAAAAATACATGGCAAACGCGCCAATGTAGCTGGGCAATGCAAGAGGCGCAGCAAGTAATATTAGCCAAAAGCGTTTAAACGGCATTTGCACGTAGGCTGTGAAAAAGGCAAGTGGTACGCCGATAGCGACAGCACCAATAATGGTAAGCACCACTAAAGATAAGGTATTGCCTAAAACGCGAAGGTTATGAGTATCGAAAAGTTGCGCACTGTCTTGGGCTAAAGAAAACAAAACGCCGACGGGCAATAAAGCCATCAGCGCTATTAGTAGAGCCAGTGGGTACGACTTTGGCCAGTTTGTCACAGTACGCCAACATCCCTCATCATATTAAGAGTGGGTCGCAAGTCTGCCAATTTACGCAGGTCCATGTCGGGCGGCGACAGGTCGCTTAAACTTACAAGCCCTTGAGGCTGGTCTACGCCTTGTACCAGGGGTATTTCGTAGGCTTCACGAGCTAGGTACGCCTGAACTTCAGTGCTTAGTAAGTAACGAATAAAGTTAGCCGGTAAGCTGCCTTCACTTAACGCAACGATGCCAGATGCATTCACCAAACATCCTGCATCGTTGTTGGTATAGGCAAGCGCTACGTTGGCGTCAGGCTTACCTGATTTCAAGCGCAAGGTGTAATAGTGGTTCGCAAAACCTATATCTACCTCACCGCGCTCAACACCCATAACTACACCAAGTTCACCAGCGTATTTTTTCGAATTACGATTAATGCCCTTAAGCCACGACTTAGTTGCCGCTTCGCCTTCTAGAATTCGCATCGCAGTAACAAAAGACTGGAATGATGAATACGCGGGTGCCCAGCCAATTTTTAAGTCGCTGTCGGCAAGTGCCATTACGCTATCGGGGATTTGCTGTTCAGATACGCGCTTGGTGTTATATGGCAACGTACGAACGCGCCCTGTTACCGGAGACCAGCTAGAATATTGAAAACCATCTTTAAGTTGGGCAGTTAAGTCGGCAGGTAAAGGCTTTGCCGCACCTGCATCGGTTACTACACCGATAGAGCCCGTATCTACCGCCCAGAACAAATCAGCACGTTTCACGCCTGCTTTTGTTTCCGCCACAATGGTATTGGCTAGCGCCGCTGAACCGCCGCGGCGCACTTTAAGATTTAGTTTAGGATTACGCTTTTCAATTGCTTTAAGCACATTCTCGTAAAGACCGCCCTCACCACGACCAAGGTAAAGGGTTAAATCACCCTCTAATTTGGGAAGCGTTTCAACCGACACACTGCCCGTTTGCGTCATGGCTTGCAAAGCACCGAAGGGCATGCTGCCCAACGCACCTGCTGCCGCTAAGCCTTGTAAGAATGTTCTTCTTTGCATAAAGCTTCCTTAAAATACGTCTTTACGACTTTTTTCTGCTTCTACTAGCAGTGCGCGAGCACGGTCGAGCTTAGTTTGCATGGTTTCAACTACGGCTCGTACGCTGTCTACCCCTTTATTTTTCGAAATAGCTTGAGGTAGCGTAACGTTGAAGTCTTTCTCTAGGTCTTCAACCAATGCTGCGTCTTTTGCGATTAGGTCGCCTTCAATCCCTTCGAAACGCTGAAGATAGGTGTCGTGAACTAGCGTTGTTGCTACTTCGTGTAACTGCTCTGCATATTTAGCCACCACACGATCAAGGCGAGTTTTAATATCGTCAATCACTTCAGGGCCAGTAGTAGGTTCTTTTTCCGTGGTTTTCACCACGTCCACTAAGCCTTTCTTCTGATATTGGGCGGCAAGTTTAACTGCGCCTAGCGCTTGCCACAAGGCATGATTTAAGTTCTCTTGCTCTTTGCGAACTTCGCTCAACGGCTTTCCACCGTCTATTGCCATTTTAACACCGTATATGCCTTGCCAAATTGATGCATAAATTGGCACAAATTGAGTTTCAATGGCCGAATGGAACTCCACTTCTTCCCAGTACTCAATAAGCGCATCTGTTTTAAGTGACTTATCTTTGGCTGCGTATGCGTCAACTACACTACCGAACTTGCTCTCTAACCAATGCACTTCTTCAGTATATTCACTAATATGTGCATGCAGGTTATTTACGTGGTCGCCTATTTCACCATTCGCCATGGCCCTACTTGACACCATAGCTAGAGACACCATTGCTAGCGACATCGCAGAAGCAAAAACTAGAGCGCTCATTCGTTTTAGTGTTGTTGTCATACTGTTTCCTAATTCCTAATTATCGCCGCAAATGATACTTATTATCATTAATAGAGTAAAGGTGACACGCCGCGAACAGCTACCGCTTACCGCACACACCCTCTGCGTTTTAACTCGTATTTCAAACGTTAACATTGCGTTATTCAATGCTGTTAGCACGCATTACAAGTATACTAATGCTACTTTAAGCGCATGTTATGTAACGTATTAATGAAAGTGAGAGATCATACTCTTATGACAGTTTAATGAAAAAGACCTGCCTTGTATAAAAGAGTTCACACGTTAAGGCCATAAATACAAATTTTTCACTATCCCAACAAAAAGCCCGCTCTTTGAAGCGGGCTTTTTTACTATTTAGCGTACTTATGCTTGCCACGTTTGCGTTTTCATCAATGGGCGCATAAGAGAATGTTAGCTTTTACAGGCTATCTAGCATGGTTTGCGCGTCGCTTACGTCAAAACGACCTGGGTCTTCAACGTTAAGCTTCTTCACTTTACCGTCTTCAACAAGCATTGAATAACGCAGTGAACGCATACCGCCAAAGTTACCAGTACTCATGTCTAGGCCAATTTGTTTAGTGAAGTAACCGTTGCCGTCGGCAACCATTAAAATTTCTTCTGCATTGTTTACTTTGCCCCATGCATCCATTACGAACGCATCATTCACCGACAAACAAATAATGCTGTCGACGCCTTTAGCTTTAATCTTATCTGCTAGGGCAACATAGCCTGGAAGATGAGAATGCGAGCAGGTTGGCGTAAAAGCGCCAGGCACAGCAAACACAACCACTTTTTTATCAGTGAACAGTTCATTTGTACCAGGGTTAGTTACTTCACCGTTTACTAATAAGCTAAAATCCACCTCAGGCAGAGTGCTTCCAACTTGTATCATATGGTTCTCCTAATTTTTCTGACACAAATACACGTCAAATCGATGTTTCTTACTCTCAATGGCCATTGATGGTTTTTCTCCGGCCAGCACATCTGCACTATTTGGGCGTTTCACGACTACCCGGTGCATGGCTAGCATTAGTGCTGGCGGCAACAGCGCATCTGCATCAGGGTCGTGCCCTAGCAGTTGCTGAAACAGCCGCATTTCCTTTTTCACCAAGGCTGATTTCTTTTTATGCGGAAACATGGGGTCTAAATAAATAGCATCCACGCTTTCACCTTTGAAGTATTGCATTACCTCGGCACTATTTCCATGCTGAAGTGACATTCGGTTGGCAAGGTCAGGAAAAGTCAGCGCTAAACGCCGTATTCCATCTTCAAGCAAGGCAGCAACTACCGGCGACCGCTCGATCATAGTTACACTACAACCTACGCTTACCAGTACAAAGGCATCGCGCCCTAAACCTGGTGTTGCATCAACCACATGCCATGCATCGTTACCTTTAAGCCCAATTGCCTTTACTATCGGCTCTTTACGCCCGCCACCATGCTGCTTTCTGTACAAACTGGCCGGTGAGGCAAAGTCTACTTCCACCGGCAGCACTTTTTTCTCACTTGCATCGGCAAGACCAAGTACGTCTTGGTATACTTGTAAATAAAGCCCTTCCGACGGTTTTTCATTTTGCGGTAGAACAGGGAAGCCCCATTTAGCGCTTATACTGAGCGCTAGCTGGTTGTCGGCTTCGTACAATTCATCATCTGATGCACTGGCAACAACGATAGGCAGTTGACTAAGCATGGCCGTACTGCTCCTTGTGTCCAATCCAGCGGTTAATAATAGCTTGCGCGTGCGATGGATATTTGTCCCATAGCGTGTATGCAATTTCTTGTACTCTTGGTATTAATGCGGCATCGCGCACCAAATCGGCAATTTTAAGTTCTGCCATGCCCGTTTGCTTAGTACCCATAAACTCACCCGGGCCACGAATTTCTAAGTCGCGCTGCGCTATGTAAAACCCGTCATTCGACTCTCGTAGCACCCCTAAACGCTGAGTAGCCGTTTTTGATAACGGGCTTTGATACATTAGCACGCACTGACTTTCTACAGCGCCCCGCCCTACTCGGCCGCGCAGCTGATGCAGTTGTGCAAGCCCTAAACGCTCTGGGTTTTCAATTATCATAATACTGGCATTAGGGACATCTACGCCTACCTCAATGACGGTAGTGGCAACTAATAAATCTAACTTTCCATCTTTGAAGTCGGCCATTACTTGCGCTTTTTCTGCAGGCTTTAGTCGCCCATGTACTAAGCCAACCTGTAAGTCGGGTAATGCCGTACGTAATGTTACTGCTGCATCTTCGGCAGCTTGGCATTCAAGCACTTCCGATTCATCAATAAGCGTACACACCCAATACGCTTGTCTGCCGTTGTCTTTACACGCTTGGCGTACACGCTCAATAACGTCGGCGCGACGCGTATCAGGCAACACCACCGTTTGCACAGGTGTTCGCCCGGGCGGCAATTCATCAATAACAGAAGTATCTAGGTCGGCATAAGCGGTCATTGCCAGCGTTCTAGGAATGGGTGTGGCAGTCATAATAAGCTGGTGCGGATAACGCCCCTGCTGTTCACCTTTATCGCGCAGGGCTAGCCGTTGATGTACGCCAAATCTATGCTGCTCATCTACAATCACAAGCGCCAATTGTTGATAGTTCACGCTCTCTTGGAAAATAGCGTGCGTGCCGACCAACATTTGAATGTCGCCAGCTTCCAATCTTGCCAATACTTCGTTTCGCGTTTTGCCCTTAAGCTTTCCAGCTAACCAACCTACCTCAATACCTAGCGGCTCTAGCCAGTCTCTAAAATTATTGGCGTGTTGTTCTGCAAGTAGCTCGGTTGGCGCCATCAGCGCTACCTGATGGCCTGCGCCAATAGCCGACAGCGCCGCAAGTGCAGCTACCAAGGTTTTACCCGAACCTACATCGCCCTGCACCAAGCGCATCATTGGTCTAGCGAGCTGCATGTCTTTTTGTATATCGGCAACAACACGCTGCTGAGCGCCTGTTGGCGAGAACGGCAGCTGTGCTAAAAGCTTATCGATAAATATTTGGTTTACTTCAATTGGAATGCCTGGTTGTGCGTCAGACAGCTTGCGCACTTTCAAAACGCTTAAATGATGCGACAGCAGCTCTTCTAGAATAAGACGGTATTGTGCAGGGTGCAGTCCTTCTTCCATTTCATGTACATCTACATCAGGCGGGGGCCGATGTACAAGGTGAAGCGCTTTATTAAGGCTAATTTGTTCGTCATAAATACCTTCCGGCAGCAGGTCTGCCAGTGCGCCTTTATCAAGTAATGCTAATGCTTGTTCAGTTAAATTTCTAAGCGTAAGCTGCTTTATACCGTCAGTAGTGGGGTAAACTGGGGTTAGTGATTCTTCACTGGGCGGGGCGTCTTCATCTACCAGCTTAAATTCAGGGTGCATCATTTCAATGCCCCACTTGCCGGTTCGCACCTCACCAAAGCATCGAACCGTGTTACCAGGCGTCATCATAGAACGCTGCACAGCGCCAAAGTGGAAAAAGCGCAGGGTAATAGTGCCCGTGCCATCGCTTAGCTTAACCACCAGCATTCGCTTTTTACCATACTGAATATCGGCACTCATTACCTCGCCCTGCACACTCACATGCGTAAACGGACGGCACTCGGCCACACTGTAAATACGCGTTCTGTCTTCATACCTATGAGGTAAGTGAAACAGAATGTCTTGAAGCGTAAATAGCCCTATTTTGTTGAGTTTTTCTGCCACCTTTGCGCCTACGCCTTTAAGCGCAGTAATAGGGGTAGTGGCGAGTGCTTGCATTCAGTTATATCCTTCTTTCAAATAACTGATAAAAAATAAAAAACGATGAGGGATAACATGCCCTTAGTAACGGAAAGTGTAAAGGATTGTGGCTAGGTTGGCGAGTACGCTTTGGTCCAGTTTTTTAAAGCCAAAAATAAAGCCTGCGGTTCAGGCAGGCTTTTTATTTGTTTGTGCTTTTTACCAAAACTCGATATACCGATACTCGATGCGCGAGGCTGTTTTAACCTATTTGCTATTATGCTTCTAGCGCGTTCGCTTCGGCTTGGGTAATTTGCATATCTTGCCACCAGCTATCATCGGCAGCAATTTCACCTAATTCATTGATAGGTGGAAGCGCTAATCCCTTTCGCTGACATAGCTTAAACAAGCGCGGATAACCATTTTCAAATGCCAGTGCCTGACACTCTTCTTCTGCAAGATGCTGTGTGCTGTACATACCCGCAATAGTGCGTTGACGCTGTGCTTCGTAAAGTACCAGTGCTGCTGCAACAGACACATTAAGCGACTGCACCATGCCCATCATAGGTATAACAATATCCTGATCGGCTAATGCTTTAGCTTCATCTGTAGCGCCGTACTTTTCTTGTCCAAACAAAATAGCGGTAGGTTTGGTGTAATCGATATCACGAAAATCTACAGCGGTCTCAGACAAATTAGTAACCAATACCTGCATGCCCTGCCCCTTAAGGTCGGTCATAGCATCTGCGATATTCATGTGGTTTGTTTGGCGTACCCATTGCTGGCTGCCCATGGCAGTGCCACGTCTGAACTGATACTGCTTTTCCCACACGGTGTGAACACGATGAATGCCCACTGCATCACATGTTCGTACAACCGCCGACACATTGTGCGGCTTATGCACATTTTCAAGGCATACCGTTAAGTCGGTTTGCCTTTTTTCCAGCACTTCTCTAATTCGCTGGTAACGCTCAGGTGACATGACTTACTCCGGCAGTTCCATTACGCCATCAATTTCAATTTGTGCGCCTTTTGGTAACGCTGAAACTTGAACAGCTGCACGTGCTGGGTAAGGCGTATTGAAATAACGACTCATAATCTCATTCACTAACGCGAAATGACCAAGGTCGGTAAGGAAGATATTCACTTTCACCAAGTCGTTAGTGCTACCACCTGCGGCTTCACACACTGCTTTTACGTTTTCAAAAACTTGAACAGCTTGCGCTTCAAACTCGTCAGACACCATTTCCATGGTTTCTGGCACAAGTGGAATTTGACCTGATAAATAAACGGTAGTGCCGGCTTTCGCCGCTTGGCTGTAAGTACCAATAGCAGCAGGTGCCTTATCGGTCTGAATAATAGACTTAGACATAAGAATTCCTAAAAATGTAATTTAGTGTCGAGATTGACTGTGACGAGACACTCTTTGAACTTCTGGCATGGTACGAATTTTCTTCATTACGCGAGCCAAGTGCACACGGTTATGTGTAGTGAGTTCTAGGTCAATAAAGTAAATGTTACTCTCTTTCTCTTCAGTTTGCAGACCAATGATATTGGAATCGCACCCCGAGATTGTGTTCGTTAATGTTGCCAGTGTGCCCTGATGGTTAAACAGTTCGATACGTAGCGACGCTTTAAATTCGCCCTGAGGTTCATCGTCCCACTGCATTGGCAGCACACGTTGAGGCTCTTCACGTGCTAGCTTGCGAATGTTGTTACAGCCCGTTTGGTGAATGGTCATACCGCGACCAGGGCTTAGTACAGCCACAATTTCATCGTCTGGAATAGGATGACAACAACGAGAATAATTAACCAACAGACCTTCTGTTCCGCGAATGGCAACATTGCCTTTTTTATCTGACAGGTCATTGGTACTTTCACCAAGTAGCCTGCGCGCCACAATAGCACTGAGTTCGTTACCCAAGCCAATGTCGACCAGCAAGTCGTCAAAGCTGTCGTGCTTGGTTTCAGCGACTACGCGATCGATATCTTCTTGCGGAATATCGTCAAGTTTCACGGCACCTAATGCATGACGCAACAGACGGTTACCCATGTTCACTGCTTCTTGCGAGTGCTGCTTGCGCAAATACTGGCGAATTCTGCCACGAGCGCGAGCACTCACTACAAAGTTCAGCCAGTTCGCATTAGGCTTAGCTTTAGGCGAAGTAATAATTTCTACGGTTTGCCCATTTTCAAGCGGCTTACTTAGGCTGAAGTTTCTGCGCTCAACACGCACACCAACGCATGTATTACCCACATCTGAGTGTACAGCGTAGGCGAAATCTACGGCAGTAGCCCCCATGGGCAGTTCAATAATGCGGCCATCTGGGGTAAATACATAAATTTCGTCTGGGAAAAGATCGGTTTTTACCGATTCAATAAACTCGAACGACGAACTGGCAGACTGTTGAAGCTCAAGCAGGCTTTGCATCCACTTGCGGGCTCGAAGCTGCGCGGTTGTGCCATTGTCGCCAGGCTCTTTATAAAGCCAATGCGCAGCCACCCCTTTGTCGGCCATCTGATCCATTTCCTGTGTACGTATTTGGATTTCAACGGGTATACCGTGAGGCCCAATGAGTGACGTATGCAGCGATTGATAGCCATTTGTGCGAGGAATTGCAATGTAGTCTTTAAAGCGGTTTTCGATAGGCTTATATAGCCCATGCATCGCGCCTAGCGCGCGATAGCAATTATCTACCGTGTTTACCACAATACGGAAAGCATAGATATCCATTACCTCATTGAACATCAGTTCTTTGTTTTTCATTTTCCGGTAAATGGAATACAGGTGCTTTTCTCGGCCTAGAACGTCAGACTCAATCTCATAAGCGGTTAAGCGAGTATTTAGCTCGGTGCGAATATTTTCAATGATTTCCTTTCGGTTACCGCGCGCCTGACGAACAGCAGATTTGAGCGCACGATGGCGCATTGGGTACATGGCCTGAAAACCTAAATCTTCAAGCTCGTTTTTAATATCGTGAATACCTAAGCGATGCGCGATAGGCGCATAAATCTCAAGGGTTTCAAGGGCAATACGACGGCGCTTGTCTGGGCGAAGTGAGCCCAACGTGCGCATATTGTGAGTACGGTCGGCCAGCTTAATTAGAATAACCCTGATATCTTGTACCATGGCCATCATCATTTTGCGGAAGTTTTCTGCCTGCGCTTCTTGTTTGGTGCTAAACGCCAGTTTATCTAGCTTACTTACACCTTCAACTAACTCCGCAACTGTGTCGCCAAATGCACTGGCTAAATCTTCTTTGCTGTAATGCGTATCTTCAATAACATCGTGTAAAAGTGCTGCCATGATAGTTTCATGGTCAAGGTGCATATCGGCAAGGATACCTGCCACAGCTACAGGGTGCGTTATGTAGGGGTCGCCACTTGAACGCATTTGGCCATCGTGGGCCTCTTGCGCCAAAATAAAAGCATCTTGAACCAGCTGCACTCGCTCGGCTGGTAAATACTCAATAACTTTCTGCTTTAAACCTTCAAACAAATACACTGTTAAGCGTGACCCTTATAAAACGTTACAACCTTAAGAATACGTCTTATTCTGCTATATTCCAATACGCCAAAAGTAAAGCGCCAGTGCTTTTTTCAAAGCACTGGCGCTAAATTTATCGTAAAAGCCCTTAAAGGGTACTTTTTACTGCTCAGATAAAATGTTTGCTACCGATGCAAACTCAGCGTGTTCTTGCTGTTCTTGAGCTTGAAGTTCTGCTTGCTCAAGTGTAGCAGCAGTAACTAAACCTTCTTCAATTTCACGAAGTGCAGTTACGGTTGGCTTGTCGTTTTGAACGTCAACCATAGGATCTTTGCCTTCAGTGGCAATCTGACGTGCACGGCGTGCAGCAACAAGCACTAGGTCAAAGCGGTTACCAATTTTATCTACGGCATCTTCTACAGTTACGCGAGCCATGTATTTCTCCGAAAATTAGGTTGAGCAAGTTATTCAAAAAACGGCCACGTAGTATACATGGTTGTATATCGCGATCCTAGCGTTTTGTTTGAAATTAGCACAGCAAGATCGCGTTGAGCTCGCCCTTCGTGGCTAATTTTGTAAATCACATTATTTAATTACTAGGTGAAGCTTACGCGCTACCAAGCAATTCGTCCAACATAGGTTGATGACGCATTTCTTGTTTTACGGTTCGTAAACGCTGTGCCGTAACCACTGCTTCAAGTTCACTGAGCGCGGTAGCAAAGTCGTCATTGACTATTACATGATCGAACTCGTTAAAATGCGACATTTCAGAAACAGCCTGAGACATACGTCCAGCGATTACTTCTTCACTGTCTTGACCGCGATTGTTTAAGCGCTGCTCTAATACATTAAGCGATGGTGGTAAAATAAAGATGCCACAAGTATCTGGCATTAGCTTCTTCACCTGTCTTGCACCTTGCCAGTCGATGTCTAGAAACACGTCTATTCCACGGTGCAGTGTTTGTTCAATAGTAACACGCGACGTGCCGTAATAATTACCAAACACTTCGGCGTACTCAAAAAAAACGCCTTGTTCGATAAGTGCTTCAAACTGCTCTCGGCTTACAAAATGGTAATGCACGCCGTCTTCCTCGCCTGGGCGCGGTGCACGCGTGGTATGCGACACAGACACCTGCATTGGTGTTGTGCTGTTCCCTTCGTATTTTTCCATGAGTGCCTTTATCAGGCTAGATTTGCCCGCACCGGAAGGTGCTGCAAGTATAAATAAGTTGCCAAGGAGTGAAGCCATAAAATATTAAAATTCTATCAAAGTATGGTGATTTCTTATCGCAATGATAGCATATCTCGCATCACAGCCGTAACAACCAATATTGTGTGCGCTATGCCGCACGCCACTAAACAATATGGTGTGGCTTCTGAACCTAAATTAAAACAAGAGAAACCGTGCTTTTTAGGGCGATAAAGGATATCGCTTTGTAGTAGTTGCACTTCAGTTACTGCCCTGTAGTAACTAAAAAAGCGCTTATTATTAGGAAAAGAAAGATGAATGAGCAACTTTTACCATGCGTGGAAATAAATCCAACAACAACACCTACAGCATGTGTTATTTGGTTACACGGCCTTGGTGACTCAGGTCACGGATTCGCTCCAATCGTTCCTGAGCTAAAGCTTCCCAGTAGTCTTGCAGTTAAGTTTATCTTTCCCCACGCGCCAGAACGCCCTATTACTGTAAACGGGGGCATGCGCATGCGCGCGTGGTACGACATAAAATCAATGGATTTCGACAGCCGCGCCGATTTGGCAGGTGTACAAGAATCTGCAGAACAAGTTGAACAGCTTATTCAAGCGCAAATTGACAATGGCATTCCTGCGAACCGTATTGTGTTGGCAGGCTTCTCGCAAGGCGGTGTCATTGCACTTCATATTGCACCGCGAATTAAACACAAATTTGCCGGCGTGCTAGCGCTCTCTACCTATATGTGCGAGCCAACCTTACTAGTAAACGAAGCGCAGAGCACAAATAAAACAACGCCCATTATGATGGCCCACGGTGAGCAAGATGAAGTGGTACCTGTTTTCATGGGTAACGCAGCGTATGAAGTACTGAAAGGTAATGGGTTTGACGTGACGTGGCAAACTTATATGATGCAGCACAACGTATGCATGGAAGAATTAAACGACATAAGCGCTTGGCTGCAGAAGGTACTTAAGTAGTACGCCAGTTCCTATATTGTTAGAAACACAAAAAACCGCTTTTAAAAGCGGTTTTTTAGTTTTAATAACAGCATGTAATAGCACAGTTAATTACCAATACCTCAATGCTAGCGAAGCAAAACAGTGTTATTCCACTACTCGGTTGCGACCGTTCTTTTTCGCCACATAAAGTTTATCGTCTGCCTGTTTAAGGGCAGCATTTATATTGGAGTCTGTTAACGCAGTTGCTACACCAAAGCTTGCCGTTATTGGATGGTTAATATCGCCTTGAATAAACGGATTTGCTTCTACATTCTCCCTAATTTTTTCTGCAAGTTTTACCGCTTGGCTTAACGTAGCATGAGGGAAAAGAATGAGAAACTCTTCACCGCCTGTTCGAGCAACGACATCAGTATTTCTTACACATTCTTTCATTAGCTGAGTGAAATGAATAAGCACATCGTCACCCACGTCATGGCCGTAGGTGTCGTTAATTTTTTTGAAGTGATCAATATCAACCACTACCGCGCTTAAAGGGAAATACGATACAGGGTCTTCCATGGCTCTATCAAAAAATACTGCATCAAGAAAGCGTCTGTTTGGCAGTTTAGTGAGTGGGTCGGTATTCGCCTGACGCATTCGCTCTAGGTTTTCTTTCAGCATTTCTTTTCGGCTTTGATGCCAGAAGTTCTCGCCAATAAACGCAACACAAATAAAACAAAGCGTAGCAATTAAAAATCGTGACACGTGTTCAGGCGGATATTCGGCAACAATGTGTTCTTGGTTGAACAACAGAGCTATTGCTATACCCAAAGTAACCGACACATACAAGATGGCAGGCTTAAAACGCACCACTATAATTTGAATGAAAATGAGTGGAAAAATAAAGTACAGGCCCGTGTTATTCAAACCACCGGTGTACACCAGCGCATTGACGGTAAAGACTACAATAAGGCCAGCAATATAATAAAAGGTATCGTTTCGCGGAAACGCATGGGAAAGCGCAACATTGGCATAGATTACCGCAGCTGATGCCGCGAGAGAGCCAACCAATAATGTATCGCCGCCCCCAAAGTTGAGCCATGCCATAAAAGCCATAATGGTGCCGCCAACATACGAAATAAAATAAAGCGTTAATCGCCTTCTTTTCGTTTCGGCTTCATCCTGCTGCGAATTCCTTAACAACTGTCGTACCGATGAATGGTCCATACAACACTTAATCTCCGTTTAATTATCAACTACATAATTCACACATAGCATAGACTGGTTTTTATCCAATCTACAAATATAAAACTCGTTATACATGCAAACTTTGTGTACGAAAACGCGTATACTAAGCGCTAGAAATAGATAAAGTTTAATAATTTAGAATTTTGGAAAGGCCATGAGTAATCTCAACACCACACGCACCATTAGAATTGCCACAAGAAAAAGTGCTTTAGCACTTTGGCAAGCCGAATATGTAAAGGCAAAACTGCTGGAGCATTACCCCACAATGGCGGTTGAGCTAGTACCTATGAGCACACAAGGTGACAAAATTCTAGATACTCCCCTTGCCAAAATTGGTGGCAAAGGGCTGTTTATTAAAGAGCTTGAAGTCGCCATGCTTGAAGGTCGCGCCGACATAGCCGTGCATTCAATGAAAGACGTTCCCGTTGAATTTCCTGAAGGCTTTGGGCTTCATGCTATTTGCGAACGAGAAAACCCATTCGATGCGTTTGTTTCAAATAATTTCGACTCATTAGATACTCTTCCACAAGGTGCAGTTGTAGGTACATCAAGCCTTCGACGCCAATGCCAAATTAGAAAGTTTCGTCCAGACTTAGTTATTAAAGACTTACGCGGCAACGTAAACACGCGCCTAGCCAAATTAGATGCGGGCGAATACGACGCCATTATTCTTGCCTCTGCAGGGTTAATTCGCCTAGAGATGGAGTCGCGTATTCGTATGCCGTTACCGGCAGATATTTCACTACCAGCAGTGGGGCAAGGTGCTGTGGGCATTGAGTGTAGAAATGACGACGGTGAACTTATTGAGTTACTTCAGGCATTAAACCATACCGACACCAATACTCGTGTAACCGCAGAGCGCGCAATGAATGAGCGCCTTGAAGGCGGCTGCCAAGTGCCCATTGGAAGCTTTGCAACGCTTGACGGTGATGCTCTTACGCTAACTGGTATGGTTGGCAAACCAGATGGTTCAGAACTGCTTTTTGCATCGGCAACAGCACCTCGAGATAACGCTAAGAGCATAGGCGTTGAAGTAGCAGAAGCACTGTTAGCGCAGGGCGCAGGTGACATTCTTAAAGCGCTGTATAACTAAGCTAACGCACAAGCCAGCCTATACACTATGCTACTGTTTACACGCCCATTACCCAAACTGAATACCAGTGCTAAAGCATTCGATGCTGCAGGTGTTAACGCAGTGGGCGTAGCCACAACAGATATAGTTCAAGTGGTTTCAGAGCACAAAGCAGCGCAGTTATTACTTACCACAAATGCTATAGACGTGGTGATTGTGACTAGCGTGTACGCCGTAGAAACCGTACTTACTGCAATGCAAGACTATGTGTCTGCACACGATAGCTACCCAATTTTTGTTGCTGTTGGCGACGCTACAGCACGAAAGCTGCGAGAAGGGTTACCCAAAAACGCTGCTCAGAACGTCGTTACCCCAGAGTCACACACCTCAGAGGGAATAGTGGCAATGCACTATTTCAATGAGGCAAATGATCAACATGTAGTTATTATGAAAGGTGAAGGCGGCCGGCAAGCAATATCAGAGGGCTTAGCTAGAGAAGGAAGAATTATTAGCACATTTTGTGTATACAGAAGAGAGCTACTTACGCAGCCTGTGTACACAAAACGGTGGAAAATTGCCGACGTTAGCGGCATTATCGCTACAAGCGAGGCCATGGCGACGCAACTTATTTCGCACTATGGCAATGCATTGCTAACGTTACCATGGGTAACCGTAAGTGAACGCATAGCATCGTCACTTAACAGATTAGGGGCTTCGCGCGTTCAAATATGTCATCGCGCAACCGACCAAGCACTTATCGCTTGGGTAAAGGACAATTGGGAGTATTGAATGGCCAACAATAAAGATAACAGCCCTCATAATGAGGAACTCGTTCACGTAAGTTCAGAAAAAGACGTTATCGAGTCGACTGCAACTAACGATAACAAAGCTTCCAAAAGTGCTAAAAAGTCGTCTTCGGGTAACGGACTGCTGTGGTTTGTGGTTTTCATTTTATTGTTGGCGGTACTTGCCCTAGCCGGCGCTGGCTATTGGTACTACACCAAACAACAAGCTGCGCATAACAACGTTCAGTCAACCCAGCAAAACACCAATACCCAAATACAACAGCTAGCGGCAGACCGAGCAACGCTTGCCGCTTCGCTTGGCGAAATTAAGCAAACTAACAGCGCCCTTCAAGAGACGGTAGCTGCGCTTAAAGAGCAAAACGATATGCTTGCGCTACAGGCTGAATCGGCACTTGAACAAATTCAGAATATGGAAGGCCGTCGCCCTGCCGATTGGTTAATTGCCGAAGCCGACTATTTAGTTCGCATGGCAGGCAGAAAGCTTTGGTTAGAAAATGATGTTCGTACTGCCATCCTATTGTTAGTAAATGCTGACAAACGTTTAAAGTCTCTAGCTGACCCGTCTGTACTTCCTGTTCGTGCAGCTGTTGCTGAAGATATTCAAACGTTGCAGCAGTTAAAACAAGTATCGCCAAGCTCTGTTGCACTAGCGCTAACCGGCATGGTTGCACAAATTGATAAACTGCCTTTAGACACATTTGAGAAACCTGTTGATGCTAACGGCGAAGACAATACGTTGTCAGAGTCTGCCGATGATTGGAAAGACAATTTGGCAAAGGTGTGGCGCTCGTTGGTAGACGACTTCCTCACCATCAAAACCATAGACGGTCCAGTACAACCCGTTCTTTCTTTGGAAGCGCAGTTTTTAGTAAAAGAGCAACTTCGTCTACAGCTAATGCACGCACAGTCTGCAGCGCTTAAAGGCGATGCAGGGCTTTACAATCAATCACTTCAATACGCTCAAACCATACTTATTGAAAAGTTTGATATTGAAGCCAGCCAAGTAAGTGGTTTTGTTAGCGCACTACAAAACTTATTAAACACCGATGTCTCGCGTCCTATTCCAAGTGAACTTGTATCGCAAAAGCCGCTAGAAAGACTGTTAGACAACCGTGTTAAACAAGTATTTGGTCAAGGAGCAAGCGTACTATGAAATGGTTAGCTATTGCCCTTGCGGTGTTAGCCGCGTTCGTAGCCGCACTGATTATTGGCCCCATGCTGTTAGGCGATCAAGGCTATGTGCTGTTCACTCTAGGTGATACCGCCGTTGAAATGAATATTATCAGCTTCGGTATTTTGCTGATTGGTGCGCTTGTAGCTTGGTACGTGTTATCACGAGCAACACTGTGGGCGTTAAGTCTTATTACAGGCTCGCATAAGTGGTTTGGTAGTTTGGGCGACCGCAAGCGTAAACGCGCTTTTTACGATGGTTTACATGCCATGGCCGCTGGCGATTTAGACACAGCGCAGAAGGCCCTTGGCAAAACCACTAACGGTGACTTTGAAGGTGTAAATTACTTAGCATCGGCACAAATTGCGTTTACGAATGGCGACCTACCGAAAGCGCGTTACTTTTTAACACAAGCCACCGACTTTCCTACAGCTAAAGTAGCTGCCACGGTAATGCATGCACGTATTGATTTAGTAGATAACAAACATGCAGAAGCGCTGGAAAAGCTAGACGCCCTTGACGAGCAAGAGCGCGACAGTAAGCCTGTCGTTCAGTTAAAAGCGCAAACCCTTGCAGAGCTTGGCAAATGGCAAACCTTGGAAGAAAACTTATCGGGTTGGCGCAAGGCACTACCTAAAGATGCCTACACCACATGGAGCAAGCGTATAGCTAAGGGTAAGTTTGCCGAAATTGCCAGCAAACAAGGTGCTGTAGAGCTAAAAAGCTATTGGGAAAACCTTCCTAGAAAGTTGCGTAATGACGATGCTTATCGTGCTGCATACGTTCAACAACTGCTTGATCAAGGCATGCATGCCGACGCTCAACAGCTTTTGGTTGGATGGCAAAAGCGTGGCCCGAACACTGCACTTTTCCCATTGTTTTCACAGCTTAATATTCCAGACTCTTCACCCTCACTACGACTGCTTGAAAGCTGGATTAAACAAGATGAAGAAAACGTTGCGTTATATTCAACACTTGGCCAAGTAGCCTTTAACTCAGGTGACGACGTACTTGCCGAAAAAGCGTTGTTAAAAGCGACCAAAATGAAAGCGCGAAAAGAAGATTTATTGCTGTTGTCAGCCATAAGTGAACGTAATCAAGACACAGCAACTGCCCTTCAGCTTTACAAAGAAGGGCAGCAAGCAATTGGTTAATGCCCAACAGCTAGGCCATGCCTAGCTGTTGATAAACATCATTAAGCTCATCATGAATTTTGGCATTTGCGAAGCGCAGGCCGTCACTGCGCGCGCTGTCGTCAATAACCTTAACCCATGATTTTCCATATTTTTGTACTTCATCGTCACTGCACGCGTCAGCGTTAAACATATACAAAGGCTGTGCGTAGTTCATTTTTGCTAGATTTGCTGTTAACTGAAACGGCTTAAGTATCTCAGGTACAGTGGCAAACATATGAAAGCCGCTATAATTCTTAGCTTGTCCGCCTGCAGAACAAATTATCATCAAGTCTTTACCCTGTAACTTGTCTCCTTTGCTTCCATAGGCAAATTGGTATTGAAGTACATCGTCTAGCCATTTTTTTAAAAGCGGTGTCATCGACCACCAATAAATGGGAAATTGAAGCACAATTCTATCGTGTCCCATCAACAGCTTTTGTTCCTTTTCCACGTCAATGTTGAAGTCTGGATATTCGCTATACATGTCACGACTCGTCGTAACTTTACCCGACTCCACAAGCTGCTTTTGCCACGTTCTATTAACGCGCGATTGCGCCAGGTCTGGATGAAAAACTAAATGCATTATTTTCATGTGCTCACTCCTTAAACGTTGTTAAAGTGAGCAAGCGCACGACGTGCTACAACATCACCAAACTCTTGAACAAAGTGACCCGCTTCTTCGACTTTCATAGGTGTTGGGCAACCTTTTATAACACTTTGCATATAGTGCATTACATCTGGCCCTAGCATTTTGTCTTTCATACCAATCGCCATAAAGGTATCGCCTTCCCATTCCTCTTTCCAAAACGTAAACGCGCGACTTGAAATATCGATACAAGCTTTATCTGGGTTTGCCACAATTTTGGGAAACTTCAGTACACCGGCTTGATACTCTCTACTGGGAAATGGTGCGGCATAGGCTTTGGCCTCTTCATCGCTGATACTTGGCGCATACTGTTTAAAGAATGTATCAAGCGATAACGAAGCGGGCTTTACGATATCATCGTGCCACTCTAGAAAAGCCGGTGTAGTAACTGGTTCAACTAATAGGCCAGTATTCATAATTAGCAGGCGCTTAAAGCGCTCTTTCATTTCCATTGGCAATGTTAGCCCCAGCAATCCGCCCCAGTCCTGGCACACCAGGGTTATGTTTTGAAGATCTAACTTCTCTATCAATCTAATAAGATAGTTTCGATGAAATTCAAAAGTATAGGTATCTTCACTCACTGGCTTATCTGACTTTCCAAACCCCAATAAATCAGGCACTACCACGCGTCCGCCCGCTTTAACAAATTCAGGGATCATCTTTCTGTATAAGTAACTCCATGCTGGCTCACCGTGAAGACATAGAAAAACATCGTCGGCATCGCGCTCGCCTTCGTCAAGGTAATGCCCTCTTAGGCCCTCGTACCCAGGAATATCTTCAACGTAATGCGCTGCAAAAGGGTAATCGGCAAGGTTCTCAAAATTAGTATCTGGTGTACGTAACGCCTGAATCATCACATTTCCTCTTTGACACAGTTAATCATTTAAATAAATTAGGTCACATGACCTAACAATTGAAATATTAGGTCATTCGACCTAAAATGACAACCTCAGATTTTGGAAAAACGCGCGTACTTTAGGTAAATTACTCAAAGCACGTGAAAAACAATGATTAACAGAACGAAGGTTGTATGAAAAAAAACGCTAAGGTGGAAAAGATACTCGATGTGGCGTTAGCGTTGTTAAAAACCGATGGTGACTATGGCGTTACTATGCGGCAGGTCGCAGCACACGCAGATATGACACTAAGCAATGTTCAATATTACTTTAAAAATAAAGACAGTTTACTGGTGGCTATGGCAGACCGTTATTTTCATTCATGCCTTGAAGAGATGCGGGCAATGCCTAAGTTTACCTCACTGCAACAGCTAGATTCTGACTTAGAACGCGTGGTCTCTGACTTTCTAAAACACGGTTTGGCACTTTCAGAAATGTGCAGAATATTTCGAGAATATTGGGCCATTTCAACGCGAAATGCTTCGATTGAGCAATATCTTGATAATTACTACAAAGCTTACGCACATGTTCTTGCAGATATGTTTCGCCCCGTTGCAGCACAAGATAGTAATGCCACTATTGCAGCATCGCTTTTCGTGCCTTTTGTTGAAGGATATTCTATTACCGCGCTGTCATTACCTGAGAATATAGACACAATAAGTAATGAAATTTGCACGCTACTTCGAACTACTTTGCTAAGAGAACATTAATAATTTCTTCATAAGCGCTTGCCCCTCTTGTTTTCACAAACATGTTAGATATATAGTAAAAAGCAAGTTACTTGTCGGAGTGCTTCACTGGATACCCAGTAAGCTGAGACCGCGAAAGCGGGATCCGTTGAACCTGATCAGGCTAATACCTGCGAAGGGAACAAGAAAATATAATGCTGAAGTAGAAATGTTGTTGTGCTGTTGTATTAGCACGCGTTGTCACTGTGGTTTGGATGTCCTCACACCTTGATGCCTTGGTGTTGCACCGCGCAAAAAGCCACATACCGCGACAACTTTCTTGCTTCAATCTTGCGTTATATTCTCCTTCACTCCTGACAAGCATTTTAAAACCTAAACGAAAGGCCAAAATGCTATGTCTACTCGACGCGAACAGCGCCAACAAGCGCAACAATTTATCAATGAATTAGCGGGCGAAGCGTACCCAAATTCAACTCGTCACTATGAAACCGGTAGCCGTGCCGATATCAATGTGGCCATGCGCCATATTCATCAGCACGACAGCTTGGTTGGCGGTACAGAAGAAAATCCACTCTTTGAGCCTAACCCAGCTATTCCGGTTTATGACACCTCAGGTCCCTATGGAGATCCGGCTCAGGTTATAGATGTTCATAAAGGGTTAGCGCCGCTAAGGCAGTCTTGGATAAACGAAAGAAACGACACGATAACGCTTAACGGTGTATCGTCTTCGTTCGCTAAAGAACGAGAAAACGATATCTTCACCGAAGATTTCCGTTTTATTCGAGAGCGTAAACCACGCAAAGCGCAACCGGGAAAAAACGTAACCCAACTTCACTATGCGCGCCAAGGCATTGTTACGCCAGAAATGGAATACATTGCCATTCGTGAAAACATGGGCAGACAAGCTATAAAAAGCGCTGAGCTAACTCAGCAGCACAAAGGCGAGCACTTTGGCGCTAACTTACCAGAGAACATTACCCCTGAATTTGTGCGAGATGAAGTCGCTGCGGGCCGCGCCATTATTCCGTGCAACATTAATCACCCTGAACTTGAGCCAATGATTATCGGGCGTAATTTCTTGGTGAAAATTAACGCCAACATTGGCAACTCCGCGGTGACTTCGTCTATTGAAGAAGAAGTGGAAAAGCTAGTGTGGTCAACCCGCTGGGGTGCAGACACCATTATGGATTTGTCTACCGGTCGTAACATTCATGAAACCCGTGAATGGTTATTGCGTAACAGCCCCGTGCCGCTGGGTACCGTGCCTATCTATCAAGCGTTAGAAAAAGTTAATGGCGTAGCAGAAGACTTAACCTGGGAAATGTTTAAAGACACCCTTATTGAGCAGGCAGAGCAAGGCGTTGACTATTTCACCATTCACGCGGGCGTACTGCTTGAGTATGTACACCTTACAGCCAAACGCGTAACCGGCATTGTGTCACGTGGTGGTTCTATAATGGCGAAATGGTGTTTAAGCCATCACAAGCAAAGCTTTTTGTACGAACATTTCCGCGAAATTTGTGAAATTTGCGCCCAGTATGATGTGTCCCTATCGCTTGGCGATGGTCTTCGCCCCGGCAGCGTAGCCGATGCAAACGATGACGCGCAGTTCTCTGAACTACGCACACTAGGCGAGCTAACCAAAATTGCGTGGGAATACGATGTTCAGGTAATGATTGAAGGCCCAGGTCATGTACCTATGCACATGATTAAAGCCAATATGGAAGAGCAGCTAACCCACTGTCATGAAGCACCGTTTTACACACTAGGCCCTTTAACCACCGACATTGCACCTGGCTACGATCATTTCACTTCAGGTATTGGTGCAGCCATGATTGGTTGGTACGGCTGCGCCATGCTGTGCTACGTAACGCCAAAAGAGCACCTAGGTTTACCTAATAAAGAAGACGTAAAACAGGGCTTAATTACCTACAAAATTGCTGCTCATGCCGCTGATTTAGCAAAAGGTCACCCAGGTGCGCAAATACGCGACAATGCCATGTCGAAAGCGCGTTTTGAATTTAGATGGGAAGACCAATTCAACCTTGCGCTAGACCCTCATACTGCCCGTGCATACCACGATGAAACCTTGCCACAAGCATCTGGAAAGGTTGCGCACTTTTGTTCAATGTGTGGCCCAAAGTTCTGCAGCATGAAAATTTCACAGGAAGTGCGTGACGTCGCTAAAGAAAACCAGGCGAAAGAAAATCAGACAAAACAAGAAGTAGCTAAACAAACTGAGGCTAAGCAAAACGCAGCAGAACAGGCACAAGTAAAAAGCCAAGGTATGCAAGACATGGCAAAGGCCTTCAACGCATCTGGCGCCGAGCTTTATCACAGTGCCGACAGCAAGGTTGAACTGCCATGACAACGCACAGTGAAAAACGCCCGACCGTATGGTGCGTGGGTGGCGTTGACTCTAGTGGCGGCGCGGGAATAACCCGCGATGCCATTACGCTGGCAGATTTAGACGTACACCCATGTGCCATTACTACGCAAATCACTGTGCAGTCTAATACGATGATGGTAAACAGTGTACCTGTTAGGGCGTCGATACTTAACGAACAGTGGCAAGTGCTTGAACACGAGGGTACGCCTGCAGCAATTAAAATAGGTGCAATTGCTAACGATGAGCAAGCCTTATTGCTGTGTACGCGAATTCAGTCGATGCAAACCCCACGACCTTTTGTGGTATGGGACCCCGTGCTTCGCACCTCAACGGGCGCAATGTTAACTGACCTAAGCGAAAGCACTATTTCCACACTAGTAAGCACTGTGGATTTGATAACACCTAATACGGATGAGCTTTGTGAGCTTACCGGGCTTTCCGTAAACAGTATTGAAACCCTACAAGCAGCGGCGCACGCACTGCTTGAGGGCGGCGCAAATGCGATTTTGGTAAAAGGTGGTCATGCGCAATGGCAACACACCGTTAACGACTACTTCATTACCAGCGGCTATTTTCGCGTATTTCAGCAACCCAGAAACGCGAATGGTCGACTGCGTGGAACTGGCTGCATGTTAAGCAGTGCATTGTGTGCATTTGTCGTTAACGGCTACGACATTGACGACGCGCTTACCCTAGCTAATGCGTATGTTATGCACGTGCGCGAAAAGTCCGTATCTTCACTGTACCCGGCGTCAATGTGCTCTACGTCTTTATCAGATACAGCGAGCCTATCAAATACCGTAAATCTCTCGAAAAGCACACACCTAGCAAGAACCAACGGCTTCCCAGAGCAATCAGCGCTATTTCCTGCTGTTTTTTCTAGCTGTGCCGAATACCAGCATTTTCAGCAACAGCGCTGCGGCAACCACGAAAATTGTAAAATTAATACTGCACCGTTTGCCTCACTTACTAATGAAAACATGGGTATTTACCCTGTAGTAGACAGCGTTGATTGGATAAAAATGCTATTGCCCACGGGCGTAAAAATAATTCAGCTGCGCGTAAAGGAAGGCTCGCCGCAGTATATTGCTGACCAAATAAAAGAAGCGGTTAGCATTACCCAAAACACCCAGTGCCAGCTGTTTATAAACGACTATTGGGAGCTTGCCATAGAATTTGGCGCTTACGGCGTACATTTAGGGCAAGAAGATTTAGATAAAGCAGACCTTAAAGCAATACAAAAAGCAGGGCTACGCCTTGGTTTGTCTACTCACGGTTACGCGGAAATTCAGCGCATAAAAGCACTTCAGCCATCTTATATTGCGCTTGGGCATATATTTCCCACTACTACCAAATGTATGCCGTCACAGCCCCAAGGCGTTAAGCGGTTAGCTAAATATGTAGCGCTGTGTAAACCAACACCTACGGTGGCTATCGGCGGTATAGACTTCGACAGCATTCGCGATGTAGCGGCAACCGGCGTGAATAGCATCGCCATGGTGACCGCTATTACACGTGCAGAAAAACCGGTTAGTGCCTTCAAGCTGCTTTCGAAGGAGGCGGGCTTTGCTAACTAACCAAGACATAAAACGATATAGCCGTCAGCTTTTAGTTAATGGCATTGAGGAAAGTGGCCAGCACAACATTGCTAACGCACATGTCGTTGTAATTGGGTTAGGTGGGCTTGGAAGTCTGGCAGCACGATACTTAGCAGGTGCTGGTGTAGGACGCATTACGCTGGTAGATGGCGACATAGTTGATATTAGTAACCTGCAGCGTCAAGTTAGTTACAACGAAATGCACCTTGGCGACTTAAAAGCCAAAGTCCTTAGCAACGAGCTACACAAAGTAAACCCAAACATAGATATTCATGCAAAATGCCTTTATGCAGACAGCAATAACCTACCTAGTTTAATGAGTACTGCAAACTGCATACTAGATTGCACCGACAATGTAGCAATACGTCAGCAAATAAACCAGGCATGTGTTGATGCACAAATACCCTTATTCATTGCTGCAGCCAGTGGAGATACCTGGCAAGCAATTAACGTTGCTACTAACAAAGAAGGCGGTTGCTATAACTGCCTAGTTAACAGCATTCAGGTACAAGAAAACTGCATAACGCAAGGGGTTCTTGGCCCAGTAGTAGGTATGGCTGCATGCCACCAAACTACGCAGACATTGCTGTACTTGGCTAGAAAAGACAACGCTAATTTAAAATGGGGGCACTACCTAACTGCAAATGCAGCCACAGGTGAAATGCACACCTTCTCTCTTCCTCGGTCTACTTACTGCAAGGTATGTTATGACAACCATTAATATTCACGTTAATAGCCAACGCCTAAGCGTTATCTCGCCCATTACTCTTACCGAACTTATTGCTTTAAAACAGCTTAACGATACCGGCACTGCCATAGCGAAGAACAGCGCTATTGTGAGCAAAAAAGACTGGCCTAAAACCTTCCTAGAACAGGGCGACAACATTGATATATTTACTTTAGTAGCAGGAGGATAACTATGCTGACACTCGCCAATCATACGTTCACATCTAGGCTGCTAACAGGCACAGGGAAGTTCAGCCACCCGAATGTGATGAAAGAAGCTATTGCAGCATCAAGAAGCGCTATTGTCACTTTGGCCATGAAGCGCGTAGCACAGAGTAGCGCTAGTGATAATACATTGGCGGCACTTCGCGATTTAGGCGTTACTTTACTGCCGAATACGTCTGGCGCTAAGAATGCCAGTGAAGCGTTGTTTGCAGCAGAACTGGCCTATGAAGCTATTGGAAGCCAGTGGATAAAATTAGAGATCCACCCTGACCAACGCTATTTATTACCAGACCCCATCGAAACATTGAAGGCCGCCGAAGCCTTGGTAAAAAAAGGGTTCCATGTGCTGCCCTACTGCGGTGCCGACCCTGTATTGTGCAAACGTTTAGAAGAAGTAGGTTGCGCTGCGGTAATGCCTCTAGGCGCCCCCATTGGCAGTAATCAGGGCCTTCAAACAGAGCCCTTTTTAAACATTATTGTAGAACAAGCACGAGTGCCGGTAATTGTAGATGCGGGTATTGGTAAGCCCAGCCAAGCTATGCACGCCATGGAAATAGGGGTTGACGCTGTACTGATAAACACTGCTATTGCTACTGCACACAACCCTGTTGCTATGGCCGAAGCGTTTGCACAAGCTGTTGAAGCTGGCCGGCATGCATTTGAAGCGGGCCTTAGTAACAGCAGTAAATTTGCCGAAGCTTCTAGCCCGTTTACTGCGTTTTTAAGTTCGTCAAAAAAGAAGACCTCAACAGCAGCCACCTCAAAAGCAGCCACCTCAACAGAAGCCAGCCCAAATGCAGGCTTATCAGGGACAGGCCGTTCAAATATAAGCGGTTCAGACATTAGCGCTTCAGATAAAAGCTCTTCAAATAAAAACATGGCGGAGTAGCCTTTTTATGAATGTTGCTCAAACACTATTAACCCAAGACTTGTCGCATTTAGCACTGTCGATAAACAGCAAAACCCCAAAGGACGTTGAGCGAGCGCTGTGTAAAACCACGCTGCAGCTAAACGACTTTATGGCATTAATTTCTCCTGCTGCTACTCCCTATTTAGATGCCATGGCAGAGCGCGCTTACACGCTAACGCGCCATCGTTTTGGGAACACCATGCAGCTTTTTGTGCCGCTTTACTTGTCTAATTTGTGCGCCAACGAATGCACCTACTGTGGATTCACTATGAGCAACAAGCTGAAGCGCACTACCTTGACCGTAAGCGATACCCTTACCGAGATACAAGCTATTAAAGAAATGGGTTTTAGCCAAGTGCTGTTAGTGACGGGCGAACACGAAACTAAAGTAGGCATGGCCTATTTTGAAAAAATATTAAGCGCTATAAGAGAAAAGGTAAGCTACCTAATGATGGAAGTGCAGCCTTTAAAGCAAAATGAATATGCCACGCTTAAACAGGCTGGGCTTGATGCCGTTATGGTTTACCAAGAAACATACTGTCCAATGCAGTATGCAAAATTTCACACAAGGGGAAAGAAACAAGACTTTTTATGGCGGCTTGAAGCAACCGACCGCATAGGCGCGGCAGGTATAGATAAAATAGGTATTGGTGCATTATTGGGGTTAGGTGATTGGCGGGTAGACAGCGCCATGACAGCACTTCATGCACAGCTACTACAACAGCATTATTGGCAAAGCCGTGTTTCAATTTCTTTTCCGCGCCTTAGAAGCTGCGAAGGTAATACAACGGGTGGAAATACACATGCAAACAAACAGCTACCCAACGAGAAACAGTTACTACAGCTTATATGTGCCCATCGTATTTTTAATCCTTATGCAGAGCTGTCGCTTTCCACACGAGAGTCGGCACACTTTAGAGACGGCGTATTGCCGTTAGGCATTACGTCGATGAGTGCGGCCTCACAAACCCAGCCCGGGGGCTACAGCCAGCCTTCTGCTGCACTTAATCAGTTTGATATTGACGATAACCGGCCAGTGGAAGATGTGGTAACTGCCATTGTAGATAAGGGGCTAGAGCCCGTGTGGAAAGACTGGATGCCTTTTAACGCAACACCCTGAAATAAAATAAAAATGTCTCATTTGGGCAAATAAAACAACCGTTAAGTATGCATTAGTTTTTTTATCTTAAAATAAGAAAAAATATGTTTTGCTTTACGGTAAAACCCTCCGTACAATCCGCGCAAATTTTAGCCAGACCTAACAGGTAGCGTCTGGCTTTTTCGTTTTAATTACCTCATATTATTACCATAACCTATTAAGGACACTGCGTTGGATACCGTAGAATTTATTCAAATTCGTAGATTTATCGTGAAGCTTGGAAAAATGCTACACAAATACGGTACGCCTGCGTTTCGTCTTGAAGCCTATTTAGGTGAAGTAGCGCAATATCTTGGCGTACACGCGTCGTTTATCTCTACCCCTACATCGCTTACCTTTGTTATTTGGAGCGATCGTCACGAGGACGAATACAACCACGCAGCCCGCCTTTTACCCGGCGATCTAGATATGAACGCATTGTCGCTCACCGACGAACTGGCTAGTGAACTCCTAGCCGGTAAAATGTCGCTAAGCGAAGCCGACAAACGCTTGAATGAAATTGATGCCATGGGCAGTCCCTACGGCAAGTTAATTACTGGCGTTGCATTCGCCATGGCCACTGGCGCCTTCGCCATGCTAATGGGTGCAAGCTGGAGTGAAATTGGCTGGTCGGGAGCGCTTGGCCTTGTTGCCTACATTTGGACACTATGGGCACAACGCTCTAAGCGTGTAAACCTAATGCTTGAGCCAGCAACAGCATTTGTAGGCGGTATACTAGCGTGTGCCATTGGTAGCTATATCGACCCCGGTATAAACATTCCATTGGTGGTGCTGTCGTCTGTTATCGTGTTTGTGCCAGGTTTAGCGCTAACCATGGGGTTAGCGGAATTATCGTCTCGCAATATGGTGTCGGGCACGGCCCGTACTATGGACGCCATTATGCAGCTATTTAAACTGTATTTTGGAGCGTTTCTAGGTGTGTCGGTAGGCTTTAGTGCCTTTGGAGAAAACATTTATACGCCTGCCGAATCGCTACCTTACTGGGCTACATGGCTTGCGGTGTTTTTACTGTGTTTAGCACTTGTTGCTATTTTTCGCACGCGTTTGAAGCACATTCCATGGGCAATGGCTGCCGCGTTTATTGCCTACAGCGCAACAGCGTGGAGTTCTGATTATATGAGCCCAGGGCTAGGCGCGTTCGTTGGTGCATTCGCACTTGGTATTTTCGCTAATGCGTTTACTCGAATTGCCAACCAGCCAGCCACCATTGTAGCCATGCATGGCCTTATTGTGCTGGTACCAGGGTCGAAAACCTATATTGGGCTTAACTCGTTTATGACCGGGCAAGACTTTGTAAAAGCCGATCATCTAGGCCAAGAAGTGTTCTTAATATTTATGTCGCTAGTGGCAGGGCTTATCTTTGCCAACGTGGTAGTACCTACTAAAAAGGCGCTGTAAGCGCCTTTTGTTTATCATGAATTAGTTTCACCTAGGCTTGCTATTCACCGAAAGCCACCTATTAACTTCTTTACCATATCCTGCCGCACAACTTTGATTTGCGGATACTTAAGCCGCCCCATTAACAACTATTTAAGCAGCTTAATTAGCGCCCTTCCCAAGCGAGCATTAAGTGCACCTGCAGCAATGGCTTCGGCTGAATTCTCCATAAACTTAGCCGACAAACTGCCACCTATCTGATTCGCTACTTCATCGGTAGCCAGGTCGAAAATGCCCTGAGCCGCAATATTTTGCGCCAACACTTTAAGCAACTTCCAATTACCCGCAGTACCGGGGCGAAGGCCGTATACCTTTGCCATGCGGCGTATGGTACGAAAACTTATCCAAACAACGGCCAGGGTTTGAATTAGATTATTTGGGCTTATAAACGCCAAACTACCCGCCGTTACCGACTCTTTATTTAACACTTTTTGCGCTTTTTCCTGCACCGGCGTTATTACGGTATCTTCGTATAACCCCAAAAGTTCTGCCGACGTCATATCGCTTTGTAGCTGCTGTGAATAACGCGTAAAACAGTGTGCAGCATAACTGTCTTTAAAAAAGCGCTGGCCGTGCTTATTTAAAATGCTGCTTACCTTAGAAGGCGACAAGTTTGCGCCTTTATTGGCTAACATATCGCGTAGTTGCTTAGCATCGTGCATTGCCGTATTAACTTGCTTGTAACCGCGCCACTCTCGAAAGCTTAAAAAGCTAAAACAGCCTACAAAGCCCGCAAGCATTGCGCCTAATACACTAGTGCCTATAGGGTGCTGCGCCATACTAGCTGTTAACGTGGTGTAGGCATCAAACACGAAAAAGCCCAACACCGACAACACGCCTAACCCAAGGGTTGCGCTACCTAAAGACACGCCGGTTGAGGCGGTTTCAAGCTCCCATACGTCTTCCGTTATTTGCTTTGGCAACTTGGTTTCGGGCTGTGCAATATTTAACGTTTGTGTAGTCACTTTCGTTTTATATTCCGGTCTGCTTGGCGCGTTTTCTGACGGCTTGCCACTCATAATTACTCTCCTTTGCCCAGTAAAAACTGAAGCAATCTATCAATGCCCTTACCTGCCAATATGCGTGCTTTAAAGTCGGCCGGCACATTTACACTTGGCACCGGAAAGTGACTTCCCTCTTCCATTTCTTTCAAGGTTTTCGGTAACGGCTCGAAGGTAGATTCCACATACTGATCATCGTTATTGGTATAGCGAATAGCATCTTTATTTGCGCCTTCATCAGTTACCTGCATGGCCGACACTAAAAAATGCTCGAACTGAATGGGCTTATCGTTAAATCGAGCTCGAGCCCCTTCAGTAACTTGTGTAAGTAAACTTAATAAATTCTGCTGCTGATTTTCAGGAATAAGATCGGACTTGGTTGCGACAAAGGCTACCTTACCTATTTGTTGCTTTCTAAGCACAGTGCGAGAAAACCACCCGCTTTGCCCATACACAAAGGTATCGGCCAAATGGCTTAGCGTTTCTTTTAGTTGATAAAGGTGCTGCCTGCTGTGATTTAGCCCTTCAAACAAGTCGACTAAAATAATTTGCTTATCAGTTTCTTTAAAAATGGATTGCTTTAGTGGCGTTAGCCAGTCTTTTTGAAAGGCTGAATAATGCTTTTCAAACGCCCTATACCATGGGTGCGACACATCGCTGGTAATACTTGAAGGCAGCGGCGTAAAACCAAATTCTTGCCAGTTAAAGTTGCTAGATGCTAATAAAAAACTACCAGGCTGAAGTAGAGAAATGCCATTCGCCTTTGCCTGTACAAGATAATCGCGATAGTGAGTTACAAGCTGTTGAATTAACTGCGGTGTAGGCGTTTGTTCGAAGTCGAATTCGTTTACCACCTGCTTCCACGCATGGGCATAGTATTGCTGCGGCCCACTACTTAGCTGCGCCCATGCAGAATCAGACCAATGCGCGTAAGTTTTATTCAGCATGGGAATGTCGGTAATCCATTCACCGGGGTAATCAATAAATTCAAACACAACATCGCGATGGGGCATTAGGTGGCGCTTTATCGATGTGGTTTGTTTTAGTCGAACAACAAGCTTGAAACCATAGGCTTCTTCGGTGGCCTCAGGCCAATCACCCGCTTCAAGCGCTGCTATGTTTTTTAAATGGGGAAACGGTTTGTAACCTTCAATAGGTTCAATGTGCATATCAAGCACACGCGAAGGCGGTAAATACCGCAACAATGGCAGGCACGCTAGCCCTTCTTCGCTTCGGCTTTTTAGCAGCGTTATAAGGCTAGTAAAAAGCATCGACTTTCCACTGCGACTTAAGCCTGTAATGGTAAAACGGTGCGTTTCTTTGCTAAACACGTCGGCCAGAGTGTTACTGGTGAACGATGCCACAGCGCGCGTTTTTCCCATTAATGAAGAAGCTATTGTGTTTTGCATACTAACTTGTTGCACTCCTTACCTTTGCGCTTCTCTTGCTACATCTGCTTTCTTAAGCCTAATCTAATACAGTACAGCCCAATACAGTATATGTGGTTATCAACACATCAAAAAGCAAGGCAACAAACCCGTAAAACTAAGCTTTGCAGGGTTTGTTACTTCGAAAATAAAAAGAAAGGCAGGTAAAAATTAGTGGTCTTTGGTTAGCCCAAATAGTTTTTTCTTAATGCGGTTTTTGCTTGAATGCCAGTGATTCTTTGGCTTTTTAGGGGCGTTCTCAATTACGTGATCGAAGTCGATATCATCTTTTTTCGTAGGCGGCACATGCGCACAAAAGAATGTATCAATTTGTGAATGGGCCAGCTTTGATAAGCTTTCGCGATACTGATTAGGATGACACAAAGGATATGGCGGCACCAAATCACCTTTTACCTGCACAAGTACATCGGCAATGTAGGCCTGCTGGGTAGGTAAATGTACTAATGATAAATCGTGATCGGTATGCCCTGGGGTATACATCACTTGCCAATCGCTGAAACCTGGCAACGTTTGATTGTCGCGAAGTGTTAAGTCGGGCGCCAAAATAGGGCTGTACCAAATGGGAAATCTTGGCTTACCAATGCGACTTGCTACCCACCACGTAAGCAATAAATCTATACCGTGCGCGGTGCGACCAGCAACGCCAGAATACCAGTTAATGGCTTTCGGGTGCGACGCCACTTGTGCTCCGGTGCGCTCACGCAACAACATTGCACCACCAGCGTGATCGGGGTGCATATGAGTTACCACAACAAGCTTTAAATCGCTTAACGGGCGCGACAGTGTTTTAGTAATATATTGGCACACATTATCTACATCGGCTCTGCTGCAGCCATCAAGCAACAAAATACCTTTCGTATCTTCCACTAGATAGATGTGTTGAATGTAACCCGATAACGTGTGAATTTTCATAAACTAAGCCCTGCTGTTCGTGCCTGCATCCTATCAAAGCTCATCTGGTAAGACCAGATTCAGCAAACAAGTGTAGCATCAAATCCTTTAACCACATTAGTCCAGCCTCACCTTCTTGCTGACTATGCCAGTAAAGGTGTGTTTCCAATGCAGGCAGGCCATAAGGCAATTTGGTACTAATTAAGTTTGGTGCACTAACAGCGTCTGCCACCGAACCTGGCAATGTAAGCAGTGCATTAGTGTTGGCAACCACGTCGGCTGCAGCCCGATAATTTTGACAACGCCATAAAGCAGGGCGGCTAACACCAAGCTGTTGAAGCGCAATTTCTTCAACCGACGCCCCTTTTGCCCGGTTAGATACGGTTATATGACGCGCAGCCACGTACTTTCGCTTGTCCAGCCCTTTCGCCAGTGGGTTGTTTTTATTCATCACTACACGATAAGTATCACGTCGCAATAGCGAATGCGAAATGGGTGATGCTACCGCGCGGCCAATATCTATAACCAAGTGTAAATTGCGGTTTGTAAGGTCTGCAAGCATCGCATCACGATGTAAGCGAGTACTTACTATTTGAACATTTGGTGCAACCTTTTCCAATGTTGATAGCAACGTGGGCAGCACACCTAACTCTAGCGACTCTTGCATAGCAATAACGAACCGTTGATGGCTAGTAAGCGGGTTGAACTCGGTAAACTCACCTAGCGCTTTTCGAATATCATTCAGCGCGCTAAGTATTGCGGGGGCAAGACGCTCGCATGCAGCGGTTGGCAACATACTCTGCTTTTCTTTTACAAAAAGCGGGTCGCCTAATATATCTCGAAAACGTCGCATGGCGTGACTTACCGCCGACGGTGTAATGTGTAATGCCTCTGCTACGCGAGTCATGTTGCGGTGCTGCCACAGCGCTTCAAACACTTTAAGTAAGTTTAAATCGAGTTTTTCAAACTGCCTGCTTTCTAACATTTCTACTTACCCTAAATATCGTGTGTTTTTTGAACTCGTCATAACCGCAAGGTTATTCTTTTATTGCGCTGTTTCGGCACTGTAAACACCCAAAAGCAATGAATACAATTCACAAGCATAAAGGATTATATTTCATTTCATTCATTAAACAACATTCACTACTATAAAGGATATAAGCTGTGCAATAGCACAATAACGTTTACCACATTGCCAATGTTAAAGGTGCCCTATGGATTTTTCGCATAACGACAAAACAAAAGCGCTACTAGAGAAGCTAGACGCGTTTATTGCTGAGCACATTTCTCCTATCGAAAACGAGGTGTACGACTTTCATCACAAAGAAAATCACCACGCAAATTGGAAAGAATGGAAGCTACACCCTGGCACAGAGGCATTAAAGGCGAAAGCCCGTGAAGCTGGCTTGGCAAACCTGTTTTTGCCAGACGCAGAGCTTGGACAAGGGTTAACTACCCTAGAATACGCTCCAATGGCTGAACGCATGGGTAGATATTTGTTTGCACCTGAAATTTTTAACTGCAACGCACCTGACACAGGCAATATGGAAGTGCTTTATCACTTTGGTAGCGAAGCACAAAAGCAACAATGGCTAAAGCCATTGCTAAACGGTGAAATTCGTTCAGTATTTGGCATGACAGAGCCTGACGTTGCATCATCTGATGCCACCAATATGGCTGCCACCATTATTGAAGACGGCGACGATGTTGTTATTAACGGTAAAAAATGGTGGTCGACAGGTTTAGGCCACCCTAATGCTGCCTTCACCATCTTCATGGGGCTAAGCAACCCAGAAAACGACAAGCACAGCCGCCACAGCATGGTTATTGTGCCACTAGATGCGCCAGGAATTACCATTAAGCGTATGCTTGACGCCTATGGTGATTATGATGCGCCTTATGGACACGGCGAAATGCACTTCGACAATGTGCGCGTTAGTAAAGACAACTTAATTATGGGCTTGGGTAAAGGCTTTGCTATTGCTCAAGGTCGCTTGGGGCCGGGCAGAATTCATCACTGCATGCGCGCAATTGGTATGGCAGAAAAAGCGCTTGAACTAGCTCTTAAGCGCGGAAACGAACGGGTAGCTTTTGGTAAACCAATAATTCGTTTAGGTGGCAACTTAGAGCGCGTTGCAGATGCCCGTATGGCTATTGAACAAGCGCGTTTACTTACACTTCACGCTGCATGCAAAATCGATAACCTAGGTGTTAAACACGCTATGACAGAAATCTCTGCCATTAAAGTAGTTGTACCTAACATGCTGCAAAATGTAGTAGACATGGCGCTTCAAATTCACGGTGGTGCGGGTATGTGCAGCGACTTCCCTCTTGCGCGCTTTGCTGCTGGCGCACGAGCGCTACGTTTAGCCGATGGCCCTGACGAAGTACACAAAGGAATGGTATCGCGCTTAGAATTAAAGAAGTATCAATAATATAAAGCACAAACAAAAAAAGCGGCGAAGTGAGGGCTACTCACTTACGCCGCTTTTTTATTAGTTTTATTCGCCGTTTCGAGCTTGTTCTTTACGGTCTTCAATATGTCGATGCAGCGCATCTAACTTAGCAAAGCTATCGTATAATTCAGGATGCGTAGCAACTAGCGCTGCCACATGCTTAAACGCATCTTCGCGCTGATCCTTTGTAAGGAAAATGATGTGGTCATCTGTAGGAAGACGGCTGATATCAACGCCAGGGTTAGAAGATGACATTAATGCCGTTTGCGTTGCGATAGCACGAAAGTCTTTCAAATAACGTGGCTCGCATTGTTTTTTGGCTATCATTGACCCTAAAGTACGATGATAGCTACAAAGCACATCGTACTTCGCCGTCTCGTTGATGGTGTTATACAAGTCTAAAAATTCGAAACGTTGCTTATCAAACGCCATTTTAAGCTGAGCAATGGTTTTCTGCCCTGTTACCTCTATTCGCTCTACGCTCTTTCTATCCGACTCTGGCTTATCTACTTGGGCAAACACCCCTGCACTAAAAACGCCTAATGTTAGTACAGCTGTAAAACCCGCTATCTTTCTACGAATTGGTAAAGTCATAATTAATTCCCTTTTATTTAACATTATTCGTTATCTTCTTTTGCTAAATCTTTTCGTGCCTCAATACGCTGATGCAGCGCATCTAGCTTTGAAAAGCTTTCGTACAATTCAGGGTGCGTCGCGATAAGCGCAGCAACGTGCTCAAAAGCCTTTTCTCGTTTTTCTTTGGTTAAAAATTGGAGATGATCATCCGTAGGCAGGCGCTCAAAATTTATACCAGGCGAGTCAGAGGAAGTTTGTATAGCCATGGCACGAAAATCTTTCAAATAACGTGGTTCACATTGCTTTTTGGCTATTTTCGACCCGATTGTACGTTCATAGCTACACAGCATGTCGTACTTGGCCGTTTCGTTGATGGTGTTATACAAATCTAAAAATTCGAAGCGTTGTTTATCAAACGCTTTTTTAAGCTGAGCAATGGTTTTCTGCCCTGTTACCTCGATTCGCTCTATGTTCTTCTTTTCCGACTCTGGCTTGTCTGTTTGGGCTAGCGCAACGCCTGATGCAGAGAGTAACAACGCCGCACTTATTGCCTTAATATTTGGCGAGAATATGGCCATCGAAGCGTGTTTCATAAAAAATCCTTTTTCCTTGATATAACATCATATTAGCAAGCGCCTAACTTTTAAGCAAGGCGCTTATACTTTAGTCCATAACAATTGTTCTTTGTATTAAACCAGCCGCACTATTCGCCATTCATCCCTGCGGCTTTACGTGCTTTTATGCGCTCATGTATGGCATCAAGCTTTAAGAAGCTGTCTAACAACTTAGGGTGGGTTGCCACTAGCGCTGCCACATGCTTATAAGCTTCTTCACGGGTATCTTGTGTTAAAAAGCGTAGCGTGTCGTCGTTAGGTAGGCGGTTAAAGTCGATACCAGGCTGCGTTGACCACGTTTGAACAGTAAGCGCCCTAAAGTCAATCATGTAGCGTGGCTCACACAATTTTCTGGCTATTTGACTACCGGTAAACTTGCGCCATTTACAAATGACATCGAACTGCGCGTCGGTATTTACCGTGTTGTAAAGTTCGATAAATTCCATTTGTTGCTTTTTGAATGCACGCTTTAACTGTGGCGTAGATTTTTCACCCGTTATATCAATAGTTTCATAATTTCGGTCATTGGTTTGCGCAGCAAGGTAGCCACCGAAGAAAATAGATAGCGAAAGCACTGAAAACTTTATAGTGGACAAAAACAACTTATACGAATGCTTCTTCATTTAACACTCCATCATTTTAAACCAAAATAAGAGTAGCAACGGTTGTGCTGTTAATCAGTTAATAAATTTTTAAATTCACTCTCTTCACACAATGTTTTAGTTGAGAAATAGTCATACAAAAATGCGGCCTACGCCGCATTTTTATTTTTGTACTGCTCATCACACTAGAACGTATATGAGCCGCTCAACTGTGCGTTAATTCCAGCGCCGTAGAAGCCAACCGTATGTAAGCTATTTATATATTTTTTATCGAAAATATTATTAATATTAAATCGAACAGTGAAGTTCTCAGAAAACGCCTGTGAGGCATAAACGTTACCCAAGAAGTAAGCGCCTTGGGTTACATTGTAGTCTACGTTGCTGATCTCAGACTGCCATCTACCGCCAACACCCACTTCAATTTCTGGAGCCTGCGGTACGGTATAACCTAGCTGGAACGTTACTACGTCGCGCGGTGCCCATAGGTTAGCATCGTTACCTTGCTCGTCTTCTACGTCGATAGCGGTGTAAGACGCATTAATACGTAATGCATCGGTTACCTGACCGGCTACTTCAATTTCAAAACCGTTAGACTCTACCGACACCCCTTTATAGTAAAACTGAAGCGTGTCTGGGTTAGTGCCTGCGTAAGCTGCCAAATTGTCTTGCTCTGCAGTAAAGTACGCGAACGTTGTTAATAAACGGTCGTCGAACCACTGGGCTTTCACGCCGGCCTCAAAGTTCTTACCTTTAGTAGGGTCAAGATACTGGCCGTTAATGTCGTACTGTTCTTGCGGCTGGTACACGTCCGAATAACTTACGTACGCGTTAATATCTTCAGTTACCGCGTAAGTAGCGCCAACATAAGGGCTGGCTTCGCTTTCTGAATTATCGATAACCGCACCAGCGTTTTGCCCTGTACGCTCAAAATCAATAGCATTAAAGCCAGCAATAATATGCATTTCATCGGTAACGCTAAAACGGGCAGAACCGAAATAACGGGTTAGGGTTTGCTCAATGTTTGAATACTCGGAAGCCGCCAGCCACTCTGGCTCTGCAATCGCATCTAACGCATAAGGGAACGCGGGTGTTGGTCCGTAAGCAGGTGTAGTGGCATAATCAAAGGCGTGAACGAAAGACACGTCATCGCTGGTAGCGTGGCTTACCCCAAAGTTTACTTCGTGATTACGGCCAAATAGGGAAAAGTCACCAAATACACGGCCTTCAACAAGATGAGAATCGCGCTCAGAGTCATAACGACCCGGCCAGCCAACCAGGCCTAAGCCAGTGTCTTTATCAATTGCACCGTAGGCGTAAAACAGTTTGCTTTGATCTTCAAAGTCGCGGTAGTTATAGCTAAGCAGTAGCTGCCAATCGTTGTCGAACACATAGTCTAACTCTACGAAGGCATTGGTGGTTTCGGTATCCCATTTCGACCACTCTTGTGCCGTGGTATCGCTAATGTCCCACTCGGCTTGGGTGCCATCGGTATAGTTAAACACTAGCCCGCCCCAGGTATTGCCGTCGGTATTAGCATCTTGGTAAGACAACCCAAAGGTTACGGTAGCGCTGTCGGTTAACTGGCCGTCGATAACACCGTACACAAAGCTGCGATCGTTTTCCAGGCCATCTAAGTGCGATTCTTTATCTTCAACACTTGCTACCACTCGGGCCGCCCAACTGCCGTCTTCAGTAAGCAGCGTTGAATAGTCGCCCTGTACGCGCTTAAAGTTGTACGAGCCAATGCTTGCGCCAATTTCACCGCCCTCTTCATTGGTTGGGCGCTTGCGTACGTAGTTAATGGTACCCGAGGCGTTGCCCACACCGGTTAGCAGACCGTTGGCACCACGAATAACTTCAATTTCTTCATAACCGTACGCTTCAATAGCGCCGGTAACAATGCCCCAGTCGTTCGGCAGGCCCACGCCGTCTATTTGCGTGTTTTTAATTTCGAAACCACGGGCTGTGTAGTTAGTACGGTTAGTTTCCCACTCTTCTACGTTAATACCCGGCGCAAGCTTTAGCGCATCGTTAATATTAAACGCACCAAACGACTGCATTAAATCTTCAGACAGAATGCTGATAGACTGCGGCGTTTCGCTAATTTCCATGGTTAAGCCCGTTGCGCCGCGGCTAACGCGGTTTTGACGAACCCCAACAATACGAATTTTTTCTACGTCTGCTTCTTTAGCTTCTACCGTATCGCTTTGTGTGGTTTGCGCATTTACCGACAATGCAAACGCGATAGGCGTTAGTGCAAATAAACTGCTTAATTTCATGGTGTTCTCTGCTATTGGTTTTGAAGGGTTGGTATGTTTTCGGGGCAGGAGTATAAAACAGCTTAAACTTAATTTAAATGATAATTATTTCTATTTACAATAAAAGTGAAGTCGCTAAACGCTGGCTGCGCTGAGGGTAATGCGATAATCTGTACTTCAGATCAGGGAGGCATCGACGTTTTGACTAGCAGTACAAAAAACACCATTACGCATTACAGCGAAAAAGCGCAGCACTATTACGATTTGTATAACTCGGTAAACGCTGAAAGTGTGCACGGCGATTGGAAAGCGTTTCTACAAAATATCAAAGCAGGCACCGCACTAGATGTAGGTGCAGGCAGTGGCCGCGATGCCAACTGGCTAGCCGAACAAGGGTGGAAAGTAACAGCTGCAGAGCCTGCCGATAAGCTAAGAAACCTTGCACAAGCCAATTCACATAACAGTGTTACATGGTGTGGCGCCAGCTTACCCGCCCTTACCGCCCTACCCCAACATCCAAAAACATACGACCTAATACTGCTTTCAGCGGTATGGATGCACTTGCCAGAAGCTGAACGACCACCTGCGTTAAAGCGGTTAGCAGAATTGGTTTCGGAATACGGAACCATGTACATAAGCCTTCGGTTCGGCCCAAACGATGAAGCACGCCCCATGCACCCTGTAAGCTATGAGGAATTGGCTACCTTGGCGAAAAATAATGGACTAACTGCACGCAATTTAAACCCCGTTCCAAGTCAGGATGGTTTAAAGCGAGATGATGTGAAGTGGGTTACGGTTTCGATATTTAAGTAACCCCACGTTAATCAACACTATTGTTACGCTTTAGCTCTATTTGTGGCGATACTCCCGTAAGCCTGTTTAGTAATTATTAATCAACGTAAAGCTCTCTGAAACCAGGTGAAGAAGAATGTCTGACTTCTCAATTAATAATAAACATTACCAATATATTTCCGCCCCTCACTTAAGCAATGGCGATGATTGGCATGACGCCTACATAAAAAAGATAAAGAAAATTCTGCGAGGGAAAGGCACTAAAGGTGTTCCAATACTAGTCCCATCTTATCCTCTAGCGGAGTACCGCGATAGCTTCGACGCAGTTTTTGAGATGAGCAGCTATTGGGAAGGTGCAATTTACTTTTTACATAATGTTTTAGGTGCTACCTCTAAATCTATGCAAATTGCTACAGTAAAACGCAGTTTAGACAATGATTGCGAAAGTGATTTCGAAAAGCTTTTTTTTAAAATTTGGAACAACCAAGGCCAACTCTGCTTTCTTAAGGCGTTTTTAATCAGGGAGTATTATAGTAACCATGAGCAATGTGAAAACACTTGGGAATGGGAAAGAGACACTTCCCTGATTCCAAGTGGAATAAGTGAAGACCTAGAATGGCTAAGAACGTTTATTCGCAACTTTAGAGATGAAGGTTCGAAATATCCAAACCCTTTCTTCGGTGGGCAGAACCCGCTTCATCTTGGTTTAATATCGTTGGAAAAATAGAACGCCTACTACTTTTTATGGAGTGCTGAACTTGCGAAAGCTAAGCTCTACGGACATTAAAGCGACCCTTAAAATCAGTGACTGTGAGTTAATGCACTTACGTGAACGTGGGCAGCTAAGTTTCGAAAAAAGAGGTAGAGCGTTCTTCTATGATTTGCCTAGCAACGAATCCATACTCAATCATCCTACAGGTGAAGCACTTGTAAATTGGTATGAGGGCAAACACGATTTTATTTATTCAAACGTACCCAGTAATGCTCATTCTAAATTAGCCTTAGAGTTTTTATTGTTTGAGGTATTGCTTCCTTTAAAATGTCGGTTTGGGAAGCTTGTAATCACTTACGGCTTCACTTCCTTTCCCTTAAAAAAGTTTATTCAGAAAGTATCACCAAGCGGCACTGCGCCAATACTTGACCAGCATTCATCTCACGAAACTAACAGCGTGGGTAAGCAAATATGTAGTAGAGGTGGTGCTGCGTGTGATTTTTTTGTAGAAGGCGTGGCAACTTCCGATATCGTTCGTTTCATTACGCAAAAGCTTAATTACGACCGAATTTACTACTATGGTAATAACAGGCCACTTCATGTCAGTATTCATTTAACCGACCCGCTTAAACACCTACAGGTTATGAGCGAAAGCGAAAATGGTAGACGTTACCCGGGCAAAAAGGCATTTGGTGAAAAAGCGGTAATACTGGCAGAGGATTTATAGTGGACGCAGCGTTATTTAAAACATTGGTTGATGAGTTAAAGATTGGGAAGAAACTTCCCGACGCCATTTACATTCATGACAGTACATTGCCGCAACTACCCGACAAACTACGAAATGTTATATTGGCTATTGGTAAAGCGCTTAAGATTCCAAGGGAACAGTGGAATTTAATAAAGTTATCTAGAAAGCAGTTTTCATTAAGCCTACTGCACTATCCTACCTTTGAAGAAGAGTCTTACCCTGCGTTAAAGCAAAGTGTAACGGTAGACCTGCAAAAGCTATCGCACAAAGTGACAGACTATTCCAACTACGATAACCCGCCTATTCTTCATCGTAAAGAGACGATGGTTTTGCCAAATCATCCGCAGTTTGAAGAATTCAAACAAATTACCGAAGAAGGTGAACAAGCAGGCCTTTATGAAAACTCTCGCCATATTGGGTTTAAAGCCTCTTGGGAAGCACTGATAAATACCCATGGGTATGAACTGGTTGATGGGCGCTTGTTTCGAAACTCTGCACTACTGCTAGACAACAATAAGAAAAAAATAGAGCGCGATAAAACTGCAATAGTGCGTTACGAGCTCTCCGCGCCAATGAAAGTGTTAGCAAAGCACGGTTTTTTAGAAGGCCAGTACTCAATTTTTGATTATGGATGCGGTAGGGGTGATGACCTTCGAGAGCTTGAAGCGCACGGCCTAGATGCCCTTGGATGGGACCCAAACTTTCTGCCAGATGCAGATAAAGTAAACGCTGATTTGGTAAACATTGGTTTTGTTATTAATGTAATTGAAGAAAGAAACGAGCGTATGGAAGCTATCCAGGGCGCTTGGGCTCTTACCGATAAGCTTCTTGTTGTCTCGGCTATGCTTGCAAACGAAAGCTACCTCGCCAAATTTACGCCTTATAAAGATGGCATTATTACTAGCCGGAATACCTTTCAAAAGTACTTCACGCAAAGCGAACTAAAAATGTTCATTGAGCTGAGCCTAGATGAATCAGCCATTGCAGTAGCCCCTGGCATATATTTCGTATTCAAAGATAAGTATCTAGAACAAGATTATCTTCAGAACCGACATAAGCGAACGCGAACTTGGGAACAGAAGTCTAAACCTATTGATATCAAAGAAGCCAATACACAGCTTTTATTCACCAAGCACAGCGAGCTTTTCGAAGAATACTGGAAAACGTGTTTGTTATTAGGGCGGGCACCAGCGAAAGACGAGTTTAGTAAAGCTGACGAGTTAACAGAACTAGTTGGCACTATGAAAAAAGCGTTTAGGCTGTGCCTAAACTTTTATGGCAATGATGACTTTGCTATTGCGCAACAAATGCGAACGGAAGACTTGCTAGTTTACTTCGCTGTAGGCCATTTTGGACAAAGAAAGCCATACAAGTATCAGCCAGAGCAAACAAAGCGTGACATAAAAGCCTTTTTCGATACCAACAAGAATGCCCAAACGTTAGCTAAAGAACTCCTCTTTCAAATAGCTGATGTCGAAATGATAGAAGCCGAATGCTTAGAGGCCCACAAAACTTTAGCTAAAAGCGTATTGGCAGAGGAGTTCGATAAACCACACTCTTTAACTTTTCATAAGCAATACTTAGACTTACTTTCCCCGCTATTACGAGTGTATGTAAGCTCAGCATTGCAACTTTATGGTGAACTTGAGGACATACAGCTAATTAAAATCCATATAAACTCAGGTAAACTAACGCTACTCGGTTATGACAATTTTGAGGAATGTAACTCTCCTACTTTGAAAGAGCGAGTTAAAATCAAAATGGCCGATCAAGATGTGGACTTTTTTGACTATCTCGACGAGCATTCTGATGCTGTGTTGAATAATAAAGCAGATTACATCTGTTAAAATCAAGCCTAAAATCCAGCTACCCCCCTCTCCCAAAAGAAGTATACTCCAATAAAATACAATTACATTTTACGTAAAAACAAATAAATTATTTACTTTCACAAAATATTACGTAAAATTTTTACGTAATCATCAAGGAGGGTAAATTTTGAATACTTTAGATAATGACTTCTGCTATTCCTTTCCAGCAGTTCGTGGCGTTCAAGCCGGAAGACCATTTTACATTGCAACTTGCCCTCTTCGTATAATACCGAAAATCTTTATCTACGATGAAGAAGAAGTGCCGCCAGAGTTACGCGCTCAGCGCACATTAAATAAAACTCGAATTCCAGAAATGAGTAGGTATTTGGTTGATAACCCCGACGACTATGTTTTTTCAGCACTCACTGCATCAGTTGGCAGCGAGGTTTCATTTATAGAGCAAGAAAACGCACCAAATATCGGCACGCTAAAAGTCTCTATGAACACAAGCATTTTAATTAATGATGGGCAACACCGCAGAGCTGCAATTGAAGAAGCTATCAAACACAAGCCAGAGCTTGGCCAGGATAACATCGCAATTGTGTTTTACATCGATGAAGGGTTAAGCAGAAGCCAACAAATGTTTGCTGACTTAAACCAGCACGCAATTCGCCCTTCATCATCACTTTCAACGCTTTACGATGATAGAGATCCAGGCGCCCGCGTAGCAAAATATCTTGCGAATAACGCCACGCCATTTATTGGCTTTACGGAGATGGAAAAAGGGAGCATTCCAGTAAAGAGCAATAAGATTTTCGCTCTTAGTGCAATCAAACACGCAACCAGAGCATTGCTAGGAAAAGGCCCTAAAGACGATATTTCAGAAGACGAAAAACAATTCGCTTTGCAGTTTTGGAACTGCATTAATGATAATATGGCTGAATGGCAATTAGTGCAGGATAAAAAGCTTGCTGTCGGTGAGTTTCGTCAAGAATATTTAACAGCGCATGGCATCGCTCTTCAAGCTATTGCGATCGTTGGAAACCAACTCTTAGACTTTGCTGAAAAAGAAAGAGTAGCAACGTTAGAAAAGCTTAACTCTGTTAACTGGCGAAAATCTAACCCTGAATGGGTTAAACGCGCAATGATGCATGGCAAGCTATCCAAGGCTAGCTCAAACATATTTCTTACAGCATTAGAAATTAAACGCCAATTAGGGCTTGAGTTATCTCAAGATGACCTTCAAAAAGAAAAAGATTTATTAGATTCATGACATTAGCCAAGCAATTCGATCTCGAAGACTATATTGAGTTCATCGAGCAGGAAGAGTTTTCTGGTCTGCCACTAAAAGACTACGTAGCCAACGTACAGCGCGTTTATTTACAAGACACTAGGCCATGGGTTATTGGCTACAGTGGGGGTAAAGACTCTTCTGCTGTAATGGTACTTGTTTACCTAGCGCTATTGGGCTTAAAGCCTGAAGAACGCCACAAACACGTGTTTGTCGTTGCATCTGATACATTGGTTGAAACGCCTATTGTAGTAAACCACGTAAATCGCTCTCTTGAGGCAATTCAGCGAGGCGCAGCACGCGATAAGTTACCTATTACTTCGCATAAGGTCGTTCCTAAAACTAACGAAACTTTTTGGTCAAACCTTCTTGGTAAAGGCTACCCCGCACCTACACGTAATTTTCGCTGGTGTACTGAGCGAATGAAGATAGACCCAGTAAGTACGTTTATCACCGACAAAGTAAATCAGTATGATGAAGTTATTGTAGTTCTTGGCTCTAGATCGCAAGAAAGTGCTTCACGTGCACAAGTTATTGCTAAGCACAAAATTGATGGCTCAGACTTGGCGAAGCACACTACGCTATCAAATGCTTTCATTTACACGCCAATTGATATGTGGGCGGTAGATGACGTTTGGAAAATACTTCGCTTTTGTCATCTAGAGCAGCAAGAAACTCCCTACGGTCTAAAAAATAAATGGTTCGACAAGTACGACCTTGAGTGGGAAACGCCATGGGGTGGTAAAAACCTTGTTTTATGGAATCTTTATAAAGACTCCTCAGGTCAGGGCGAATGCCCTCTGGTTATTGATGAGACGACCCCCTCTTGCGGTAATTCTCGCTTTGGCTGCTGGACGTGCACTGTTGTAACAAAAGACAGAGCGATGGAAAGCCTAGTGCAAAATGGCGAGACGTGGATGCTCCCTTTGCTTAAATTCAGGAATATATTGTCACGTAGCACCTCTCCAAAGCTTAAGAAGAAATATCGGAGCCACATAAGAAGAGACGGTAGGTTAGCGTTTAAAACGCTTCGTGAAGATGGCGAGAAAATCTTAACCGACGATTACACTACAGGCCCTTATAAGCTGAAGTATCGTAAAGTTGCCTTAAGGTTACTTTTGAATATTCAAAAGCAACTAGCAGATTCGGGTAGAGACGTAGAGCTGATTACCGTGCCTGAGTTACACGCGGTGCGCCATGAGTGGTTAAACGACCCTAACGAGCCTGATTGGGACGATGATTTACCTATTATTTTCAACGAAATCTTTGGTTACGACCTCGACTGGTCTGTTGATGATACTAACCAGTTTAGTAGAGAAGATGCAGCGCTGATAACTGAAATAGCACCAGAATACGGTGTTTCTCCTCAACTTGTTAAAAAGCTCATCGATTTAGAAATTTCAATGTCTGGGCTTTCCCGTCGCACCGGTATTTACAAAAAAATAGGAAGGCTTATCCAGCAGGATTGGGAATCAGCCGAAGAAATTATCAAACAAAATAAAGACAGTAGGCAAAATCAAATCAATCAGTCGAAAGAAGTGCAAGACTACGAAGCAGAGTTAGCCGCCATCACTGCATCTTTAAATAAGGAGATGCAGCTATGATTTTTAAAAAGCTGACTATGGAAAACTTTAGGGTATTCAACGGCGAGCACTCTCTTGATTTGCAGCCTAAAAAAGATGGCCTGCTATCTAAGCCGATCATTCTTTTCGGCGGTTTAAATGGTGCAGGCAAAACCTCTATTCTTACTGCCATACGCCTGCTTCTATTGGGAAGACGCGCGCTTAGTTATATTCCAAATAATAAAGAATATGCAGACTATCTTTCACAGCAGTTAAATAACAAAGCAAAGAAAGAAGATAACTCGGCAAAAGCATCAATTAGCCTTGAGTTTACACACACTCATCAAAGCAAACACGGCGTATTTACTATCACTCGTACTTGGGGTGTTGATGGTAAAGAAAAGATAAACTTTGAACACGCAGACGAAGATTCAAACTTAACCTCAGAACAAATTCAGACAATTATTTCTGAGATGATTCCTCCGGGTATAGGAGACTTGTTCTTTTTTGACGGTGAGAAGATTGCTGAATTGGCTGAAGATGATACAGGAGTTTACCTTAAAGAAGCCGTTCAAAAACTGCTCGGGTTGGATATTATAGAAAGGCTAAATATTGATTTAGATATATATCTTAATAAAGAAAGTGAAGGTAAAGCATCAGCTTCTATCCAAAAAGAAATTACTGACCTTCAAAAGCAGAAAGAAAGCTTTAAAGCAGAAGCCGACGCTTACAAAGAGCAAGCGAATGAGCTGTACCCGAAAATCACCAGTCTTCGCTTCGAAATGAGTCAAATCGAAAAAAGCATTCAAGAGCGTGGTGGTGCTTTTGCTATCACAAGGGACGAAGAAAAAGGTAAACAAAAGTCGCTAGAGCGTGAAATAGATACCATAAAGGGTAAGGTACTCCACGAACTAGATGGCGCATTTCCTTTGTCATTAGCGCCAAACGCCATTGGCAGGCTGTTCCAACAACTTGCACATGAAAAAGAACTTAAGGCTAAACAATCTTTCAACGAGCAGTTTCTAGCACAAACAGAAAAGCTTGCAACTAAATTGTCATTGGCTCTAGCGGCAGATGAAGTTCAAGTTAATGAGCTACTTAAAACCTATGTAGAAACTGATGGCCGTAGTAGTGCTGAAGGCGCTATAAGCCTAGATATATCTGATAGGGAATTCCACCAGCTTGAAAGCTTACGCGACGAAGCAAATGAATCAAAAGCTAGGCTGAGCAATACTCTTTCAGAATTAACTGCAGCCGAATCAGACTTAGACTCGCTAACGCTCAGAATTCAAAGAGCGCCAGACGAAAAAGAACTAGTTGGTCTTTATGAGCGCTTACGAGAATTAGACAAAGCAGTGGCAAAAGAAAAAGACGTTTATAAGGATGTACTTCAAAAAGCACAAACGTCGATGACCAAGGCGTTAGAGCTAGCAAAAAGGCTAGAAAAGCTGTTTAACCAACAAAAAAATGAGAAGTCGTTACAAAAGGCCGTTTCACGAGTGAGTTCAACACAAGGTGCATTGCAGGAATTTTCTCAGAAGTTAACACAGCTAAGAGTGTCTCAACTCGAAGAATTATTTGCTTTGGCCTACCGAAAGCTTGCTAGAAAAGAAGATTTAAAGCTGACAGCGAAAATAAATCCAGAAACCTTTGATGTAGCATTAGTCGACCTCGACGGAATGGAAATTAATAGGAAGTCACTTTCTGCTGGCGAAAAGCAGATTTTTGCGTTCGCTATATTAGAAGCGCTGGGCAAATTATCAGGGAAAGTACTACCTGTTGTAGTAGATACTCCTCTTGGCAGACTCGACTCTAAGCATAGAGACAAGTTAATAAAGCACTATTTTCCCGAAGCTGGCGAGCAGGTCATTCTTTTATCTACAGATACCGAAGTCGATGCTGATTTCTACTCCATTTTACAGCCTGAAGTGTCGCATGCGTTTGAAATTAATTTTGACGAAGCCACGCGCTGTTCATCACTAACCGAAGGTTACTTTTGGGAAAATCATAAAGCGGAGATTGCCTAATGCTACCCAATAGAATGCAATTATCACGTACTGTGGAAGAGCAACTTAAGAAATTAAAAGGCTACACGGGCGTCACCCCAAATGTATCGGCGCGTATAGCTTTTTTCCGTTCGATAGAGTCTGATTTTAGGTATGACCCGACTACAGAATACGCTACAAACGGAAGTTTGACTTTAGACAAGATTACTTGGTTGGGACGAACCCAGGAAATCACAGAGCTTTTGCTGAAACATACTTACCCGGATTTAGAGGGTAAGCAACTTCAACAAGCTTGGGCTGCTCACGTTGAACATGGGGTAGCCTCTTTGAGAAACCAAAAGTCACTGTATAACTTGACTAAAAACATGTGAAATATGTTTCTTATATCTAACGCCAAATTCTTAAAAATATAAGACCTGTATGGTTATATTTGAAAAGTACAGGTGGTTATTAGTTTAATGCCCTAGCCTAGTTATTTCTTCTTTCAATTCTGCTATTTGGTCACTTCTTAGATTCATTTCTTCAAATGGAATCTCTAAAACCTTATGCCTCAACATTGAGATTAGTCGATTTTTGCCTTTAGTACTTGATGCATAAAAGTTACTATTTTCAAAATCGATTTCCTTAGCTCGTCGCAAAATACCTTCAAACTTTGAGAGAATCTGACTATCAACTTTGTCTCTTTTTAATATATCGCGCAACAATATAAAGAATGCAGATATTCCTATCGTCTTTACCAATACAATGTTAGATTGGTCGTCAACGGCAAAAACCCGCTGAAGCGCCTTAAAATATTCGCTTATAATTTGCCTAATTGCCTCATCGTTTCTTGAAATATAAAAAGATCTTAAAGGGTAGCAACTATCATCTTTGAGTACTTTCCTTCCTGCTATGCCTATAGTTGACTTTCTATTAACTTCGTATCGGTCATCCTTCGGGCTTTCGCTTATCAAACTCATCACCCCATCAACAAAAGCAGCAGTCGAAATTACCCAATATTTTGAAGGAACATTTCTATTTGATAGGCGATAATTAATGTGGCCGCAGAAAAACTCCCCTTTTGTTTCTGAAAAATAGCGGCACAAGTTAATAGCTAATAAATCTGGTGACCAGTCCTTAGGGTCCAAATAATCCAATTGGTAACCAAATAAATTGTATGCCAGGCTTTTATCTACAGGAGACTGATTGAAGTTAACCGTTGCAAATACAGAAGCTTGAAAAGAAGGCGGCAAATCTAAATAAACCGAACAAGATAATTCCATATCTTTCCTTACTGAATACTCAAACCCGAAAAGTCTATGCTGACCATCTACAACTGAGCAGACTTTGGCATCAGTTGGTATTGTTAACTTATAAACTCCTGACTTTTCATCGATCGGCTCAGCTTTCCACCTCAAATCCTCCTCGACGAGAGTATCGTTTTTATTAAAGTTAGCTGCGATTATAATAGAGTTTGGAAATAGCGCTTCATTACTATCTATAAACTGCCCTATCTCATTTAGCCTCGCCCTTTTAATTTTTCTCTGTGCTCCCGAAATATCTCCACCATCGTAGTTGGCTGACTTTGTATACGATCGTTTAAGCAAAAACTCTGCATTTAACCTTACCGTAAAATATTCGCCAAATGGTTGATTAACCTTAATTGCTACAAATTCATTCTCTTTCAATTCGAGCGTCATAAACCATTCCCGCCAAATTTGCTGTTATTAATATCTATTCCTTCAAGCTTATTTTTTGTCCTACATGAGTATTTGAAGTCATCTTTTTTGATTGTAAAACTCATCCAAAGAGAAATAGCTAACCAGAGGCTTAACCATAGCTGCCAAGTATTTTCTTTCGGCTCTTTCAGTGCCCAGAATGCAAGCACGATTGCAACAAACCATATGAACATACTAAATGACTGAACTGCCTCCTTTTTCTCATCATCCAGTTTTTCATTTTTAATAAGATATTCGGCTGCAAGAGTCCCCAACACGCTTACAACATACATAAACATAGAAAAATTCTCTATTTTTGATTGGCTTTGTAGAGCACCTGTTGCACTGCCACTTAGATCTAAACTAAATACAGCGGGAACCCAAATTCCCATTGCACCTATGCCAATTGCTACAATAGAAAAAAACACAAACTTGGCAGAACTTATAATCTCTATAAGTGTGTGCCAGCATGTACTTATCACATTTCTATACATTTCAGTTACTCTGTAAAAATCAAAAAATAAGTCTTGAGACTTGTAGAAAGCATTGATGAAGAATTGAGTCATTTTTGCCCTTGCGTATAATCATTAGATAACTCCCAAAAAGCCATATCTTTTATCTTCGTTATTTTCTTATCACCATCTACATACAAGCTGTGGTGCTTTTCTAACTCGCGTATCGATTTCATCAGATACTCTTGGTCAGTCTTGTCGTCTTTATTGAAGAGTGACTTAATATCTTGATTTTTTATCTGTGAAACGCGATGAACAATCCAGCTTAATATGTAAGCAGAATAATCGTTATCACCTGTTTTAAAGTGAGTAATGTCTTGAGTAGACAAGATTACACCGACACCATACTCACGCCCCTCTTTGAGGATTTTTCGTAAGCTAGGGAAGTTTTGAGACATGAAGTTATCGGCTTCATCCACTAGGATCAGTTTTGTGACTTGTCGGAAGTCACCTTGAACTAATGGCTTACCTTGCTTTTGCATTTGCGAATAGAAAAGGTCTAGCGTTAATGCAACTACGAGATTTTGAATTTCGTTTGGGTAGCCTGCCAGTTCGATTACCGTAATTCCATCTATTAGTTCGTACAAACTCGCGCACTTACTAACGTCACTTTCAAACACCTCAAGTTCATGAAGGCTCTCAAGCGCTGCGTAAAGAGAATCCTCAGCTGGTCCGCTTTCTAAAAACAACTCCCAAACATCTGCAATAGTTGGTGCTAGTTTATTCCATGTCGAGGAGTCTGCTTTACTAATTCCTGCAAGATCGTAGGCTTGAGCAATTAACTGCCTTAGTTTGAGTTGCTGCCGCTGCCCCAAATTAAAGGCTTTTGCCATTGTTTCTGAGAACCCACGAGCAGTGTGTACTGGTAACATTGGTGTATCACCAAACAGACTCAGCGGGTTATAAGGCAGCCTAAACAAATTATACTTTTTGCCGCTAGTCGCATTGATAAATTTGTCATCCACATAATCCGATTTGTAATCAAAAATGAGGATACCAATAGGCTTGCCATCAACATTATTTTGTTGATTACGATGGAGTTGGGTAACAACAGATTTCGTGCACTGGGTTTTACCTGTCCCCATCGTTCCAATAATGCCTGAGTTGGTATTCATGAATTTAGCAGTATTAGTCGGCTCCCATAAAACTTCTCGATCATTTTGAACATTGTGGCCAATAAGAACCTTCAGTGAATCAGACGGTTTTGCTTGGTTTTTTTTTTCACTATGCTCATTTTCGATTACTGACTTTGCTTTCGAATTCACCCCATCGAATTGCTTCATTTCTGCATTTTGATGCGTTTCAGAAGAGAGGTCTTCGTTCTCTTTTCTTTTCCCGTAATGTTCTGGTAATTTGAAATAGCTCGGTAAGCCATCAGATTCTATAAACTCTTTAAGGGAGCCTCTGACTAAGGATGGTAGTAATGCGATAGGTAAATCAACTAACAGTATACCTTCTTCTTCCCGATAATCGGGTTCAAAAACAGTGTCTTGACTCAAATAACTTATTACCATTCCAGAGGGCAAGGATTCAGCATTTTCTAAATGGTACTCCCCCCGTAACCACTCGTTTTTTGATGCAATTTCATTATCAAAATAGGTATCTGGAAAAACATCATAAAGTTTATATTTATCAATCTGTGCAAGGACTTGCTTAAAAAATAGCGCTCGATACAACTTACCTTTCAATGACCTCGCCCTAAGTTGGCTCTCGAGGTGATTTCTAAGGTTGATAACCTGTTCTTTAGCTTTTCTATAGTCGGGCGTACTTCCGGTTTTTACTTCAACCGGTATTAAGTGCATTGTTTGATTTTTTAAACCAACCATCAATACATCATCGGACATAGCGCCAACATGACCTGCATTGGCTGCTGATAGCTCGGAGTCTAGAAGTTTCAAACCAATATTTCGTGAAACTCGCACGAGTTCACCCACCGATATAGGTACCCACACAAGACCTAAGGGGTTTAACATAGTAGTGGCTAATTTATACGCACCGATTTCACCTTCCATCCCAAGCCTTGCGGCCGCAGGTGAGGTAAGCATTTTTAGTAACCAATCACCATTGAATGCATTAAAGTCGCTAATCTTTGTCCCTTTGCCTAACTCGAGAACTTTTATAAAAAGGTCTTTTTGACGACTGACTGTAATTGCATCGAAACCCGCAGAGGATGTGTATTGGTCAGAATAATGAATTAAAACTTTATCTTGTGCATTAAAGAACTCTAGCGTCACTTTAGGATCGATGATGGTAGTCCAAATTGACGAATCACACGTCTTATCTAGTAATTTTTTGAAATCTTCATTAACCGCTAAAGCAAGTGCATCTTTACCTGAGTATTGTGTATTGACCTCTCTGGCAGGTCGAATAAGCGAGCCGAAGGCTTTGGCTGTTTGTAATAGCTGATTACTGTCATAATTTACATCACGTAAGCCAAAGGCAGTATGATAACTCCCGTGCTGACTCTCTGATGACTCACCACCCAATAATCCATCTGCTGCAATACCACTTGGTTTAGAATCAATATTTACTGGGATACAGTCCACTTTTTCATCGTTGTAGAAGAAAGCAATATGAGAATATTCATACTCTGTCGTTTCATTTAGGTTAAATTTACTGTAAGTCAACCGCGTGCGTAATAGTTCGATTATGCTATCAGCTGAGTCTGCATAGCTTTTTGTTGCTATGCCCAAGAACTCTTTCAGGTCATCGCTATTTGTTGACTCGGAAAAGAAATCGAACGAATTCAAAGTTAGACATTTATCATATATATTTACATGAACGTAAGAGGCACCTTCTAAATGCTCTTTGAAGTAATCAACTATGCCCTGAAATAATTCACGGCAGTTGCCCTGATTAACTGCATTTAAAATAAGCTTTGATTGCTCACGACTTTCGAATAAATATCTAAACGCCGTTTGAAATTCATTGATTTTTTCTTTCGCCAACTTCGTTACAAAGTCATATTGGCTATTCTCATGTGGTATGGCTTCCAACCAAAACGCATTTTTATCTGATACATTTACATGAGAAAAGCCGTACTCTTTGTCATAAAGGTAAGGAATTAAGCCTCGAGGGTTTAATCGATTTAGCGTTACTTTTGGCAAATGCTGGAAACTCGGTTTGCCCCCTTTCTTTTCAGCATCAAATTTATCTTCTTGAAACCGCTCTGTTAAAGATAAAAAATAGGATAAAACAATAGGGTGAAAAGGTGATAATAACTCGGAATCTTTTTGCTTTATCAATCCAATTCGCAACGCTTGCTTGTGCCGATAAGATAGCACTTGATCTGGAACCGCAGAATTTAGAAGCGTTTGATAGCTAGAAATGAGCTTTTTTACTATATTTCTAAACTCCAATCCCCAGGACAATAAAGAAGGAAGCGAAGCTCGAGCTCGGCAGTATTCATACAATTCCCTATAAGCCTGATAGAGCTTTTCATCAACATCTTCCAATTCTTTGATGCTTAAAGTCGTTTCGTTGACTTCATCCAGCGCTAAAATTTCTTCATCGACAAAACGTGCTTCCAAACGCATCAATACTAAACGCTCAGTTATAAGCAATACTTCCTTATTGTCGATAATAACTTTATCTTTGTCGCGATTGAAAACACCATAGTAATCATCATCCAGAATTCTTCCCATTCGCTCTTTGTCGAAAATTAACGGAAGAGTTAAAGCTGAGTCAGCGACTTCACCTTCCACAACAAAGTCCAAGCGGTTTTCACCGTCTAACACCGAAAATTCAACATCATTATGTTTTTCTGAAAGTGCAGAGTAGTCTATTGCTTTTACACTATCCCATGGTACTTTCTGACCGACTTCATTTAATTCTAAGGTAGAGTAAGCACGCGGATTAACGGCTATGCACGTGTCATTGGTTAATAAACGAATCAATCTTTTCTTGGGCTCAAGCAAAAAAATACTTTTAATCGCAGCGATATTGAATTGTCCCTCAGGTACAAGTAAGAAATGAAGTTTATACTTATCACTAGATTTATCTCTGTTTCCGGTACCTATGGTAAAGAAAATAGGTTTTCCATCTAAAGGAACAGTTAGCCTAGTTCTGCTAGTTTTTGCGCCTTTGTATACTACTTTAAATGTACTGCCATAGGGCAATAGCTTATTGGGCGTACTGAGATGCGTAGTCTCTAAGTCACCGCCGTTCCATAATATATCTAAACTTAAACTGTCGCTGTCGGCTGGGTATTTGAGTATTGTATGCAGCTCTCTTCGCTGCGCTGCTGAACTACCTTTTGTTTTACAAAAATACTTCTCTTTATCAAACTCTATTTCTGCAAACGAAAGTGTTTGTTTTTTGTTCCGCTTTAATTCATCTGAATATTCTTCAAAGGTGACATGCTTCCATGACTCTTCGTCTCCTTTTGGAAAATTAGACTTAATAAACTTACTGCTAAATTTATTTCCCAAGCGGTCTTCAAGCTGATTAGGAAACTCCCTAACTTCAAGCTCTATTTCCTTATAAAGCTTTCTGTTCTCATCTAGCCTTTTTCTTAACTGCTTAGGTTGTTTTTCATACTCATGTATCGAAGGATCTTCTAGTAAAAATAGTTCGTCAAACTTTAGGTCGCCGTCTCGAATTGCTTTATATAAATCGTCGAAGCCAAATAATGTTGCGTTACCTTCTTTGATTGCATCAAACTGATAATCCAATAAAACCTTCGAGATATCTTTGTTTTTGTCTTGGCCGCTAATCAACTCGGCAAGCAACTCTTTAACAACCTCATTGCTCCAAATACAGCCAGGCTGAGCTAGATTCCTTGCACTGTTTACAATAGTGTCCAGTTTACTATTATGTAAAATAACCAGACATGCTTTCGAAAGTGGGCCTTGTGGCTTCGCAACTTCATCGCGTAAATGTGAAATAAAATTTTCAGTGAAGCCTCTCTCATTATCAGAGTGGAGAAGCGGTATAAGTTGAACTTCGTTCACCTGAATAAGAGGTAACTCAATCGTCTCTCCATGTTTTTCAGAAGTAAAACGCAAAAAGTTTCCAGCAGCAGACTGCACTAGCGCGTTATAAAGCTTTTCACTATTTTCTGAGTTTGGTGATTTAAACTGATACCTAAATCCGGGTTTAACATTATTTTGTGCCCATTCAAGTAGATTGGCGACAATAAATTCTTCAAATTCATGCGGTTTGACGGACATACAAATCATCTCCACTGTCACTCATTCGTTCAACATTCCCTATGCGCTCATAGAACTCAATAAGTCTTTCTTCACTGATATCATCAAAAAATATGCCCCTAAACTTAAATTCTTGGATAAGTTCGTCAAACCTAAGCTGCTTATTGTCACCAATAATCAAACTTGTTAATAATAAGAGGTGGTCTTGAGTAAGAACTAAAGTATTACCAACTCTTCCTTTCGCTTTAACAAACGCTTTAGCTGTGTGCTCTTTGAAAGCAGCAACATATTTCCCATTGGCCTGATACCTAGTTGTAGAAGGGTCAGCGTACTCTTTTTTAAATTGCGCCAAAGTTAAATCAAATAATTGCTCGAAAGCCCCCTCTAAAGAAGGTGACTTACTAAATTTTTTACGTAAGTTTCTGGCGCGAACAAATCGTTCACAATAGTCATCAATGGCATCAATACACTCTTGTTGCTGATCAATATCAAGCTCTTGTAACTCAGAGAATATTTGCCATAGTGGTTTCCTAGCAATATCGGACTGAATTAATTGTAATGTAGACAGCATCGGAAATAGGCTTTCACTTGCTTGAGCAAAACTTTTCCATCCCCTTTCTGTTACGCTCGTTCGCTCTAAACTTACTTTTTCGGTGTCTATTACAAAATACAATGGTTTATTTGTAGGCTCGCCTTGGGACCATTCTTTTAGGTTAAGCGCTATTTGCGACGTGTATAAAAAACTATAGATAGATAGAAAAGCTCGAATATTTTCGAGCATATAAGAAGGCTTGCTTGCCATAAAACTGAAGTCTTTTAGAAACTTTTCCTGCAAGTACGGTAAATATGTTAGAGCGCTACTTTCATTGGGCTTATTTGCGAGCTTTCTTTTAAGAGTTAATATAATTAGCTCGCCAATAAAGTGCTCGCTTCTCTTTTCAGAGAGCTCTTCTTTGAAAGGCCCCAGTAGCGTTGATAATGACATCGCTACTTTTTTGCTAGCGTTATGAACTTGAGTTTTTGATTCGTCTTCATTTTGCGTATGTAACAGTAGGCTTATAGGGCCTAAACGTAAGTAATTCTCGCTTTCGAAAAATGCTTTGTGAATTACCCGAAACTGCTCCGCAGAAACTTGTTGTGACATGAATACTTGTCTGCAGTCTTCCTCGAACTCCTTTTTCGAATATTGTTGCAACGCTAAGCCATAGGCAAAGCTGATAAAGTGGCCAGCTACAATATCCCAATTACACTCATTATAATTTGTTTTAACTGGCAAATAATCACTTGGAAGATTATCAGCAACTTTGGCATTAAGTTTTTTGATGCTAATTATTGACTCCATGTATTAGCGCTCCGTTATTTCAATTAAGCCGCCATCGTTTTCAGCTTCGTAAGACGTTTTTTCATCGATGATAATCAAGGTATCAGACTTTGCCATTTCAGACTTAACCTGTTCGACAAGCTCATCAAGAAGCAAAACACAATTCTTGTCGTATTTATTAGGTCTGTAGCCTAGATTAAGGCGTTGCAACAGCTCAAATAAGTTAATGTTGACTGGCATCATAGATTTTAGTGTTTGCTTGTTTACTTTTATGAAAGTCGAAAAGGACATCAAATCTTCGGATTCATATGATTCGATTGCAGTCCAATCAATCAATAATTTTAACTCTGTAGCGAAAAGCACATCGTTTTCTTTAGCAACAAGGAATTGCTTGCTTTTCAATTCAGGCGCCCCTCGATTTATATACCTCCATAAAGCAGTGAAAAGCACATGTTTGTAGAAGTTATTAATGATCGACTTCTCACGTTCGCTGTTTTCACCTTTATAATTCTGATGTGCTAAAAGTACATTCGAATAATCTGCCAAGAGCCTGTCGTCAAATTCTTTTACGTACTTCAGGTGGTAGTCATTACCCAACGAGGCGTATCGCAGCGTATAAAAAAGCCTTATATATGATGCAGAAGAACTTAATGAGTCGACCCCTATTTCTTTAAGCTGAACTTTAAATTTGAAAAGGTCGTCTTCTGGCAAATTCAATTTCAAAGTAAGTGCTAAGTTATCCAGCCTTTCAGTCCTCAAAAGCGCTGGATCGAAGCTAGCAAGCTTATCCGTCAGCTCACTGTTTCTTGAAAGGAAAAGACTATCAAACAAGAAGGTATCACTAACAAGTAACGTATGAATGAAGTCAAGAAAAGCTCGTGCCGTTAGGAATTGGTCCTTCGCCAACCTCGCCTTCATTAACAACTCAATGATTGTCGACTGCACTGACTCCATGCTGAGTAATCTAAAATTAGTAATTACAATAGGTGACTCATCGGCCTCTTCTGCTTCTAACATAGCATCCCAGATGGGATTGATGTGATGCTCGCAAGATGGGTTGGTCAAATTCCGCATGAAACTACTGGCAAAGTCTGAGTATGGTTTTCCGTCTTTGAAGAAAAACTTTGCATACTTCTGATCTTCAAAACTTAAGAACTCAATGTTACCGCTCGCGTTGTTTTTCTGTCTGTGGCGATGCATCGCATCTTTAATATCAGAGTGTCTCGCGGCGCCCATATTTGCATATTTCGCCATCATGCCAAGGTTAATACCAACAGCCAGTGTTCGTTCTGAAGCTTTGTAAGCGTCAAAAATATTGTCTAGCGTTGCAATTGCATCTAACCTCGGATTAAAACTATGAGTTGCGTCTAAATGAAAATCAACGTGGGAATAGATAGGGTCCTGACTATATTTAGTCATTATTTCAGACTTCCCATCGCCACTGCTGCCACATAAGAAAATAATTTTTTTCTCTGATGAATGGTTTAACAAGCTTCTAAAGTCTTTTTCAATTTGCGTCTCAATATATAGATAGTCTTTAATTTCATCTAATTTTTGAGAATCAGAAGGTTGTTTCTCGGTTGAAACAGCATAGGGGGAAGATTTGGACAATACGTTCAAAACATCAACAAAACGCATTCTACATCCTTATAGTTAGTCTTTTGTCTAATAAGTTAACACTAATGATTTCAGCAACACAATGGAATTCGTCGACAGATTGGTATAATTAACAAGTCTTAAGTATTTAAGTAAACCTTTTTAATATAAGCACTTTTCTTAGATAAGGGCACGTCACCTCTACTATCAAGCACTTATTTTCGATGAAACTATGATAAATCTAAATCGGTCTATCAAAGCTTTCATCGTTGTCGAAATATAGCTCGCTTAGCCGGTTCTTTTATTGTGTAAGTAACGCAGGCAAAGGCTAGCGCTTCTCGAAAGCGGCTAAATTCTTCATCGAACGCCACACTTAGTGGTTTTGCCACCCGCTTTTTCAATACGCTAATCATTAGCACTGATTGAGTTTATAATAGCGGCTAAACCGTTTTTGAATTACATCGACCAACCTGAGTAGAACATGGCCCATAAAGTACGTTATAAGTTTAAAGGTGTGGCAAAAGAGATAAATTTTTCTTACAGCCGCCATCAAAATATGCATGAAGCTGTGGCCGATGCTGAAGGGATAGACCTTTCCCAGTTCCTGCAAACTGAACAGCAACTTGCCGCTATCAGTAAAGACAAAAAAACCGTAAGAAACTTCAGAGATACCGAATTTGCAAAGATGGGGTTTTCTGACTTGTACTTCTTAAAGAACGGTCAAGAATAGTGGTGGCCCCGATAGGGTTCGAACCTCTGACTTCGGGGCGCAAAACCATCAATTAAGTTCTTATTGGTTACCCTCAACCAACCCATGAAAAACCTCAATCGCCCTATCAAAGCTTTCATCGTTGTCAAAATAAAGCTGGCTTAGTCGGCTTTTCTTTATTTGGTAGGCGTTGCTGGCAAAAGCTAATGCTTCTCTAAAGCTATCAAATTCTTGGTCGAAAACCGTAAACACTTCTTGTTGTGGTGCTGCAGCACGTGTAAAGCTGCCATCTACTTCATAATCGAAACCGGGAAAACCAATTCTTGTGAGCGTTTCTTTTCCTAGCCTCATACCGCCTTTAAGGCTTATTTGAAACGCCGCATCCATTTCTTCAATTTCCTCTATGTTCCAGTGGTTAAACACCCTTATGGCTTTGCGGTATTTATCGGCTAGTTTTGTTTTCAGCACGCTTTGTCTTGCCTGTAACGTACTGTTGTTTTCATCTTTTAAAAGGTCAGTACATTCATTACACGCTGGCACAGAAATAAAGTCGGCTTCACAATTTCCGTCTCGCCAATCGTGAATGAATTTTATGGGTGGAATATAGTCTTGCCTCGCTGACTCACAGCCGCAGTAAATACAGCGGCCAAAGTCGGCGGAGTGCCTGGCATGAAGAGGCTTGTAGAACTTTTGATAATTCCTTACTGACATGCTGCCTTTCGTTAAAACTTGGAAGCCCTAAGTGCTGGCTACGTTAACACAGTTAGCTGCCTGAAAAAGTGAATTATGCGGGTTTTACTTGCAACAATGTCCCGCTTAAATCGTATCCCGCCTTTTGTGAAATACTAAGTATTGCCTCATAAGAAAGGGTTTTAGTAGCCGTCATAGCCCACAAGGTAATGCAACGTGTACCAGTACGGCAGTAAGCAAGTACCGGGGCGTCTAGTTTTTGTAGGTTGGCCTCAAACGTTATTGCATCGTCTGGCGTTATTTTACCGCTTACCACCGGTTGATATATGCACGACAAACCAAGTGACAATGCTTTAGCTTCTATTTCAGCAAAATCAGGCTGATCTGCTCCTTCACCGTCGGGGCGATTACAAATAATTGAGTTAAAACCTGCTGCTTGAATTGCCTCAATGTCATCAACTAATACTTGAGGGCCAACAGATAGCTGTTGTGTTACGTTAGCGTATTGCATTTCCCACCTCTTTAAATGGTATTTACAGGAATCTTTATGAACTGCTTACCACCTTCAGAGGGCAAACCAAATTGGCCGTTTCGAAGGTTTGCTTGTATTGAGGGTAGAAGTAATTTGGGTACCGCAAGCGTTGCGTCTCTTGCTTCGCGTTTTTCCACATACTCTTGAAGGGTTACTTCAGGGCGAATTTGCGCGTTTGTTTCCTTCGCCTCTTTTATTGATACCGTTGATTGGGGGGCAGCACCGTCTTTTGGGTAATCGTGGGCAAGGTACACCGTTGTATCATCGGGAAGCGTAAATAGGCGCTGTATAGTATTGTATAGCTGCTCAGCACTGCCCCCTGGAAAGTCGCAGCGCGCGGTACCAAGGTTAGGGGCAAACATAGTATCGCCAACGAAGGCTTTGCCATCTACCAAATAGCTGGCGCAGGCGGGGGTATGCCCAGGTGTATGCCATACACATACGTCAAAGCGACCAATATTGAACGTGTCACCTTCTTCAAACAACACGTCGAATTGACTACCATCGCGCGGCGTATCGTTCGACGTTTCGAATATATCAACCCACATATCAATTACCGTTTTTATACCCGAGCCAATGCCAATTTTTCCGCCAATTTTAGCCTTTAAGTAGTGTGCCGCAGTTATGTGGTCGGCATGTACGTGGGTTTCTAATATCCACTTATTGGTTAGCTGATTTTGGGTAATAAAGTTGATTACCTTGTCGGCACTTAGCGTTGATGCGCGACCTGAAAAAATATCAAAGTCGGCAACCGAGTCTATTACGGCACTTTCTTTCGAAATAGGATCGAATAGCACATAGGTAAACGTGGATGTTTGGTCATCGTAGAAAGTTTCAACGTTCATAAGGTTTTCCTAAATAAGCTCTTTGATCATGATAAAAATGGCAATGGCTAGGGTGAAAAATGCAAAGAATTTTTGCAGCGCTGCACCGTCTAGTTTTCCTGCTGCCTTGGTAGAGACAGCCATCCCGAGAAACGTGGCCGCCAACATAAGAGGTAATAAAGGCATTTCCAGTTGAATGCCTGTTTGTAAATCGCCAATAAAGCCAAGTAACGACTTTAAAGCAATGATAAATAACGACGCACCCACTGCGTTTTTCATAGGCATACCCAGAAAAAGAACCAAAGCGGGTATGATCAGGAAGCCCCCGCCAGCACCGAGTATGCCGGTAATTACGCCAATGACTGCGCCTTCAATCATTATCGGCCCAACGTTGGGTTGTTTATTCTCAACAACCTGGGTTGCTGGCGCCGATTTGCTATAAGCCTTTTTCAACATCATGGTTGACGAGGCCAACATTAGCGTGGCAAAAAGCACCATAATGATTAGATTTTTCTCTATGGTAAGCGATTGAAAAGACACAGTTTCGGGAATGGCCGGCATTAAATAAGCCCGCGACATATACACAGCAACGATAGAAGGCACGGCAAATAAAATAGACGCTTTAACGTCAACTAAGCCTTCTCTGTAGTACCTCACTGCACCGAACGCCGCAGTTGCCCCCACAATAAGTAACGAGTAGCCAGTAGCAATATTTGGTGAAACGCCCATTAAATAAACCAGAATAGGAACGGTAAGAATAGAGCCGCCACCGCCTATCACGCCTAAAACGATTCCCATTAATACCGCGGCAATGTAACCAAGAAAAATCATGTCGACACCATATTTCATTTTGATATATCATATAACAAAGTTTATTTTAATGTACATCTTAAATATAAGCGTTACATTTGATGCCGCTGTTACGTTTGAAATATTCACTCAACAAACTAATTAAAAAATAAATTAAATCATGAGCTTAATTGATTTTACGTTTAAGACTTTTATTTCATTTGGCATTGCACAAGGTATAGGAGACAAAATTGGAAAACTGGACATCAACACCCTTCGAGCCGCTTGCCGGTTTGGCAGGTGGGCTGCTTATTGGTTCATCGGTGGTTTTATTACTGCTTACCCTTGGCCGTATTGCAGGTATTTCAGGTATTGCCGCAGGCGCCATGACACAGCGCGGCATTGAACGCTACTGGCGCTTGGCGTTTTTAATAGGTGCTGTGCTATCTGCCGTGCTTTACATGGTGTTTGTTGGCGATTTGCAGGTTCAAACGCAAATGAGCTCGGCATGGTTAGTTGTGGCTGGCTTACTCGTAGGCTTTGGTACACGCCTTGGCTCTGGGTGTACGTCGGGCCATGGTGTGGCTGGCCTTTCAAGGTTATCACCCCGCTCCATTGTTGCCACGCTCACGTTTATGGGTGCGGCTGTACTTACCACCACAATTATCAGACACCTATAAATAACCGAGGAGAGAATATTATGAGAGCAATTATCGCCTCGCTACTTTGTGGGCTGCTGTTTGGCTTAGGCCTGCTAATTTCAGGTATGAGTAACCCTGCCCGTGTACTTAACTTTTTAGATTTAAGCGCCAACTGGGATGCCACGTTAGCGTTCGTAATGGGCGGTGCTATTTTAGTGGCTGCGCCAGGTATGGTTTGGGTGCGCAAGCGCAACAAGCCGATGTTTGCGAACAAGTTCGATATTCCAAGCAGCAAAACTATAGACGCTAAGTTGATATTAGGCTCTGCCGCTTTTGGCATTGGCTGGGGAATTAGCGGCTTTTGCCCAGGCCCTGCGGTAGTGGCTATTGCATCGCTGCAGTCAGACGTTCTTTTGTTTGTGGGTGCAATGGTAGTGGGCATGCTTGCTCAGCATTTTGTAACCGCTAAAAAGTGATAAACACGGTATTTTTCATGCTATTTAAAGCGCTGACATAGGCAGCGCTTCTGTTTACAGGTGACAGACTAAAGCAAACTACTCTTCAATTTGAATATCGAACTCAGGCATTGCTTGAATTACTTTTTTAACCGTACAACTGTTGGCAGCGGCTAGAAGTGGCTTTTTATATTTTTCTGGAAAATTTTCTGGCAGCGTTACTTTAATTGAAAACGCTTTTTTATATTTATCCTCGCCCACTGTAGTGTGTTCTTGGCTAAGGCTAATACCATCGGTGCTAATGTCTCTGGCTTCGCAAAACTTGCGAATATAAAACGCTGCGCACAATGGCATACTAGCTAAGAAATAGTCGAAGGGCTCAGGGTAAGCTTCGTCACCACCTGCAGATACACTTTGGTCGCTGATTATTTGGTGCTTGCCAAAACTGGCCTGTAATTTTTGTCCGTCTAAAAGGGCGATATCTATTTTCATTACTGTAGCCTTGTATTCGAAAAAGGTTTTTGACGATATATTGATAGTGATAAAAAGTGCTATCTGACGTCAACATAAAATAATAGTGAGAATACACATTATGTTTAACGTAAAAAATATAAACCTTGTAGTTTGTTGCTTCATTACGCTATTTGGCTTTTCTTTGTCTGCTAGCGCACAGATGTCGGCATTTAACTATGGGCCTGTAATTAGCAACTTTGGTAAACATGCGCCTGTAATGGGCCACTCCTTAAGTGAAGATAGTGAATTTAAAGTTGCGTTTGATGTAGCAAGTACTAGTGGAGCTGTAACGTTAAACAGAAAATTTGAAAGCCTTGCTCGTTTTATTAATATGCACGCAGCAGCAGGTGTTAAAAAAGAAAATATTCGTTTGGCGCTAGTGGTTCATGGAAAGGCGACTTTAGATTTATTAAATGAGGCGTCGTACAGGGCGAAATATAACGCTTCAAACCCGAACGAACCGCTTATCAAAGCCCTTCTGGAAAATAATGTACAGGTTATAGTTTGCGGCCAAAGCGCTGCTGCAAATGCGGTGAAAAGTAGTCAGCTAATAGAGGGCGTTGAAATGCAATTGTCAGCAATGACCGCCCATGCACTTCTGCAACAAAAAGGTTACACCGTTAATCCATTTTAAGCGTTTATCTAATAAAGAGCGCTGCATTTATGAATGCTTAACGCAGCGCTTTTTTTATTGCTAATTACTTAAGTGCTAAGCCGCCTGTGCTTTTCTTGCGCGGTTGGTTAGCCTTACAAGCTCCATACGTACATCTTCTTGTTTGCTACACACATTTTCAAAGGGCACATAATAGTTTTTGTCTTTCGAGCGAATATAAAAGCCGTCAGTAACTACGCCTGTCATTGTAGGTGCTTCGTCTTCTACACCGTGGTGGTGCGCAAGAATTAAACTCATTGCGTCTTGATGGTCGTCGTTCATGTGCTCAATCATATTCTTTTCAGAAGAAAAGTCCCAAGGGCTCGCCGGGGCATTCCACTCTTCTTGTTCTAACCAAAATATTTTGCCGAAGCCTCCGATAAAACGAACACGAGTAATATCCATTTGCCAAATCTTGAAGTCGTGGGCTTTTTTGTACCCCTCTGCTTCAGGGAAACGCAGTACGTATTGCTCAAGCACTTCTGCGGCTTTATCGCCTTTAAGTGGTGTAGCGTCGCCTACTAGTGTTACACGGCCGTGCGCATTTTGGTCGCCCTCTTCTGCCTGATGGAACACCGTTAAGCTCATGCGGCTGTCTTTTTCTAAATTTTTAGCATGCTGCGCAATATCGCTTATGTAGAAATACAACTTACCTTCGCTGCAGCTAATAAACGGGGAAACCGACCCAAACGGGTACCCACGCAGGTTGTATGAAATGGTAGAAATAACGCCCGTTTCACAAGCGCGAAGTAATGCTTTTGCGTCAGTTAATGCTTGCGTTCTCATTAAGGAGCTCCTTGGGTTGAGAAAATATCATTGGTATTTTTAGGTCTGGGTGAGGCTGTATATGCATGTTAGTGCGATACACAGGCTCTAAGGATTCTGGTGTAAGTACGTCGTTTTTAGGGCCGTAATTAATAAGCTCGCCACCGCTTAATAGCAGCACTTCATCGGCATACAGTGAAGCAAGGTTTAAATCGTGAATGGCGACAATGGCGGTATTGCCCATGCTGGTAAACTTGCGTACCAACTGCATTAAATGATGCTGGAAATTGAGATCTAATGCCGAGGTAGGCTCGTCAAGCAGCAGCAACTTACTTTCATTTTCACTGTTAAAAGCATCGAGTTGAGCAAAACAACGGGCAATATTTACGCGTTGAAGCTCTCCTCCTGAAAGTTGGCCTGTGTGTCTGTTGGCTAACTTCTGTAAGTTAAGGTGGTTTACGTATTCAGCCACTCGCTGCTGTTTCTGCTGTTCTGGCTCGGCAATAGCGAAGCGCCCCATAGCAATAAGTTCAGGCACACCTAGCTGAAAGTTCAGCGCGCTTTGCTGTGTCATTACAGCGCGCACTTTTGCTAGCTCAGTTTCACCCCACTCGCTCACCCGCTTACTTTTAAAAGCAAGTTCGCCTTTGTACTTTAGGTTGCCTGCCATTGTATGAATAAGGGTAGATTTACCAGCGCCATTTTCGCCTACCAACACCACTAACTTGCCCGCTGGAATTTGACAGCTTATGTTGTTAAGCACGCGTCTATGGCCGCGCTTTACTGTTATTTCATTAAGTGAAAGTATGTTTTCCATGGTTACCTTCCTAATTAATGACTGTCGCGGCTTGGCATTAGTTGGCGTCTTAGCATCCAAATAAATACTGGCGCGCCGATGATGGCCGTTACTATTCCTATAGGCAGCTCGGCAGGCGTAACAATAATTCTGGCAATCCAGTCTGAAGCCAACAGCACAAGCGCCCCTAGCAGCATGCTTACAGGCATCATGTATTTAAGATTTGCGCCCACCAGTAGGCGGGAAAGATGCGGAATAACAAGGCCAAGAAAGCCAACTAACCCTGTTAATGCCACCGCGGCCCCAACACCAATGGCAGCAAAAACAACAATTTGGTTTTTTAGGTGCTTTATATTTACGCCCATGTATTTGGCTTCTGATTCGCCAAGTAGCAGTAGGCTCATCTGATGCCTTTTACTCCATAGCCCTAATAAACTTAAAAGCAGCAATGGCATAGCTTCAATCAGCGATGACCAATTAGCGCCCGCCAACGACCCCATGGTCCAGTAGTTAATTAATCGCAGCGAACTGTCGTCTGAGTAGAAGCTTAATAAGCCGATAAGTGCGAACCCAAGCGCATTCATTGCAACGCCAACCAGAATAAGTGACGTAACCTGCACACCTTGGTCGCTTTTAGCGAACTGATACACCAAAAGTGTTGCTATAAGTGCACCTGTGAAAGCTGCATAGGGAAGTAGCAGCTCGGCTTTAATACCAAACTGCGTTTGCAGTAAAGGGCCAAGCGCAATCATGCCAACCGCCATAACAGCCGCACCTGAACTAACGCCAATAACAGATGGGTCGGCCAACGGGTTTCTACATAGCGCCTGCGTAGCAGCACCTGTTTGAGCAAGTACTGCGCCTATTAACATGCCTAGGCATAGTCTGGGTAAACGTATTTCACTTATGATATTTAGCTGCAGCTGACTAATAGCGTGCCAACTGTCGGGTAACGCCCAAGCTATAGCAAAGCGAATATCCCAGCCTGCAGGCCCAAAGCTTAATGACGCCACACTAGCTAAAAGCAATAAAACCACTAAGCCTGCTAGCCAAAACCCAACTTTTCTTTGATGGCTTTCAAACCAGTTTTGCTGAACAGCCGGCCGTTGTGACCGTGCTGAAAAAGTTAACGTGTTCATAGGTTTTCAAGCTGATAGTTTTTAACGGTAGCGATGGCGTCTGCCAGCCTTGGAGTCATACCTAAAGACTGAAGCGAGTCCATTACCAGTAGCTTGCATTGCTGCGCAGCTTTAAGCAGCGATAGGTTTGGGCTTTGGCAAAACTTTTCCTTACCGCCTGCCCCCATAACTACATGACGCGGTGCTACTAAGAAGTCAGGCTGTTGTAATGCCAACGCCTCATTATTAATGCCCTTAAACCCAGTGTGCTTCGCCGCTATATTTTGAATGCCAGCGTAGTTGAAAATTAATTGAGGAACCGTTTCTGTACCAGCCGCTATAAGGCCGCGATCTGACGCCGACAACAGAAATACAGCTTTAGTTGGAGGTGTGTTATTTGAAGTTTCGCTGTAACTTTCACTGCGGTTTTCATTAGGTAAGGATGCATTAAACTTGGCAATAAGCTGCTCTGCCTGTTCAGCTTTTCCAAGGTCATCACCAAGCTGTTTTATTAACGCTACAAGCCCATCGGTACTGGTAGGCTTGTTATAAACAACTACCTGCACACCGGTACTTTCTATTTGTTTAATTACCTCTTGTCTACCAACACCTTCAATGGCCAATATTTTATCAGGCGCAAACGACAGCACGCCTTCTGCCGCAAGTTCTCGGTAGTAGCCCACCATTGGCAGCTGCTTTACTGCTTCGGGATACTGACTTGACTGGTCTACGGCAATAACGCGCTCTCCGGCTCCCAAAGCAAACACAATTTCAGTTATGGTTCCGCCTGCGGTAATTAGCTTTTGATGATGTGTACTTTCTTCAGAACTGAGTTCTTGCGTATCGGGCATTGCTGTTTTAATGGTGTTAGCGCTGGTATGCGCGCTAAACGTAAAAAGCAAACCAATAAAAGTGTAGAAAAGTAGCTGCTGTTTTTTCATAAACCTAGCTCCTGATAAAGGCTAAATAGGCGCTTAATTACACCTGTGCCGCCCTAATAGGCAGCGCAGGTGTTTACTGCACGTAATTAGAATGAATAAGTTGCATTCACCGCCGCGTTAATGCCCGGTTGAGTAAGGAAGTTGACGTTTGTTGCATCGCTTACGTCTAAACCGCGCACCTCGGTTCCGCTCCAGCTTTTGCGGTCGAAAATATTGAAGATGCCCAGATTTACCGTAAGGTCTTCGCTAACGTTGTAGTTGGCTAGAAGGTCGAATTGCGCGTATCCAGGTGCTTCAAATAGTCGAGGTTCAGCAGGGTCTTCAGGCTGATTTTGTGAGTCGAAGCGCTGTACGAATGTACCAATAAGCTCAACTGACCAAATGTCGTTGCTGTCGGTATAACCTATGCCCACTACTGCTTGCGGTGGCAAAATTGATTCAATTTCTTGACCCGTGGCTTCATCTTCGCTGTCTAACCACGTTAAGGCACCTTGTAGCTCCCAGCCGTTTAAGCCCGAGAAAGATTCGCCTAAGAACCAAGTAACTTGCGCATCAATACCTTCAATAACCACCGAGTCGCGGTTAGTGGCTTGGAACTCGAGCAGCTGAGTAGCAGGGTTAAAGCCAATTGTTGCTCTAGATTCGATGAAGTTGTCGTAGTTGTTGTGATAAGCACTAACGCTCCACTTTACTGCGTCAAGGCGTTGTCTAACCCCTACTTCCCAACTTTCAACACTTTCTGGTTCTAGGTTTGGGTTAGGTAGTGACGTGTAGCCACCAGCAAAGTTGGTAAAGCCTACGTTCAAGTCATCGAAAGGTGGAATGCGAAACCCTTCTGCGTACTGCAACCATACATTGGTAGTTTCGTTTAAGTCGTATACCGCGCCCAGTTTTAAAGACACCTGCGAATCATCGAAAGGCACTGCCTCTACACCTGGGTTAGCGTTAATGAAAATTTCGTCTGGATAAGGGGTTAGCTTAAATTCGTCGTAGCGCACACCAGGGCTTAGCGTAAGTCTACCGTCTAGCAGTGAGATTTCGTCTTGAACGAAAAACGACAGTTCTCTTGCTTTTGAAATAGGAAAATCTCTTGCAGGGAATACCGAGAACTCAGGCACTATGGCGCCAGTTTCGGCCACAAATGTTGTGCCTTCTCGCAGCGCTTCACTGTCGGTATATTGAAGTTCACTGCCGTAAATAAGGTGGTGTTTCACATCGCCTGTAGTGAACTGTTTGTCCAGCTGTACAATTACACCTTCAACCTTTTGGTTAAATTCACTATCGCGGGTTCTGCCTAACTGCACTGGCGTTGGCTCTTGTCTTGATGCAGCACCGAAGCGCCCTTCGCGGGTTGCTTGAACATTGTCTGTTTCTTGCCAATACACGCGTGTTAGTACCTTATCGAACAAGGCCGTTTCGTTGCTATACGTGTGGTTTAGTTGAAGGCGTGTTCTGTCACGTTCATCAATACCTTGGCTTTCTGTAATGCGTACACCTCGCACGAAAGTATCGACTTGCGACAATACGTTTGTTTCGGTTTCGCCTTGCAGGTAGTCGGCAAGGAACTCTAGTCGGTGTGCTTCGTTTGGTTGATAAATAAGTTTAAGCTGTGCGCTTTCTGTTGAATTGTCTTGCGGGTTTGTGGCGTTGCGCTCAAGGCCTGTGCCTTCGCCGTCAAAATAGTTTTCTGTTTCAGAGCCGTTACGTGCGGTGGCGTTTAACAGCCATTGCCAATCGCCGTTTCTGCCATACAACTGAGCATTGGTCATCCACTCATTAGCAACAGACGCATAACCAACTTTTACTCGACCGCCTATTTGCTCGTCATCATCTAAAAGCTGGTTAGGATCTTTACTGATAAACGATACCACCCCACCAATTGCATCGCTGCCATACAATGTGGATGCGGGGCCTCTAATAATTTCAACGCGATCTATCATATCTACATCAATGAAGTCGCGGCGAGCAGACAACCCAGGGCCAAAACTGAACTCATCAGCGATAGGCGCACCATCAAGTAGCATTAAAACTCGGTCGGCATTAATGCCTCGAATGTTGAAGCCAGACAAACCAAAGCGCCCGCCACCTTCAACAACCACGCCGGGTTCAAATCGCACTAAATCACGAATGTCGGTGGCTACCATTTTATCCATTTGTTCGGAATCGATAACGCTTACACTAGAGGCTATTTCGTCTATGTCGGTATCGAAACGAGAGGAAGTAACGGTGATTTGTTCGAAGTTAGCATCTTCGAATGTTTCTGCAATTGAGGCTGAACTAAGGCCGGAAACGATTAAAGCGAGTGCTATTTTAGAAAATTTCATATGTGTTTAACCCTACAAACAATGAGGATGTTAATGAGAACTATTATTATTTGCATTAAGTTAGCACGAAGTTTTCGGGTATTCAAATAGCCTTAATAAACTTTTTATTGGTGAACTGTGGGTATACAGAAATGACTAGTGTGAGTTTTTAGGTTTTTAAACGCTGACAGCAAGCCGCATGCAGAAGATTCATGCTGCCAACAAATGCCATATAAACAATGACCTACAAACAGCGTTGTGAATAAAGTTTAATTTTAAAGCCGCAAGAAAATTACCAACGAGGGCATTAAGCTTTAAAGGGTGAAATTTTGAAGAATTTGAAAAATGGCACACCCGGCGCGATTCGAACGCGCGACCTTTGCCTCCGGAGCCTGATTTTGGGGTATTTCTTGGTAAACAACCATGAACAAGAATGCATCAAAAAGAATGCTAAACAATTGATTAATATAGATTAAATATATTCAGAGTTTGTTCATACTTGTTCATGTAAACTCACCTAAAATCACTCACTTTGCTACATATTTGCTACATATTTTGCCTATGGCTATCAAGAAAAAGATAACGAACAGCAGCATTAATGCACTTAAACCTGAAGATAAAAGACTAAATGACACCGAGATTTCAGGCTTTCATGCGCGTATCTCTCCAAAAGGTAGAGTGACCTACTTTTTGTATTATCGCCACAATGGAAGACAGCAGAATGTTAAGTTGGGTACACATCCAGAAATTACACCAGCACAAGCGCGAGACGCAGCAAAAATGGCTAGCGCCTCAATTGTGCAAGGTGTTGACCCACACGAAAATAAAAAAGAGCTAAAAGCACAAGAAAAGCTAGCAAGACTCACCACACTTCAAGCTTTTATCGAGTTAGAGTTTGAGAAATGGTACATAGCTAAATACCCCAAAACAGGCGAACGTGAGCTTAAGAATTTAAAGGTTAACTTTCCTACTCTACTTCCCATGCAATTACGCGATATTAACGCGTCTTTACTAGAAAAGTTACGAACTGAAATGCTCAATCAAAAGCGAAGCAATGCAACTATCAATAGGCGTTTCACCACTTTAAAATCTGTCTTAACAAGAGCGGTAGAATGGGAAGTGATCCCTAATCGTGATTTAAGAAAATTGAAACCGTTGAAAGAAGATAATAGCCGTGTTCGTTACTTAAGTTTTGATGAAGAAGCGCGCTTAAAAGAAACATTAAAAGCAAGAGATTTGAAAATAAAGCGTGAACGAGAAAGCGGCAACAAACATCGAGCAGAAAGAGGCTATCCACTTCTTCCAGACTTAAGTACGAGAACATTTGCAGACTATTTAGAACCGTTGGTCATTTTAGCAATGAATACTGGTATGCGAAGAGGTGAACTACTTTCACTTAGATGGCAAAACGTTAATTTAGACCGCGATGTTTTAACTATTGAAGCAGCAAATGCTAAAAGCGGAAAAGCTCGGCACATTCCACTTAACCAAAAAGCTAAGTCAGCGCTAACAAACTGGAAAAGCGACTGTGGCAGCTTACTGTGGGTTTTCGAGGGTAAGCCAGACCAGCCCCTAAGGGATATCAAGAAAGCTTGGTCTACGATCTTAGAGGAGGCGAAAATAAAAGATTTTCGTTTCCATGATCTACGCCATCATTTCGCTAGTAAGCTGGTAATGGCTGGTGTAGATTTAAACACTGTGAGAGAGCTATTGGGTCACGAGTCGTTGGAAATGACACTACGGTACGCACACTTAGCACCAGAGCATAAATCTAAAGCTGTTAATTTACTCTGAAAAAGGAAATGGAATTATGTCGATTAGGGAAATGGAAAAGAATTTACTAGCAGTATTAAATGACACGGATTTCGAGCATATAGAGCTAGCACTAAATGACACTAATATATTCAAAGCTCTGTCTATTGTAAGAGCCGAAATAAGACACTCTTCCTTTCTTGCCTTTTTACTAGATCCAAGCCAGTCACATGGTCTTGACGACAAATTTCTCAAAAAAGTACTACGCGATATATTTCTTAGTGAAAAAGTTTCCACTCGTACGAGCTTTGACGTTGATTACATGGGAACTAATAATGCGAAAATTTATAAAGAGTGGAAAAATATCGATATTCTCATTGAGTTAGATGACGATGTAATAGTAATCGAAAACAAGGTAGATGCTAAGGACTCTAAAAACCAACTTAAACTCTACAGAACCCGAGTAAACAATTCATTTCCTGATAAAAATAAACATTTCATCTATCTAACTCCGTTCGGTGAAGATCCTCTCGATGCAAGTGAATCAGAATACTACACAAACTACTCCTATGAAGCGATTACATCAATTTTAGAAGCAATCATCACTATAAGCGGTGATAGAGTAACGCCTAAATATAGGTATTTAATACAAGATTACATAAGCTCTGTTAGGAGAGAAGTCATTATGAACGATCAATTAAATGAAATGGCTTTAAAGCTATACTATGCGCACAAAGAAGCTTTTGATTTTATTCTGGAAAATAGGCCAGATAACATACAAACAGTGAATTCGGTAATAAGGCAAAAGCTCGAAAGCCTAGGTTTCAAAATGGGCAGCAGCTCAAAAACCTATGTTCGTTTTTCTACTGAGTCCTCTTATGAAGTAGTCCCTCGGAACACACCTGGTTGGAAAAACAAAGAGTTATTCTTATTCGAGGTAGTTATCACTGAAAAACGTTGTGTACTTAAAGCAGTTATAAGCCCTGGGGAAGATAACTTAGTATCATCATTATTACAGGAGTTAAAAGAAAACAAAGCAACCTCTCATTTGTACAAAAAACCACAGGGGAAGCAATGGAGAGTGTTTTACAGTAAGAATATAAATATTGGAGTAGATGACATTAGCTCTATTCAGCCTGAAGATCACGCCTCAGAAATCGCTGACACATTCGAAAAGCAGTTTAATAAATATAAGGATGATGTAATTGTTATCTGCGACGTTATTGAAGCCTTTTTTAAAGCTAGGTTTGCAAAACCTACTTACTAAAAGTTTTATACATCGAACACGTTTAGCTGGCAGTTTTTCTTTTTGATTTAAATGACTCAGAGTTTGTGCTTTAAAGCATAAAGTAGTAGCCACTGAACACTACTTTTAACTTTGCTTGAACATGAAAAAATTATTTATATATGAATTTCTATAGCCAAGTATAGATACAACAATTTTCTAGGGATCTATTCAAGCTATTCTTTAACAACCGCACTAATCAAGGATGAATTATGTTCAAATCTATTTTCACTCTTTCGCTACTTTTTATTTCAGCACCTTCACTAGGTAACTATGTTTTCGAGCCATCAAAATATAATTGTCAGGGCATTGAGAAACGTATCGACAATATCAATAGTAAAATGAGAGCTGGCTATAGTAGCCGAGAGGGCGAGCGCTTAAAAGAAGAACTGCGACAACTCAAAAAACAACGTAATAGCTGTAAGAGTAAGGGGTTCTCCGTCTCGTAAGTAATGTGAATTAAGGTTGCTCAAATACTATGCAAAAGCGTTACTACAGAATGCCCGAGCTCACTTATAAATTCAGCTTTGACAAGTACGACTTTCAATACCTGTGTGAAAACACCAACGTTCCCATAAACGCGTTTAGTTATGCGAGCTACTTCATTCTTGCTGAGAGAATCCCAAAAAGTCTTAAAAGAATTGTTCGAGGCGTTGTTAGTTATAACGGAATCGTTGAACTGTCTTTACACGACAAAAGCACTCTTTTAAAAAATAAATTAGTCGTTGTTCAAACAGTAACCTTGCACACAAAAAAAGGTATTCAGTTACTAGAATCGTGCTCTCGAGAACTACTTACCCAGTTGCTAAATGATAGATATGAGATTGACTACGCTTCCCGAATTGCTGATTTAGACCTTTCAAAGTGCGATGCCATTCTGATAAACGACACGAATAGAGATATGATACACGAACAAAATACGCCGCTACCGAAAGGAGTTACTATCGAGTTCGATGATTTAGTATTGAAGAACGAACTCGTTGAGTGGTGCAAATTGCAACTCGGCATTAACACTGGGAAGGCTAATGGCCGTGAACATTTGATGAAAGAACAAGTAAAAATATTACAAAAAGAATACCCCGAGCTTGGTGGTTCAAAGCTGTACCTCCGCATGCTCGAAAACTTTCAGCAAGAAAACGACACAACTGACCCTCTCAGCATTTTGATAGAAATGGATAGAGAGGAAATTATTTGGGGAAAGGCTGGCCAGCAAGAATACAGAATGTCTAAAAAGCGCTTTCTAAATCTTTTCGCAGAAGTAAAAAAATAGATTAATTTTTCCCGGCTAAGTTCCCGGGAAAAATGGGAAGATTAGGTTTGCCTTGTATTTATACGTAAAGCAAGGAAACTCAATGAACAAACAAACCCAAAGTAGAGCGCTAACTGAAAAAGAAGCCTCTCAGTATATCTGCATGAGCCGTTCTTTCTTGCGGCAAGCAAGAATGGACGGTAATCGTGAAAATCGCACACCAGCCCCACCCTTCATAAAAATTGGCCGAGCTGTTCGTTATCTTCGAGAAGACCTTGATGCTTGGCTAGAAAGCTTCGTGCGACGCACCCACCTTTATCAAGATGAAGGTGTAGCGTAATGAAGAAACTATCAATACACCAAATCGAATTGCTTACCTTCTTCTATAACGGCGGAATTGTTGAGTTTTGTACCAGTGTGAGCCCCAAGTTAGGGGATTATCACTTCCCTGCAGAAAAGCCGATAAAGTTTTCCAAGACGGTATTCTTTTCGTTAGTTCGTATCGGGTTATTAAAAGAAACCAAAGAGGAAATGGAGTTTGGCATTCGTTGGAGCAATTTCTCGATTTCTAAAAAGGGAATGAAGCTGCACAACGAATTGGAGGGTCGTTATGAAAACGCATAGAGAAACTCCAATCGCTCGTTCTCTTGACGAGCTTGATAAAATTAACGGTGATTTTTACCGTTCCCTATCAAGAGAAGATCGGCTGTTTGTAAAAGAAAGAATTTCTCATTTTAATGAATCTATTCAGCAAATACTTATCAACCAATATCAGACCTTTGGTAAGCCGTATAACGCTAATAGCTATTTGCGTGAAAAAACTGAAACACTTAATGCACTCATTCCAGAAAAGCTTATTCGTTATTTTAACGCGGGTGAATATGAACTAAGAGAACTTTCAGATGAGTGTTCGAAGCGCTGCGAACGTTTTGCGCTTTACACCTATCCACTAGAAAACCGTAACGTAACGGGCCAAAAACCCGTTAACGGGAATATGGCGCTTTACAACGAATGCGCTAAGTTCGTTAACGGATATGGTATTAACCCTCCAGAATTAAAGAAACCCGTTAACATTAACGGAGCAATCAAAAGAATGCAGGACAAATACTGGTGGCTTCGGAAGTTACGAAAAGTGCTGCGCCGTACAGAAGAGAAAGTGCAAATTCACTTAGGGCAGGTAAACAGTAGAAAAGGAAAATACTGTAGTGATAACACCGTAAAACTTCGTTTAATTCAAAAAGAGCTGCAAAGGCAAATGCTCGAAAATATCTTTATTGTTAACCAAAATAATGAGTCGTTTTCGCTTGCAGAAATATCAGATAAAAATGTATCTAACCCCGTTAATCGTAAAAATGAACTTATGACACGTATGGCTGGTTATGAAGAAATAGCCAAGGAACTTAACCACAAAGCCCTGTTTGTAACGATTACATGCCCTTCTCGCTTTCATAGTACTCATGCAAGCTCTGGAGATAGAAACGCTAAATGGGATGGATCAACGCCTTATGAAGCGCAGCAGTATTTAAACGATATGTGGGCTCTTGTCCGCGCTGACTTAAACCGTAAGGATATTAAGCTATATGGCTTCCGTATTGCCGAACCACAGCATGACGGAACACCTCATTGGCATATGCTTGTTTTCTTAGAGCAACACCAAACGAACGTGTTTAAAACTGTTATCGAGCACTATGCACTTAGAGAAGATGGTAATGAGGCAGGCGCTAAGAAATATCGTTGTGATTTTAAAGATATTGATTATTCAAGAGGCAGCGCAACAGGCTACATTGCTAAATACGTTAGCAAAAATGTTAATGGTGCAAACCTAGATAGCGATATTGACGGAGGCAATGCTATTGAAGCATCGCAGCGTGTAGAAGCATGGGCTAGCTGTTGGGGAATACGGCAGTTCCAGCAATTAGGTGCTGGCGCTGTTACTGTGTGGCGTGAACTAAGAAGACTTAAAGCGCTCTGCAACGAAAATGAACACTTCACTGACATTTTCGAAGCAGCAGATAATGGTAAATGGGCAGAATTCGTAAAACTTATGGGTGGTGTGTTTTGTAAGCGCAATGACCAAGCTATTCGCCCTCTTTATAAAGAAAAGCTTGATACAGAAACAGGTGAACTTAAACAAAGTTACTTTGATGGAGTGGTTTCAATTTCGCTTCGAGGAATAAAGTTAGGTGAAAAAGAAGTTATTACTAGAGTCCATGAATGGCGATTAGAAAAACGTGGAAATAGAGCCGCATAGCGGCTCAAATGCTTTTACTTGGAGTTCTGTAAATAAGTGTACCTGAATAACATTTACTGATAATGTTGAAACTATAATATTGTTATAAAAAGGATTTCAATGACAGCAGAGATAGCAGTTCTAAATAAATCAGCGGTAGCTCTCGCCGCCGACTCAGCAGTTACGATTAGTAACGGTAACGGCAACACTAAGATCTATAATGGTGCTGAAAAGTTATTTGCATTAACCAAATACCATCCTGTCGGCATAATGGTTTATGGTTCTGGAAGTCTTTGCAGGGTACCGTGGGAACTAGTTATAAAAGAATATAGAAAGCGACTAGGAAAATCGAGTTTTAGTACGCTAGATGCATACACTGAAGATTTTTTTAAATTCCTTGAACAGGAAGAACACCTAATCCCTAGAGACCTTAGAGACCACTTTCTCATAAACCATTGGATTTCTATATATTCAGATATTTGGGATGGTGTTAGAGAAAAAGCAGAGGTATACGTAGAGCAAAATGACGCCGTTCCTCCCGATGACGTTACCTATGAATTTTTGAATAATATATGTGACAACTTTATAGATTTACTCGAACGGGAAAATTTCTTACAAGAGTTTTCACAAACAGATGTCGACGAACTAGCTGTACAAACAGGTGATTTCGTAAACAGCCAGTTAACCGAGCAAAATATTGATCAAGATAGCGTTCCAAACCATATAAAATCTAAGATTGCTGTGTTGTTAGCATTAGCAACAGCCAAAGAAAACCCTTTGGGTTCAAATTCCGGAGTCGTTTTTGCAGGGTATGGAGACCAAGAGTTTTTTCCATCGGTTTTGACTTTTAACCTTAAAGGCTTTTGGGGGCAGAAATTAAGAAGAGCGCCAAATCCTCAAAAAAGTGCTGGCGGGGGAGAAAGCGGTATCGAGGCATATGCACAGGACGAGGAAGCATTGACTTTCATGCGAGGTATTAGTCCTGCTATTCAGAGTCATTATACGAATATTTACTTTGATGCGATGGATAAAATAATAAAGAAAGCTTTTGAAATTATTGATAAAAACGATGACGACTTAAAAAGAGAAAAAGAAAAAAGCGAACTGCTAGAAGCTGCAAGTCAAGAGTGGAGTCAAGCAAACTCAGTAGTTAATCAAATTATCCAAAATGACTATGTCGATCAGGTTGTTAACATGGTAGAGTTTTTACCTAAAGATGAGCTAGCATACATGGCCGAGTCTCTAGTTAATATGACGGCGTTTAAACGCAAGGTTACAAATGATAGCGAAACGGTTGGCGGACCTATCGATGTTGCTGTAATATCAAAAGGAGATGGTTTTGTTTGGATTAAACGAAAGCACTATTTCGAAAGCAGTTTAAATAGTCACTATTTCGAAAAGTTTTCAAAAGGGCAATAGCATGTCAGGTAGCAAACTGAACAATGAATTAAAGCTTAATCAATGGAAGGCGAAATTCTTGCCAAAAGAGGCAAGAAGAGCCTCCAAAGAAAAAGATTTAAGAAAAATCTTAAGGTCAGAGGGAGAGTCTGAAATGAGATTTTCAATGCAATAAGTTATTACATAAAAAAAGAGCCTAGAGGCTCTTTTTTTATGTCAGTTGAAATATCTGAGCAATTTAAGATTTAAATAACTGATAATTCCGACTCGCTTTATCTGCTACACATTTGCTACATATTTCAAAAAAGAGATTTTCAGGAAAATAGAATCGGGCTACAGGCCTTTAAAAATGGCACACCCGGCGCGATTCGAACGCGCGACCTTTGCCTCCGGAGGGCAACGCTCTATCCAGCTGAGCTACGGGTGCGTAGATTGATGTTTACAAAGATGAAAATACGCTAATAAACGCGTTCTGCAAACGGGGCGTAATGATACTTAGGCCATGGGCTGTCAGCAACTTTTTTATGTAAATCTTATGGCTGGGGTTATTACACATTATTAAAAATCCCTACTTTTTCTATGTAATTAGCCTCAAATAGTTGTTCAGCCCCAATTTACCGTTATAATCTGGCCAGTTATATTTTATACAAATTCATCATTGCCTGGAGACAGATGTGAAATTAAAGACTTGGTTAACTGTTGCTGCTACTGCGCTAACCGTTTTTGCAGCACAAGCACAAGAAATGAGTAACGATGAAATTGCTGATCGCATTAAGCCATCGGGTCAGGTTCACGTAGCAGGCGCAGCGCCAGCAGGTAACGCAGCTGCAGCTGGCGGTGCAAAGTCGGGTGAAGACGTTTACAACTCTGCATGTGTGGCATGTCACGCAGCAGGTGTACTTGGCGCACCTAAGCTTCAAGTAGCAGCCGACTGGCAACCACGCTTGGACGACCGTGGCCTTGACGGTGTATGGCAGAATGCCCTTAACGGTATCAACGCTATGCCAGCTCGTGGTACCTGCGGTAACTGTACCGACGAAGAAATTAAAGCAGCAATTGAGTACATGATTGAAGGTATCTAACGCCATCTAACATGCACTATGTTGCTTGAAAAAGTAGCGTTTCTCCAGCTAATCGGGTAATTTAGCTCGTTGGGGTAACGTTACTTTTTTTATATCGGCGAACGGAATGTCATCTGATTCAACGCAACATGAGTTGACTGAAGAGGAACTGAGGGAATTAATACCACAGCTTCAACAACTTACAGAAAAATATAAGCGCGCTGAACGTGTTCAAAAGGCGCTTTTTGATATTTCTGAGCTTGCCAGTTCTGTAAGTCATCTAAACCGCCTTTACTCTGCTATTCATGAAATTATTGGTGAATTCTTAAATGCCGATAATTTCTTTGTTGCTTTCTACGAACCTGAAAACAACATTGTCGATTTTGCTTACTTTGTTGACGAATTTGACGAACAGACGGTTCAGCAGTTACCCGCCGATCAGTTAATGGATGGCCTAACTGGTTACATTCTAAGAACGGGTAATCACCTTTTTTACAAACGCGAAGATGAAGAGCTTTTTGCTACAGAAAACAACGTTAAACTTGTAGGTTCGCAACCTTACGAGTTGTTAGGCGTTCCTTTAAAACGTGGCAGCCAGGTGATTGGTGCCATGGTAGTTCAAACCTACGATGAAGGTATTCACTACACGCAGGAAGACTTAGAAGTACTGCTATTCGTTTCGCAACATATTGTTACCACTGTTGACCGTGTAAAAAACCGAGAGCTTACAGAGCGCACCATTCGCGAGCGCACGCGTCAGCTGCGAAAGATAAATGACGACCTTCAAGAAGAAATTTTAGAGCGCCAGAAAGTAGAGTCGCTACAACAAGCATTGTTTGAAATATCGGAACTAGCCGCCACGCTTGAAGGCGACATGCGTACGTTTTATTCCAGCCTGCATGAAATTTTGGCGCGGCTGATAAGCGCACCCAACTGCTACATTGCTATTTTAGACAAAGAAAATAGCCTGCTTGAGTTCCCGTACTTTAGCGACAGCATGCAAGAAGAGGCTAAACCAAGACCACTTGGGCTTGGTTTAACAGAGCTTGTACTAAGAACTGGGCAAGCGGAACTACTAAACCCGCCGCGGGTATTAGAGCTGGCTGAACTAGGCGAAATTGACGTATCGGTTGCGCAAACCATGCTTAACAGCGCTAATTCTTGGCTTGGATCACCGCTTGTTGTTGACGGTGAAATTGCAGGTGTTATTGCTGTTCAAACGTACGGCAGACACGCGAAATACACGTCTAAAGACAAAGAGCTGCTTCGCTTTGTATCGCACCATATTGCAGTAGCGATAGAGCGCAAACGCAATACTGAGTCGATGCAGCGTTACAACATGCAGCTAGAAACACGCGTTACAGAGCGCACTGCAGAATTAGATCGCGCCAACAAGTTTCTAAAACAGCAAATTGAAGAGCGTAAAGAAATAGAGCTTAAGCTTATTCACGACGCTCACCACGACTCGCTAACCGACCTGCCTAATCGTGCAATGTTCACCAGCCGCTTAGAGCTAGCCATTGCCAGCAAGCAGCGCTATAGCGAAAACATGTTTGCCGTGCTGTTTATCGACTTAGACCGTTTCAAAGTAATTAACGACACACTAGGCCATCATGCTGGTGATGAATTCCTTATTGAAGTGGCACGTCGCATTACACTTTGTATTCGTGGCCATGACTTATTAGCAAGGTTAGGCGGTGATGAGTTTGTGGTGTTGCTTGATAACTTTGAAGATGCAGCCGATGTTAAAGAAGTCGCCGGCCGTATTATCAAATCAATCTCTGAACCTTTTTTGCTAGATGGTCGCGAAATGTATTCTGGCGCCAGTATTGGTATAGCGACTCTAGACACATATTACCGCAGCGCAGATGAAGTACTTCGAGATGCCGATGCAGCTATGTATCAAGCAAAAACGCTGGGACGCGGCCGTTTCGTTATGTTTGATAAAAGCATGCGCGACCGCCTAATTGAAGAGCTTGAATTAGAGAATGAATTTAGGCGAGCACTGCGTGAAGAAGAGTTCGACTACTTTTTACAGCCCGTTGTTAACATTCAAGACAACAGTACGCTGTACAAAGAGATGTATATTCGCTGGTCTCATCCTGCGTATGGCAAAATTGCGCGCGAGCAATTTAGGCAAGTGGCTGAACACAGTGGCCTTACGCTAGACTTAGACTTGTTTCAGCTGACTAAAGCGTGCGAACTACTAAAGCACTATGAAAACAGCGATGAAAAGATAAATAAAATTGCTGTAAATGTGTCGATAAACCATTTACTTCAGGCGTCGATGGTTAACCAGATGATAGACGTAATCGAAAAGGCTGAAATTACGCCAAGCCAACTGGTTTTCGAGTTTGATGAAAACGATTTAAATCGTCGTTCGCAGTTTATTTTGCCTGCCATTAAAAAGTTGAAACGCGCGGGCGTAACCCTGGTGCTTGATAACTTTGGTAGTGGATTGGCATCACTCAGTTACCTATTTGCTTACCCCTTCGACTTTATAAAAATTGACCATAGGTTTGTTAAGTCGTTACCACGTTCGCAGCGTAATTTGAAACTCATACAGTCTGTAATGCTTATTTCTGAGCATTTGAAATTTCAAGTAATTGCAGAAGGTGTAGATTCAAACGCACAGCTTGAAGCACTTAATGAAATTGAGTGTGTTTATGGCCAAGGTAAGGTATTAAAGCACGCAAAAGTGCTAGATATGACGCAACTTGCGAGCTAACTCCTCCGCCATAGCAATTATCCAGCCTGGCTCACAGTGTATGTAAGCACTCACAAGCGCTGCAAATGTAGAAGTAATAAATGGCCACGTTTATTTTTTACCCAGTATATCTCGTAGGTTCGCAATTCCCACTTGCGCTTTTTGCTGACGCTCTTCTTTTGTAGCTTTGGGCTTTTGATTTTCCCACTGTACGTCATCGGCTGGCAGTTCAAATAAAAAGCGACTTGGTTCGGGCTGTATGACTTCACCAAACTGTCTGCGCTCTTTCGCTAGGCTGAATATAAGTTCACGCTGCGCCCTGGTAATACCAACATAAGCAAGCCTTCGTTCTTCTTCTACATTGTCTTCATCTATGCTGCTTTGGTGCGGTAACAAGCCCTCTTCCATTCCTACAAGAAACACAATAGGAAACTCAAGCCCTTTAGACGCGTGTAACGTCATTAGCTGTACTTGGTCCCCTTCCCCATCGTCTTCACCGCGCTCCATCATATCGCGCAATATCAAACGATTTACTACTTCAGTGAGGGTCATTGGTTGGTCTAAGTCATTGCCTTCTAGCATGTCATTCACCCAACCAAACAAGGTGCTTACATTCGCCATAGCCATTTCAGCCGCCTTTGGGCTTGCGCTAGTTTCGTAAAGCCACTCCTCATAGCCCATGGTGCGTATCATAGAGCGTACAGCGTCTACAGTATTTCCACGCTGTGCATTGTCAGACAACTCAACTACCCAGCGTGAAAACGTAGATACGGCGTGAAAGGCTTTTTCAGGCAGTACGCTGTTTAAGTTTGGGTGCGTGGCAGCTTCGAACATAGACACACCCAGCGAGTTAGCAAAATTACCTAGCTTCTCTAACGTAGCACGTCCAATACCGCGCCCTGGCGTATTGATAATACGCAACAAGGCGTTATCGTCGTCTTGGTTCACCAACAAGCGCAAATACGCCATGATGTCCTTCACTTCCGCACGACCGAAAAAGCTCATTCCACCACTTATTTTGTAGGGAATGCGGTTGCTCATAAGCAGTTTTTCAAAAATACGGCTTTGGTGATTACCGCGATACAAAATGGCGTAGTCTTTAAACTGAGTGCGATTCATAAACTTATGCGCCAACAATTCAGCCACTACCCGCTCGCCTTCATGTTCTTCATTCTTGGCTTCAATGACTTTAAGCGGTTCACCGTATTGCAGTTCAGAAAAAAGCGTTTTGTCGAACAAATGCGGGTTGTTTTGAATAAGAATGTTTGCGCAATGCAGTATGCGGCCTGAAGAACGGTAATTTTGTTGAAGCTTAATTACGTTCAAGCGCGGGAAGTCTTGCTGAAGCAAATGCAGGTTTTGTGGTTTTGCGCCACGCCATGAATAAATAGACTGGTCGTCGTCGCCTACCACGGTAAAGCGTGCACGTTCACCCACCAGCAGTTTAACTAGCTCGTACTGACTGGTATTGGTGTCTTGATATTCATCTACTAGCAAATAGCGAATTTTGCTTTGCCACTTCGCGCGAGCTTCTTCGTTGTGCTTCAGCAACAGTGTGGGCAATAAAATAAGGTCGTCGAAATCAAGCGCATTATACGCTTTTAGGTTGTCTTGGTAGCGTTTATACGCTTCGGCAAATTCACGCTCGCCTGTACTGTTTGCCTGCTTTAAAAGCGCATCTGGAAGAATAAGATCGTTCTTCCAGTTAGATATGCAGCTTTGCAATAGTTGGAGCTGATCTTTATCGCCATCGATGGTATCGGTGGTAAGGTCGTTCAACAGCGCCGTTGAGTCTTTATCATCAAATAATGAAAAGCCGGGCTTTAAGCCAAGGTCTTTCACGTGCGCTTTAATAATATTTAACCCTAAGGTGTGAAAGGTAGAAACTTTTAGACCGCGGGCCTCTGGTTTTCCTAGCGTTTGCGCCACACGCTCTTTCATTTCACGCGCCGCTTTATTGGTAAAGGTTACCGCAGCAATGTAGCGCGCTGGCATGTCGCAGTTTCTAACTAAATGTGCAATCTTGTTGGTGATAACTCGTGTTTTACCACTTCCAGCACCTGCTAATACCAAGCATGGGCCTGATACAAAAGTGACGGCAGATTCTTGAGCTTCATTTAGTTTCATTGGGTTCCTAAAACAACGTACATATTGGCCTACACACGGTTTTCATTGCATGTCGTGTCGATACCGATAGAATAGCTTTTATCTTGAGCCGCGCATTATAAGGGAATTCCATGTTGGATCCGAAGAAACTCGAAGAATTAGCAAAACAAATTGCCGACGCCATTCCTCCTGGCGTAAAAAATATGGCCGAAGAAGTAGAAGGCCGCGCCAAAACGGTACTGCAGTCGCAGCTATCAAAACTAGACCTAGTAACGCGCGAAGAGTTTGATATTCAAAGCCAAGTACTTATTCGCACCCGCGAAAAGCTTGATGCCATGGAAAGCCGCATTTCTGAACTAGAAGCAAAGCTAGAAGAGAAGTAAGGCTATTCCCTGAGCACGATGTACGAAATTTCTAAAAGAATTATGAGAGGCGCCTTTTAGGCGCTTTTTTTTATGACTATAAGTGGTTTAAAAAATACTTCTTTATCAGCCCCTTTATTAAGAGCCATTTAGACAAGAACATCTAAACCTTTCTGTGCAACCAAATTTAGAAGCTTCAAGGAAGTACCTCTTGGCGTTTTAGCGCCTTGTTCCCACTGCTTAATCGTTGAAGGAGTTGTATTTAAATAAGCAGCAAAAACAGCCTGACTAACCTTTGCACTTTCTCGGATGGCTTTAATGCGTGCTGCGTCGTAGTACTCGATCTCTGGTAAACATAAAGCATCAAACTGATGCATTGTTTGAACGTCCATTACACCGGCTTTTTTTAAGTTTCTCGCGGTGCTGTGAACAACATCTAAAATCTCGCTTTTCACGTTATTTCGCCTCCTCAATAACACCGGTATTTATTGCTTTATCTAACTGCTCATTGTTGTAGTTTAAAAGCTTCTTCGCTAACAGCTTCAATGCTTTTAACTCTTTATGGCTGATATTTGTGCGTACATTTTTAGAAAAGCCATATATAAAAAACACGTCTTCATTTTGTTTAAAAGCAAGAATTGTTCGCGCGCTACTGCTTTTACCCCTTTGCTTGAACGGCACTCTTTTCTTAAACACGTTGCCGCCAAGGTCGGCTTCAACAAGCCCAGGCTTAATTTCTTCAACAGCAGCTTTTAATAGCACATCTGTTAAACCTTCCTCAATAGCCCACTTTGAGAACCACTTGGTTTTAAATACGCGCATAGCATCCGTTCCAGCTTTAAAAGTATAACACTTAGTAGCATAGAACACATAACAAGACTGACGATGATGTGATCAAGTACCCTTCTGGAATTCAGTGTTCATATAGGAAGGGTAAAGAAAAAAGCTTTAGCTTCAAGAGTACCTTGGTACAGCTACACCAAGTAAAAATGAAGTGCAGTACCTATGGTGATAGCTAAGCCAACATAATGATTTTCAAGAAAGGCGGTAAAGCACCCTTCACGTTGTCTGCGCTTGATAAGCTGGTATTGACGTACGCACAAAAGCGCCGAAAAGGCGATAGCCGCGTAGTAAGGCCATGTGGCGTTTATGGCAACGCCTATGCAGGCCAATATACCAAGCGCCAGCGCTTGAAGCGACATAACAATAAGCACATCGTTTTTACCAAACAATATAGCGGTAGACTTCACGCCTATTTGAAGGTCGTCGTCGCGGTCTACCATGGCATACATAGTGTCGTAAGCGACCGTCCATAGAAGATTAGCAACAAACAGCAACCATGCATAAGTAGGCACAGTTTCTAGCACAGCCATAAAGGCCATGGGTATTGCCCAGCCAAATGCGGCACCTAACACCACCTGCGGTAAATGCGTATAACGCTTCATAAAGGGGTAAGACGATGCCAGCAGTAAAGCCACTACCGACAAAGCAATAGTTTGCCAGTTTAGAAATAACACCAACACAAACGCCATGGCAATGAGAGCCGCGAAAAGTTGAAGTGCCTGCTTGGCAGTTACTTCACCGGTAGCTAGTGGGCGCTGAGCGGTGCGCCTTACGCTACCGTCTACTTTCCTGTCGGCATAGTCGTTAATTACACAGCCCGCTGAACGCATAACAATTACGCCGGCAACAAAAATGATGCTGATATCTAAAGGTGGAAAGCCTTGCCCCGCCATAAGCAGTGCCCATAGTGTTGGCCATAGTAATAAATAAATACCTACCGGCTTATCTAAACGCATTAGGCGTGCATAGGCGTTCCACTGTGGCGACTTCATAATAGGTTCTCGCTGCTTGGCATTGTGCTATAGGCTGGTGAATTAGGTAGAAACACCTCTGCCACTATCATGCTGTGATTATCTAAAGTAAAGCGGGAGCGTCGTCCCCACAACATACTTTCTTTTCTTTGCGTTTGCGCATATCCCAATAGGCTTGCAGGCATTGAGGTAATTTCAAAGTCGGAGCGTTTAAAACGGGCATCGTTGAATAACCGTTTACCCAATGGTTCTTTGCCTAAATTGGAAAGCTCTGCATCTATAATAGCTTGAGGAATAACAGAACGAGCAAACACCCAAGGCTGGCCGTTATTGCACAATAAGATTTCACGGATCTGATACGACTTTTCATTAACGCAGTCATCACACACACTGTTGTTACATTCAAGCAACTGTAGTTCACTGTTGTGTGGCATTAAGGCTTTTTGCCCTAATAGTTCTAGTGAAAATTTACTGCTTAATGCCTGCACGCGTTCAGTTAGCGACCCTGTATCTAACAGCCAATTTTTTAAATGTGCATTACCGACAGGAAGTTGTTCTGGCGATTGCCATTGTACATCTAGCCCTACAGGAAAGGCGGCGTTAAAACTCACGTGAAAAGCTCGTATTATTAAACTGTTAATATCATATCATGGTTTTTTTTCGGTATCTTTGCGCGTTGCTATTTAAGCGGTGTGTATTTTCATAGGCTACTACTTTTACACTAGTGCGTTTGAACTGAGTTTTGCTACACTACTCTGTAGATTCCATATTCTTATTAGGTAACTGGTTTTCACCATGCTTAAGACTTTATTAACACGCGGTTTTGTTGTTCTTTGTTTCGTTTTTTCTGGCGTTCATGCAGTACATGCACAAGAAAAAGCAAACTATGCTTACATTGGTTTAGAGCCAGAAATTGTTACTAACTACATTAGTGAAAGCGCAAGAAAGCTTGGCTATGTGCGTGTTTCTGTTGAGCTAATGATGGATGTTAGTCAATTGGAGATTGCCGAGCACCACATGCCGCTGTTGCGAGCGACGGCCATTGAAATATTTGGGCAACAGCCCTCGGAAAAAGTGAAGTCGCTTACAGGGCGTGAGGACATTCGCCGCGCTATTTTAAAAGCACTTCAAGATCACATGAAGCAAGAAACTGGTGCTGAAGTTATTAAGAACGTTATTTTCACCAAGTATTTATATCAAGGCGATTAAGCCTTAAATAAGCTTTTAGCTTATGCACTTTCAAAAGCGAGGTTTTACCTCGCTTTTTTTGACCCTAAGCTGAGCAGAGCCGCAAATAAACACCCAGAGACTAACCCTGCCGTATGTGCTGCATTGGCCATGTTTACCCACAAAATGTCGGCATAACCAAGCACAAGCCACACTAACATAAAGCCGACAATAGAATTAGGAAGCGACACCCCCCAACTTGGGCGCAACCACCCGCACCACCATACAAAACCCATTACGGCATATACCACTCCAGACAAACCACCGAATAATAGTAGGTTGCCCTGAACAGGTTGAGTAAAGAACGACTGCGCCACATTCGACACAATGGCAGACACCATAAACACAATAAACAACATACTAACGCCAAAGGTGCGCTCTATTTTAGCGCCCAACATACTCCACCATAGAAGATTAAAGATAATATGTAGTGCCGAGAAGTGAATAAAAGCGGGCCCAAGCAAACGCCACCATTCATTGGTTTGTGCAACTGTGCCCAATGGCTGCATGAGTAGTTGCTGTGCAATAGGGCCAAACAACCCTAAAAACGAAAGAACGTAGACAACAACGCAAAGTAAAAATACAGCCGACGTAAACGGCGCTTTAATAGCATCGCTAACTACGTTTTGAATAGAAAAGGCTGATTCGGATGGCGCTAAGTCAACATTCTGCCCTTTATCCCACGCTGCTTGTTGATATTTAGGGTGCTGTGGATTTTCTAAAAAATCTTCTGCAATTTGCTGTGCCTGCTGGATGTGTTCAGCGCTTGCCAACACTACAATAAACTCATTACTTTGGCTGCTGCTTGTTACTGAGGCGGGCAAACCTTGACTGGTTAAGTAGTTGGCCAGCAGATGCGCTGCGCTTTGTTGATTGAAGGCGATAAGCGGTTGACCCATGAACGGTACATACCTTTTTTATAACGAGTGAATTTGAAGTGTAATAGAAGTTACTTCTACATAAAAATAAAGGTGCGTTCAAAGCACCTTTATTTTGCGTTTAGCTGGCACTGTTCTTGTGCCTAATTAAACTTTTTATTCAGTTACCACGGGATTTGCTTGTCGCCACGCTTCAAAACCACCATCCATGCTGTAAACGGTTTCAAAACCTTGCTGAGCAATGACCTGTGCAGCTTGCTGGCTACTAACGCCGTGATAGCACACTACCACTACAGGGGTATTTTTAGGTGCTTGCTCGACAAACGCAGCGAAGTTGTCGTTATTAAGCGGCGCAGCATTTGGCATATGGCCGTTTGCAAAAGACTGCGGGTCGCGAATATCTACAATAGTAACTTCGCCTTCAAAGCTTGCTACGTCTTGCACGCTAATGTGTGAGAATGTTGTCATTATTGCCAGTCCAGAATTACTTTACCTGATTGCCCAGACCCCATGGTATCAAACCCTTTTTGATAATCATCAATAGAAAAGGTGTGAGTAATGATAGGCGATAAATCTAAGCCGCTCTGTAGCAAGCTTGCCATTTTATACCAGGTTTCAAACATTTCACGACCGTAAATACCTTTGATCACAAGGCCTTTGAATATCACTTGGTTCCAATCAATAGCAACGTCTTGCGGAGGAATGCCCAGCATTGCTACTTTGCCGCCGTGGTTCATTTTGTTAAGCATATCGCGAAGTGCCACTGGCACACCCGACATTTCTAAACCAACGTCGAAACCCTCGGTCATTCCAAGCTCGTTCATGACGTCTTTTAGATCTTCTTTGCTAACATCTACCGCACGTGTAGCACCCATTTTCTTAGCTAGTTCTAAACGGTATGGGTTTATGTCGGTTACAACCACATGTCGGGCACCTACGTGCTTCGCCACCGCTGCAGCCATAATACCAATAGGGCCAGCGCCAGTGATAAGTACGTCTTCACCCACTAAGTCAAAACTTAGTGCCGTATGCACCGCGTTGCCAAATGGGTCGAAAATAGATGCTAATTCATCACTGATATTGTCGGGTATTTTAAAGGCGTTGAATGCAGGAATAACTAAATATTCAGCAAAAGCACCCGGACGATTTACACCTACACCTTCTGTGTTACGGCACAAATGAACACGACCCGCGCGACAGTTTCGGCAATGTCCGCAAGTAATATGACCTTCACCAGATACCCGATCGCCTACTTTGAAGCCTTTTACTTCCTGGCCCATGCCAACTACTTCGCCTACATACTCGTGACCTACAACCATGGGTACCGGAATGGTTTTTTGTGACCACTCGTCCCAGTTGTAAATATGCATGTCGGTGCCGCAAATAGCGGTCTTGCGAATTTTTATTAGCAGGTCATTATGCCCTACTTCCGGCTTTGGCGTATCTTGTAGCCAAATGCCTTTTTCGGCCTTGGCTTTTACCAACGACTTCATGAAATAACTCCCATTTCACGACCTACTTCAATGAATGCATCGATGGCTTTGTCAACGTGCTCAAGCGAGTGCCCTGCAGACATTTGCGTGCGGATACGTGCCTGACCTTTTGGAACCACTGGGTAAGAAAAGCCAATAACGTAAATGCCTTTTTCCAGTAGCTTATCTGCCATCTCGCTTGCTAAACGCGCATCGCCTAACATCACAGGAATAATAGCGTGATCTTTACCCGCTAGTGTAAAGCCAGCCTCTTCCATACGGGTACGGAAGTGATTAGCGTTGCGCCAAAGCTGTGCACGTAACGCGTCACCGTCTTTCATCATTTCAAACACTTTAATTGACGCAGACACAATAGGTGGCGCAACAGAGTTTGAGAAGAGGTATGGACGTGAGCGCTGACGCAGCCATTCAACCACTTCTTTTTTACCTGACGTATAACCGCCAGACGCGCCGCCAAGTGCTTTACCCAGCGTACCAGTGATAATATCTACACGCCCCATTACACCACAATATTCGTGGCTTCCGCGGCCATTTTCGCCTAAGAATCCAGTAGCATGGCAATCGTCTACCATTACCATGGCATCGTACTTGTCAGCTAGGTCGCAAATAGAGGCAAGGTCGGCAATAACACCGTCCATTGAGAATACGCCATCTGTTGCAATAATTTTGAAGCGGGCACCGTCTGCATTGGCTTGCTTAAGCTGCTCTTCTAGCGCAACCATATCGTTATTGGCATAGCGATAGCGTTTTGCCTTAGATAAGCGCACCCCGTCGATGATGCTGGCATGGTTAAGCGCATCAGAAATAATGGCATCTTCCGGACCAAGCAAGGTTTCGAATAAACCGCCGTTAGCGTCAAAGCACGATGGATACAAAATGGTGTCTTCAGTGCCAAGGAAATCACTGATTGATGACTCCAGCTCTTTGTGAATGTCTTGCGTGCCGCAGATGAAACGCACTGATGCAACACCAAAGCCGTGGCTGTCTAAGCCCTGTTTGGCTGCGTCAATTAAACTGTCGTTATTGGCTAAACCAAGATAGTTGTTTGCGCAAAAATTAATAACGTGGTCGCCATTGGACACACCAATATCTGCTTGTTGTTGAGACGTAATAACACGCTCTTTTTTGTACAAACCATCTTGTTTAGTGGCTTCAATTTGCGATTGCAAATGCGTAATAAATGCCGCAGACATGCCATTCTCCGAGTGTAGGTGTAAAACAAGTATTTTAATAAAAGCGCATTGCAGGGTATACACCATTACGGTGTATTTAATGGGTTCATCGATTAATGCTGTAAATTATTCAGCACACTTAGGGGTTTCATGGTTGCTATAACCCAATTACGCCGACTCTTTCCAGACGCCCTGAGACACCTTATCGCAGAGAACATCCCAAATATTTACCTCTGGAATAGGACGACTAATAAGATACCCCTGACCAATATGACAGTCGAAATGACAAAGTAACTCGTACTGTTCAGTTGTTTCTATCCCTTCAGCAACCACCTGCATTCCCATATTACGTACCATTGAGATAGTAGAGTGCACGATGTTTCTGTCATCTGAACTGCTGGTGATATGTGCAACAAAAGAACGGTCTATCTTGATATAGTCGGCAGGCAACGATTTAAGATAACTCAACGATGAATAGCCCGTACCAAAATCGTCAATGGCGATAAGACATCCCATATCACGAATATTTCGCATAATATCCATAGCGCGCTCTATATCAGACACCAATACGGTTTCGGTAAGTTCTAAACATATCTGATTAGGTGAGATGTCATTTTTTATAATTTGTTGTTGTAAAAACTCAGGCAAGCTTGGATCTAAGAATTGACCTGCGGACAGATTTATTGCCAGCTTTATATCGCCATACCCACTGTTTTTGAACTCGCGAATTAAAGACGTTGACCTAGCGACTACCCAGTAATCGAGTTCAAGCATAAACGATGTGCTTTCAAGTAACGGTATGAAGTCTGCAGGTGAGATATGCCCTTTTGTAGGATGATGCCAACGAAGCAGTGCCTCAAAACCAATAAGTTTACCTGTATGCATGTGCACTTGAGGCTGTAACGCTAAACTAAATTGATTTTCGCGCATCGCTTCACGTGCCTCGGCCTCAAGTTCAACTTTCTGCATTACCTTAAGGTTCATAGTGGCATCGTAAACGCGGTATTCAGCACCTTTCTTCGCTTTCGCCTCATACATGGCAATATCGGCATGCCTTAGCAAATCGATTGGTGTAGCACGCGAGTGGCTGGTAATAGCAATACCAATACTAATAGACACATAAAACGTGATGCCATCTACGATGATAGGAGATTTAAATTCATCGATAAGCTTTTGAGCAACAATGTCCACCTGCTTTTTATTTTCAATATTCGATAGCAACACCACAAACTCATCACCACCGAATCGAGATGCAATATCGGTTTCTCTTATAGGTTTTGATATTCGCATTGCGGCAGCTTTTAGCAGCTTGTCCCCGACTTCGTGACCGTGGCTATCGTTTACTTTTTTAAAGTCATCTAAATCCATAAACATCAGCGCGACGAGCTTGTCATCCCGCATCGAGCCCGCTAATTGCTTTTCTATTTGGAAAGTAAGCATATTGCGGTTTGGGAGGCCGGTTAGCGTGTCGAACATCGCCATTTTTTCTAGTTTAGCGGTATTAACTGCCATTTGACCATCGAAGCTTTCGAGCTGTCGCGCTAAATTATTGGCCGCATCTTCAACCACATCTAGCTCGTCGGTGGCGTTAAATAATGGAGACTTTCGTTGCTTCGCCGCACTGGCGTAGAACTCGCTGAACTTATGCTCTGCCAACATCGGCAAACGCTCGCTGACGTTTAATAATCGTGTTCGGTATTGGTTTAAAAACAAATACAGAAGCAACGAAAACACAACAAACAGAACGATGGCAGATGAAATTACGATGTACTGATACTGCTTGTTTTGCGCAACTATTGTAGAAATGTCCTGCACAATGAGCAGATAAGGTGTATCGCCTTCTGTATTATTAAATGGCAACAAACTTACAAGAAGTTGTTGTTCGCCAAGCTTCGCATTTACGCCTCTAATGATTAAATCATCAATACGCCATTTTTGGGGAAGTTCATTGAACAAATCTTCCATGTAAGCACGATTAGCCGCAGAAAGCTGACTTGCAATAGAAAGCTCGAAACGTCCCAACGACGTTTCTCTAGGCTGCACCACTGCGACCTTGTGCACATCAGTTGCTCGACTAAATAAAGATAATAGCTCGCGCATTGAGGTGGATACCACGATAACGGGTACCACTTCGTCGGCAGACATAACAGGAATAGAAATGTAATGAGTACAAATAGAGTCACATGCCATAACAGAGCGACTATCAAATGTTACTCGCGTAACGTTGACAAGCTTTGTAACGGTACTATCGGGCTGTGATGACGTTATATTGCGTAGACCGTTTTCATCGAACAAATAGAGTTTATCGACTTGAAAATTAAGCGCTAAGTATTCACTAAGCCCATTTAATGTTTCTTGTAGTGAATTAAGATCGTTTAGCTGTGTAGATGTACTGTGGCTGACAACGTCAATCAGCGTAATCATTCGATTGTGCAATATTTCTTGGAAAAGTTGCACTCGGCGCTGGTTGTTTACCTGACTTTCTTTTTGTTGTAGTAATAGCCTTGCTTCCGATTCTTTAATCAGTACTGCAGAGATAACAACGCTTACAGTAAGCACCATCGCCAACAGTAGGACGATGGTTTTAGTGGTAAATGAAACCCTTACCTTCATAAGGGTGCCCCTAGAACTTATACATTAATTGTAAAGACCACATTTCCCACCTTTTATCAGCGTGAGACGCGACGTTATCGTTTAGCAAACTTACCACTCGTGTTGCGCCCTCAACCCAATGATATTCGCCTTGCAAACGCCATTTTGGCGCAATATCCCAGCGCGCCCCTAGCGTTACAGTGTCTTGATAACCAAAATAAGCTGGAATGGTACCGCCAGACATAGCCTCTAGCCTTTTGCCGTCGGGATCAGACTCGTCGCTCACATAAGTATCGTAACCAATTAGGCCACTAAACTCGCTATTAAAGATGTATCGAACTTGTACAAAACCGCCTTCACCACGAGTCTTCCTTGCAAAGTTAGGCGCAAACAATCCTTCGTTATCTTGTGTTTCACGTAAAAGTTCACTTGAGATTTCCCAATTTTCAGCAAAGTACTGAGCGGTTAGCATAATACGCTCAACGTTAGAGTTACCTGCTAGACGGTTATCTTGCTGAGCCGGGGAATATGTAAAATCAGAGTTTAGCCAGCTTGCGCCAAGCTTCCACTTCATACTGGACGGCTGCCAGAACACGCTTGCTTGATGAACAAACTCTTGCTTTATTTTGCCTCGCGCTTCATTACCCAACAAAAAGTCACGCTGAGAGTCATTAATAGCAGAGCGTCCGTAACTCCAATTCACTTCCCAAATATTGTTTGTTGAAAAGTGAGAAAAACTGGTTTGAATACCGTTACTGCCTAACGCCACATCTCTAAAACCATCGAAGTACACTGATTGAGGCAGCACAGACGTGTAGCGAGTTTGAGGTACGTCGCGAGTCACGGAATAAAGCCAGTGGCGATTTTTATAGCGACCTATATGAACTTGTGCCTTCCAACCAAATGCTAGCTCTGGAATTTTCCAGTCAATAAAGAGGTAGTCTAAACGCGTGCCTTGCTCGAAGCGATTGCCACCGTCTAGGTAGTTAACTTGCCCAGCAATGGAAATATTTTCAGCGAGGCGATAGTATCCGTTCAAACCAATTTCGGTTAGCTCAGCTGTAACAGCACCGTTGTCAGTAATAAACGAGCTGCCTTGCGACTGTGTAATGCCTTGAGACACATAACCATGCCACGAGAAGTCTGATTGAGCAGCATTTACAGCCCCACTGAGCATGCACAAAGCGATTATTATTTTTGTTCTCATGACTCGCTTACCTCTACGCGTCGCAGCTTCACTATTTCATCACTACCTACATAACCAATGGCACCTTTTGTGCGCTCAAGTGCCTCTACCAGTTCTTCATAAGAAGAGACACGTATTGGTGTAACACCTTGGCCTGAGTACGTTATTTGGTCCCAGAGGCGAGATAATTGATACGGGAACATTTGAAGAACTTCGCGACAGAACTGCTTATGCAGTTTGTCATTATCTTGCAGTACAAATACTGTAATTTTGGTGCCATCGCTCCAATATTGGCGATGGCCGGTAAAAATTTGTCGAAGCTCTGTACGATTAAGCGCAGAAAGCATTACGCTTTCATTTACCATGACGTTAAGGTCTGATGCATTTGCTTTAGGCACGCAGAAAGCAAGTGCTGCTAGTAAAAGCAGAACTTTAAGAAAAGTGGCGTATTCAAACCCAGTAGCCAGCCATCGCAAAGCGGGCTTATTCATTTAGTAACGACTCCCTGTTTTCTCGGAGGAACACTGCACAGTGTTAATTGTAGATAAAAGTTAGAGGTTTTACCTTACCGAGAAGTAAATTAACGTACAAATTTAGTCACAGTACGTTTTTTCGACATCATGGAAATTTTTTTCCACTCCGTAGCTTCGTTTTTTAGCAACTTGGTAAATTAGCTTCGCGGATTAGGCTACAGAATTCTTATATAAGAGCGGTAGAAAATGCCATTTCAGCAGCTGTGATTTTTTGACCCAACTCGTCAAACATTATCAAAAATATCATGGCAAGCCTTTGTTTTTGGTTATATTTAGTAATACTTCTGTATTGCAGCAGCGACCCACTTTTTTATGTTTAGCACGCGCTTGATGAAATAACGACATGCTTAACAAGTTGCTGCCTTTTCTAAAACCTAACTTTTCTAACAGCTATGCCTTTCCTAGCGACTAATCAAAAATAATTAACGCCTCAGAGAGGCGCATCTTGAACATTGATCAGTACCAATAAGTGAGCTAAGCAAATCTTTTTTATACTAGCGCTCTGTGTTTGCTGAAAAACTAAAATAAATCATTAGAATGTGAAATTTACTCTACGTTGTGGGCAACATGGCGACAATACGACGAGACATCGGTGCTGGGCATCATTTTATTTTCGACGACTCTGTGGTTGATATCCCAAACGAGGATTTGTTCGATCCCAATTTATGGCAAGCGCAGAACAAAGTTACGGGTAAAGCCAAAGGCCGCGGTACCACCCTTTTTATCACGCACGAAACGCATCAATGGGTATTACGCCACTTCAATCGAGGCGGGTTAATAGGCAAACTGCTTAGCGACCAATACTTTTTTACTGGCGTAGAAAAATCTAGACCGTTTCAAGAGTTTCGTTTACTTGAATATATGCGTGAAAAAGGCCTTCGTGTACCTGAACCAGTTGCAGCTAGAATCCATCGTAGAGGAGCAATCTATAGAGGCGACCTCATTACAAAAGCGATTCCCAACAGCCGCGATTTGCATCATATTTTATGTGAATCTGCCTTGTCAGCAGACGATTGGCGACATGTAGGCAAAGCGTTGTCGAAAATGCATAAATGTCAGGTGCACCATCACGACGCCAATATTCGCAATATTATGATGGACGACAAACGCAATATTTGGCTGATCGACTTTGATAGATGTGAGAAGCGCACAGGTGAAAGCTGGAAACAGAGTAATGTCGACCGCTTACTGCGCTCGCTTCACAAAGAAAAAACCAAAAACACTGTTTTTCACTGGAGTGAGGAGGACTGGCAGTATTGCCTTGAGGGCTACAGCGGCGAACAAGCTGACTAGCCTTCATTTGGCCTTGATTTAGCCGTCATTGGTATATTATGCCAGTGTGTTACATTACATGCTGTTGAATCAAAAACAGCGTCATAACCAAAAGATACAACCCTATGCATACACGAGCACTTTATCCTGGTACTTTCGATCCTATTACAAATGGTCATGCAGACCTAATCGAACGCGCCTCACAGCTTTTTTCTCACGTTATAGTGGCCATTGCTTCTAACCCTAGCAAGAAGCCGTTATTTACGTTAGAAGAACGGGTTGAAATGATTAAGCAGGTAACAGCCGACTTACCTAATGTAGAAGTAGTGGGTTTTACGGGCTTGCTAGCCGACTTTGCTGACCAGCAAAACGCGACCATTCTTATTCGCGGCTTACGCGCAGTATCAGATTTTGAATATGAATTTCAGCTAGCCAATATGAATAGGCGCTTAAATCCTAAATTAGAAAGCGTGTTTTTAACACCAGCTGAAGAAAACTCGTTTATATCTTCCACGCTGGTTAAAGAAGTGGCGCTTCATAGAGGCGCGGTTAGCGGGTTTTGCCACCCTGTGGTAGAGCAAGCCCTACAAAATAGACTAAACGAGAAGAGATAGGCTATACAAAAGGCATAGCTAATATGCGCAAATAAGTTATCGCTGGCAGTGAGTGCAGAAAAACGTGTTTCGCTGCCCGATAACCTTGCTTTGAATTTCTTTTTCACAGACCTCGCAAGGCTCACCTGCTCTACCATATACATTTAAATGCTGTGCAAAGTACCCTGGCTTGCCGTCAGTTTGCGCAAAGTCTTTTAACGTAGTACCACCCTGCTCAATGGCTTTAGCCAATACCTGCTTTATTCGTGCAGTTAACGCTTTGTAGCGTGCCGCACTAATATTTCCTGCCTGACGACGCGGATCGATACCTGCCAAAAACAACGCTTCGTTCGCGTAAATGTTACCCACTCCCACTACAATTGCATTGTCCATGATGAAATTCTTAACGGGGCTTTTACGATTTCGAGAAAGCGTGAATAAGCGTTTGTCGTCAAATGCATCAGTTAATGGTTCAGGACCAAGGTTCTGCATAAGTGGCAGCGCTTCATTTGGCGCCTGCCATAATACTGCCCCAAAACGTCTCGGATCGTTAAAGCGCAGACATTTCCCTGTATCAAGCACAATATCAACGTGGTCGTGCTTTATCACCGGCGTGTTTGCATCAATAACTCTTAGCTTGCCAGACATACCTAAATGCATCACTAGCGTACCCACTGAGGTTTCAATTAGCAGGTACTTAGCGCGGCGTTTAACTGCAATGACCTTGTGGCCTTGTGCAGTAGCCACTTCTTCAGGAATAGGCCATCGCATACGGCGTTCGCGCACTATGATTCGCTCGATGATGTTGCCGATTAAATGCGGTGACACCCCAAGACGGCTTACTTCAACTTCTGGTAACTCGGGCATTTATGTATTCCACGGTAATAAATTTTCTAGCTTTGCATTCGACAGGGTGTACCAATTATTGTCGACGTTTACTACTGTCATGGTAGCACTTGGATAAAAGGCATAAACCAAGCCATTGGTGTTGCCCGCAACCCATACCACAACAATAATAGGCTGTTGCGATACCACGTCTTCCGGTACTTCAGTGGTAGGCACTAGTATAGCGCGCTGCCATTCAGAAAATTGTCTGTCTGGTGTAATACCCAGTACCTTGTTGTTGCTTCGCTGTCGCCATTGCTGACCTGTGCGCTCGAGTGCATTGCCATCATGCTCTATTTTCAACACATAGGCATCTTGGGGCAGCAGCATTCTTTGAGCCGGTGCTTCAGGAGAAGATGTGAAGCTCTCAAGGTTAAAGAGCGCGATCATGATCAACATTGCAATGATCACGACATTATTCATGGCTCGTTGTGAAAGTCTCGCCACATTTTAGCCTTAAGGGTTATTAACTGATGCCACTATCATAAAGGCTGGTGTAGGCAGATGCTAACGCTTATTTGGCCACCAGCATGGTTTTAAGCGCGAAGCAGCAATAATTCTACACAATGCATATAACGCAAAAAACCCGGCAAAGGCCGGGTTTTCGTGGAGACAAAAGCAAGTGCTCTTTCTAAAAGGGCTTTACTTGATTTTTGCCTCTTTGAACATAACGTGCTTACGCACAACAGGATCAAACTTTTTGATCTCCATTTTGCCAGGCATGTTACGCTTGTTCTTATCAGTAGTGTAGAAGAAACCTGTACCTGCTGAAGAAACTAGTTTAATTTTATCACGCATTGTCGGCTTCCTTAGATTTTCTCACCACGGGCACGGATATCAGTAAGTACTGAATCAATACCTTTCTTATCGATGATACGCATGCCTTTAGCAGACAAACGTAGTTTTACAAAACGGCTTTCGCTCTCAACCCAAAAACGGTGTGTTTGAAGGTTTGGTAAAAAGCGACGACGAGTCGCATTTCGTGCGTGTGAACGGTTATTACCAACCGTTGGACGCTTACCTGTTACTTGGCATACTCTTGACATTGTATTTGTCTCCAGAACAACGATAACTGTCGCGTCAGATAATCCCAAGCGCTCAAACAGTCGTTGGGTCAAATGACGTATTACTATAAATTAGAGGGCGCATTTTATACAGCAAAGGCAGGATCATTTCAATAAGAAACTACAAAAAGGTTACTTTTTAGCTGTTTTATGCTCAAAAAATTAGCACGCTCACCATTTCGCGACATTATATACGTAAGCGCGCTTGGTTTTTAGCTTTGAATGCAAAAATATTAAACATACTCAGGCCAAGGTCGTTATAGTGATAATAGTAGAGATAATTGCTGCATTTTAAAGACAGAAATTGGGTGGAGAGAGCTTTGCGCCGCATAATAACTTTTGGCACTTTTGATGTGCTACATGTTGGTCACATTAAAATACTACAGCGAGCGAAGGATATGGGCGATCATCTTACCGTTGGCCTTTCATCAGATGCTTTAAACATTGCCAAAAAAGGGCGTGCGCCCGTTTACCCTTTTACAAGCCGTCAAACCATACTTACGGCGCTTCGTTTTGTAGACACCGTATTCATGGAAGAGTCGCTAGAGAAAAAGCGAGAATATATTGTTCAGCACAAAGCAGATGCGCTTGTTATGGGAAATGATTGGGAAGGAAAATTTGACGAGTTTGAAGATATTTGTGACGTGATTTATTTGCCACGTACTCCCTCTATTTCTACCACTGAAATTATTGAAATAATTAAAGAAACCGATTTGTAACTCTTAGATATTGTCAGTTTAAGAAGCAAAGTAATACTCAGAAAAAGGGCACAAAAAAAGGAGCAACTGCTCCTTTTTTAATTGAAGAAAGTGTTAGTCGTAGAAAGGAGACCTTACTTCTGTCATGTCTATCAGTCGTGTAGGACGGGTTAACATTTGTCCGCCATCGCGTCCAATTGGGATCCAAGGAATAAAGCCTCTTCCTTTCGAAGGCTTTAATAGGAACAGATCAGTTGGTATAGAGATATAAAATCCTTTTGTAAAACTACCCTCGCCGTAATCCTCTGCTGAGACATCAGTAAATGCAGCAAATGCCCCCACAATGATGCCGCTATCAAAGCGTTTAGCAAAATCGATATTTACGCCTTTGTCTTTAGCAAGAAATTGCCCCGCGCTTACACTTAATTGCGTACCTTCTAAAAACTCTGGCTTGTAATAAACACTTACGTGACCTGTAATGGCATCGTAATCTTCTAATCGTAGCTGATTGCTCGGATCGCGTTGTTTAACGTAATTCAAGTCAATACCGTATGCTAAATTACTGTCGACAGGACGATATAGAATTTCACCACCAATACCTGCAAACATAGTTTCAAGATAACCCGCATAAGCTTGCCCAAACACATTTTCAGAAATGTTGTCTTTATAATGGGCAAAGCCTGTGTCAATCCATACGTCATTATTAACGTATTCTCTAACACGAGTTCTTACTCTTGGTAGCACAACTTCTTCAGCATCAACCAAGAAATTGAACTTATCGAAGTTATCCAACACGGTAACTCTTGCGCTTCCCATTACGGAAAACTTACTGTTAAATGCATAGCCGCCATTTAACAGTAAACCTGTTTGGTACAGATAAAACTCTTCAGGGTTACCAAAGGTTTGAACCCAGAAAAAATCAGTGCTGTAAAAGAACCCGTTTGTGTTTTCAGGGTCGTAGGCGTCAATGACCTCTTTGGAAGGCGATGTTCTATGATAAGTCTGCTTTATATCTGACTCTACTGACTCATAACGTGCAGCGGCAATAAATGCTTCAGCATCAATTTGCGTATCGACTAAAGGTCGTCCTCCGCGATTATCAACGATATGATAAGTCTCAGCTGAGTCCGGTAATTCTGAGGCTGCAACTCTTCCTATGCGTTCTATGGCCTCATCTTGGTTGCGGTATTTCGTTTGTGTGCCATAAAAAATAGCTTTGTCTTCTTCAAGATTTGCATCGTGCAAAACAAAGCCACCGTCACGATATAAATCATTATATAAACGGGATTTATTTACTTCTTCAACAGATGAAGGCGCACGCCTTCTCATTAAGTCTCTCGGCTCCTCATCGAACTTTGCTTGAGAAGCAGTATGCATATTAAAGCGATAAGTAAGACCAAAACCGATGGTGTTACCACGCTGATAGTTTAGTGAGAGGTCAATGTCTTTATAACGATAAACAGCGCCAATGTTCCAACGGGAGTCTTGTTGCAATTCACCCGCTCTGTCATTAACGTAGTTGTTGCCTTCGTACTCTAACTTTAGTGTAAGTGGCTCCCACGGCGTTTGATATTCAATACCACCGAATACCGCCATTGGACCTTTAAAAAACTGATCGTAGTCTACTTTTCCACCACGACCGGAAAAACCACTTGGACGTTCGCAGAAGCTATCTTTTATCTCACAGAATGGACTTGTAAAATCGTCGTGGGTTCCTAAATACCCCCAACCTAGTCCTAAATGAAAATCAAACGGCCCTACTGATTTACTCGCATTTATATACTCACTTTCAAAGAAACCTGTACCGCCGAAATCTCTAAACCCAACGCTTATATCTGGAAGGTAATAACTTTCTTCCCAAAGTCTAAATTTTACGTCCAAACCTTTGTCTTTGAGGGTTTGATCACCACTAAACGATTCGGATTGGCTGTAAAGCCTTGTACGAACATCAGTATATCTTGCTGTTGCCTCCATCCACTCGAACAGCTGAATGTTTACAGACCAGAAGCGATACTCGCCATTATCGGTGTAATTAATAGCCATGCCACCTTCGTCACGCATGCGCGCTGTGGGTGTTTGAATAAGACCGTTTCCACCTTGAACCATTTGTGAAGGCTTTACATTAACTAACGAAGACGCTTCCGAGTAACTGGTAGCTGAAATTACGCTACCAATAGCAAGCGCGAGTATCTTTTTTTTATTTTTTCTTTGCGCATTAATCATGGTAGAAGCCTATTTACTGCAAGCGCTGCAACACGCTCATTGAGCTTTTCTATTCTATCGCTGAAAAGCTCTGAATTGATGGGAACGTATACCTGACTTCCAGGCATGATTTGAGATGCATTTAAATTCCAGTAAGCAACCCCACGCTTTTCTATATTTCCTTTTGGGTCGATTACATAGACGAAGCTTTGATCGGCATGAATGTGAGTCTTTACATCTTCAACCGTCTTATAAACAGGCGTCCCGCTCTGATGTTTATAATCACCAGGCCTCCTAATAGCCCCCAAAAAATGAATGAATTCAGGGCGACGTTTAAGCTGTATTGAATAATCACCAAATTGGAACATGGGATTATCTGTAAAAAAGAGGCGGGCCTTATCATAAGAAACTGGCATAGGAATTCGAGTCGCCAACGTCCAAGAAGATACTTGTCGATACAAATGCCCAAGTGCAGAATATTTGTCAGAGTGTCGTTCAATAAGAGGAAGCAGTGCACTAATTTCAGCCTTTATTGCTTCTCTTTCCTGTTCTGCGGCAACTGCATTCAAATTGTAAACAGCGGATGCAGGCCAATACCAATCGTCTTGATTAGCAACTATAGACAGTACACTAGCAAGACGCACTGGTCTCTCAAATTTATATGTCTGTTGATTAAGTGTTACGTTTAGTACGTCGTACTCTTTAGAAAAAACTGATGCAGAAGACAAACATAAAAAAGCTATAAGGCTATAAAAAACTTGCTTCATTTAGCAGCTCCTTGCTTATCCATTTCTCGTACAATACGGCTCAAATAAACCATGACGTATTCATCGCCTTTTGGGCTAAATTTTTGCTTTGAAGCCATTAGCTCTTTTGTAGTCTGATGGAAATAGTAAGTATTTTCCCAATGCAAGTCTAAGTTGATAAAAGGTGAGTGAGCGGGAAACAAAACTGATTCAACAACTTTTATTAAAGGTACCTGAAATCCTATGTACTCCCTTGTTATTTCGCCCTCAACCTTCCATGAAGATTCTACTGTTAAGCCATAGCCAACGTCTTCAATATCTACTTTTCTCTCCCAGCGCTGTGAAGAAAATGGATCGTTAGCTAAAGGGTTATTATTAAGATCTCCAGTGAAATAGAGGTCGGATTTAAGACCGTCGGTATTTGTGATTAACCCATGGTGCATCGTCAATACAGCGTTATCACCCGACACCCACTTGTGTTTATTGTCTTCGATGTAAGCGAGTGCTAGTGCAGCTGTGTCACGAACACCAGCTTTAATTTCAATAAGATCTGATTTGCTATTTTTAATTTCATCAACAGTAAGATTTATTGAGCGGTCTTCTAAAGCAAGGAGTAGAGTATTGTAGTAAGCGTTTGTGGTATTAGAACAGCCAAAAGAGAACAGAAGAGCTGCAATCCCTGCAAGGGTCGTACGAATATGTAGTTTCATTAAAACAGTGCCAGTAACATCAAACGTAAAAAGAAATATTTTTTTACAATAAAAAAGCCGCTAATAATAGCGGCTTTCCAAATTTCTAACGTTTTTACTATAGCGTAGGTGCGTAAGTAAAAGTTACTGGAACTGTAACCGTAGTAGTTGCTGTACCAGTACCCGTTACCGTTACAGTAGACGTAGTACCAACACAAACGCCATCAACCAAAGGATCGGTACCTTCACAAGTTGGCTCTGGCTCTGGACCTGGACCTGGGCCTGGACCTTCGGTAGGATCGTCTGAATTGTTGTTTGCGATAATTCCAGCTGCAACACCAGCAGCAACAGCACCTAATACAACAGTCTGTGTTGCAATACCACCGATAGTTGAACCTGATGCAGAAGTATTACCTGTCTCTTCTTGCGCGTTAGCGCCTGATGCCAAAGCTGCCGCAGCAACTAAAGCAATAATTGACTTTTTCATAACAGTCCTTTTAAAAAAATAACCCACTAATTCCTATTCTAATTCATTTTTCCAGTCTTGACTACAAATCACTCAAAAAAATCAATTAGACTTTATTATCGTATCAAGCCTCGTTGCGCAAATGAAACAGTTTCTTTGTCACCAACAACAAAATGATCTAGCACCGGTACATCGATCGCTTTCATGGCCGTTGCGATCTCTCGCGTTAACCGGATATCAGCATCGCTTGGTTCTGCTACGCCTGAAGGATGATTATGGACCAAGATAACGGCTGCCGCATTGTCGATAATTACCTGCTTGATCAGCTCTCTCGGGTACACAGCAGCGCTATTTATGGTGCCTGTAAACATTACGCGAAATGCAATAAGTTGATGCTGACTATCGAGCATCAGCATACAAAATTGCTCTTGTTCACAATCACGTAGCTTAGCCTGCAAGAATCGTTTGGTGTCATCGACATTGTGAAAAGCGTCTTGTCGTGAAAGTTGGATCTCTAAATTACGCCTAAATACCTCGAAGCCAGCTTGCAACTGTGCATATCTGCATGGTCCAACGCCATTAATCAGCGCATACTCACTTTGCGATGCGGTAACTACGCCACGTAAACACCCTAACTTATTCAGTATGTCGTGCGCGAGTGCAACAGCCGAACGTCCTTTCGTTCCCTTTCCCAAGATCACAGCAATAAGCTCTGCATCACTTAAACTGTTCGCTCCATGTTTAAGCAATTTTTCTCGTGGCCGTTCACTTTCAGGCCACACTTTAATTGACATTAACTACTCTCTTATCTTGCCCCTTTGTCACTTTATAAAGAAATTGATGCACGTCATCGACTGTCTTTATGGCGGGTTTATAGAATAAGATTCATAACCGCTTATATAAAAGTACACGTTTTATTAATACCTAGTACCTTTGTGCTGCTATCCGATTTGTGAACTGCATGGTAGGCTTACGGTAATTAGAAATGTGTGTGTGAACTATGTCGATAGCTAATAAAAATGTTTTATTAGGCGTTACCGGTGGTATTGCTGCCTATAAAGCACCTGAGCTGGTAAGAAAACTCACTGCCCTAGGCGCCAATGTACGCGTAGTGCTTACCGACTCTGCCGCTGAGTTTGTGAGCCCGTTGTCATTACAAGCTGTATCGGGTAACCCCGTACATCAGCATTTGCTCGATCCTGCAGCAGAAGCTGCAATGGGTCATATTGAATTGGCAAAATGGGCAGACATTTTGTTAATTGCACCGGCTACAGCAAATACGCTTGCAAAACTGGCACATGGCATGGCTGATGACCTTCTAACCACCTTGTACCTTGCAACTACGGCAAAGATATTTATTGCCCCAGCAATGAATCAACAAATGTGGAAAGCGCATGCTACCACTGTAAATATCGATATTTTGCGCGAACATGGCGTTCATTTCATCGGGCCAGCAAGTGGAGAGCAAGCCTGCGGCGACGTAGGTGCTGGCAGAATGGAAGAGCCGTTGGTCATTGCTGAATTCGTTAACGATACGTTTGTTAAATCAACAGAGCGCGTTGCGAAACTTGGCTTATTACAAGGGCTTAATATCACTATAACGGCAGGCCCTACAAGAGAACCGCTAGATCCGGTTCGATATATTTCAAACCATAGCTCTGGAAAGATGGGTTTTTCCATTGCAGAGGCTGCTGCACAAGCTGGTGCTAATGTCACACTTGTAGCGGGTCCGGTTGCGCTTTCTACGCCAACCCTATGTAGTAGAAAAGATGTAGTAAGCGCCGACGATATGTTAGCTGCTTGCGAGGCATTAGTGCCTTCAACAGATATTTTTATCAGTACTGCTGCGGTAGCTGACTACAAGGCAACAACCATTGCTGATAATAAAATAAAGAAAACCGGCGATGAGTTAACACTTACTTTTATAAAAAACCCTGATATTCTAGCTACTGTGTCTGCTCGAAAAGACAGACCATTTTGCGTAGGTTTCGCTGCAGAAAGCCAAGATGTAGAGGCTTATGCGCGCGACAAGCTAGCTAAGAAAAACCTCGATATGATAGCGGCGAACGATATTACAGCTGAAGGTTTAGGGTTTAATAGCGATAAAAACGCGCTTCACGTTATTTGGCGTGACGGCGATGAAAAGCTACCAGCAACCAGTAAAGCAGAACTTGCAACACAGTTGCTTGCCATTGTTGCAAAACAATATTCAGCTACGCGGAAAAACTAACCGACACTGCATTGGTGTCGATAATAAAAATAATAAATAACAACATATTGGTTCAAGCCAACTTAACATGGAGTCCGAGTGTGTTTCACTCGGTCGCGGAGGAAATACTTTCGTCATGCCTGCAGTCAAAAAAACAAATCGCAGAGCTCAGATTCTGCAAGCACTTGCTGGAATGCTAGAAACCAGCCCAGGTCAACGTATTACTACGGCTAAACTTGCAGAAAAAGTGGGGGTATCTGAAGCCGCCCTATATCGTCACTTTCCTAGTAAAGCACGTATGTTTGAGGGCTTGATTGAGTTTATCGAAGAAACCTTATTCACTCGTATAAACAAGATTGTGAATGAAGAAAAAGATTCTCTTACTCGCTGCCAACTCATTCTGCACCTTATTCTTGGCTTCGCAGAAAAGAACCCTGGCATTACACGTATATTGAATGGCGATGCGCTAATGGGCGAACAAGAGCGTTTGCGTGCACGTATAGCCAAGCTGTATGAGCGCCTTGAAACACAGCTAAAACAGGTACTTCGAGAACGCAAGCTACGAGAAGGTAAAACGCTATCGGCCGATGAAGCAATTATCGCGAATATGCTGATTTGCTATACCGATGGACGTATTAACGGTTTTATTCGAAGCGGTTTTACGCGAAAACCCACTGAGCAGTTTAACGAACAGTGGAATGCATTTAAGCAAATGTTTATCTAATTAAAAAGGCGTCGATATGACGCCTTTTTTATTGAAGCTCAGGAACAACATAAGCTGTTATTTAGCAAATGTATTACCAAAGAAATCACCTTCATTCCACTTTGGCTTGTCTTCTTGGTTAGCTAATGTCCAACCAATTTGTGCATTTACCTTAGTGAACGTTTCCGCAGCTTTCCAGTTAAATGGCTGGTTAATATCATCACTTGGTTTGTGGTAATGCGTTGATAAAAACTGGCCAAACACTTTACTTCCATCTACTTCCGGATCTTTCGACTTCAAACCAGGTACCATAAATACAGCAGGTACACCTTGCTTAACAAACGCATAGTGATCTGAGCGCGTAAATAGTGCTTGGTCAGGCCATGGATCTGGGCTTAATTGAATGTCAGCGTTTGCTGCTGCTTTTTCTACCGACGCTTGAAGATCGCTATGATTTGCACCAAAGGCAATAACGTCAGCAAACTCATAGGTTAAAATTGGCATATCAAGGTTTACGTTAGCAACCATTGACGTTACTGGCACAGTTGGGTTACGTGCAAAATAATCTGCGCCCAATAGGCCTTTCTCTTCACCTGTTACCGATACAAACAGAATTGAGCGCTTCGGCTTTTCTTCCATTTCGCTAAACAAACGCGCCGTTTCTAACATAACGGAAGTACCTGACGCATTGTCCATAGCACCGTTATTAATGTTGTCTTTCTTCACAGTTTTAGCAAAACCAATATGGTCTGAATGCGCAGAGAATACAACGTACTCGTCTTTAAGCTTTGGATCAGAACCTTCAAGAATACCTACTACGTTAGGGCTAGTGATGGTGTCGTGCGTGCTTTTCTTGCTGATATCAACAACACCGTTTAGCGCGAAGCCTGTAGGTACTTTGTCGGCATTAAGCTGTGCATAAATTTCATCTAGGCTTTGCTTAGCACCGTTAAATAACTTACGTGCCGCGCCTTCGCTCAAGTATGCGCCGCCTTTTAGCTGCGCAAAGCTGTTTGCTGGCTCACCTTCATCATTTAGCCATGCCATACGTGGTGTGTGAATGTAGTTCAAGCGACTTTGATACGGGCGCACTTTCTCGTTCTTAGGCGTAGTAATGGTAATCATTCCAATAGCGCCATTTTCTACTGCATACTTTTGCTTTTGGTATCCAGAAGCAAAGTGTGCCCCTTCTTCCGATGGGAAGTCACTTGGCTTACCCGCTAAAGTCACAACAATTTTGCCTTGTACATCAAGGTCTTTGTAATCGTTATGCGACAGCTCATCTGCAACAATACCGTAACCCACAAATACCATTTCACCTTTTACGTGAGCATCGGTGCTTAGTAAGCTTGGGCCTGCAAGGTACTCTTTCGGGTATTCAAAACTTGTCGTTTCGCCGTCTTGCGTGAAGGTAAATACTGGCGACTCTTGGATGAGATTAGCTTTTCTAAACGTAACATCTTGAATGTAGCCATCTGTGCCCGCTGGTTTCAGGCCATATTTGGCGAACTCAGTGGCAATATACAATGCCGCAATTTCGTGTCCTCGAGAGCCAGTATCACGACCCTCTAGTAAGTCATCAGCTAAAAAGAATAGATGAGACTTGATACGCTGAGTATCAGGAGCAAAAGTATTGTCTGTCGCGGTATGGTCGTGTGCAATTGACGCTAAGCTCATAGCCGTCAATGCACTACCAATAAGGAGTTTTTTTATCATTGTGGTTCACCATTATATGTTTTAGATAACATAATAACGCAGCAGCTAGTGTTGTGGCTATTGTGTAGCGTAACGTTCAACACATGTTTCATGCCATTGCCCGTATTTTAGTGTCATTGTAAAATCATAATTCCTATTACCACGTATGAAATGAGGCTATTAAGCCATCGTTTTCTATCATTATTAGTAAGAGTTAAGAGCAGCACATGTCACAAGACGACACCCTTTACAGAGTGCAATTTATTAGCAACGGCGAACGTTACGAACTGTATGTAAAAACCTTAATTCAAGGTGCATTGTTCGGCTTTGTTGAAATTGGCGAATTTGTATGGGACACCCACACTAGCGTAGTTGTAGATCCTAGCCATGAAAGACTTAAATCTGAATTTTCAGACGTAACAAAAACTTACGTTCCAATGCACAATATTTTGCGCATTGACGCAGTAAAGAAAAAAGGTTCTGCCAAAATTACTAAATTAGAAAATAAATCTGATAAAGTAGCTACATTCCCTAGTCCAATATATACACCAACGAAAGAGTAACCACCGATTTCCGGTAAAGGTTACCGGAGGACACTATGTATCGCTACGTTTTAGCAGCACTACTACTTATCGGCAGCGTTGGCCTATCTGCAAAGCCATATAATGATGAAAGCTTGTATCAGCTTCTAGATGATATTTGGCAGTACGAGCTTTCGGTGTCTCCTCTTCTTGCATCACGACAGGGTCATGGCGAATCGGCCCATTTACTTCCAGATATTTCGCCAGAGGGGCTCGCAAAGCAAAACACACAGTGGCGTAGCTTTCAGAAAGCGCTTTCTAACTACAACGAAGAGAATTTGTCGACCCAAGCGTATATCGCTTTGTTAATGCAGCAGTATCGTTTAGCTAACTATGTCGATGAGTACACGTACCGCGCTTACCTTGTGCCAATTAATTCCGAATATGGTTTTCATGGCGCAATGGCTTCACTGCCGAATATGTCTACATTTAAACAAGTAGAAGACTACGACGCTTATATTAGTCGCCTAAATGCATTAGCACCTTACTTTAATCAGCAGATAGCGTATATGCAGCAAGCGCTGGAAGAAGGCTATACACAACCCAAAGTCGTTATGCAGGGCTTCGAAGAATCGATTGCAGCTTATATTGTTGATGATGCTACCGAAAGCGGTTTTTATGCACCGTTTAAACGCTTTCCAGACTACTTCACTAAGGCTGAGACACAGCGGTTAGCCCAGCAAGGTGTAAGCGCTATTGAAAACAGAGTACTTCCTGCCTACCAGCGGTTTTATGATTTTATGGTAGAGCAGTACATTCCCAATGCGCGAAGCGATATAGCAGCAAACAATTGGCCAAATGGTGTGGCGTATTATGCTAATAGAGCCAAGCACTACACCACTACTGATATGACGCCACAGGACATACATCAACTTGGCTTATCTGAAGTAAAACGCATTCGAAATGAAATGCAGAGCATTGTGGATGAACTTCAGTTTGATGGCGATATTAACGATTTCATCGCCTTTTTACGTGAAGACCCACAGTTTTACGCAACCAGTGCAGAAGAACTGCTAAAAGAGGCATCCTTTATCGCCAAAAAGATGGATGCAAAGCTGCCAGCACTGTTTGAATACCTTCCTAGAACACCTTATGGCGTTGCTCCAGTACCCGACAGTATTGCGCCAAAGTACACCACAGGCCGCTACATTCACCCAAGTCGTGACGACCAGCCGGGGTATTACTGGGTAAATACATACGCGCTTGATAAACGCCCTTTGTATGCCCTACCTGCTTTAACATTACACGAGGCCGTACCGGGTCATCACCTGCAAATTTCACTTGCTGCGGAACTTGAAGACTTACCGATGGTTCGCCGCAACACTTATATTTCAGCGTTCGGTGAAGGATGGGGTCTGTATTCTGAATTTTTAGGTATTGAAGCTGGTATTTACGAAGATCCCTATGACGACTTTGGTCGCCTAAGTTATGAAATGTGGCGAGCATGTCGTCTAGTCGTGGATACCGGTATGCACACCATGGGTTGGAGCCGTCAGCAGGCTGTTAACTATATGATGGAAAACACGGCGCTTTCTGAACACAACGTAAATACAGAGATAGACCGCTATATTTCATGGCCTGCACAAGCGCTATCTTACAAAATAGGTGAAATAAAAATTAAGGCGTTACGCGCCAAGGCTGAAGAAGCACTAGGCGAGCAATTTGACGTGCGCAAGTTTCACCGTGCGGTATTAGAAAACGGCTCGGTACCACTCTTTATATTAGAGCAGCATATTAATAAATTTATAGAAGAACAAAAGGCTCAATAAGCATGGTTGTCGCATTCAGTGTTATTGGAATACTTATTCTAGCGTTAATTTATTTTGTGCTACGCGCACAGAACTTACAAAAAGAACTAGCGCTTTCACGTCATACTAACAAGCAAACCAACAGCAAGATTAATTACGCCTATCACAACTTGGTAATGGTAACAGACGCACTGGAAAAGAGCTTATCTTCACGTATTGAAAGTGCCTACAAAAGCCGCCTTATTAATCAAGAGCAGTACAACGCACTCAGCCCTCTGATGCGCAATTTTTCAACCATAGTAATGACATGCTGTGAAAAAGGCGACTCGCTGGAAGAGTCTTTAAACAAAGTACTGGCAAATGAAGATATTACCCTAGAGGTAATAAAAGAAGTTGTTAAAGCGCTACCTGGTAATATTCGTATGGCGTGGTCAAAAAACACAGCCGACGGTTTTATTGCTTTTTGTCAGGCAGTAACCGCATCGGTAACGGGTACCACTAAATCGAGCAATGTAGAGCAGCCAGAGTCACAAGAGAAAAATAACGCTTAACTTGTCTTGTAAATTTACCTCATAACTTTACCTCATAACTTTACCTCATAACTTTACTTTTTTATAAGCCACGCTTTTTAGCGTGGCTTTTTTCTTTCTACTAAATTTAATCTTTTACCTTCTTAAGCTTTTCATAAAGTTAAAGCCAAATTGCCACTCTCTTGTCTTACTTAGCAGGGTTTTATCTTGAAAAGGAATATTGGCTCACTATAATACTGTATAAAAATACAGTTTATTTTGAATGCCATGACTGAAATATTATCAACATTAAGTAAGCACCCGCATGTCTGGCGGGCGCGAGAGAAGAAAAACAGTGAAGCCAAATTTTCACTCGGCTTTGCTCGCCTTGATAGCGCACTTAATGGCGGAGTAGCTTCGTCGGGGTTAGTGCGTATTTCGTCATTAACAGGTGTTGGCGAGTTGTCTTTGTTTAAGCACGTATTGTGTAAGCATCGCACGCACAAAATGGTGGTGTTTATTAACCCACCAGGACAATTACAAGCGCCATGGTTAGCAAACTTAGGCTTAGATTTACAACAAGTGCTTGTTGTTAATACACCCGCCGATCAGGAATCACTGTGGGCAGCAGAGCAATGCTTAAAAAGTACAGCTTGTCATTGCGTAATATTGTGGAGTAACCGTGTTTGTACAAAAGCGGCCAGACGTTTACAAGTTGCCGCAACGCACAATGATGCGTTGTGTTTACTGTATACATCACCGCAATGCGCCAATGTAAATCAGGAGCATGGCAGTATGCCCCATGCATTGCCCATTACACTCGAACTATCTTTGCAGGCACAGGCATCTACAGTAACAGCTGATGTACGTAAGCAACGGCACGGATGGCCAACAAGCAACATAACAATTTCCCACAACTGGACCCCCGACAATCATGCGATTAAATGGGCTATGGAGCATAACAAGTTGGCGGATCATGCATTACATTCTGTGAACTAGCTATGCTGTGGGCCTACCTTTATTACTATCAGTTAACGCTCGATCAGCATCAGCTAGCTATTACTCAACAGCTAGGTTCATCTGCTGATAAACCCGTTATTGTGTACTGTGAAAAAAATAATGGTATCAAACAGCTAAATGACGATGCTAGGAAAGCAGGCATAGAGGTAGGTCATGGACTAGCGCAAGCGGCAGCATTGTGCCCTAACGTAAATATTATTCCATTCAATGAGAGCACTGAAAGCGATCTATTAATACAGTTAGCGCATCGGCTGTATCCGCTGGCATCAGATATCGTACTAGATAGCCATAACGGTATGGCCATTAGGCTTGATAACTTAACGCACTATTACGGTGGTCATGCTGCGCTATGGAAAACATTAACGCGTGAATTAATGCATGCAAATACGTCTTATCAGTTTGCAACAGCGTGGTCGGTTGAAGCAGCAAAAGTACTAGCGACACATGGCGTTAATACATACTTCGAGCATCATGACGATATTAAGCGCGCGCTTGAAAGTTGCCATTTATCTAAAACGGCACTTGCTCCTAAAGTTGTTGAAGCACTCGCAAGAGTAGGCATTACAAAAGTACACGACCTGCTGGCTATGCCAGTGCATGAATTAGGTCGTCGATTCGACAACAATACCATTATTTACTTAACGGCACTGCGCGGTGAAATATTCCCAAAAGCATCGCTATTTAGACCACAAACCCATTTCGACAACTTTATACAGCTGCCTTTTGATATAGAAAATACACAGCATTTACACCCTTTTATTACTCAGCAGCTAGAACGTCTTTCACATTATCTACGCGCAAGAAATCTATATACCTCGGCGCTTACTTTCAGTATTCACTTCCGTGAAGCGCCCGTAATGGATATTGCCATACAAGCCGCAATGCCCCAAGCGTCTGCCCAAGGCTGGCTAACACTAGTAACATTGAAAATAGAAAACGCAGTGCTGCCAGAGCCCGCCGTAGGACTTACCTTAAGCTGCAAATCATTTGAAGACATCGACAGTGATAACGGCGACTTTTTTAATCATCGCTTCAACGAGGTAGCACAAAAGCAACTTATTGGACGACTAAACGCAAAGCTAGGCGATAATAGTACCTATCAACCTGCTGCCGCAGACAGCCATCAATTTGATGGCATGACAGTGACACAAAGCAATACGGCTAACCAACCTTATCAAAGCGATATAGTACCTACTTTTACTTTCACCCCACCAAAGCCTCTAACGCAGGCCACACAGGTTTGCTTTGGGCCCGTCAGGCTTAACAGCGAATGGTGGCACAATACCGACCACAAACGAGACTACTTTATTGCACAAACATCGCAGGGAGTACGCATGCTAATTTTTAAAGATGAAAATGCTGCATGGTGGGCGCAAGGTGTTTTTTGCTAACGCTACGTAAGTTATGAGAGCTGCAAATGCAATACAGTGAGCTTTTTTGTCAAAGCCATTACAGTTTTTTATGCGGTGCTTCATCACCTGCAGAGCTGGTTACCACAGCGTCCTTTTTAGGCTACGACGCTATAGCTATTACCGATGAGTGCTCAGTGGCCGGCGTAGTGCGTGCTTTCGATGAAATCACACGACAGCGCCTACCTATAAAACTTATTGTGGGTAGTTACTTTGTTTTTGATGAAGCTTTGAGTTTTATACTTTTGTGCCCCAATAAAAAGGCTTACAGCGAGCTTTGCCGTATTATCACCAACGCAAGACGTCGTTCAGAAAAAGGCGAGTATCAGTTAGCAGAATGGGATTTGCGTACCATTAAACACTGTAAACTAATATGGCTTCCCAATGGCAATGAGGAGAAAGATAAGCACTGGGGAGAGTGGCTACAAAACCACACCGCAATAGATGCCTATATTGGTGCACAGCGTTTATTGGACGGACGCGATCACCATCGTTTCGCTCATTATAATCAGCTACAGGCCACCTATGCATTTCCGGTTATTGCGTGTACGGGTGTACTTATGCACCATGCCGACAAGCTGCCATTACAACATGTTTTACATGCCACACAGGCACATACTACTGTAGAACGCATTGGCAGAAATGCCATAAGTAATGCTGAGCGTAGTTTGCGAACATTGCCTAAAATACAAAAGCTATACCCTGAAAAGTGGGTAGCGAATACCAACACACTAGCCGCACAATTTTCTTTTTCATTAAGCGAGCTGAAATATCAATATCCAGCGGAGCTTGTGCCCGATGGCTACACGCCTACTTCGTATTTACGTGAGCGTGTTGAGGCCGGAATAAAAATACGCTTCCCAGAAGGCATTACGCCAGACATACGTGCCATTATTGAGAAAGAACTCAAACTGATTGAAGAGCAAGAGTATGAATACTTTTTCTTAACCATTTACGACATTGTACAATTTGCTAAGCGGCAGCATATTTTGTATCAGGGGCGAGGCTCTGCAGCCAACTCGGTCGTATGTTATTGCCTTGAAATTACCGCCGTCGATCCACGACAAATTAGCGTACTGTTCGAGCGTTTTATTTCAAAAGAACGTAATGAGCCGCCGGATATAGACGTTGACTTCGAACACCAACGACGTGAAGAGATTATTCAATATATTTACGAAAAGTATGGCAGAGAGCGCACAGCTATTGCTGCTACAGTTATTTGCTATCGCTTTAAATCGGCATTTAAAGATGTAGGAAAAGCACTCGGTTTTAGTGAGTCTCAGCTCGACTTTATCGTAAAGCAAATTAACCGCAGAGACAGCGTTATTCCGTGGAAGTCTCAACTAGCCAATTTGGGCCTTAATGCAGAAGACCCCAAAGTAACGCAGCTAATTACATTAACCGAGGCGCTGTTAGGTACACCGCGGCATTTGTCGCAACACGTTGGTGGTTTTGTTATTAGTGCAGGGCCACTTTACGATTTAGTGCCTGTTGAGAATGCCGCCATGGAAGCGCGAACCATTATTCAGTGGGACAAAGACGATATTGAAACACTGGGGTTATTGAAAGTAGATGTATTGGCCTTGGGAATGCTAAGTGCAATTAGGCGTACTTTCGAGCTTATTAATAAACAATACCCTGTAGACGTGAGCATTCCCTTTATCACTAAGCTAGGAGATGACGCACAAGTATTCGATATGATTTGTAAAGCCGATACTGTGGGCGTATTTCAAATAGAGTCTCGAGCTCAAATGTCTATGTTGCCAAGGCTTAAGCCCCGTGCCTATTACGACCTTGTTGTACAAATAGCCATAGTAAGACCTGGGCCAATTCAGGGTGATATGGTGCACCCTTACCTTATTCGCCGCCATGGCAATGAAACTATCACATACCCTTCAAAAGACGTTGAACGTGTACTGGCCCGCACAATGGGCGTCCCTATATTTCAAGAGCAAGTTATACAGCTTGCTATGGTGGGCGCTGGATTTAGTGGCGGTGAAGCCGATCAGCTAAGACGAGCAATGGCTAGCTGGAAAAAAGACGGACGTATTTTCGAGTTTAGAGACAAGCTTATTAAAGGGATGACCGATAGAGGTTACGACCCTAACTTTGCCCATAACCTCTTTGAACAAATTAAAGGGTTTGCGGGCTATGGCTTTCCAGAGTCACATTCGGCATCTTTTGCTGTACTTGCCTATGTGTCTTGTTGGCTTAAGTACTATTTCCCTGTCGAATTCTATGTTGCGCTACTAAATAGCTGGCCTATGGGCTTCTACTCACCTTCTCAACTCATGCAAGATGCAAAGCGCCATGGAATCACTGTACACGCACCTTGTGTTAATCAATCGAGTGTTGAGCACACCATGGTTTTAAATGGTCTGCAGAAGGAAATTCAGTTGGGGTTATGTCTTATAAAAGGGCTAAGTGAGTCAGGCGCATCTGTTGTTGTTACCTATCGCCCTACTCATGGTTATGTAGCCATGCATGAAATTCAACAGTTGGGCTTAACACGCAGCGACCTTCAGGCACTGGCTAGCGCTGATGCGCTTAAGAGTATAAGTGGTAATAGATACGAGACGCGTTGGAAGATGATGGACACTCAGGGTTCATTACCGCTGTTTGAAGAGCATGCAGACTTACACAATGATGGCTTATCTAAACAACCCTCTGACGCAGACAACCTGTTAGAGGACTATGCTTCTACCGGTCTTTCTGTAAAAAATCATCCAATCACACTGCTAAAGAAAAAGCATAAACTTAACAATATTAGCTGGTCGAATACTTTAAAGGGTAAAAAGAATAAATCGGTAGTTAAGGTACTTGGCGCTGTAACAGGCAGACAAGCCCCTGGTACTGCTGCGGGTGTAACTTTTCTGACTTTGGAAGATGATAGCGGAAATATGAATGTAGTTGTCTGGCAGGCCACAGCACGTGCTCAGCAGCAAACATTCTTAAAAGCAAAACTACTACAAGTGAACGGTATTATAGAATGCTCAAAAGAGGGCGTTATTCATATTATTGCAGGGAAACTTATTGATCGTACCCCTTGGTTGGAAGACATCACACTTCCCTCTAGAGACTTCCATTAAATCAATAACGCTGAGTTTTGAAACGGAGAAATTAAAACGCTAG